>NZ_JAKPCB010000103.1:0-668036 GCF_023347575.1 Brenneria tiliae | reverse complement strand
TCTGCTCAATCTCGTCCGACAGGGTGGTCTGGTGCTTTTTGACAAGTTGAGGCTCGAATGTGCCGTTGCGGTCACGCGGGGTGGCCAGTTCAAAAGAGCCGGTAGTGGCTTTGACGGTTTTCTTTCCTGAGCCATTTTTCCGATTAGCTTCCACATCCTGAGCCAGATGGGAGTCGAGTTCAGCGGCCAGCGCCGCTTCGGTTAACTGTTTGATTAACGGTGTTAAGATGCCGTCTTTCCCGGTCAGGGCTTGGCCAGACTGGAGCGCTTTCAGCGCTTTGTCGAAATCGAAAGGTTGGGTCATGTATCATTCCTTTTTGGGATATATTACTGGAATGACACGGAATTTCTAACACTCCCGAAAGCGTGGTTAACTACTGCGAATCACTGGCGCAGTTTCCGCATCGGGGGAACCGGCGCGACGATATCCTGCCCGGGTTGCGGGTGACAAACTATCGCAAGAGAACGGTGATCGCCTTCATGGTAGAAGAAGAGGACGAAGCCGTCACCATCGTGGGAATATGGCACGGTGACCAGGACTATGAAAGCGACTTGGAGTCTGATGAAATCGACTGAACGCACCGTATTAGCAATAGTTCAAAAAGCCCGCAAAGCGCCAATCAATCCCCGCTCCCCACGCCATAAATAGCATCCCGCAGGTCGGCGACAAAGCTGCCGGAAACCCCCTCATACAGCGTATTGGTGAGCGCCACCGCGCTTAGGCCCTGGGTTTTGTCGACAAACCACGAATGGCCGTAGACGCCGCCCCAGCGCCAGGTGCCGGCGGACTCCGGGGAACCCGCTACCTGGGGATCGACGAGTACGGAGAAGCCCAGCCCGAAGCCGACGCCCGGCGCATCGGGCAGAGATTGCCCGCCGATTTGATCGCGGCCCATTTCGTCAACCAGGTCGGCGGAAAGCAAAGGGGAACCACCTTGGCGCAGCGTGTCCAGCAGCGTTAATATCTCCCCGGCGGTTCCGACCATCCCGGCGCCGCCGGATGGAAACGCCTGCCGATTGTACGCCCGCGCCAGCGAATAACGAACGCCGACGGCGTTTTCGTCAAAGGGAATAATCTCCCCTTCTTGCAGACGGCGGGGCGAGGGCGAGTGGTTAACGTAAGGGGTTACCAGGCGTTCGGCATCGCGCACATAAAAATCGCTATCGTCCATCCGCAGCGGACCGGTGACCAGTTCCCGAACGGCGTCTCCCAGCGGCTGGTTGCAAACCCGCTCGATAACCGCGCCCAGCACGTCCATCGACAGTGAATATCCCCATTCCCGGCCCGGTTCATACAGCAAGGGTACGCTTGCCAGCCGGCGCAGATTTTCCGCCAGGGTAATATCCGCGTTATCCAGGCCGTCGGAAATCCCGGCGCGCGCGTAAGGTCCGCGATCGTCGCTTTCCTGAAAACGGTAGCCCAGTCCGGCGGTATGGCTGAGCAACCGGCGCGGCGTGATTACCGCAATATCGCCGTTTGCCGGCCGCGGCTGAAAATCGGGCAGCCATCGGCGGATATCCTCATCAAGCCCCAGCTTTCCTTGCCCCACCAGCACCATCGCCGCCGTCGCCACAATGGGTTTCGTCACCGACGATAGACGAAACAGCGCGTCTTCCGTCATTGGCTTCCCGGACTCCCGATCGGCCAGGCCGGCGGCGCGGTGGAACAGGTTTTCGCCATGCCGGCGGACCAGAACCACGGCGCCGACGATACGCTGTTCGGCAATGGCTTGATCAATCACGGCATTCAGCCGGGCGGGCAGGTTTTGGTTGGCGGCTGCGTTGCCGATAGTCGGCGGCGAGATTTGTGACATGACCAGCTCCTGGTTTTCATACGCTGCGCGGATAAAGGAAAATATACCCCTTCAGTTGCGCATATTCATCGATTTTCTAATACGGCCCGGCGTTAAAGCTCAAAGCCGGGCGCAACGACTTTCGGCTTACATTCCGCGGGCTTGGGCGTTCCGGCCGGAATGTTTTTACAGTCGGGCGCGAAAGGATTAAGCGCATCGCGGTTAAGATAGAGGATAAACAACACCAGTGTGATCAAAGGGATCAGGATACGTTTTCTTTTCATTAGACGGAGATATTTTTGCTGTGTCGGTTATTAAGTTGTACCACCGGCGGTGACGCATGATTCAACGCCGCCTGTTGATGCAATGCCGCTTCAGCCAACTGGGCGAAATAGCGCGCCGCCGGGGAGATTGCGCTTTCGTCCGGATTGAATTGCGGATGATGCAGTCCGAACTCGCTATTCGATCCAATGCTGACAAAGGCTCCCGGTATCTGCTGAAGATAGAGCGCAAAGTCTTCGCCGCTCATTTGCAGCTCGGCGTTTTCCACTTTGTAACCTGCATCATGGGCGATTTTCTTGCTGAAATCCACCCAGTAGGGGGTATTGACCACGGAGGGCGGTCCCGGCTGCCAGTTCAACCGCGCTTTCGCCCCCAGAGCGTGGGTAATGCCGTTAATCAACTGCTCGATACGCGCGGGAATCTGCTCGCGGACCCGGGTGCTGTAGGTGCGCACCGTGCCTTCCAGCTCCACCGTTTGCGGCAGTACGTTCCAGGTGTTCCCGCCCTGGATGCGCGTAACGCTGATAACCAGCGACTCCAGCGAGCTAAAGCTGCGGCTGGGCAAGGTTTGCAAGGCATTCACAATATTGCAGGCGGTGACGATACTATCGATCCCTTCTTCAGGTTTGGCGGCGTGGGCGCCTTTGCCCGTTACGCTGATGGAGAAGCGGTCGACGTTGGCGTAAAAGGCGCCGCTGCGGCTGGCGAAAGTGCCGGCGGGCAGCTCGGGAGCGTTATGTAAGCCGAAAATGGCGGAAACGTCGTTCAGCGCGCCGGCGCCGATCAGCTGTAAAGCGCCGGTGGAAACCTCCTCCGCCGGCTGAAAAAGAATGCGCACTTTGCCGGGCAGCGCCTGTTCGCGCTTTTTCAGCAGGCAGGCGGCGCCGAGCATCACCGCGGTGTGAAAATCATGGCCGCAGGCGTGCATCACGCCTGCGTGCTGCGAACGAAAAGCCACGTCGGTCAGTTCTTCAATGGGAAGGGCGTCGATATCGGCGCGCAGCGCGACGATCGGACCGGGGCCGTCGCCAATTTCCGCCACAACGCCGGACGTTAACGCCAGCGGCAGTAAACGAATGCCTTTCTTTTTTAGCCAGCGGGTAATTTTAACGGTGGTTTGTTGTTCCTGATTGGATAGTTCCGGGTATTGATGCAACTCTCGTCGCCAGGTGATGAGTTGTTGGTCGAACGGATCGTTACGACAGTCAGAATGTTCAGACATAGCGAAAACCATTTAATGATGAGTTGAATCAAAGGTAGTTGAAGGGTTAGGCGAACATAAATACCGTCTTGTTATATTTCATAGCGGATTATCATGACCGGTTGCACTCGACATTCGCCCGAATTTATCCTGTCGCCTTTGTCTTCTTTACAACAATTAGTCACGTTATTGTATCTAACCCCCCGCGCCCGGTCGAATCCTCAATATAAAATATCATTACTTATCAATATATTGACACGTTATATACGGCTGGTATGCCCCCTGCAAGATAAAAGGGACATTCACGGTGCAAGAGGAATAGATCATGGCAATACGTCAGTGTGCGATTTATGGCAAAGGTGGGATCGGCAAGTCCACCACCACGCAAAATCTGGTGGCGGCGCTCGCCGAACTGGGTAAGAAAGTGATGATTATCGGCTGCGACCCCAAAGCGGATTCAACGCGCCTGATCCTGCATGCCAAGGCGCAAAACACCATTATGGAAATGGCCGCCGAAGTCGGCTCGGTGGAAGATTTGGAGCTGGAAGACGTGCTGCAAGTCGGCTATGGCGGCGTGCGCTGCGCCGAGTCCGGCGGTCCGGAGCCGGGCGTCGGCTGCGCCGGGCGCGGGGTGATTACCGCCATCAACTTTCTGGAAGAGGAAGGCGCGTATGAAGACGATCTGGATTTCGTGTTTTACGACGTGCTGGGCGACGTGGTGTGCGGCGGGTTCGCCATGCCGATTCGTGAAAACAAGGCCCAGGAGATCTATATCGTCTGCTCCGGCGAAATGATGGCGATGTACGCGGCCAACAACATCTGCAAAGGGATAGTCAAATACGCCAAGTCCGGCAAGGTACGACTGGGCGGGTTGATTTGTAATTCCCGCCAGACCGACCGGGAAGATGAGCTGATCATCGCGCTGGCCGACAAACTCGGCACCCAGATGATCCACTTCGTCCCGCGCGACAACATCGTACAGCGCGCCGAAATCCGCCGGATGACGGTGATCGAATACGATCCGACCTGCAAACAGGCGGACGAGTACCGCACCCTGGCCAGCAAGATCGTCAACAACGGCAAAATGGTGGTCCCGACGCCGGTGACCATGGATGAGCTGGAGGCTTTGCTGATGGAGTTCGGGATCCTCGATGAAGAAAACGAGGCCATTATCGGTAAAACCGCGGCGGAAGAAGCGGCGTCCGCCTGAGGAACATCATATGACAGACACCATTATACAGCGGAATCAGGCGCTGATTCAGGAAGTGCTTGAGGTCTTCCCAGATAAAACCCGCAAAGAGCGCGCCAAGCATATTATGACCGTTGAGCCGGGGATGGAGTCGGTGGGGAAATGCATTATTTCCAACCGCAAGTCCCAGCCGGGCGTGATGACGGTGCGCGGCTGCGCCTATGCCGGCTCGAAAGGGGTGGTTTTCGGGCCGATCAAGGATATGGCGCATATCTCGCACGGGCCGATTGGCTGCGGCCAGTACTCCCGCGCCGGGCGGCGTAACTATTACACCGGAATGAGCGGTATCGACAGCTTCGGCACGGTGAACTTCACCTCGGACTTTCAGGAGAAAGACATCGTTTTCGGCGGCGACAAAAAGTTGCGCCAGCTGATTGATGAGCTTGAACTGCTCTTCCCGCTGACCAAGGGGATCAGCATTCAGTCAGAGTGCCCTGTGGGGCTGATTGGCGATGATATTGAAGCCGTGGCGCGCTCGGCGAAAGAGCAGCTCGGCAAGCCGGTGATCCCGGTGCGCTGTGAAGGATTTCGCGGCGTATCGCAATCGCTGGGGCACCATATCGCCAACGATGTGATCCGCGACTGGGTATTGCCCGCCCGCGACGATCAACCTTTCGCCGCCACGCCGTATGACGTCGCCATCATCGGCGACTACAACATCGGCGGCGATGCCTGGTCTTCCCGTATTCTGCTGGAGGAGATGGGGCTGCGGGTGGTCGCCCAGTGGTCGGGCGACGGCACGCTGGTGGAAATGGAAAAAACGCCCAAGGTGAAGCTCAACCTGGTGCACTGTTACCGTTCGATGAACTACATCTCACGCCATATGGAAGAGAAATACGGCATTCCGTGGATGGAGTACAACTTCTTCGGTCCGACGCAGATCGCCGCCTCGCTGCGTAAAATCGCCGCCCTGTTCGACGGCGCCATTCAGGCGAATGCGGAAGCGGTAATTGCCCGTTATCAGGCGCAGACCGACGCGGTAATCGCCAAATACCGCCCGCGGCTGGAGGGGAAAAAAGTGTTGCTGTACGTCGGCGGACTGCGTCCGCGCCACGTTATCGGCGCTTATGAAGATCTCGGTATGGAGATTATGGCCGCCGGTTACGAGTTCGCCCATAACGACGACTACGACCGCACCTTGCCCGACCTGAAAGAGGGAACGCTGCTGTTTGACGATCTCAGCACCTATGAGCTGGAAGAGTTCGTCAAACGCCTGAAGCCGGACCTGGTGGGGTCGGGGATCAAGGAAAAATACGTGTTCCAGAAGCTGGGCATGCCGTTCAGGCAGATGCACTCCTGGGATTACTCCGGCCCTTATCACGGCTATGACGGCTTCGCCATCTTCGCCCGCGATATGGATATGACGCTAAACAACCCTTGCTGGACACAGCTACGCGCGCCCTGGCTGCAATCCGCCTGAGGCCCGACATCCTTTTGTCCCGTCAGTTCACCGATTTGTGGCGCGGGAGGAGAATACGATGAGCCAGAATACCGAGAAAGTAAAAGCCTGTTATCCGCTGTTTGAACAGCCGGAATATCAGGCGCTGTTCGCCAGCAAAAGCGAGCTGGAAGAGGGGCACGGCAAGGAGCGCGTGCGGGAGGTCTTCGAATGGACGACGACCCCGGAATATGAGGCGCTGAACTTTCAGCGCCAGGCGCTGACCGTGGACCCGGCGAAAGCCTGCCAGCCCCTGGGCGCCGTGCTCTGCGCGCTCGGGTTTGAAAAAACGCTGCCCTATGTGCACGGTTCCCAGGGATGCGTCGCCTATTTCCGCACCTATTTCAACCGTCACTTTAAAGAGCCGGTGGCCTGCGTCTCCGACTCGATGACGGAAGACGCAGCGGTGTTCGGCGGCAACAACAATATGAACCAGGGGCTACAGAACGCCAGCGCGCTGTATAAGCCGGAAGTGATCGCGGTTTCCACCACCTGTATGGCGGAGGTGATCGGCGATGATCTGCAGGCCTTTATCAGCAATGCCAAAAAAGACGGCTTTGTGGATGACGCCATTGCCGTGCCTTACGCCCATACGCCCAGCTTTATCGGCAGCCATATCACCGGCTGGGACAATATGTTCGAAGGGTTCGCCCGCACCTTTACCCAGGGCGTCGAGGGGTATCAGCCCGGCAGCAACGGCAAAATCAATCTGGTCGCCGGCTTTGACACCTATCTCGGCAACTACCGGGTACTGAAACGCATGATGGCGCAGATGGCGGTGCCGTATTCGCTGCTGTCCGACCCGTCGGACGTGCTGGATACCCCGGCCGACGGCCATTATCGCCTGTATGCCGGCGGTACCACCCAGGCTGAAATGCGCGATGCGCCCAACGCCATCGATACGCTGCTGTTGCAACCCTGGCATTTGGTCAAAAGCAAAAAAGTGGTGAAGGATGACTGGCGGCAGCCGGCCACGGAGGTTGCGGTGCCGATGGGACTGGCCGCCACGGACGACTTTCTGATGACCCTAAGCCAGCTGACCGGCAAGCCCATTCCGGAGGCGCTGGCGCTGGAGCGCGGCCGGCTGGTGGATATGATGCTGGACTCCCATACCTGGCTGCACGGTAAACGCTTCGGCATTTACGGCGATCCCGATTTCCTGATGGGGCTCACCCGCTTCCTTATGGAGCTGGGCTGCGAACCGGCGGTGATCCTCTGCCACAACGGCAACAAGCGCTGGCAGAAAGCGATGAACAAACTGCTGGAGTCGTCTCCCTACGGCCGGGAGAGCGAGGTGTTTATCAACTGCGATCTGTGGCATTTCCGCTCGCTGATGTTCACCCGCCAGCCGGACTTTATGATCGGCAACTCCTACGGCAAGTTTATTCAGCGCGACACCAAAGCCAAAGGCGACCAGTTTGAGGTTCCGCTGATCCGCATCGGTTTCCCGATCTTCGATCGCCACCATTTACACCGGGCGACCACCTGGGGTTATGAAGGCGCGATGACCATGCTGACCACGCTGGTAAACGCCATATTGGAAAAACTCGACGGCGACACCATGGCGCTGGGTAAAACCGATTACGGTTACGACCTGGTTCGCTAACGCTAGCGCCGCGCTGTATCGGCGTACGGCGCGGCTTTTGCCGACCCACAGGAGGGCGCATGGCCAACATCATTCTTCGTCAGCGCGCTGACGGCATACATTGTTATATCGCCAAAAAAGATCTGGAAGCCAGAGTCACGTTTCTGGAGTTCGACCAGCCCGATCGCTGGGGCGGGCGGCTCCGGCTTGAAGGGGGGGAGGACTGGTTTATTACGCCGCTGACGGCGAAGCCCACGTTTCCCGTCACCCTGCGCGCCAAAAAATATGCCAGCTAACCGTCGATCGCCGCGACGATCGCGATAAACACCGGAGATGCTCATGAGCCTGACACGGGACGATTTACTTTTCTGGCGGCTGTTCGCCCTGGCGCAGCTGCTGCCGGAAATTGCCCCCGCCACCTTGATTAACTGGCTGGAAGCCACCTGCGACGAGGCGTTGACGCTGGAGCGTCTGTCCGCCCTGTCGCTGGATGAGCTATCCCGCCATTTACCCGTTGATAACAGCGTACTTACCGTTGCCCGCTGGCAGCAAATCATGGATTGCCTGCACGGCAATCTTCCGCCTCATTTAACCGAACAGTCCGAACGCAAGCAGGGACAACAGCTACAGGTGGCGTTCGCTTCCAGCAACGGTTTGACGATTAACGGCCACTTCGGCCAGTGCCGCCTGTTCTTTATTTACGCCTGGGATCGGCAAGGGCCTTTTCTCAGCGCCTTGCGGCGTTATCAGCCGCAGGAGGGGGAGGAGGGGAACGAAGGGCGCCTGCGCCTGCTGAGCGATTGCCACCTGCTGTTTTGCGAGTCGATCGGCGGGCCGGCGGCGGCCAGGGTGATCCGCCATAATATTCACCCGATCAAGGTTCCCGCGGCCACCACCATCGACGGGCAATTACAGGCCCTGCAAAAGATGATCGCCGAGCATATGCCGCCCTGGCTGGCGAAACGGCTGGGAAAAGACAACCCGCTGCAGCGTCGGGAGTTCGGTTTTTGAACCATAAGCCGACGGGCGATGCCGTGCCCGTCAGGCGGATATCTCTTTACCCATCCAGGCCGCGCCCCGTACGCCGCTGTCGTCGCCGTGAACCGCCTGCACGATAGGGGTAGAGAACCGATCGGTGAAGGTATAAGCGGCCACGCGCGATGAGATGTCCCGGTATAGCGCCGCTACATTGGAAAGCCCGCCGCCGAAGACGATCACATCGGGGTCGATCAAATTCACTATCGTTGCCAGCATTCTGGCCAATTGGTCGAGGTAGAGATCAAATTGACGAGCGGCCGCGGCGTCCCCCGATTCCGCCAGCGCCACGATGTCCTGCGCCGTGGCTTTGCGTCCGGTAAGCGACAAATAACGCTCGGCAAGCCCGGTGCCGGAAACAAAAGACTCCACGCAGTTGCGCTGCCCGCAGTAGCAGTGGGCGGCGGGGCCATCCCTGGCCGGATCGTAACCCGGCAAAGGGTTGTGTCCGCACTCAGCCGCATTGCCGTGGCCGCCGGCAATCACCTGCCTATCGATCACCAGCCCGCCGCCGCAGCCGGTGCCGAGCGTGACGCCAAACACCATGCGGTGGCCCTTGCCGGCGCCGTCCAGGGCTTCAGACAGGGTAAAGCAGTTGGCGTCGTTGGCGATGGCGACGCGCTGGTTCAGGCGCCGCTGCAAATCCTGCTGCAGCGGCCGGCCGTTGAGCGGCAGAATGTTGGAGTTCTTGATCAGCCCGGTAAGCGGCGAAACGCCGCCCGGCAGGGCGATGCCGATCGACAACGGAACGCTAAACCTGCCCTGCAGCGCGGCGATTATCCGGCACACGTCGCTCAGGAACTGGGCGTAGCTCTCTTTGCGGGTGGCGGTGCGCTGTTGCAGCAGCACCGCGCCATTTTCATCGAGCACCGCGGCGGCAATTTTTGTGCCGCCGATATCCAGGCCTAAATATGCCATTGTCTCCTCCATTGCGGCCGGGCGGCGGGCCGCCGCTTAGTACAGACCGGCCTTGCCGGTGGAGCCGAACAGCGCCATTTTGTGGCGGATCACCGCTTTGGCCGCCTTGATGGGTTCCGGGTAGATGGCGTTCGGGTCCCACCAGGTTTCCCGGCTCAGGATCTCGCGCGCCTTCTGGAAGTAGGCGTACTTCATGTCGCTGGAAATATTGATTTTGCCTACTCCCAGCGTTACCGCTTCGGCAATCTCGGCGTCCGGGTTGGCGGAACCGCCGTGCAGCACCAGCGGGATCGGCAGCCGCTCGGAGATGTCGCGCAGGATGTGCATCTGCAGTTGCGGCTGCATATCCTTCGGGTAGATGCCGTGCGCGGTGCCGATCGCCACCGCCAGCGTATCCACGCCGGTGCGTTTGACGAAGTCTTCCGCCTGCGCCGGCTCGGTATAGATCACCTTGGTGACGCCGCCTTCTATGGTGGTGCCGGTATCGCCAATGGTGCCCAGTTCGCCTTCAACGGAAACCCCCACCGCGTGCGCCAGTTCCACCACTTCGCGCGTCAGCGCCACGTTTTCCTCATACGGCAACAGTGAACCGTCGATCATCACCGAGGTGAAGCCGCACTGGATGGCGCGCAGCACGTGGGCGATCGACGCGCCATGATCCAGGTGGATGACAAACGGCACCGGGCTGCGCAGCGTACGTTCGCGCACGTAGGCAAAGAATTCGTCGGTAACGAACTCCAGTTCGCTGGGGTGGATGGAAATAATCGCCGGGGTATGGGTGGACTCCGCTTCTTCCACCACCGCACGGATAAAGCAGCTGTCCGCCACGTTGAAAGCCCCGATGGCGAAGCGGTGCTCACGGGTGGGCTTTAGCATTTCGTGCATTGAAATCAACATGTTACTCTCCTTTCGTCTCTGATTAGGGGTAAAACTTTCCCGCACCGGCGCGGCGCGCCGATGGTGATGCGTGAACGAGTGAAACGCGGCTTAGGCCTTATGGGCGGAGCCGGACCAGCCCAGATATTCCAACACTACTTCGCGGCAGGCGGATTCCATTACCGCCATCACCTCGGCCAGTTCGCTGGCAGGGTGCTGTTGCAGAGTCTGCTGCAACGCGGTTTTGCCGGCGGCGAACACCGCCGCGCCGACGTTGATCTTCGCCACGCCGTACCGGCTGACGCGGCGGATATCTTCGGCGCGGGTTCCGCTGCCGCCATGCAGCGCCAGCGGCACCGGAGATGCCTTATGCAGCGCGGCCAGGCGCTCGAAGTTAATCTGCGGCGTTACGTCGGGCGGGTACAGCCCGTGCGCGGTGCCGACCGAAACGGCCAGCAGGTCGATGCCGGTTTGGCTGATAAACGGCCGCACGTCTTCCACCTGCGTCATCTTCACCGCGGCATCGGCCGGATCGTAAACCGGCGCATCGGCGATATGACCCAGTTCGCCTTCCACGCACACCTCCGCGGTGGCGGCAATCCGCGCCACCTGGCGGGTCTGGCGGATGTTTTCCGCCAGCGGGTGGCTGGAGGCATCGATCATCAGGCCGCTGAAACCGGCGCGGAATGCTTGGCCGATCAGATCGAACGCGTTGCCGTGGTCCAGGCTGAGCGCCACCGGCACCGTGGCCTGCTGCGCCAGCGCGCTGACCACCGCCACCGCTACCGGAGGCGGAAAATGCGCGCTGTGCCCCTGGTAAACGTTCAGGATCAGCGGCGCCCGCTGCCGCTCGGCGGCGCTGATGGCGGCGCGCGCGGTTTCCAGGTTGAAACAGTTGATCGCCAGCACGGCGTACTGCCGCTGATAGGCGTCGGCAATAACGGCTTTCATTGGGGCGTACATAGCCACTCCTGTTTATTCAAGGGTGAATTTGATGTCTTCGTCGCGTACGTTGCCGTCGTCGATATCGTCGAATTCTTCGTCCGCCTGCGTGACGCGTTTTTTCATAAGCGACAGCATCACGCCGCAGATGACCGTGCCGATGCCCAGCGCCAGGCAGAACATCAGCGGTTTGGTGAACAACGGCACCACGAACATGCCGCCGTGCGGCACAGGCGCTTCCACTCCCCAGACCATGATCAGCCCGCCGGCGATGGCCGAGGCGACCACGCAGCTGGCGACGACGCGCAGCAGATCGCGCGCGGCGATGGGTATCACCCCTTCGGTGATCATGCAGATTCCCATCGGAAAAGCGGCCTTCAGCGCTTCTTTCTCCGCTTTGGTGTATTTATGGCGCGTCAGCAGGAAGGAGAGGGTGATGCCGAACGGCGGGATGATCGACCCGACAAACTTCACCGCTTCCGGGCCGTAGATGCCGTCCACCAGCATGCCGTCGGCGAATAGCGACATGGTTTTATTCACCGGTCCGCCAAAATCGAAGGTGGCCATGGCGCCGAGGATCGCGCCCATCAGGAACTTCGAGCCGCCCTGCATGGATTCCAGCAGGTGGATCAGCGCTTTTTGCAGCCAGACGATGGGCTGACCGATAAACGTCATCATCAGCAGCCCGGCGATAACGGTGCCGAGCACCGGCAGGATCATCACCGGCATCAGCCCCTGCATCGAGGCCGGCAGTTTGATGTAGCGGCGCAGCAGCAGCACGGTATAGCCCACCAGAAAGCCGCCGAGGATGCCGCCGATAAAGCCGGTCTGGATCTGCCCGCAGATAAAGCCGACGATCAGGCCGGGAGCGAAGCCGGGACGGTCGGCGATGGAGTAGGCGATGGCCGCGCTGATCAGCGGCACGATCAGTCCCATGCCCCAGCCGCCGATTTGGTTGAGCATCCAGGCGAAGCTGCCGGTTTTTTCCGCCACGTTGGTGCCGCCAATCACCTGGCCGAGGGCGATACAGATACCGGCGGCGACGATCAGCGGGATCATCCAGGAAATGCCGGTAAGCAGGTGCCCCTTTATTTCCTGGCCTAGTCTATTTTTGCTGTCGTTCATCATGTTATTCCCGAAAAGTTAATCTTCAGGCGCCTGCCAGCGAGCCCGCCACTTTTTCCAGAAACTTCACCGGGGACTTAATCACCACATCGGTTTTTACCCGGACGACCGGTTTGTCTTTGAATCTTTCTTCCCCTTTTATCTTGATATCGGTGGCCAGGATCACCACGTCGGCGGCGGCGATATCCTCCGCGGATAATGCGTTTTCCGTGCCGATGGTGCCCTGGGTTTCCACCTTGATGTCGTGGTTCAGCGCCCTGGCGCCCTTGATAAGTTTTTCCCGCGCGATATAGGTATGCGCGATGCCTGCCGTGCAGGCGGCTACACAAACTATTTTCATGTTATTCCTCGTCTTTTCCGGATTAGCAGAGGTCTGTTTCCGCGTACTGGCCGAACAGTTGGATAATTTTTTCCGGGTCGGGCTCGTTTAGCAGTCGGGCAATCACCTCATCGTCGGCCAGCGCGCCGGCAACCTGAGACAGCAGGCGGATATGCGTGGTGTTCTGGTCTTCCAGGCGCACGGCGAAAAGAATGATGCAGCGGACGTTGCTGCCATCCAGCGTCTCCCAGGGGATGTCCTGCCGGGTGCGGCCGATGGCCAGCGTGGTTTGGGTCACCGCGGCGGATTTGCCGTGCGGGATGGCGATATGATTTTCAAAACCGGTGGAGCCTTCGGCTTCGCGCAGCCAGACGTCGCGAATAAAGGCCTCTTTGCAGATAATGGCGCCGTCCTGATACAGCAGTTCGGTCAGTTCCTGAATAACTTCTTCTTTATTCCGCGCCGTCATGGCTAATTTGACGCGATTGGCATTGAGAATCTTATTAATGTCCATCCACTTCACCTCAAACAATTAAAAGGAACTAATATTCAGCCGCCGGGAGTAAATTCACCGCCTGATGCAATTGACCGGCAATCACCTTTTCCGTGACGCGCTTGATGTCATCGTCATTAAAAAACGCCGAAACGTAGACGATAGGGGTTTGCCGCTCTTCCAGGTGGATGGTGGAGATCACCAGATCCACCGCTTCCCGGCGGCAAAACGCCGCCATGCTGCCGGCGGAAACCACGCCGACGATGATCCAGTCCGGGAAAGCCCGCAGGATGCGGCTTTTGAGCAGGTGCGAAGTGCCGACGCCGCTGGAGCACACCACCAGAATGCGCCGGTGGGCGATTTGCCGCTCCAGCGCCGCCTGGAAATGCACCGTCAGGTAACCCACTTCGTCTTCGGCGATCGGCGGTAGTTGAAAACGTTGGCACAGCAGCTGCGTCACGCGTTCGGTAATATGATAAATATCCCGCAGCTCGCTTTTTATATCTTCCAGCAGCGGGTTGCGGATGCGAATATGGTATTTCAGGCGATTAAGCAGCGGCTTAATATGAATCAGCAGTCCGTCATACAATAATGTATCCGCCCGCAGATCGATATTTATCAGAGTGGAAAATATATCAATCAGCTTTAGCGTCACCCGCCGTGATTGGCCATTGGATAATTGTTGCCTGGCCACCGAGCGGTCGCCATGTTCTTCAATCACAATGCCGGAAGAAACAATGTACTGATAGATAAACCAGACCTCGTTATCGGGCAGGCGGTTATTAATTCTTTGTTCTATTTTTTCAATCATATTTTCCGCAATGCTGAATATATGGCGGTCAACCTGGTTATGGTGCGTCTCTTCGCCCGGCGGCAGGGAATTACCCTGCGCCATACGGTGCATCATAATTAATATATGGGTGAAAATATTGATATAATAAGGCTCCCCCAGCGGGTAAGAGAGCCGCTGTTCCATTTCCTGCAACAGTTGCTGGACGAAGCCGACGTCCGGCTCGCCGAAATAGTGAATCAGCGCATGGTAGCTGCCGGGATCGAGGCGCGAGTGGTTAAGGCTGCCCGGCTCTTTGTGGTTCATCACCTCATTGATCAGGGTGGCCATGGCCAGGCGCACCTGGTTTTCGCTCCCTTCGATATGGGTGCCGCTCTGGCTGCGGATCAGGGTTAGCCCCAGCGGCCGGATCCAGCTTTCGATAATCTTTAAGTCGTTGACGATTGACGCATTGCTGATGAAGTAGCGCTCGGCCAGCTTGCTGATCGAGGTATCCAGCGGCGTGTCGCTGAGCAGCTGCGAGGCGATTTTCACCCGGCGCGCATTATTGGCCAGCGCGTCTGAACCGCCGTCATCCGCAACAAGCCGTTGTTCCAGATGAATAAGATTTTTAACATCATCAGAAATTAACAGAATTCCCGCGCCGACTTTTTTCTCAGGGTAGATATTCCATCCGGCAAGAAAGCTTTCAATAAATTGCATATCTCGATGTACGGTCTTTTCTGAAATGTTCAGATGGGTTGCAATATTTTTGACCGTTACATAGCGTTGATGCTGTAACAAATACTTCAATAATCTGTTTTGTCGCGAGGTAAGTGGTTGCATAATATAACCCTTGTATTCTGCGTCAAATATGATGTTAATTATTATTGGTATAGGTTCGTTTATCATCCTTTTGCTAATATTGAATATAGATTCCCGGACAAATAACGGCCATACTAAATGCTGTCCGGCAGATGGGACAAAATTAAAACATCCACAGAATAGGGGATTAATTTCGACTGGATCACATTTTATCGGCTGTTAAATGTGATGACGATCTCGTATTAATGCAAAATATATTATTTACTCCTGACAGACACAGGCTGTGCGCCTGTCAGGATAACTATTTTTATTGCGGGAGCCGTCAATGCGCCGAGTGGTGTTCATCGCCGCAGCAGTCGCCGCCCCAGTTTTTCAGTTTCGAGGTTTTGCCGATCCCCGGATTCAGGCTATTGGTCGGGTCGTTATGCCGATAGAACGCTTTTAGCTGGGGTTTGGCCTTATACAGATGGCCGACGTTATGCTCGGCCGGATACTCCGCGCCGCGCTGGTCGAGCAGCGCCAGCATTTTCTCTTTCAGCTTATGCACGTCGACGCCTTTCTTCACAATGTAATCCTGATGGAAGACGTAACACATAAAGTGGCCGTAATAGAGGCGGTGTTCCAGCATCTCATCGAATTCCGCCGGCAGGCGCTCAAACCATTCATGGTCGTTGCGCCGCAGGGCGATATCCAGCGGCAAAATGTTTTCCACCTCGTTGCTGTGCACCGCGTGATAGCGAATGGCCGCGCCCGCCGCGGCGAAGCGGTGCAGAAAGGCTTTGGCGCCTTCTTCCTGCGTACAGACAAAGAATTCGCCGTCGGCGTCGCGAAAATAGCGTTCCAGCCACTGGCGCGCCTCTTCGATGCCGTCGCCGGCCATCTTCAGCATCAGGTGGTGTTCAAAGCGATCGCGATAGGTCTTCAGGCGATCGGGCAGGTGGGAGGGCAGCAGACGGCTGAGCACCTGCATGGTGCGGTCCACCAGATGCGCCGGCAGAAAGGGCACTTTGCCGAAAATGGCGTCCATGCGTCCTTTCAGGTTGAAGAACATGGGCATTTTGTCGGTGCCCAGCTTGTCGATCATGATAAAGGTGTCTTTACCGTATACCTCGGCGATATTGAACATATCGCGGTGCATATATTCCCCCGCCACCGGCAGGTTTTTAAAGCCGGAGAGGATATGGCGGCGCAGCTCGGTCAGCACCTGCGGCTGATTGGTGCCGATATAGAACACCTGCTGGGACTTTTGCGCCGCGAAGGTATCCAGGCGGACGGCGAAAACCGACAGTTTGCCGGCGCAGCCGGCCGCTTCGAACAGTCGGCGCTCATCGGCATTAAAGCGCGACGGGGTATCCGCGTCCACATCGCGGATACGTTCGGCATATTCATGGTCGGACGCCTGGCGATCGTCGTGAATGACGTCCTCGGCGCGGTATTGCCGCAACTCCAGCCGGGTGAGGATCTCTTCCGGCGTCGTGCCCAGATTGATCCCCAGATGGTTAATCAGCTCCACCTGTCCCTGTTCGTTGACCCGGCCGTAGAGCGCCATTTCGGTATAGGCCGGACCGCGATGCACCAGCGAGCCGCCGGAGTTGTTGCAAATGCCGCCGACCACCGACGCGCCGATGCAGGAAGAGCCGATCACCGAATGCGGCTCGCGCCCCAGCGGTTTCAGCACCCGCTCCAGGTGCCACAAGGTGCTGCCCGGCAGCGCCACAACCTGTCGTCCTTCGTCCAGCAACTGGACTTTATCCAGCCGCAGGGTATTGACGATCACGATTTCACGGTCATAACCCTCGCCGCTCGGCGTGGAGCCTTCCGTCAGGCCGGTATTGGCCGCCTGCATCAGCACGATGCGGCCGGCCTCGATGGCGGCTTTAAACACTTTCCACTGTTCGAGCAGCGTAGCGGGGAAGACTACCGCCAGCGCCTCGCCCTGACCCGAGCGGAAACCTTTGCGATAGCGTTCCGTTTTATGTTGATCGGTAAGGATATGCGATTTGCCGACGATATCGGTCAGGGTGCGAATAAGACCCTGGGAATCCACGGCGGAGGGAGTTTTTACATAGTCCTGCATGACAGTTTGTCCTGTTAATTACGCTAAATAACACGATAAAAGCATAGTCCTCTGTTTCATTCTTGCTAATAGATACCGATAGTTAGCGTAAAAATCAGCATTTTGTCCGGTTATCTCCACCGCCGTCGGCGCTATAGCGTTTTTATCTTGCCATTGTTGGTTTTGTTGCATAGCCGACAATATAAAGTTTCTATAAATCAAATGATTACCTTGTGGCATACCGATTGCATCTTGGATAGATGGAGTCCTGTTAATCGAGCCGAGGTGAGTGATGAGAAATAGCGAAATCGTGGCGTTAATGGATCAACCCGCCTGCGCGCATAATGGCGGCGGGAAATCCGGTTGCAGCGCCCCCAAGCCGGGTACGGCGGCGGGCGGCTGCGCCTTTGACGGCGCGCAAATCACCCTGTTGCCGATTGCGGACGTCGCCCATCTGGTGCACGGCCCGATTGGCTGCGCGGGCAGTTCCTGGGATAACCGCGGCAGCCATAGCTCCGGGCCGCGGATTAACCGGCTGGGATTCACCACCGATATGAGCGAGCAGGATGTGATCATGGGGCGCGGCGAGCGGCGCCTGTTTCATGCCGTGCGCCATATCGTCGAGCGCTACCATCCGGCGGCGGTGTTTATCTACAACACCTGCGTGCCCGCCATGGAAGGCGACGATATTGAGGCGGTGTGCCGGGCGGCGGAGCAGGTCAATCAGGTTCCGGTCATCGCTATCGATGCCGCCGGATTTTACGGCGGCAAAAACCTGGGCAACCGCATCGCCGGCGACATTATGGCGAAAAAGGTGATCGGCGGCCGCGAACCCGCGCCCTGGCCGGCGGATTTCGCCATCCCGCAGGCGCGGGGGCACAGCATCGGTCTGATTGGCGAATACAACATCGCCGGCGAGTTCTGGCATGTGCTGCCGTTACTCGATCGCCTGGGGATCCGCGTGCTGGGAAGCCTCTCCGGCGACGCCCGCTTCGCCGAGCTGCAGACGTTGCACCGCGCCGAAGTCAATATGCTGGTGTGTTCGCGCGCGCTGATCAACGTGGCGCGCCACCTCGAGCTTCACTACGGCACGCCTTGGTTTGAAGGCAGCTTTTACGGCCTGCGGGAGATGTCGAGCTCGCTGCGCGCCCTGGCCGGCGCCCTGAACGATAAGGATCTACAGGCCAGAACCGAAGAACTTATCCAACGGCAGGAGCAGGCGGCCGATCTGGCGCTGGAGCCCTATCGCCGGCGTCTGCAGGGCAAGCGCGCGCTGCTGTACACCGGCGGCGTGAAGTCATGGTCGGTGGTCTCCGCGCTGCAGGATTTGGGTCTGGAGGTGGTGGCCACCGGCACCAAGAAATCCACCGAAGAGGATAAAGCGCGCATCCGTGAACTGATGGGGGAGAACGCCGTGATGCTGGAAGACGGCAACGCCCGACTGCTGCTGGATACCGCGTATCGCTACCACGCCGACATCATGATTGCCGGAGGGCGCAACATGTATACCGCCTATAAGGCCCGGCTGCCGTTTCTGGATATCAATCAGGAACGGGAACAGGCTTTCGCCGGATATCAGGGGATTGTCGCCCTGGCTCGCCAGCTGTGCCTGACGCTGGAAAGCCCGATCTGGCCGCAGGTGAACCGCCGGGCGCCCTGGCAGAGCTGAGGAAGGAGAAATGCAATGGCGCAGATTTTGAAATCGCCGAAACCGCTGGCCACCAGCCCGATTAAAAGCGGGCAGCCGCTGGGGGCAATTCTGGCAAGCATGGGGCTGGAGGGGTGTATTCCGCTGGTTCATGGCGCCCAGGGGTGCAGCGCTTTCGCCAAGGTGTTTTTTATTCAGCACTTTCACGAGCCCATTCCCTTGCAAACCACGGCGATGGATCCGGTCACCACCATTATGGGGTCGAACGATAACGTCCTGGACGCCCTGGCTTTGCTGTGCGAGCGCCATAACCCGAAGATAATGGTGGTGTTGAGCACCGGCCTGTCGGAGGCCCAGGGGGCGGATCTGGCTTTCGCCTTACGCCAGTTCAGAGAGACCTACCCCAAATATCACGCCGTCGCCGTGGTCGCCGCCAGTTCGCCGGATTTTTACGGCTCGATGGAAAATGGCTATGCCGCCGTGCTGGAAAGCGTGATTGAACAGTGCGTGCCGCCATCCCCGAACGTCAGCGCCATCAGCAAAAAGCGGGTAAACCTGCTGCTGGGGCATATGCTGACCCCCGGCGACCATGAACAGATCCGCAGCTATGTCGAGGCTTTCGGCCTGCAGGCGATCGTTTTGCCCGATCTGGCGGGGTCGCTGGACGGCCATCTGGCGGAGGGCGATTTTTCCGCCCTGACCCAGGGCGGCACGCCGCTGCGCCAGCTTGAACAGATGGGGCAGAGCGCGTCGACCATCGCCATCGGCGTGTCGCTCCAGCGCGCCTCGCGTCTGCTGGAGCGCCGCAGCCATACGCCGTCGCTCTGGCTGCCGCATTTGATGACGCTGGATCGGTGCGACGCCTTTATCGAGCGCCTGCGCCAGCTCTCCGGCCGCGACGTGCCCGTCTGGATCGCCCGCCAGCGCGGCCAGTTGCAGGACGCGATGATTGACACCCATATCTGGCTCCAGGACAAGCGGATGGCGATTGCGGCGGAAGGCGATCTGCTGGCCGCCTGGCTGGACTTCGCCCTCAGCCAGGGGATCCGGCCCGAGTGCGTGGTCGCCCCGGCGAACCAGCCCGGCCTATCCGCGCTGCCGGTGGCCGAGGTGCAAATCGGCGATCTGGAGGACGTGGACGATAGGTTACAACGTCACCCGGTGGATATGCTGTGCGCCAACTCGCATGCGGCGGCGCTGGCGCAGAAATACCACCTGCCGCTGGTGCGTATCGGTTTTCCGCTGTTCGATCGCCTCGGCGAGTTCCGTCGCCTGCGCCAGGGCTATGGCGGAATGCGCGATACCCTGTTCGAGCTGGCGAACGCCATGCGTCAGGCCCATCGCCAGCTCCCGGTTTATCACTCTCCTCTGAAACAGGCTTTTCCGTCCGCCGCCGCGCAGGACCCCATTATGGAGACAAAGCCATGCGACATTTAACCCGTCAGTTGGCGATCCCCTCCGTCGACAGCTGGATTATTCGTATTGCGTTCGCCAGCGTCGATTTGCGCGTCGTCGATCAGCATTTCGGCTCGTCGCCGCGTCTGGCGATTTACGGCATACGCCGTGATGAAGTACAGCTGCTGGAAGTGGCCGACTTCACCGTCTTGCTCGGCCACAGCGAGGATAAACTCACCAGCCGCGTCAGCGCGGTGGAGGGCTGTTTCACCCTCTACTGCACGGCCATCGGCGATACGGCGTTCAGGCGGCTGCTGGCGATCGGGGTGCGGGCGGTGAACGTGGCGCGCAATACCCCGATAGCGGTGCTGTTGGCCGATGCGCAGGCGCTGTGCGCCGACGGCGGGATCAAGAAATCGTTGCGCAAAAAAGACCACGGCCGTTTCGATGCCATGATGCAGGAAAACGGCTGGTGCGACGAAGAGTGACGCTTGTCGGCTGTGCGACAAAACCGACAATTACCGGCGGGTATGCCACAGATCGCCAACTATTTTTTCCGCTATCTCACTGATAAAAGAGATTTTTTGTGACTGGCATCACATTTGCTCAGTGATAAGCGTCAGATAGCGGAGCCCAAACCATGATCCAAATCGATGCGACGACCCTAAACCAGCTCAGACAGCGCCAACGGCAGCGTACTCAGCCGACCGCCGGTCTGGCGCTGGTGGTGATGGGGGATGCCTGCCGGGGCTGGACGCTGCGGATGACGTGGCGCGCGCAGGCGCTGCCGGGCGACGAATGCCGCGACGTCGCCGGGCTGCGGCTGCTGGCCTCCGAACAGCATTGGCGGCACCTGGCGCAGGCGCGCATCAGCTCCGACGCGCAAGGCGTCTGGGTGGAGTTTCAGCCGCTGGGATGTCATTGCGCAGAGGGGACGTGCGCGGCGGCAACGGCATAGATCGACGAGCGGTAACCAACGGGAGAAGAGAGCATGTGGAATTATTCCGAAAAGGTAAAAGAACATTTCTTTCATCCGCGCAACGCCCGAGTGGTCGAGCAGGCGAATGCGGTGGGCGACGTCGGTTCTCTCAGCTGCGGCGATGCCCTGCGGCTGATGCTGCGGGTCGACCCCGCCAGCGAAGTGATTCAGGAAGCCGGATTTCAAACCTTTGGCTGCGGCAGCGCCATCGCCTCCTCATCGGCGTTGACCGAACTGATTATCGGTAAAACGCTGGAAGCCGCCGCGCGGGTCACCAATCGGGATATCGCCGATTATCTTGACGGTCTGCCGCCTGAAAAGATGCACTGCTCGGTAATGGGCCAGGAAGCGTTGCGGGTGGCGATCGCCAACTATCGCGGCGAAACCCTGGATGAGGAGCATGAAGAGGGCGCGCTGATCTGCAAATGCTTTGCCGTCGACGAAGGGCAAATCAAACGCGCGGTGCTGACCAACGGGCTGACCACGCTGGAAGAGGTCATCCATTACACCAAGGCCGGCGGCGGGTGCGCCGCCTGTCATGAAAAAATCGAGCAGGCGCTGGGCGCGATCCTGGACGCGGCCGGCGATAACCCGCCAGCGGCGGCGGTGGAAGAGAAAAGCGAACGCTGGCGGACGGTGGAAGAGATCGTTGCCGGACTGCGGCCGCATATCCAGATGGACGGGGGCGACATTACGCTGATCCGGGTGACGGACGATGAGGTGCGGGTAGCCCTGTCCGGCAGTTGCAATGGCTGCATGATGACGGATATGACGCTGGGCTGGCTGCAACAGAAACTGCTGGAGCGGCTGGGCTGCTTTATCCGCGTGGTTGCCGATACGCCCGCCGCCGGGGTGATTTTCCAGACTTCAGACTGCTAAGGAGCGTGCACGTGAAACCCATCTATCTGGATAACAATGCCACCACCCGCCTGGACCCGATGGTGCTGGAAGCCATGCTGCCGTTTTTGCAGGATCAGTACGGCAACCCGTCGTCGATTCATGATTTCGGCGAACCGTCGCGGCGGGCGCTGGCCAAAGCGCGCGAACAGGTCGCCAGTTTTCTCGGCGCGCGTCACGACAGTGAAGTCATCTTCACCTCCTGCGCGACGGAAGCGACCTCGACCGCCATTCTTTCCGCGGTGGAAGCCTTTCCCGCGCGGCGCGAAATCATCACCACCGCCGTGGAGCACCCGGCCACGCTGGAAGTATGCGAGCACCTGGAACGGCAGGGCTATAAAATTCACCGGCTGGAGGTAGACCAGCAGGGCGCGCTGGATCTGGATCGCTACCGCGCCTTGCTGCACGACGGCGTGGCGCTGGTAAGCGTTATGTGGGCGAATAACGAAACCGGGGTGTTGTTTCCGGTTGAGCGGATGGCCCAACTGGCCCATGAACAGGGCATTCTGTTTCACTGCGATGCCGTGCAGGCGCTGGGGAAGGTGCCGGTCGCGGTGACGGATTCGGCAATTGATATGCTCTCCTGTTCGGCACATAAAATTCACGGACCGAAGGGCACCGGCTGCCTGTGGCTGCGCCGCGGTACGCGCTTTCGCCCGCTGTTGCGCGGCGGACATCAGGAGCGCGGCCGCCGGGCGGGCACGGAAAATATCGCCGGTATCGTCGGCATGGGCATGGCGAGTGAACTGGCCGCCATCCATCTGCCGATGATGGCGGCCGGCATCGCCCCGCTGCGCGACCGGCTGGAAGCCGGGCTGCGGACCATCGCCGGCACCCGGGTGATGGGAGCGGGGCAGCCGCGCACGCCGAATACGCTGAATATCGCCTTTGAGTTTATCGAAGGGGAGGCCATTCTGCTGATGCTGAATCAGGCGGGAATCGCCGCCTCCAGCGGCAGCGCCTGTACCTCCGGCTCGCTGGAGCCCTCCCACGTGATGCGGGCGATGAGCATCCCCTATACCGCGGCGCACGGCAGCATCCGTTTTTCGCTGTCGCGCTATACGCGCGAGAAAGAGATCGACTACGTGCTCGAACAGATCCCGCCGGTGATCGACCGCCTACGCGCGCTGTCGCCCTACTGGCAGCAGGGAAAACCGGGGGAATTCACCCCCGCCTGGGGTTAACCGGGGAGATTGCGCCGATGAAAACCATCGTCATTAACGACACCACGCTGCGCGACGGCGAGCAAAGCCCCGGCGTGGCGTTCAGCGCCGATGAGAAACTGGCGATTGCCGAATCGCTGGCGCGGGCGGGGGTGCCCGAGCTGGAAGTCGGCACCCCCGCCATGGGCGACGAGGAGCGCGCGCGTATTTATCGCATCCGCCAGCGCCTGCCGGATATCACCCTGATGGCCTGGTGTCGGCTGAATGAACAGGATATCCGGCAGGCGGCGCGGCTGGGAGTGGACTGGGTCGATATTTCACTGCCGGTGTCCGCCTGTTTGCGGCAGTACAAAGTCGGCCTGGCGTGGCCGGATATGTTGCGGAGGCTCGGCGAGCTGATCTCCTTCGCGCTGTCGCTGGGGCTTAAGGTCTGCGTGGGCGGTGAGGACGCCTCACGCGCCGACGAGCCGGATTTGGCGGCGGTGGCGCAGGTCGCCGGCATCGCCGGCGCCGGCCGCTTGCGCTTTGCCGATACCCTGGGACTGCTCGATCCCTCTGCGACCGGGCGGCAGATTCGGCGGCTACGGCGCTATTGGCCGGGCGAGTTGGAGATCCATGCCCACAACGATTTCGGCATGGCGACGGCGAACACCCTGGCGGCGGTGCGCGCCGGGGCGACGCACGTCAGCACCACCGTTCTGGGATTGGGCGAGCGGGCGGGCAACGCCGCGCTGGAGCAGGTGGCGCTGGCGCTGCGGCATACGCGGCTGGGCGCCACCCATATCGATACCCGGCAGTTGCCCGCCCTGTGCCGGCAGGTCGCCGGCGCCGCCGGAGAGAGCGTCCCTTGTCGGCAACCGCTGGTCGGCGAACGGGTCTTCACCCATGAGTCGGGCGTACACGTGGCAGCTTTGTTGCAGGGGGTTGAGAGTTATCAGAGCGTTGCGCCGCAGCTGCTGGGACGCGAGCACCAACTGGTATTGGGCAAGCATTCCGGCCGGCGGGCGCTGGAGGCGGTGTTCTCGCAGTTGGGCCTGCCGCTGAGCGCGGCGCAAATCCCGCTGATTCAGCAAGCGCTGCGCGCCTTTGCCGAAAGCGACAAACGCAGCCCCACCGGCGATGAGCTTTACCGCCTCTATCGCGGGATAAGCGAAACACCGGCCGGGGAGCTTAACGTCGTCTGAAGGCTGAGGGATTCCCAGCAAATAATTAAGCATTATTTGATAAATCGTCTCAGATAGCAGGATGTGGTTTTTAAAGGTTTTCCTTCGCGTAAAAAATCGCGCTGAGGTGGGCGTGACCGCCGGGTGAGCCCCTCCGTGTCGGGCGCGTGCTGTGACGGTCATAGAAATCGACTGAGGTTAGTGCGCACGAAACTTTCACTGTGCTTACAGAAATTCTTTCCCCAAATTTGTGGGGATTCCTCAGGTCTAAAGAGGATAAGTATGAACTGGTTTAATCAACTACCCGGCGTAAGCCAATTGGAAAGCGCCGAAGACTTCCTGCGTTTTTTCGCCATTCCGTTTGATGAACGCAGCGTACGGGTTAAACATCTGCATATCCTGCACGCTTTCAACCTGCGCCTGCGGCGCTATCAACTCTTTGATGAGCCGCCGCTCGCGCCGCGGCAGCGTCAGCAATTCCGGCTGCAACAGGTACGCGCGATGCTGCTCGAAAGCTATCGCCACGTTGTCGGCGGCGAACTGCGGGAACGTTCGCCGCTGAAAGTCTATCAGCGCAGCGCCCGCTGTTTTATCCCCTGGCTGCTGCTGGATGAAGGAGAAAACGGATGAAGCCGCGTTTTGCGTTTGGCGAAGCGGTGCGGGCGATCCGCACCCTGCGTAATGACGGTACTTTTCCGGCTATGGCGCGCGGCGAGCAACTGGTGCGCCGTGGTGCCGTCGGCTACGTGCGCGAGTGGGGCACGTTTTTGCAGGACAATATTATCTACCAGGTCCATTTTCTGGATAGCGACCGCATTGTGGGCTGCCGCGAGCACGAGCTGATACCGGCCGCGGCCCCCTGGGTCGACGGGGCGTTTCAATACGGCGACTGGGTCGCCGCCGCCATGATCCTGGCCACCGATCGCCATATCCGGGTGCAGGCCGGGGATGTCGGTCAGATAATGGGCGTGGAACGCGATATGCAACCGATGCAGTTTATCGTGCTGTTCGGCGGTACGTTGCTACAGGTGCCGGAACATGCTCTGGAGGCGATCGATCGTGACGACCTGTAATATCGATGCGCCGACCATGTGGCAGCGTTACTCCCGGCTCAAGCTCTCCTTATCCCTTTACCAGTGTCCGCCGTGGCGGCAAACGCCCGAACAGCGGGCGGCGTTCGCCGCACAGGTCGCACGGCAATGGCGGCTGGAAGCCGCTATCCGCGACCATGCGCAACGGCAGGGAATCGGCGCGCCGCGGCAAAATAGCGGCGACGCGCAGTATCTGCTGCGTAGCCATTTCGCTGACGAACAGGACTGGCAAAACGCCTTGCAACGCGCGGGCATTGACGCCGCCGGCCTGTCGCAGGCCCTGGTCCATGAAACCCTGCTTACCGCCATGCTGGAAAATGTGGCCGACCAGGCGCCAGAGGTAAGCGAGGAGGAAATCGAAGCGTGGTATCGCCATAACGCCCATCGCTTCCAACGCCCGGAGCAACGGCTGGCGCACCATTTACTGCTGGTGATTGACGATACGCAGGTCGATTGTGACAGGGTAACGGTCACCGGACGGATCGCCGCGCTGTGCCGCCGCTTGAAGACCAACCCGCGGCGCTTTCCCCGGCTGGCCGCGCGTTTCTCGCAGTGCCCGACGGCGCTGGAAGGCGGGAAAATCGGCTGGGTGAGCCGGGGTATGCTGTATCCGGTACTGGATAGCCAATTATTTTCCCTGGCGGCGAATGACGTCAGCCCGGTAGTGGAAAGCCCGATGGGGCTGCATATTCTCTGGTGCGAAGCGATCCGGCCGGCCGGTGAACTGCCCAAAGCGGACGCATTGGCGCAAATCCGCCGGCAGTGGCGGGAAAAGCGCCGCCAAGGGTATCAGCGCCAGTGGCTGTTAACGCTTTCAGTAGGAGATTCCCGCCTACTGCCGCGGGAATGACGGGGTAGTAGGCGGGAATGACGGGGTAGTGGCGGGAATGATGGGGTAGTGGCGGGAATGATGGTGCTTGTAAGCAGATACGCCGTTAATCTGATCGTGAACACCATTTTCCCATATCAAAACTCAGCCTGAAGCTGGCTAACCCACCGCGTAACGCGTTCTTCCGTCAAATCCTGCTGATTATCCTGATCCAGTACCAGCCCGACGAAGCTGCCGCTTTCCAACGCCGCGGAGTCGGTAAAGGTATAGCCCTCGGCCGGCCAGGCGCCGATGATATTGGCGCCGGTCTCGCTGACGATATCATACAGCTCGCCCAGGGCGCTGACAAAGTCATCGGGATAGCTCTCCTGATCGCCGAGCCCGAACAGGGCGACGGTTTTGCCGCTCAGATCGGCGTTTGCCAGTTCATTGGCGAATTCCGCCCATGACTCGCTCACGCACTCCGCGTCCAGGCCGGGAAGTTGCCCGTCGCCCAGGGTGGGGGTGCCGAGGATCAGGATATCGTAGGCCAGCAGATCGTCGAGCGAGGCGCGGTTGATATTCACCGGATCGGCGGCCTGTTCGCCCAGCTTCTGCTTGATAAGCTTGGCGACCTTGCGGGTTTTACCGGTGTCGGTACCGAAAAAAATGCCTATAGTGCTCATGGTTTACATCTCCTTAAAAGGACGTCCGAAAAAGGGCGGTTATTGCTCATCGTCATCGTCCGCCGGCGCGGCGGCGCGTTCAATCGGCAGATAGATTTCCACCCGATCGCCTTCGCGTACTTCGCTGTCCGGGGAACAAAGGCGGCCGTAAATTCCCATACGATGCACATCCGGGTTCAGCCCGGGGTACAGGGCCGGCAGCGGCGAGGCCAGAAAAGCCTCTCGCAGCGTGACGGGCTCCGGCATTTCCATGTCGATGCAGCGGCTCTGGTAACCGTTGGCGTGGGCGATGGTGAATTTCATCCGTGGCAGCCTCCGCATCCGGCGCCGCAGCCTGAGCCCGACGATTCTTTCTTCAATACGTCGCGGCCGTAGCGCAGCACTTTGACGCCGCGGATCGCCGCCAGCACCAGTCCCATCACCACAAAACCGCCCGGCGGCAATAGCATCAGCAGAAAACCGTCATAGTCCGGCAGCAGGTGCATTTCCAGAAAATGGAATGCCGGCCCCAGCAGCCGTTCCGCTCCGCTGAACAGCGTGCCGCTGCCGATGATTTCACGGATGGCGCCCATAGAGGTCACCCCGAGGGTAAAGCCCAACCCCGTCGCCATGCCGTCCAGCGTGGCGGCGAACGGCGGGTTATGGGCGGCAAAGGATTCCGCCCGGCCGAGCAGGGCGCAGTTCGCCACAATCAGCGGAATAAACAGCCCGAGTATTTTGTGCAGATCGTGCATCCAGGCATTCATCGACAGGTCGAGCAGCGTCACCAGGCTGGAAATGATCAGGATATAAACCGGAATGCGGATCTGGTGCGGGGTGATATGGCGCAGCAGCGACACCAGCAGATTGGCCCCCGCCAGCACCGCGGTGGTCATCAGCCCCATGCCGAAGCCGTTGGTCGCGGTGGTCGTAACCGCCATCAGCGGACACAGCCCGAGGATCTGTACGTAGGTGATATTGTTGGTCCAGATGCCGCTGACCAGAATATCCCGATAGGCGGGGCGCTCCGCCGGCGCGACCGCGGTAATGTCACTCATTGGTTTTTTCCTCCGTCAAGCCAAGCAATTCGGCCCGGTGGCGCTGGAATAGCAGCAGCGTCTGGTGAACGCTTTTTACCACGGCGCGCGGGGTGATGGTGGCGCCGGTAAAGGCATCAAAGTCGCCGCCGTCCTTTTTGACGTGCCACTGTTTCTCGGTGGTGTTTTGCAGCGACTTACCGTTAAAGCCCAGGATCCAGTCGCCGTGGCCAAGTTCGATTTTGTCTCCCAGCCCCGGCGTTTCGGTATGGGAAATGGTGCGCACGCCGGTGAGTTCGCCGGCGGCATTAATGCCAATCAGCAGGGAAATCACCCCGCTGTAGCCTCGTTCGGCGCCGAACATCACCACGCCGCTGGGTCGGCCTTGCAGCGTGGCGCGGTAAATCCGTATCGGCTCCCCCGCCAGCGTCAGCGTGACCTCGCCGCTGCCGAGCGCATTATCGTGCAGCGCCGGCGGGAAGACGGCCGCCAGCTGACGCTGGGTGTCTTCCTGATGGCGCAGCTCAATTTCGTGATAGGTTGCCCACCAGACGCCGCCGATCGTCAGGCTGATCAACAGGGTAAAGGCGCCAAGCAGCAAGCTCAGGTTCAGCGGGTGGCTGCGCGGCGGCCAGTTCAGCCCGCGGTAAAAGGCAGAGGTCATGTCATTTCTCCTTCTGCGTTTGGTAGCCGTAGGCGCGCGGCCGGGTCCAGCTATCGATCAACGGCGTCACCGCGTTGACCAGCAGCACCGCGAAGGCGACCCCTTCGGGATAATTGCCGAAGCTGCGGATGGCCCAGACCAGCAGGCCGGCCAGCGCGCCATAATACAGGCGGCCGCGCGGGCTGCCGGGGCCGGTCACCGGGTCGGTGATAATAAAAACCGCCCCCAGCATCAGCCCGCCGGTGGTGAGTTGCGCCATCGGCGGCAAAATCGTCTCCGGCGCTATAAGCCATTGCACCAGGCCGGGAAACAGGCAGCCGGCCAGCATGGCGACCGGCGCATGCCAGCTGAAAACCCGCTGCTGCAACAGCCACAGCCCGCCCAGCGCCAGCAGCAGGGTGGACGTTTCGCCAAAGCTGCCGTTATGGGTGCCGAGCAGGGCGTTTTGCCATGAAAAATCGGCCTGGAGACGTTCGCGGAACGCGCCCAGCAGGGTGGCGCCGGTGGCGCCGTCGGTATGCAGGGAATAGACCGCGCCATGCCAGAACTCGCTGGGAACGACCCAGTGGGTCATTTGCACCGGAAAGGAGATCAGCACTACGACGCGCGCCAGCATGGCGGGGTTAAACAGATTCTGACCGAGCCCGCCATAGATATGCTTACCCAGCAGGATGGCGATGGCGGAACCCAGCGCCCCCAGCCACAGCGGGGCATGGGGCGGCAGGCTGAGGGTAAACAGCAGCGCGGTCAGCAGCGCGCTGCCGTCAAAGACATGGCCGAGGGCCAGCGGATGCATTCGCAGGCACAGCGCTTCACACAGCAGAGCGGTAACAACGCTGGCGAACATCAGCATCAGCGCCGGGGCGCCGAACTGGATGATGCCCAGCAGCACCACCGGCAGCAGCGCCAGATTGACTTTATACATCAGGTTTTGTGTGCTAAGTCCCTGATGTACATGGGGTGATGTCAGCATGCGGGATCCTCCAGCGGGGTAGTTGGCGTAGCACGGCGGCGCGACGGCCTGGCGGCTTTCGCCGCCGCCTTTTCCTCCGCTTCCCGGGCGAGGCGCGCCTGGCGGCGGAGACTATTGGCGCTGGCGCGCGCTATTTTTTGCTCCTGGCGCCGTTCCAGCCTTAGCTGCTGTTGTCCCCAGTCGAAGAACTGCGTCAACGGCAGCACCGCGGGGCAAACCCATGAGCAGGAACCGCACAGCAGACAGCTGTTCAGCCCCAGATCCCGGGCGTTATTCAACGCATCCATTTTCAGCTCCGCCAGCATCGCCAGCGGGGCCAACCCCATCGGACAGGCATCGACGCAGCGGCCGCAGCGCAGGCAGGCGCTGGCGTGAGGCTGGGGGATTTCATCTTCGGTCAGCAGCAGCAGACCGCTGGTGCCTTTGGTGATCGGCGCGTTGAGGTCGGTCGTCGCCCGCCCCATCATCGGCCCGCCCAGAATGATTCTGGCGGGGGTGCTTTTCATGCCGCCGCAGGCGGAGATAATGGCGTTTATCGGCGTGCCGATGGGCACCAGCAGGTTGCCGGGCCGTTCAATCGCCCGGCCGCTGACGGTGATCACCCGGTGGGTCAGCGGCTGACGAAAGCGAATGGCGTGGAAAATGGCGATGCAGGTGCCGACGTTCTGCACCAGCACGCCCATCTCCGGCGATCGTTTGTCGTGCGGAATTTGCCGGCCGGTCACCGCTTCAATCAGCTGCTTGGCCGATCCCATCGGGTAGAGCGACGGCAGGGCGACCACGTCCATCGCTTCCTCATCCTGACACAGGCCGTCAAGACGCCGGAGCGCCTCGCTTTTATTGTCTTCAATGCCGATATAGACGTGCCGGGCACTGGTCAGCTGTTGTAAATAGCGGATGCCGCCGATCAGGAATTCGGCCTGCTCCTGCATCATGCGCTCGTCGGCGGTAATATAAGGTTCGCACTCGCCGCCGTTGATGATGAGATAGTCGATTTCATGGCGCATGGCCAGGCGGATTTTATCCGCCGCCGGGAACATCGCGCCGCCCATTCCCACGATGCCGGCCTGGGCGATCAGCGACAGCATCTGCTCCGCGGGCGGGGCCTCCGGGGGCTCAAGACGTATGGCCTGCGCCGTGGAGGGCAACACGCGCAAGCGGATATAACCGGACTCGCCGGGAACCACCTCGGTCACCATACCCTGCGCCGGGCTGTGCAGCGGCGCGGACATGCGGCCGAACGGCCGGGCCAGCAGCTGGCCACAGGTGACGGTGTCACCTACCTTTACCTCGGGAAGCGCGGGGGCGCCGGTATGCTGGCGTAACGGCAGGGTTAGCCTGTCCGGCGTATCGAGGGTACGGATGGCCTGGTGGCGGGTTAACGATTTGTGGCTATAAGGCCGAATGCCGCCGTGAGGCGTGGCGAGGGCTTTAAGCATAATCCGGCTCCTGAGGTAAAGGTAAACCCGGTTTGACGACCGCGGGGGTGAGATGGGGATCGGCGTAGAGAGTGATACAGCTATTAGGGCAGGCGCTCAGGCAGGCGCCGCACCCGGTGCAGTCTTCGCTGAGGACGCCGTGCAGCTGACGTGTCGTCCCGACGATGGCGTCGAACGCGCACTGTTTTAAACAGCGGCCGCAGCCGTCACAGCCCGGCGCGGCGATCGCCGCCACCATAGGCCCTTGGGGGCCGTTATCCTCCAGATTGACACCCAATAATGCGGCGATGCGTTGGGCAACCCTATTTCCACCGGGCGAGCAGATGGTGACGGCCGCTTCGCCGCCGGCCATGGCGACGGCGGCCTGACGGCAGCCGGGGTAGCCGCATTGGCCGCACTGTCCGCTCGGCAGCAGCGCCACAATGCTTTCCACCATCGGGTCGCTTTCGACTTTCAGGTAGATGGCGGCATAGCCCAGCAGTGCGCCGATTATCGCGGAAATAAACGGGATGGCGAGCAGGGAAAGCACCAGTAAAATCATCGCCGCCTCCCTATGATGACAATCCGGCGAAGCCGGTAAAGGCCAGCGCCAGAATGCTGGCGGTAATAAAGTTGAGCGGGGTGCCTTTAAACAGCAGCGGCGGCAAGGCGCTGGCCTGCCGCTCGCGCAAACCGGCGAAGATGACCATCACCAGCGAATACCCCAGCGAGGCGCTAAAGCCGAACAGCACGCTGTGGGTGAAACCGAGATGCTCCTGCAGTATCAGCAGCGCCACGCCGAGCACGGCGCAGTTGGTGGTGATCAGCGGGAGAAAGATCCCCAGCGTGCGGTAGAGCGCCGGGCTGTATTTCGCCATCACCATTTCAATCAGCTGCACCAGCGAGGCGATCACCAGAATCACCGACAGCAGGCGCAGATATTCCAGATCGAGCGGTATCAGGATCCAGGATTCGACCATCCAGCTCAGCCCGGCGGCCAACGTAATGACCGCGGTGGTGGCGACGGATATGCCGACGGCGGCGTGAACCTGATTGGTGACGCCCATAAAGGAGCACAGCCCCAGGAAGCGCGCCAGCACGACGTTATTGACCAGAATATTGGTCAGCATGATTAGCAGTATCTCTTTCATTTATCCCCCCGGCGTCATGATTGCCACCAAGGGTATTGCGAAAGCCATGCCAGTTTATGCAGCTCAATTAATGCCCGATAAGAAGGCAATTCCCTGCGCCAAAAATGCGCAGCGGGGAAAATCCAGGGGATGTGATTGCGGTCACAGACAGCGCCAAACCCGCTTATCAGGGCCAAAACCCCTATCAAGATCAAGCTTTCGGCGTTTTTTCATCCATGAGGAATGAATCTTGCACATTTTTTATGGTTATTTCGTGTCGTTCGACGGCTGTTCCGCAATCTGACAATTTGTCATGAAGCCGACAGAATCCGCAATGCAAACCGGAGGAGCCAGGATGAATTCATCATTGGTTTTGGATGATGTACAGCTGATTACATCATCCTGGGGGGGAAAGGGGCTGCATGCGGCGGTGTTTCACACCGCCGTGGAGCAGTCTTCGGTCGCTATTTCGATTACCGATCCGCAGGCGAACATTGTTTACGTCAATCCAGCATTCTGCGCGCTGAGCGGCTATACGCGGCAAACGCTGATTGGCGCCAATCACAATCTGCTTTCCAGCAATCAGACGCCGGAATCGGTTTATCAGTCGATGTGGGAAACGATAACCGCCGGTAACGCCTGGAGCGGCCAGTTGATAAACCGGCGCCGGGATTCATCGCTTTATCTGGCGGAAATCACCATTTCCCCCATCGTCAACGCGCAGGGTGAAATCGAACACTATCTCGGGATGCATAAGGATATCAGCGAACGCTACGCGCTGGCGCAGCGGGTGCGTAACCAGATGACGCTGATCTCCGCCGTGCTGAACAATATTCCGGCCGCGGTGGTGGTGGTGGACGGCCAGCAGAAAATCGTGATGGATAATCTGGCCTATAAAACCCTCAGCGCCGACTGCGAGGGTCGGGAACCGCTGGTATTGCTGGATGGGTTAAACCACGCGGCGCCGGACGCCTTGCTGCCGCTGACCATTCGCGGCGCGCAGCGTTGGTTTTCGGTCAGCTGCTGGCCGCTGCACGCCGTCAACGAAGAGGCCAGCCTCTATTTCACCGACAGCGCGCCGCCGCGGCAATTGGTGGTGATTGTGGACTGCACCGAGCAGCAGCGGCAAATCAACCAGGATCGGCGCGCCCAGCTCGAACGCCTGATTAACGTCAATAAGATGATGGCGGCTATCCGCGAAACGCTGGACGCGGCGCTGATCCAGCTCAGTTGCCCGTTAAATATGCTGTCCGCCGCGCTGCGCCTGAACCCCGATGCCGACAGCGTCGCGCTGCGCGCGGCGTGGAATGAGGGTAAAGAGGCGATAGCCCGTCTGACGGCGTGCCGTCCCTCAATGCATCATGAGCCGCCGGACAGCTGGACGGTGCCTGCGATGCTGGCGGATCTGGCGGAGCTCTATCAGTACCGCATCGGCAAGATCGGCAAACTGGTCTGGTCGTGCTCCTCGGCGGATTTAACGCTGCGCGGCCAGCGGACGCTGATCCTGACCGCGCTCAGCCTGTGGCTCGATCGCTGCCTGGCGCTGTCGGCAAGCGAGGAGGTCGAGACGGTGATTGAGATCCGCGCCGCCCGGCAGTGCCGCCGCATCTGTTTTTCCGTCGCCGATAATCTGCCGCTGGCGGCACGGAATGCCCCGCACCCGATGATGGAAATCCTGGCTACCGGGCAGTGCATGGAGTTACGCCTGATTCAGATGATCGCGTCGCAGCTGGGCGGCACGGTCAATATCGAGAATATCTCATCCGGTGCAACCAGGATGATGCTCGCCCTGCCGCTTGATGGTTTATGCCTCACCGATACCGCCACTTCGAGGGGATGAAAAAATGGCTCATTTTCCGACGACAGAACGGGTGACCCGCCGCCTGGATCTGCAACAACAGGTTGTCGCGCTGCATAAAATCAGCGTGGCGCTCAGCCACTCACTGGATTTGCAGCATACGCTGGAGGCGATGATTCAGGCGCTGCACGACCATGCCTTTATGCAGTACGGCATGGTGTGCCTGTTTGATAAAGATCGCGCGTCGTTATTTATCGAGGCGCTGCAAGGGGCGGATACCCAGGTGATCAAAGGGGGGCGGGGCGTGCGCTACAGGGTTGGCGAAGGTATTTTAGGTTCGGTGATGAGCCAGCGGACCTCGCTGGTTTTACCCCGGGTATCGGACGATCCGCGTTTTCTGGATCGCCTTAACCTGTATGACTATGCGCTGCCTTTTATCTGCGTGCCCATTCCGGGACCGGATGAGATGCCATTGGGGGTCTTGGCCGCGCAGCCGATGGAACTGCATGAAGACCGGCTGCCCTCCAGCACCCGTTTTCTGGAAATGGTCGCCAATCTGATAGCGCAAACCGTCCGTCTGGTCGGCCATGCCAATGGGGAAAGCGAGGCGCTTCGCACCGAGCGCGATAGTTTGCGCAGAAAGGTGCAGCAGCAGTACGGCTTTGACAATATCGTGGGTAAAAGCCTGCCGATGCGGCATATTTTCGACATGATGCGTCAGGTATCGCGCTGGGACACCACGGTGTTGATCCGCGGCGAGAGCGGCACCGGCAAAGAGATGATCGCCAACGCCATTCACTACAACTCCCCGCGCGCCGGCGCGCCTTTCGTCAAATTCAACTGCGCGGCGCTGCCGGATTCGCTGCTGGAAAGCGAACTGTTCGGCCATGAAAAGGGCGCGTTCACCGGCGCGGTGAAACAGCGCAAAGGGCGTTTTGAGCTGGCCGACGGCGGCACCCTGTTTCTCGATGAGATTGGCGAAAGCAGCGCCTCGTTTCAGGCCAAGCTGTTGCGCATCCTGCAGGAAGGCGAAATGGAGCGGGTCGGCGGCGACGAAACCCTGCGTGTGGACGTGCGCATTATCGCCGCCACCAATCGTAATCTGGAAGACGAGGTGCGAGCCGGCCATTTTCGCGAGGATCTCTATTACCGGCTGAACGTAATGCCTATCTTTTTACCGCCGCTGCGCGAGCGGATTGAGGATGTGCAGGATCTGGCGCAGTTTTTGCTGACCAAGCTGAGTAAACGCCAGGGGCGGACGCTGCATATCAGCGACGGCGCGCTACGGCTGCTGATGAACTACGACTGGCCGGGCAACGTGCGCGAACTGGAGAACTGTCTGGAGCGTGCGGCGGTGATGGCGGAGGACGGGTTGATCGACCGTGATGTGATCCTGTTCAACTACAGGGAAAACGCCCTGATGCCGTTTAACGGCAACAAAACCAACGACGCGCTAACCGCCGGCGGCAGCGAGCCGGGTATTGAAAATATTCAGGATGAACGGCAGCGGCTGATCGCGGCGCTGGAACGCACCGGCTGGGTGCAGGCCAAGGCGGCCCGGCTGTTGGGCATGACGCCCCGGCAGGTGGCTTACCGTATTCAGATTATGAATATCAATATGCAGCGGATGTGAGGCCGCCGCCGGCATCCCGCGCCAATGTCGCATTCGGTACATTGTCCGACAATGTCGCTTATCAAGCTTCGTGGTTAACGGATAACCCTCTATTTAATAGAGGGTTTTTATTTTCCTCTTCCCGGCATGGCCTTTGCAGAAAATGAGACGAGGTTCGCACATTACCGGGGATTAAGCCTATGGCAGACAACGCATCATTTTCAGGCCGACGCGCATGCGGGCCGATGAACAGGGCGCACTTTACGCCTTTGCAGGCGGATAAAGTGTCCCGCCACCCTTGCTACTCGCCGCTGGCGCACCACCGCTATGCGCGAATGCATCTGGCCGTGGCGCCGGCCTGCAACCTGCAGTGCAATTACTGCAACCGTAAATATGATTGCAGTAATGAGTCGCGGCCCGGCGTGGTTTCCGAGCTGTTGACGCCGCAACAGGCAATAGCCAAAGCCAGATATGTCGCCGCGCAAATCCCTCAGCTTGCGGTTATCGGCATCGCCGGACCCGGCGATCCGCTGGCCAATATCGCCCGCACGTTCAACACCCTGGAAGGGCTGCGCGCGGAGCTGCCGGATATCAAACTGTGCCTGTCGACCAATGGGCTGATGCTGCCCGATGTGGTCGACAGGCTGGTTGATATCGGGGTCGACCACGTCACCGTGACGGTGAACGCCATTGACGCCGTGGTGGCGGAAAAGATTTATCACCACCTGTGGTATGAAGGGGACAAACTGCACGGGCGCATCGCCGCCGATCTGCTGATCGAGCGGCAGGGCGAGGGCATCCGCAAGCTGGCCGAGCGCGGCGTCATGGTAAAGGTGAATTCGGTGCTGATCCCGCAGATCAACGCGCGGCACCTGAACGAGGTCAGTTTGCAGGTTCGCCAGTGGGGGGCGGTGCTGCACAATGTTATGCCGCTGATTTCACGGCCGGAGCACGGCACGCAGTTTGGTTTGCAGGGCGTACGCGAGCCCGACGGCGAAGAGTTGAGCGAGGCGCGCGGCCGGTGCGGCCGGCACATGCCGCAGATGGCCCACTGTAGCCAGTGCCGTGCCGATGCGATCGGCATGCTGGGCGACGACCGCAGCCAGGAATTTCCGCTGGCTTCGTTGCCGGAAAAAAATGAGCCCTTGCTGCCGGCGCTGTTTCGCCGGGCAAGTATTCAGGCCAGCATCGCCTCGCAGGGGGAGTCCGAAGAACCCGATGCCTGTCTGGTGGCGGTGGCGACCGGCAAGGGGGAGGTGATCGACCAGCATTTCGGGCATGTCGATCGGTTTCATATCTTCAGTATTTCCCAGGCCGGCATCATTGCGCTGGGGGAGCGTTTTACCCAGCGCTATTGCCGGGGGCCGGCCGACTGCGGGGAGGAGGAGGAACCGGGCGAGCGGCTCGACCGGGTCATCGCGCTGCTGGCGGACGTCAAAGCGGTATTTTGCGCCCGCATCGGCCTGGCGCCCTGGCAACGGCTGGAGTCTGCGGGCATCGAGCCTTACGTCAACGGCGCATGGCAGCCGGTACGCGAAACGCTTGAACGGTGGCGCGCTGAGCGCGTTGCGCCGCAGGTCGACCGCAAGGGGGTGGCGTAATGGTTATCGTCCGAACGACGGAGACATGGCTACGCGCCCTGGTCGACAATCATCTGCGCGGCCTGGCCCGCTTCCCGACGCGGATGAATCTGGATGACGCCGCCTGGCGCGGTCTGATGTTGCGGGTAGGCTTATCCGCGTCGCCGCCGCGTCCGCGGCATTTACAGCAACAGGATGAGCTATTGGCTCGCCTGCTGATGCCGCGCCGTCAAGAGTGTGAGCAGCTCGCCGACTGGCTGAGGCAATATATGGCGCCGGACGCCGCGCCGATGCACCAACTGGTCGCCGGCGCGTCGATGGGGTTCAATCATCTGTGGCAGGATTTAGGGCTGTCGTCGCGCGCGGAACTGCGCGAAATGATGGCAACCTGTTTTGCGCCGCTGATCGCCATGAATGCGAACAATATGCGGTGGAAAAAATTTTTCTACCGCCAGGTTTGTCTGGCGCAGGAGGGCGAACTGATCTGCCGTTCCCCCTCCTGCGAAAACTGTAGCGAAATTGCTCTGTGCTTTTCAGCGGAGATTTGATAAGAGGCTAAATGCGCTGAATTTCCGGCTCCAGGGCCAGAAAGAAGCCGGACGAGAAGCCCGGCTAACTGACTCAGAAAGCGTATTTCAGACCGACCGTCGTCATAAAATTATAGCTCTCGATACCGCTGCTGTTCTCTGCGCTATTCGTGGTGCCCTGATCGCGATCGTTAGCGGATAAGCTGCCTTTCTTGTTCGTTGTGCGGCTCCAGATCCCCTCTACGTAAACTTTGGCGTTCGGCGTCACGTAGTAACCGGCGTTGCCGGCGAGAGAGTAGTAATTCTGGTTCTTTATCTTCGCCCTAAAAGTAGTGTTTGTCAGATAGTGCTCGTCGTTGTCAGAGGTGCGCACCCATCCACTGTACTTAAAGGCACCGCCGAACTCTAAATTCTCATAGCGGTAGCTACCCGCGAGGCCGACGTACGGCATTTTAAAGCGCTGCTTGTAGCCGATTCCCTTGATGTCAGCCGGGAAAGACCCGATATCCGGTAAGCCGGTCTCCTCGTCAGTGTAGTTGTAGGTGCCGCCGGTAGATTTGAAACTGTAGCGGCTCTCCTGATAGCCGGCCATCACGCCGAGGCGGTAAGCCGGTTCGTTTAACAACCACCCTTTAACGTTGATATCGAACTCGTTAGCGTAGTTTAAGCGTGTGTTGGGATGCCTGCTTTGGTCTGTCCATTCCTTCTGGTTTTCGTCCAGCCAATCGGTATCGTCCATGTAACCACCGCGGCTGGCGATAGTCGTCCAGCCCGAAGCGCCAACCGATAACCAGGGTATTAAATCCCAGTCGAGGGAGCCTTTTACGATTGCTGCATTATTGTATTTCCAGTTGAGCTGGCTGACCTTGCGGCCGCCCGCGTCTACATCGTAAACGCGTTCTTTGGTCTTGCCGCTCAGTGTGCCTAAACCAATTTCGCCGCTAACCTTCTCAGCGGTAAAAAGAGCATCTCCAGCGTCTGCCGCCGCGGCAAAGGCCACCGGCGCGGAGAGGATTAAAGCCAGGAGTTTCAATCTCAAAACTAAATTTCCTTTGTTTATTGGTCTGTAATCTGTTTTTTTATTCTCGCGCAACCGCTTAGCGAGTCAAGCGCTAACCAATGGGGCATTTAACCTGTGTTTATATTTACCCCGGCGCCGCTTTTTCAGACAAAACCTTAAATCACCCCGGCGTTCAACTGTCCTATACTCAAAATAGTTCTTGAGCAGGCGGATGAATGGAGGGAAGAACAATGAACCTTATCAGCACATTTTCTTCAGTGCCATATAACCCTATAAACAGCCACGATTACGTACAAAGGATTGCCGGGGTGCGGTCGTTAGCCGGGCAGGCTGACCAGGACGCCTCTTCCGGTACATCTGAGGATAATGAAGCCTCGCAGCTGGCGGCTAAGATGCTGGAAGCGCAAATCGAAACGCTACGCCAGCAGCTTTCCACGCTACAGTCGCGACGCGGTCAGGCGACCGGCTACGACAGCGCCGCCGATATTATTTCCCCCGCGGCGGACGGCATTAATCGCCCGACGGCGACCAACCAGATCAACGTCTACGTTTAAGCGTCCATCGCGGCGCACTGTATTGACGAGCCCCATTAAAGTGGGGCGCAACCATTCGACTAATACAGCAGATTCACGCTGCGGGTATCGATATATGTCCCCGGCGCATCCTGAAAAGAGGGCGTCATTCGGGCATATACGGTATAGGTGCGCGTCTCGCTGGTGTTGGCGGTCAGCGTGTAGCTGTCCGTCAGCGCCCCGCTGCCGCCGTCCCAGATCTGCTGGTAATTATTCGAGGTATAGAGCTGGTAATTGGTGGAGTTATTTCCGTCGGTCATTTGGCGCTGTCCCCCCGTCTCGGCGCCGTCAATCATAATCTGATAGCTGATGGCGCTATCCGCATCGGTGTCCGCCTGGCACTTCACCGTGAGGGTGGCGGTGCTTTGCTGTGAGACGCCGGTAATCCCTTCGATGGCGCCGAAACTTAACGCCGTGGCGTCGATCGCGCAGCTGTAGGCCGGCGCTTTTACCGGAAGCAGGGCGAGCAGGCACAATAACGTGGTTAATCTCATGGCTTTTCTCCGCTAAGACAGATCAACGGACCGATTTCGGGGATCGCGTTGGCCTGAGGCTGATAATCAAACGCGACGCGACAGGCGGGCTGTTCATTCCGCTCTATGGCCAGCGTGTTATGCGGGTCCAGGTTTTCAAAGAAAACAATCCCGTCATAGCCGACCACCTGTTGCACGCCGTTCTCGTTCAGGACGGCCGTACTGCCCAGAGGCAAAGGCTGACGGTTTGCGTCAATCAGCCGGATGGTGGCGCTGTTGCTGCGGCGAACGGGAAATTTGGCCAGGATGCCGGCGCGATCGCCGGGGGTGAGGTTGAGTTCGGTATAGCGCAGCGAAACGTCCATCGGCACGTCGTCAGGGTTAATCGACAGATGATTATTTTCATAGGCGTTGAGTTGTTCAATAAACATTACGCCGTTGCGGTCGGTCTTGCCCAGAGGCCGGTTTTCCTGCAATACGGTAATGCCGGGCAAGCCATCGGTCTCCACCACGCCGAAGCTGTCATAAATGGTATTCGACGCAAAAAAATGACCGCCAAGGGTGGAAATCGCCCCTTGCGCGCTGGCGCGAAGCGCATTTCCTTCTTTACTGCGTTCGATCTCGGTGCCAATCAATCCCCATGGGGATTTGTAATCCAACGCCATATTTTGCCGGGCGCGGCTTCCGCTCTGATTGGCGACTTTCCAGCCGATATCGCCGCGCTGTACCGCGGATTGCCGCGCCTGTACGGTTTGATAGTGATTACCGTTGCTCATACTGCTATTGGCGCTAACGGTGGCTCGGCGGCCGAAGGGGATGGCGAAGCCGATAAAAATACCGCTTCCCTGGTGATTGTCGAAATCATGCAACAGGGTGACATAGCCATAGGAATCATAAGGCAGCGAAGCCGAGTAGGTGGCCGACAAGGTCGAAGTGGCGATGCGTTCCGAGGTTAAATCATAGTCATTATAAAAATTGACCATTCTCTTGGCGTAGATCAGGCTGAACGAACCGTTGCCCGGCGGTACGGGAAACCCGATGCTGGCGCGCAGCGTGGTGCCCGGCATGGTGTCGTCATTGGCGGCGGCGATATCATAGAAATTTTTATCCGCCTGTAGAATGCTGATGCCGTAGTTCATGGCCGGCAGAAGATGGGAAAACCCCAGCCCGTATTGGTTGCCCTGCCGGCTACCGAACTGGCTGGTCGCCAACGAGGCGGAAAGTATGCCATGGCGGCTGAGCAACAGATCGGCGCCGATCCCGCCCATGGCCAGCTTTTCTGTGGCTTCAAAATGGCTGGACAGCGTCATCCCGTCGGTTACGCCGTGACGATAGCTCAGGGCGGCGGCGCTCTGGGTATAATCGCTGGAGCGGGTGGCGTAGCGGCGGCGCACCATCCCCGTTTCCACGGCCAGCGAGTCCAGCCCTTTTTGCAGCAGCGATGCGCCGGTATAAAAAGGCAGCGTCTGTCGGGTTTGCCGGCCGCTGGCGTCCTTGACCACCATCGCGATCTCCCCGCCGCCGCTGGTCACCGGTAACTGGGTGACTTCAAAGGGGCCCGGCTCAACCCGACTGGATAACTGATGGATGCCGTTGATGTAAATATCCACCGATGAGGGCACCGCGACCTCGCCGGTGATGCCTGGACGGGGAAAGGTCACCAGATCCGGGCGCAGGCCGAAATTGGTGGTCATCTGCATACCCGCCATGCGGATTGGCCGGGTCCAGGGCAACCCGCTATTGATAAAATCACCGACATGGTAGGTGCGCAGTTTTTCCACATCGGAAATACTGTAGGTGCTGTTTAGCCGCACGGTACGGCGCAGGTAAGGATTGTGTGTCCGCACGGCGCTGGTTTCAAACACGCCGTAATTGCCAAACAAGCGTAAATCGCCCGTGGTGCTATCGCTGAGCTGCCCGTCATAGCTGGTTATTTGGGTGTCGTAATTTAATACCGCGCCATTATCACTGTGCGCAACTGCGCCGCTGTCCGGCGTTTGGGGCGCGTTTAGCTGCTGCGCGACCAGATTCTGGTTGGGAACCTGCAAATGGAGCGTTTGCGTTTCATTGTCCAACCGGTAGCGCCAGCCGCGGATGGTGGCGAGGTCGACCAATTCATCGCCCGTGCTGGAAGAAGAGGGCGGCAGGATCAGTCCCAGCCGGGTGAGCTGCGTCGCGGTAACGAACAGCGTTCCGTTATCTTCGACAAAATCATCAACGCCGGCGCGTTCTTGCCCGTTCACCACCACGTTAAGCAACAGGTTTTGTCTGGCGGGATCCTCCGCCCAGGCGATGCCGCTGACCCCTGTGCAGGCCAGGCAGATCATGCCCCAAAATAATCCCACCCGTTTACAGGCCACATTCAATCTTTGCTACCCACGGTCAACCACCGATCGGCATGACCCGTGACGCCGGGATTTTGCAGACGCAGGCGCATGCCGGAATTTAACCGCTGTGAGCGATCGTCTATCCGCCAGTGACGTTCGCTGCCCGCCAGAATATAAGGCAGCCCCGGTCCCTTGAGTCCAAGCTTGACGTTGTTGTCGGTGTTGAGCGAGATATTGGTCAGCACGGCATGTTGCAGGCCATGATTAACGGCGATCAATAAGGCCTGATCCTGGCGTTTTTCAACCCGCCACTGGACATCCGCCGTGGTTGCGGCCGGGGGTTTGGAAAATACCGGGATGGTAAAACGCAACGCCAGTTCGACCTTATTTTTATTGTTGTCCGGAATTTGGTCAAAGATGACCCGATAAGCCTCTTCTATTTGGCCGGCGGGTTCGCGTAATAACAGGCGGATGGTTTGGGATTTGCCCGGGGCGATGGTGGCGAAAGGCGGGCTGATCGCCAGCCTGGCGGTACTTTGGTAAGAGTCGCCGTTAACCGTTTGCGTCCAGGCGTAGCTACGGATCTGGATTTGGGTATTTTTATCGCCGTGGTTGGTCAGGGTAAAGCTGGCGGCCCGTTTATTGGCTGACAGCTCCTGGCTGATCGGAACAATGGATAGCGCTTGCGCGAAGGCCTGTGGCGCCATGTTCCACAGGCCTGCAAGTATCAGCGCCCTGAATATTAATCTATTACGGGGCATAATCGCTGACCTTTATATCAGTAGTTGACGGTAACGGCGATGGTATCCGAGTAGGTGCCGACGGCTGAGGTAAGCTGATTCGCGGCGATTTCACCATACACGGTCAGCGTTTGCGTCGCCCCGGAGCCTGTTCCGGCCACGGTATCCGTATCGATGGTATCGCCCCAGTTGGTGGTATGCGCGGCTTCCTGATACAGGCCGTAGTTCAGCGTTGACCCGGCAACCGAGCCGGTCAAGGCGCGCAGGGCAGTGGTGGCCCCGACCGCCGTACCCGCGCCAAGACCTACGGTATAAGGCGCGGCGTTGGAGCAAAGTACCGACAGGGTGGCGGTGGAATCAACCGCTACGCCTGAATAATCGGGGAAGGCGAGAGCCGTGGTTGATATCGTACAGGCGGCGACAACGGTCGCACTGACGGCCATATTGGTGGTTGCGGTAGCGGCAAGGGCTGGAGCGGCTATCACACCGCCGAGACACAGCGAAGAGAGCAGAGTCGTTTTAATTAATAGATTGTTGGACATAATAAGGATGCCTTGAAAACGCAAAAGGGAACTGAATGGATTTGGCGTAAAAACAAGGGAGCCATTTCTCATGGGTAGTTTAACAGTTACCCAGGGGAATATTGGGGCGAAACCGCTTCATATCCGGCCCGATGTACTGCAAAACCGGCCAATAACAAACCGGCTGATAAAGAAAGGGACGGCGTAATCCTTTTAGGCGCCTTATAGCGACGCGACCGCAGACTGGCGCTGTAAACATATCAGAATAGACTGTTTTTTTTCCGGACTGACTCTGGTTAAAAAATGGGATAGCCATTGCGGCAAGGCGCGCGCATTAAATAAATCGCCATACGCGGGATGGAGCGCGGCTAAATTCTCCTGCCGCTTTGTCTCGCGATATAGATGCGGAGAAGTACCGATAAATTTCCTGAATATTCTGGCTAATTGTTGTCCGTCCAGTAATCCGCAGCGGCGGGCGATTTTATCAATAGGCAAGTCGCTGTCAATTAACGCCTGGCGGGAAAGTTCAAGGCGTAATAATAATAAAAATAACGAGGGTGAATAGCCGGTCTGGAGTTTGAAATGACGCCGAAAGCTGCGTTCGCTCATCGCTAAAAAATCGGCGGATTGGGCCATATTCAAATCCTGGTCAATATGGGTAAGCCACCAGAAAGTGACGCGATAGGCGATGGATTGCGGGCGGGTGAAAATGGAATTTAACGGGCATAAGGCCGTAGATGTGGATACCGAGGATTCCACCCGCCGGCTATCGTTGCCGTTTTCTCCGCGATCGGCACGTAATAAAAGCTGTGCCATTTCTTTTATATTGATACGTTCGCTGGTGGTATAGAATTTACCGTCTCTTTGAAAATCGGCGCTCTTTTTCACCCGCAGGGTCGGGTAGCCGGCTATCAGCCTGCTTACCAGAGATGAATAGGTCGTGACGGTTCGTTGATGCAGCAACCCGGTGGCGGCCAGCAAGAAAATACCGGCGCCGAGAGCGACGACGCAGCGTGACTGGGAACAGATAGCGCGTAACCAATTAACAGTCGAGTCCGGCGGGGTGGATATTGCCTGTTGAGGACCGTGCGCAATAATAAGTATATCAATGTCCAGCGGGCGGGAAATCTGCATTGCCTGAGTTTCCATATTCATCAGGGCGGTTGCGGGAGAAGAGACTGAACCGCCATATAAAGAATAAATATGAGTGACGTACTCTATTTTTTCCGCGGATAAACCTGGCTGGCTGGAATTAAGCGACGTCAGCATCTCCAATAGTTTCACCACGTCACCGAGAAAACAGTCGGTATAAGTCAGGATCACAATCTGCCTGATATCTACGCCGGGGCCGGACAATAAGAGCTTATTTTTTTGCGCGGACCATAAAGGCCCGCTGTTCGTATTCATGATAGGCCGCTGTTTTTTATAATATTCATTTTTATACCCTAAATAATTCGAGTGGTGGAAAGGCGGCGTCCCCAACGCATACATAAATAACGCCGCCATTACAGGCTCGTGTTACCTCAGTATAGTTCACACGCTTGATTGACAGCAGGGTAATCATTAACAATAATAGTTGAACATTAGTTCAACTACATGGAGCGCATCAATGACCTACCTTCTTCTGGCCGCGGCGATTGCCTCGGAAATCGTGGGCGCGCTGGCGACCCGTTTTTCCAACGGTTTTACCAGGCCCCTGCCAACCTTGCTGGCGATAGTCGGCGTTATCGGCGCCTACTATCTGCTTTCCCTGGTGCTGAACCGCGGCATGGCCATCGGCGTGGCCTATGCCGTCTGGGCGGCGCTCGGCGTAGCTTCCGTGGCGTTTATCGGTGCGTTTTTCCTTGGCGACAAGCTTACCTGGATACAAATAGTCGGCATCGTACTGGTGATTGGCGGCGTCCTCTCGCTTGAACTGGGCGCAAAACCGTGAGCACCGCGTCCGCCGCCAATAAAGACGGCCGCCGGGCCAGGGGGGATGCCCGGCGCCGGAAACTGATCGCCGCCACGCTGACCGTCGTGGAGCGCGAAGGCGTTTCCGGCGTGACGCACCGCAGCGTTGCCAAAGAGGCGGGCGTTGGCGCCAGTTCGGCGATCTACTACTTCGCGACCATCGACGATCTGCTGCTCGCCGCGCTGACCGCGGCGGCAGAGGAATATGCCGCGCAGCTGGAAGCGCTTATCGAAAGCGGCGGCGATGAGATTGACGGCATCGCCGAGATGATTTCAGACGCCAGCGGAGCAGGGCGCCGACGGGCGCTGGCGGAGCACGAACTCACCCTACAGGCTGCAAGGCGCCCCGCATTACGGCCCATCGCCAGGCACTGGCGCGATCTGGTCGCCCGCGCCGCCGGTAAGCATACCCGGGATCCCTTGACGATTCAGAGCGTGGTGGTGGCGGCGGACGGTATCTGTGCCAGAGCCCTGCTGGAAGACGAACCGATCTCGGCCGCCGAGGTCAATCGGCTTCTGCGGCATATTCTTAACGGCGCATCTTCCGGCAAAGAGTAGATCTTATCGATCGGCAACGATCCTTGGCGAGTGGCGAGACATCAGGTGCTGAGAGAATGCGATCGCGCCGGTAACTGCACGTTGTTATCGCTTTTATGCTGGAAAAACTGACTGAAGCGCTGGCCGAGGGTATTGATGCCCAGCAGGCTTATGCCGTCGCCATGCCGGTACAAATATCGGTACAAATGTCGGTAGAAAATTCAGGGGATTTATCACCGTCCGCCCAACGGATCTTGGCCGCCATCGCGGCAACCCCGACGATTACCATTATTCAACTGGCTGATAAGCTAGGAATGAACCGGCGCACCGTGGAACGCAATATCAAAATATTGCGGGAAAAAGGGCGCCTGATAAGGGTCGGGGCGACGAAAAGCGGATCTTGGCGAGTGGTTTGATAAGCCTAGAGCGCGTCGGCAAATCGATTTCCCCATTCATCGACGATCTCCCCCAGATAAGCCCTGCGCGCATAGTCCAGCGTGGCGGCGTCCTGCTGGGGAATTTGCGGGATCGCCCAGGCCGCGGCCGCGGCCGCCTCCTTGGCAACGAACTCCATCGTGCTGGCCATACGTGTGGAGAAGGTTAAAAGCATAGCTGTGTTGTCTCCCTATCGATAGCGCCCCGCACGATTGGATTGCGCTGGAGCCCGCCATGCGCGCCCCAGCATCACGAGCGATCAGATATCGGCGAGCCGGCGGCTGAGGTCGCGAAGGCGAGCGCGGGCGGCAGCGTCATAGGCTTGCGAACTTGCCCGCGACTGCCGCTCTCCGCTGAAATACGCCCCCGTCGTCCCTGCCAGTTCGGGGGCGTTGATCAGATGCAGCACGGCATCCGCGCCTTCGTCGACGCTGTTCCACGGCTGGATGCCGGCATCGCGAGTCATCGGCGTGTCCATGTAGTTCGCGGGATGGACCGCATTCGCGATGACGCCCGCTTCCTTCAGTTCTTCCGCGATGTCGATGGTGAACATGATAAGCGCGAGCTTGCTCTGGCCGTAGGCGCGCTGGTGGCCGTAACTCCGCTCCAGCATCAGGTTGTCGAAGTCGATGGCGTTCTGCCCGGAGGACGCGACGTTAACGATCCGGGCAGGGCGGCTATCCTTCAGTAAAGGCGCCAGCCGATGGGTCAGGGCGAAAGGCGCGAGATAGTTGATCGCGAAACGCAGTTCATGCCCGTCCGAGCTAAGCTGACGGCTTTCCGGTTCGCCGAAATAAATCCCCGCATTGTTGACCAGAACGTCGAGGCGATCGTTGCTCTTCGTCACCGCGTCGGCCAGACTCCGGACATCGGCAAGGGAAGAGAAGTCGGCGGCGTAGAATCGCGCTTCGCCGCCCGCGTCCTGAATGGCTTTCATCACCTCCTCGCCACGCTGACGGTTGCGGCCATGGACGAGGATCGTGGTTCCGGGCGCAGCCAGACGTTCAGCTAGCCTGCGCCCCATGCCGCTCGTCGATCCGGTGATAAGGACCGTGCGCCTGCCCGTCACTTCTGCGGCGTTGGCCGATCCTTGCCGCATGACCATGGGAGCCATCGCGCAGGCTCCCATGGCAAACGCAAGCTTTGCGAGGAATCTGCGGCGCCTGGTGCGATATGAATGGGCATCGGGAGCGAGTTGCAGGTCTGTAGCATGTGCGGCATCAAGTTTCTCGGCCATGTGCATCGTTCCTCTTTCAATATGTGATGGATGCGTTACCGCTTTGTTTACGGTCCCCTTTAAGGGAACCTTGCCACGATCGGAAAACCGCAAACAGGACCGATTTTATTCTGGTATTGATACTGCTATGGTAATCCTTATAAACGCGAAAGTTATGGTGAGCCCCTTATATGGACGCGAAAGGTTCGAATGAATACACTCGACGCCGGGAACTGGCCAACTTCCTGCGCAGCCGCCGTGAGCGGCTGACACCCGATGACGTCGGCCTACCGCAAGGGATGCGGCGGCGTACGCCGGGACTTCGCCGTGAAGAAGTGGCGCTGCTCGCCGGGGTGGGTTCGACCTGGTACACATGGCTGGAACAGGGCCGCGACGTGCGTCCCTCAGCCGAGGTGCTGTCCGCCATCGCCCGCGCTTTGCTGCTCGATCCCGACGAACAGCAGCATCTGTACCGGCTGAGCGACCGGCCCCCGCACAGGATGCAGGCAACCGCACGGGAAACCGTTCCTTCCGCGCTTCTGCGTGCGCTGGAGAGCATGGCTGGCCAGCCGGCCTATGTGCTGGGGCGCCGCTGGGATATTCTGGCGTGGAATCGCGCGGCGGCGGCGGTATTCGGCGACTACGGTCTGCTCGAAGGCGATGCCCGCAATATCATGCATATGGTTTTCGCCAATCCCGAACACCGCCGTAAGGTGGTTGATTGGGAGATCATGGCCCCCATCGCGCTGGCTAACTTCCGCGCGGATAGCGTTCGCTTCGCTGGCGACCCGGATTTCGAACGGCTGATCGTGTTTCTGCGTGCCGCCAGCCCCGAGTTTGAAGCGCTCTGGTCGCGGCATGAAGTCTCCAACGCCGTCGCCGGCTTCAAGCGCATCGACCAGCCCGAGGTGGGTCTGATGGTGTTCGAATATACGAGGCTTGCGGTTCTCGACAACTCCGACCTGAAGCTGGTCATCTATACGCCGATGCAGGAGGAGGGCAGCGCGGAAAAACTTGCCAGGCTCCTCGGGGATTTCCATAAATGACAGCATCACGTGGCGAGGGCATCAGCGTGACTGCGCGAAAGCCGTCTCAGTATCCGCAGGCAATTCTCATGAAGGCTGGAATGCCTGCGCTCATCCCGAAAGACCGCCAACGGGAGTTGTAACGTGGCCGGATAGGGCTTGATGGGTACGCGGACCGCTCCTTCCACCTGCAGGCTGCGCGACTGTACAGGCGCCAGGCCCACCCCCAGACCCGCTGCGATAAGCGAGCACTGGCTGTGCAGCCGTGTTGCCGTCTGGCTTGTGACCAGGGGATGGCCTGCCAATCGGCATTGATCTCGTATTGCGGCGTACAGTACCGGACCTTGCTCTTCGGGGAACAGCACGAAGGGATACGCAGCTAATTGCGTAAAGGATACCGATGACCAGTGAGCTAAATCATGATCCGCCGGCAATAAAGCATCAAAGTGGTCACTAAGAAGCACTTCATTCACGATGCGGCCTGAGCATTCGACCGGTGGATGGCCCAGCCCGATGTCAATATCACCCCCGGCAAGTAAGTTCAATTGCTCCTGTGTCGACGCTTCTCTCAATTCCGTGCGCACGCCAGGTTGCATGGCGCGTAGCTCGCGCAGCATTGCCGGCAGCAAATGATACAGAGCGGCGGAGACAAAGCCGATACGTAGCACCTGGTTCCCCTGGGTCGAGGCGGCACGAGCGAGCAACATTGCTCGCTGCTGACCACGCACCAGTTCCAGGGCTTCGGACTGAAAGACTTCACCTGCGGCAGTCAGTTGTACCTTACGACTGGTGCGCAGGAACAGCAATATGCCCAGCTCTGCCTCCAGCCTTGCTATGGCCCTGCTCAGATGTGGCTGGGTCATCCCCAGCTCTTCGGCGGCCCTGCCGAAATGCAGCGTCCGGGCAACGGCCAGAAAATGGCGGAGCTGACTAAATTCCATCAATACCTCTCGATGCATCAATTAATACATTTTAATATCATTGATTGCATCATATCCTGCCATTACGCTCAATCTCAGGTTATTCAACATGGGAGAAAAGCGCATGAAACTCGTACTGACCACGGCTTGCATAAGTCTTTTTCTGTCATTTCCCGCCGCGGCGCAAACCGTCCGGCATGACTTCACCATCACCACTGAAGACGGCCTGAGGATCTTCGTTCGGGAATTGCGTGACACTGACGCAACGGCCGATCGCGGCCCTATACTGATGGTCAATGGCGGTCGTTCAGGCGTACTGGCCAGTTGGGACGTGGATGCGCCCGGCACGTCGGCGGCACAAGAGATTGCCAAGGCGGGACACCAGGTGTACCTGATGGATGTCCGGGGCTTTGGCCGCTCGGAGTTCCCCCCAGAGATGCATGACACATCCGAGGTGCGGAATGGTCCCGTCGCCGTGCGGTCAAACGAAGCAGTGAGTGATATTGCAGCGGTGGTGACGGAGATCCGTCGTCGCCATCCTGGCGACGAGCGTCTGACCGCCATCGGCTGGGCGACCGGTTCCCAGTGGTTGGGCCACTATGCGTCGCTATATCCGGAACGGCTATCCCACCTGATCTACTACAACGCGGCCTATGGCGGACCAGCGGGTAGATGGCAGCTTCAACAGGAGTTCGGGGATCCGCTGCAGCCAACGGAACTGAACCGTTCACGGCACGGGGCCTACCGGTTTGCAACGGTCGACAACCTGGTAGGCCGCTGGCGCGACGAGGGAATCGATGCGGCATTTCTCGCTCGCTACGCACAATTGTCGATGGAAGGTGATGCGACCGCCGACACACGCGAGCCGCCCAGCTTCCGATTTCCGTCAGGCCCTACGGCTGACACGCTCAAGCTGGTCAACGGACGCCAAATCTTTGACGCGTCATTCATTCGCTCTCATGTACTGATACTACGCTCGGAACGCGACTTCTGGTCACGTCCGACGGATGTAACCACGCTGCGGTCGCATCTGACGGATGCGGCGTCGGTAGAAGTAGTCCAGATCGCTGGCGCCTCGCATTACGTTCACCTGCAACCCACGGCGGATCGTCAGAAGTTCCTTGACGCCATACTGGCCTTCACGGCACCGCTTGCGAAAGGGGCGCATCCATAACATCAGATTCAGTCTACAATCCTTAATCTGGCAAACAAAACGGTGAGGTGATAAATGGCAAGTGAAAAGGAAAAATTGCCAGGTATAAAGGAGAGTCAGCGCTTACTGAATTTTGAATCGGCCTCGCGTAAGGTTGGCTTCGTTATTTTGTTGGGTATTATTTTATCCGCATTAGCCGGAGTATTTTCTGGCGGACATTTTAGCACAACCGAAAAAATCAATACGGCACGCTCGGTAAAAATCGATTATGAGCGCTTTGGGCGTCTGCAAACAGAATTCAAATTAAAAATTTCGGCGCAATCCCTTCATGCCGATCAATACATCTTTAGTCTCGGTGGTGATTTTAACAAGTCTTATGAGATAGGGAGCATCTGGCCACGGCCGGACACCATGTACAGCCGGGGGGATGTAATCTATCTGGTCTATAACAACTTGAAAAGTAGTAAGGATTTTTCCGTCTGGCTATACGTCACGCCAGCGAAAGCGTGGAAGATAATGAATTCCATCCAGCTAAACGCCGAGCCTGAAATCCGCTTCTGGCAGTTTATTTATCCTTAGGAGGTCGGTATGGAGATGGTATTTCGGGCGTTAGCGATCTATTTAATTTTGCTGGTGGTGTTTAAAATCGCCGGACGCCGGGCATTGTTACAGATGACCAGTTTTGACCTGATTTTATTGTTAATTATCAGTGAAGCGACGCAGCAGGCATTATTGGGTAACGACTTTTCGGTAACCGGCGCAATGCTCACCATTATTACCCTGGTCGTGGTCGATATGCTGTTTGGCTTAATGAAAAAATATTTATCCGGCGCGGAGTCCGCTCTGGATGGTTCTCCCGTTATCCTGGTTGAAAACGGCGTTCCGTTAACCGATAAACTGAAAAAGGTGGATATTTCTTGCGATGATATTCTGGTTGCGGCGCGGCAAAATCAGGGCATTACGGAGTTGGGAAAAATAAAATATGCCATTCTGGAGCGCAACGGTCATATTTCTATTATTCCAGTTGAGAGCTAAGAAGGTGCCATTATGACCGTTACCACGCTATGAAAAGAAAAATCCACGCAACCGCGTGGATTTTTTCAGTCTTTATGAGATTCACTAAGATCTCATAAGACAACAGAAACAACTTAGACGTTAAACAAAAAGTTCATCACGTCGCCGTCTTTCACAATGTACTCTTTACCTTCCGAGCGCATTTTTCCTGCTTCTTTAGCGCCTTGCTCGCCTTTATAGGTAATAAAGTCTTCATAGGAGATGGTCTGGGCGCGAATAAAGCCTTTTTCAAAGTCGGTGTGAATTTTACCCGCCGCCTGCGGGGCGGTGGCGCCGACGGGAATGGTCCAGGCGCGGACTTCTTTCACCCCGGCGGTGAAATAGGTTTGCAGATTCAGCAGCTCATAACCGGCGCGAATAACGCGGTTCAGACCCGGTTCGGTCAGCCCCAGTTCAGCCATAAACTCCTCGCGATCGGCGTCGTCCAGTTCAGCGATGTCCGACTCTACCGCGGCGCACACGGCCACCACGACGGAACCTTCGCTCGCCGCGATTTCACGGACTTTGTCGAGGTAGGGGTTATTTTCGAAGCCGTCTTCGTTAACGTTGGCGATATACATGGTTGGCTTCAGCGTCAGAAAGCTCAGGTAGCGGATGGCGGCCTTGTCTTCATCGGACAGATCCAGCGCGCGCAGCATGCCGGCGTTTTCCAGGTGCGGCAGGCACTTCTCCAATGCCGCCAGTTCGGCTTTGGCGTCTTTATCGCCGCCTTTGGCTTTCTTCTGCACGCGATGGATGGCGCGTTCGCAGGTATCGAGGTCGGACAGGGCCAGTTCGGTGTTGATGACGTCAATATCGTCAGCCGGATCAACTTTATTATTTACGTGGATGATGTTGTCGTTTTCGAAACAGCGCACCACGTGGCCGATGGCTTCCGTTTCGCGGATGTTGGTCAGAAACTGGTTACCCAGGCCTTCCCCTTTGGAGGCGCCTTTCACCAGCCCGGCGATATCGACAAACTCCATGGTGGTGGGAAGAATACGCTGCGGCTTGACGATTTCCGCCAGCTTGTCCAGACGCGGATCGGGCATCGGCACCACACCGGTATTCGGCTCAATGGTACAAAACGGGAAGTTGGCCGCTTCGATACCGGCTTTGGTCAGCGCATTGAACAGAGTGGATTTACCGACGTTAGGCAGCCCAACGATACCGCATTTGAATCCCATGTTTATATCACCTTAAATTACTTATTAATCAGATGATTAGTTAAAATCATCTGTGAGAATGAAAATCTTCCGGCCGATTATACACGGAATGTCGGTTTATCTCGATCCGCATCAGCCGGCGCGTTATGCCGCCTTGAAAGCATGCAGCCGGTTCATCGCCTTGACCATATCCTCTTGCAGCAGGATCTCGGTGCAGCGTACCGCCTCGTCAATCGCCTTATCTATCAATGCCAGTTCGCTTGACGGCGGTTTACCCAGCACAAAGCCGGTGACCTTGTTTTTATCGCCGGGGTGCCCGATGCCGATACGCAGCCGGTGAAAGTCGGGGTTATTGCCCAATTTGCTGATGATGTCTTTCAGGCCGTTGTGACCGCCGTGGCCGCCGCCCAGTTTGAGTTTGGCAACCCCCGGCAATAAGTCCAGTTCGTCGTGTGCGACCAGAATTTCAGCGGGCTGAATTCGGTAGAAGGTCGCCATCGCCGCCACCGCTTTGCCGCTCAGATTCATAAAGGTGGTAGGGACCAACAGGCGAATGTCGTGCCCGGCCAGCGTCAGGCGCGAGGTATAGCCAAAAAATTTGCTCTCTTCCTTCAGCGGCTGGCGCTGGACGTCGGCCAGGCGGTCCACATACCAGGCCCCGGCATTATGGCGGGTTGCCGCATATTCGGCGCCGGGGTTGGCCAGGCCGACAATTAACTTGATGCTGCTCACGATAAGTTTCCAGATTGGGCGTTTCAAGCGATTAACGCCGCGTGATGTACATAAGTGACGGTAGATGTGCGCTAGTTTACACACAGGGCAGGTTGATCGCCAAATGTGTGCGGGGAATTCCTCGCCGGCGGCATTGATTACCTATAGTGATTATTTCAATAACTGTGTATTTATTTGTTAATTCGTAAAAAAATATTAATTTGTCGTATTCATCTGTGATCGCTCGCGCAAATGCAAATGCCTCATTGGCTATAATTACATCAAAGCAGGGATGGATTGCTGTAACCACTTCATTCATCCACCGATGTTTATCTGGAGGTGACAGATGAAACGTAAAAACGCAATCACGATTGGCAATGGTTTGATGGGGCTCGGCATGGTGCTGATGGTTGGCGGTATCGCCTATTGCATCATCAGCCAGTTCGCCAAACTGAACCTACCGCAGTTTATCGCCTATCTGGATTTGATCACCATTTTTGTCGGCGCCATCTCCTGGCTGGCCGGCGCGCGTATCAGCGGTCGTGAAAAAGTGGCCGATCGCTACTGGTGGGTAAAACATTTTGATAAACGCTGTCAGCGCCAGCGCCATTCATAGATCGCGATCGTAAAAACTGCACCCTTACTTGTTGCCTTTCAGGGTGCAGTTGAGTCAGTAACCGGATGCCCGGTTAAAGACGCTTAATGCTCAAACATGGCGGAGATGGATTCTTCGTTGCTGATACGGCGAATCGCTTCGGCCAACATTCCCGAGAGAGTCAGGGTGCGGACATTCGGCAGCGATTTGATTTTGTCCGTCAGCGGGATGGTATCGCAGACAATCACTTCATCAATAACCGAATTTTTAATGTTGTCGTAAGCATTCCCCGAGAAGATCGGATGCGTCGCATAGGCAAACACGCGTTTGGCGCCGCGTTCCTTTAACGCCTCGGCCGCCTTGCACAGCGTACCGCCGGTATCGATCATATCGTCAACCAACACGCAGTCGCGGCCGGCCACGTCGCCGATGATATGCATCACCTGGGACACGTTGGCGCGCGGGCGGCGTTTATCGATAATCGCCATATCGGTATCATTCAACAGCTTGGCGATGGCGCGGGCGCGTACCACACCGCCAATATCCGGAGAGACCACGATCGGATTCTCCAGATCCTGTTGCAACATATCTTCCAGCAGGATCGGACTGCCGAAAACGTTATCAACCGGAACGTCAAAAAAGCCCTGAATCTGTTCTGCATGCAGATCCACCGTTAATACGCGGTCAACGCCCACGCTGGAAAGAAAATCAGCAACCACTTTGGCGGTGATCGGCACACGAGCGGAGCGCACCCGACGGTCCTGACGTGCATAGCCGAAGTAAGGAATAACGGCGGTGATACGCCCCGCGGAAGCGCGGCGCAGCGCATCGACCATAACAACCAGTTCCATCAGGTTGTCGTTGGTGGGTGCACAGGTGGACTGGATGATGAATATATCACCACCGCGTACATTTTCATTGATTTGCACGCTGACTTCACCATCGCTAAAACGACCGACGGCGGCGTCGCCAAGGCTAGTGTACAAACGGTTGGCAATACGTTGTGCTAGTTCCGGGATGGCGTTACCAGCAAAAAGCTTCATATCAGGCACGAGAAGAACCTCAGGCTTGCGTCCAGAGAAATATTGTGTCCGCTATAGTATCCGGAAGCGGGGAGCAACAACAGGCACAATATGCATACGGGTGTATGAATTAAGTTTGATAGTAAATAACCGTAAGCGGCTATTTGTTATCAATGCTTAACATTGCCCGGAAAGCGCGCTTTGCAGCGGTGAAACGTTAACGCCCCGCGCCACAAAACCATTCAACCATTCCGGGGCCTGGTCAAGCACCTGACGGGCTTCGGGCTCGGTGTTGAACTCGGCAAACACACAAGCTCCCGTTCCGGTCAGGCGCGCCGGGGCGTATTCTAACAGCCATGAAAGTAGCTGTTCAACCTCACGAAAACGTTTTCTTGCGATACTCTCACAATCATTGACGAAGGTCTGCTTTAATAGCGATTCCAACGATCGCACCGGAGAATTTCGCTTTAGCTGGGGATCGCCGAATATCAGCGGAGTGGCGATACTGACCCCCGGGTGGGCCACCAGATACCATTTCTCCGGCGGGTGCGCGGGGGTCAGCTTCTCGCCGACGCCCTCGGCAAACGCGGCATGACCGTGAATAAACACCGGAACGTCGGCGCCAAGCCGCAGGCCGAGATCCGCCAACGTCTCGCAATCCAGACGGCATTGCCACAGATGATTCAGCGCCACCAGCACCGTAGCCGCATTGGATGAACCGCCCCCCAGACCTCCGCCCATCGGCAGCCGTTTATCGATGCTGATATCCGCGCCGAAGCTATCCGGGCGGATGCCATGGCTGGTGCAATGCTGTTGCAGCAGCCGCGCCGCGCGAATAATCAGGTTCTGTTCATCATCAACGCCGTCCAGCGGCGTAAGCAGGCGCAGGCGCTCGTCCCGACGGGGAACGATGGTCAGCGTGTCGCCGTAGTCCAAAAACTGGAACAGGGTTTGCAGCAGGTGATAGCCGTCGGCGCGCCGCCCGGTAATGTAAAGGAACAGGTTCAGTTTGGCGGGCGAGGGCCATTTCTCAATCGGGGTGAGGCGCATGGGCTATTTTACCGTCCAGTTATCCATTTTTAACTTGATGCGCTGCTCGCCCTGCGTGAGCTCAAGGTTTTCAGGCAGCGGCGGGTTAACCTTATGGTTATAACTTTGATAGCTGACGGTCCAGTTTTGATTCCCCTGGCGATAGGTCAGTTTATTAAGCAGATAGCCATCGTCGAGGGTGAAATCGCTCGCTTCCCCGGGCAAACCCAGAATCCACTGGCGCAGATTATTCAGCGGGATCGCCATTCCCGTCAGTTGGTACACCATATCTTCGGCATCTTTCCCCACGTAGCGTTTACCCTGATTGTCGGTAATCTGTATGCTGTCCGGTTGGGCGCTCAGCTCCAGCTCGGTGCTGCCAAGCGGGTTGGTCAGCAACAGACGATAGCGCTGCGCCGATGACTCCTGCCAGAAAAAACGGGCATATAGTTTTTTGCTATCGGAGATATAGGCAAAGGAGCCGCGGGTCTGATATTGGCTCAGCTGCCGCACTTTTTGCTGGTGCTGCTGCCACTGCGGAGAGGTCGGACTTTTCCCCGGCGACGTGGGCTGGTGAAGGCTACAGGCAACCAGCAGAAAACTGGCTAACGGCGCAAGCCGCAGGCAACGGGCGGGATTTAATGGCATGTCGCTCAGATCCTATCAATCAGATTTAGTATCGCAAAACAGCCACGCTAACGGGCTTGCCGTTCAGCGTCAATGTTTGTCGTTTTTCAGCGTAAAGTATATACCCCGGATGGAGAACAACGCGCGCTGTCGCTTTTCTTGCTTCCCGGCATCAAGTAGAATGCCAAGGCAGACGAAACCCATACTAACATCGGTATTACTCAAGAATTGCTCAATGACCCTGCTCGCGCTTGGTATTAATCATAAAACTGCTCCTGTCTCTTTGCGGGAACGCGTTGTATTCTCGCCGGATACCCTGGGGCAGGCGCTGAATAGCCTGCTGCAGCAACCGCTGGTGCAGGGTGGCGTGCTGCTGTCCACCTGCAACCGCACCGAGCTGTACCTCAGCGTTGAAGAGCAGGAAAACCAGCGTGAGCAACTGATTGACTGGCTGTGCAAATACCACCGCCTGAATCGCGATGACTTCAGCGACAGCCTTTATTGGCATCAGGACAACGCGGCGGTCAGCCATTTGATGCGCGTCGCCAGCGGTCTGGATTCGCTGGTCCTCGGCGAGCCGCAGATCCTGGGGCAGGTGAAAAAAGCGTTTGCCGTATCGCAGCGCGGACAGTCGCTGTCCGGGGAGCTGGAGCGGTTATTCCAGAAATCATTTACCGTGGCCAAGCGGGTACGCACCGAAACGGATATCGGCGCCAGCGCGGTTTCCGTAGCGTTTGCGGCCTGTACGCTGGCGCGGCAGATTTTTGAGTCCCTCGCCGAGGTTAATGTTTTGCTGGTTGGGGCGGGGGAAACCATCGAACTGGTTGCCCGTCACCTGCGCGAACATCAGGTGCATCGGATGGTGATCGCCAACCGCACCCGCGAGCGCGCTCAGGCGTTGGCCACCGAGGTCGGCGCTGAAGTTATCACCCTCGCGGAACTGGATGAGCAGCTTGCTTATGCCGATATCGTGATTAGCTCAACGGCCAGTACGTTGCCAATTATTGGGAAAGGGATGATGGAAAGGACGCTGAAAGCAAGACGCAATCAGCCTATGTTGATGGTGGATATTGCCGTCCCGCGCGATATCGAACCGGAAGTCGGCAAACTGCCTAACGTTTATCTCTATAGCGTTGATGATTTACACGCCATTATTCAGCACAATCTTGCCCAGCGTAAAGCCGCCGCCATTCAGGCGGAATCGATCGTACAGCAGGAAAGCGCCGACTTTATGGCCTGGCTGCGGGCGCAGTCCGCGGTCGAAACCATTCGTGATTACCGAGCCCAGGCGGATGAACTGCGTTCGGAAATGACAGCCAAGGCGCTTGCCGCCATTCAGCAGGGGAACGATGTCGAAACGGTCATTCAGGAATTGACGCACCGCTTAACCAATCGTTTAATCCATGCTCCCACCAAATCTCTGCAGCAGGCCGCTCGCGACGGCGACCTGGATCGTTTACAAATTTTACGTGACAGCCTTGGGCTGGACTAGCATTTATCTCTCTTAACAGGATTTAACAGCCCGCATGAAGCCTTCTATCGTTGCTAAACTGGAAGCGTTACAAGAACGCCATGAGGAAGTTCAGGCGTTGCTCGGCGAGTCGAGCGTGATCGCGGATATGGACCGTTTTCGCGCGTTGTCCCGCGAATACGCACAGCTCACCGATGTTACTCGCTGTTTCCGCCAATGGCAGCAGGTACAGGAAGACATACAAACCGCTGAAATGATGCTGGATGATGCGGAAATGCGCGAAATGGCGCAGGAAGAGTTAAAACAGGCAAAACAGACCGGCGAAGAGCTGGAACAGCAGCTTCAGCTGCTTCTGCTACCGAAAGACCCCGACGATGAGCGCGGCTGTTTTCTTGAGGTGCGCGCCGGCACCGGCGGCGATGAAGCCGCTATTTTCGCCGGCGATCTGTTTCGCATGTATAGCCGTTATGCCGAAACCCGCCGCTGGCGGGTTGAAGTGATCAGCGCCAGCGACGGCGAGCATGGCGGCTATAAAGAGATCATCGCCAAGATTTCCGGCGATGGCGTTTACGGCCAGCTCAAGTTCGAATCCGGCGGCCATCGCGTACAGCGCGTGCCGGCGACCGAGTCGCAGGGGCGCATTCACACATCGGCGTGCACCGTGGCCGTGATGCCGGAGATCCCGGAAGCCGAACTGCCGGAGATCAGCCCCTCCGATTTGCGTATCGATACGTTCCGTTCATCGGGCGCCGGCGGCCAGCACGTCAACACCACCGATTCCGCCATCCGCATTACCCACTTGCCGACGGGCATTGTGGTCGAATGTCAGGATGAGCGTTCCCAGCACAAGAACAAAGCGAAAGCGCTGTCGGTGCTGGGGGCGCGTATCCGCGCGGCGGAAATGCAGCGGCGTCAGCAGGAAGAGGCGTCCGCGCGTCGTAACCTGCTGGGCAGCGGCGATCGTTCGGACCGTATCCGCACCTATAATTTCCCGCAGGGAAGGGTGACCGATCACCGCATCAACCTGACGCTCTACCGTCTGGATGAGGCGATGGAGGGCAAACTGGATATGCTGATCCAGCCGGTGGTCCAGGAATATCAGGCCGATCTGCTGGCTGCGCTTTCCGAGCAAGAGTGATGAACTATCAAACCTGGTTGGCCGCAGCCAGCGAGCGCCTGGCGGCGGGGGAAAGCCCGAAGCGGGATGCGGAAATATTGCTGAGCTTCGTCACCGGCAAAGGGCGCACCTTTCTGCTGGCGTTTGGTGAAACCCTGCTGACGGATGACCAGCGCCGGCAGTTGGATGCCTTGCTGGCGCGGCGGATTAGCGGCGAACCGATCGCCTATCTGACCGGGGAGCGGGAGTTTTGGTCGCTGTCGCTCGCGGTATCGCCGGCCACGCTGATCCCCCGTCCCGATACCGAGTGCCTGGTTGAACAGGCGTTGCAACGCCTGCCGTCCGAGCCGTCGAGCATACTGGATCTAGGCACCGGCAGCGGGGCGATTGCGCTGGCGATTGCCAGCGAGCGCCCGGACTGCCGGGTGACCGGCGTGGACGCCCAGCCTGACGCCGTCGCGCTGGCCGAACATAACGCCGCGCGGCTGGGCATTACCAATGCCCGTTTCCTGTTGAGCGACTGGTTTTCGGCGCTGGCGCAGCAACGCTTCGCGCTTATCGTCGGTAATCCGCCCTATATTGACGCCTCAGATAGCCACCTGTCGCAGGGCGACGTACGTTTTGAACCAGCCAGCGCGTTAGTGGCGGCGGAAGAGGGGCTGGCGGATCTGCGTTTTATTATTGCCAACGCGGCCGGCCATTTACTGCCGCGGGGGTGGCTGCTGCTGGAACACGGCTGGCGGCAGGGAGAGGCGGTTCGCCGACTGCTGCGGGATAACGGTTTTGCACGGATAGAAACCCGTCAGGATTACGGCAATAACGATCGCGTCTCGCTGGGACAATGGCCGGATAAATAATTTTTCATAAGGAAACGCTGTGGCACTCTTTTTAGCATTCGCCTATCTGCATATGGTGACCGTCGGCGCCAGCATTTTTTTGTTTGTGCTGCGCTTTTTCTGGCTATGCCGTAAGTCCGCCATGTTGCAGCAACCTTGGGTCAGGATACTGCCGCATATTAACGACAGCTTATTATTGCTTAGCGGCGTCGGTCTGATCTTTATTAACCACGTTTATCCGTTTACCGCGCAACAAAGCTGGCTGACGGAAAAACTGTTTGGCGTTATTATTTATATTCTCCTGGGCGCCGTTGCCCTGGGGAAACGCCCACGCGGTCAGAATGTGCGCTGGGTGGCGTTTATACTTGCCTTGGTATGCTTTTATCTGGTTATGCAGGTTTCGTTTACCAAGTTACCGTTGCTGATGGAATAACTATGAGTTCTATTGCTGATTTTGAATTCAACCGTTCACAGTTAAGTGAAGGTGTCGTATTAGTTTCACAGGCCATTCGCCGTGACTTCCCCGCCCTGGACGTGCGGAAAAATCTGCAACAGTTGGTTGATGATGCCCGCGCCGTTATCCCCGAGGATCTGGATCAGGATTTACAACTGGAAAAACTCATCGAGCTTTTCTTTCACACCTGGGGGTTCGGCGGAGCCAGCGGCGTTTATCGGCTTTCCGACGTTTTATGGCTGGATAAGGTACTGGAGTCCCGGCAGGGGATGCCGGTTTCCCTCGGCGTTATTTTTCTGCATATCGCCCATGAGCTTGAGCTGCCATTGATGCCGGTCATTTTCCCGACCCAGCTGATCCTGCGGGCGGACTGGCTGGATGAAGAGATGTGGCTGATCAACCCGTTAAACGGCGATACCCTGAGTGAGCACGTGCTGGATGTGTGGCTGAAAGGCAACATCGGCCTTTCATCGGAGCTGTTGGATGAAGATCTGGATGAAGCGGAAAACGTGCTGATCGTGCGTAAAATGCTGGATACGCTGAAAGTCGCCCTGATGGAAGAAAAGCAGATGGAACTGGCCCTGAGAGCCAGCGAAGCGGTATTGCAGTTCGATCCCGACGACCCGTATGAAATCCGCGATCGCGGTCTGATTTACGCCCAGTTGGACTGCGATCATATCGCGCTGTCCGATCTTAACTATTTTGTCGAACAATGCCCGGAAGATCCGGTGAGTGAAATGATCAAAGTTCAGATTCACTCAATAGAGCAAAAACATATCGTTTTGCATTAACGCCTCGTTAGTTTACGCAATTTTGATTTATCCGATATAAGGTAACTGCATGAAGAACAAAGTGGTCAAAATAGGGGATATCCCGGTAGCCAACGATCTGCCTTTCGTACTGTTCGGCGGTATGAACGTGCTTGAATCGCGCGATCTGGCGATGCGTATCTGCGAGCATTACGTGACGGTGACCCAGAAGCTGGGTATTCCCTACGTGTTCAAGGCGTCATTTGACAAAGCCAACCGTTCCTCCATTCATTCCTACCGCGGGCCGGGCCTGGAAGAGGGGATGAAGATTTTCCAGGAGCTGAAACAGGCCTTTGGGGTAAAAATCATTACCGACGTCCACGAATCCAGCCAGGCGCAGCCGGTGGCCGAGGTGGTGGATGTGATTCAGCTGCCTGCGTTTCTGGCCCGTCAGACCGATCTGGTTGAAGCCATGGCGAAAACCGGCGCGGTGATTAATGTGAAAAAACCCCAGTTCGTCAGCCCGGGGCAGATTGGCAATATCGTCGACAAATTTATCGAGGGCGGCAACGATCAGGTCATTCTGTGCGATCGCGGCAGCAACTTCGGCTACGATAATCTGGTGGTGGATATGCTGGGCTTTAACGTGATGAAGCAGGTATCCAAGGGTTCACCGGTGATTTTCGACGTCACTCACGCATTGCAGTGCCGCGACCCGTTTGGCGCGGCTTCAAGCGGACGCCGGGCGCAGGTGACCGAACTTGCCCGTGCGGGTATGGCGGTGGGTCTGGCGGGGCTGTTTATCGAGGCGCATCCCGATCCGGCCAACGCGAAATGCGACGGTCCTTCCGCATTGCCGCTGGATAAGCTGGAGCCTTTCCTGAAACAGATCAAAGCCATTGACGATCTGGTGAAAAACTTCCCGGAACTGGATACCAGCAACTAAGCGATTGCTGTGCATAAAAAAGCCCGCGCTATGCGGGCTTTCAGACTGCGAAAGCGTTATCCCTGAATAACCCACCACCCGTCATCCCCGCGCAGGCGGGGATCTCAGCAACACCGTTATTTATACAGGTCGGCGCTGATGGTCATGTTCGAGCCTTTATTCTGCCACTTCCTGGTGATGTGGTAGTACTTGGCGCCTTTTTCACCGGCGCGTTTGGCGACGGCCTCGGATACGGCGGGCTCGGTGCTGAAGTTGCCGCGGAAGGTAATCGAATCAAACGGCACCATCTGCGCGGCGGTGGCGTTATTTAACTCCTCGATCTTGCTGCCGTCAGCTAACGTTACGGTGTAACGACCACCTTTTGATGACTGCGTTTCAAAGAAGTTACCGATATTACGGCTCGGACTGCCGGAAGTGGCGACGCCGGGGATTTCCACCTTGGCGGCTTCGACGCCGCCTGCGGCCAGGGCGGCCCGGCCGGCATCGGAATCGGCGGGAATAAGGTCGGTGCTTTGGATCTGACGTTTAGGCGCATCGGCTTTATAAACGTAAGCGGTGACTTTTTGATTACCGCCGCTGGAGTTCACGTCAACCTGACGCACGATGTAGAACGAATCCGCATTTTTTTCTTTCGCCGCTTTGGCGATGGCATCGTTCAGATCGGGCTGACTGCGGAAGAAACCGCCCACGGTGACGGTATCAAAAGGTTCCAGACCGTAGGCGACGTCTTTCGGCAGTTCTTTAACGCCGTGGAAAGTGCGGTATTTGACCTCGTTGCTCACTTTCGGCGCATCTTTATGATAGAGGTCGACCGTCACCTTCGAGTTGCCGCGGGCGTTTACATCCATTATGCCCTGAACATAGAAAGCGTCGGCGCCGTGTTTATCCGCCCGCTTCGACGCCGCGGCGACCGCTTCGTTAATGGCGTTAAAACGGCCGATAAAGGTAATACGCTCAAATGGCTGCACCGCTTCAGCCTGCTCCGGCGTAAGTTCCTGCGCCGCCTGTGCTGAAAATGCAGCTAATGAAAGTAACGTGGACGCAATAACAGTAGTTTTCAGCTTCATAAAAAATCCTTTCGCCTGACACACTGGTTTTACAACATGCTTAGCAATCAAGATGTAACGGAATAGTCGCCGATTATCGCACGGAATAAACACGCATGCTTTAGCATTTTATAAAACATCGCAACGATCTTTTATCCGCGGGGATGAAGAAAAGCTGCAATAATAACGCTTATTGATTATTTAACTTACATAAGGGGTATTTACGCCGATCTGCGCAACAACAATGCCCGTAACACACCATTTTTGTGAAATACCCCAGAACAATTCGTTAATAACAATGCTACAAAAGAGGCGACTAAGGGTGATTTTTGACCAAAAAAAGCGAATGACGTCGGCGATGACTCGGCTTTTAGATGAAATTCGTTTTATGTATGGATCATCGATCACATTTTCAGTAGGTTATAGGTGAATTTGCTCAAAGAGAGATATATAGCAAGAGGCAGACAGCGTGCAATAAATCTCGGCTGATTCATGTTACCGGTGGGATTATAATAACCTTCGTTAAAAAATAAGCGAAAAAGGGAATCAGTATGCGTATTGGTGTTCCAAGAGAACGGTTGGCCAATGAAGCACGGGTTGCAGCAACGCCGAAAACGGTCGAACAGCTGCTGAAACTCGGCTTTGAGGTCTCGATAGAACAAGGGGCGGGGAAACTTGCCAGCTTCGACGACGCGGCTTATACCGAAGCCGGCGCGTCGATCGCCGACAGTACCGAAGTCTGGCAATCCGACATTGTCCTGAAGGTCAATGCGCCGCTGGAAGATGAAATTGAGCTCACCCGGGCGGGGAGCACCATCGTCAGTTTCATCTGGCCGGCGCAGAATCCTGAGCTGCTGGAAAAACTGGCGGCTCGTCAGGTGACGGTATTGGCGATGGACTCGGTTCCCCGCATTTCCCGCGCCCAGTCAATGGATGCGCTTAGCTCGATGGCGAACATCGCCGGTTACCGCGCCATTGTGGAAGCGGCTCATGAGTTTGGCCGTTTCTTTACCGGTCAGATTACCGCGGCGGGTAAGGTTCCGCCGGCCAAGGTGATGATTATCGGCGCCGGGGTTGCCGGCCTGGCGGCGATCGGCGCCGCTGGAAGTTTAGGCGCTATCGTACGTGCTTTTGATACGCGTCCCGAAGTCAAGGAACAGGTCAAAAGTATGGGGGCCGAGTTCCTGGAGCTCGACTTTGAAGAAGAGGCGGGCAGCGGCGACGGTTATGCCAAAGTCATGTCGGAAGCCTTTATCAAAGCGGAAATGGAACTGTTCGCCGCCCAGGCGAGAGAAGTGGATATCATCGTCACCACCGCGCTTATTCCTGGTAAACCCGCACCGCGGCTGATTACCAAAGAGATGGTGCAGGGCATGAAATCCGGCAGCGTGATTGTCGACCTGGCCGCGCAGACGGGCGGTAACTGTGAGTTAACCGTTGCCGACCGCGTTACGGTCACCGAAAACGGCGTCAAGATTATCGGTTACACCGATCTGCCCAGCCGCCTGCCGACCCAGTCTTCCCAGCTTTACGGCACCAACCTGGTCAACCTGCTGAAGCTGTTATGCAAAGAGAAGAACGGCGAAATCGACGTTGATTTTGAAGACAATGTCATTCGCGGCGTGACGGTAGTCAAAAATGGCGAAATCACCTGGCCCGCGCCGCCGATTCAGGTTTCCGCCCAGCCGCAACAGGCGAAACCCGCCGCGGCCGCGGTCAAGGCTGAGGAAAAGCCGGCTTCGCCATGGAAGAAATACGCGTTCCTGGCTATTGCGATCCTGCTGTTTGGCTGGCTGGCGAACGTGGCGCCGAAAGAGTTTCTGTCGCATTTCACCGTATTCGCCCTGGCATGCGTGGTGGGATACTACGTGGTGTGGAATGTCAGTCATGCGCTGCATACGCCGTTGATGTCGGTAACCAATGCGATATCGGGCATTATCGTCGTAGGGGCATTGTTGCAAATCGGTCACGGCGGATGGGTATCCTTCCTTTCCTTTATCGCCGTATTGATTGCCAGCATCAATATTTTCGGTGGGTTCACCGTCACTCAGCGCATGCTGAAAATGTTCCGCAAAAACTAAGGGATAACACATGTCTGGTGGATTAGTTACAGCGGCATACATCGTTGCCGCGATTTTGTTTATATTCAGTCTGGCGGGGTTGTCGAAACACGAAACGTCCCGGCAGGGGAATATTTTCGGCGTCGTCGGGATGGCGATTGCGTTGATCGCCACCATCCTGGGACCGGATGCCGGCAACGTCGGCTGGATTATCGTCGCCATGGTGATTGGCGGCTCGATCGGCGTCTATCTGGCGCGTAAAGTTGAAATGACCGAAATGCCGGAACTGGTCGCCATCCTGCACAGTTTTGTCGGGTTGGCCGCGGTGCTGGTAGGGTTCAATAGCTTTCTCGACCACGGTGAAATTACCGATCCGGTGCTGGTGAATATTCATTTGACGGAAGTCTTTCTGGGTATCTTTATCGGCGCGGTAACCTTTACCGGTTCGGTTGTCGCCTTCGGCAAATTGCGCGGCATCATTTCATCCAAACCGCTGGCGCTGCCTCACCGCCACAAAATGAACCTGGCGGCGCTGGTGGTCTCTTTCCTGCTGCTTTTGCTGTTTGTCAATACCGGCAGCGTGGCGTTGCAGGCCGTCGCCGTACTGTTGATGACGGCGATTGCGCTGGTGTTCGGCTGGCATTTGGTGGCTTCCATCGGCGGCGCCGACATGCCGGTTGTGGTTTCCATGCTGAACTCCTACTCCGGGTGGGCCGCCGCCGCCGCCGGCTTTATGCTGAGTAACGATCTGCTGATCGTAACCGGCGCGCTGGTGGGTTCTTCCGGGGCGATCCTGTCCTATATCATGTGTAAGGCGATGAACCGCTCTTTTATCAGCGTGATCGCCGGCGGTTTCGGTACCGACGGCACCTCCACCGGTGAAGGCGAAGAGATGGGCGAGTACCGCGAAACCTCAGCGGAAGAGGTGGCCGACTTACTCAAGAACTCGAGCTCGGTGATTATCACTCCGGGGTACGGCATGGCGGTGGCGCAGGCGCAATATCCGGTACACGATATTACCGCCAAGCTGCGCGCCCGCGGCATCAATGTCCGCTTTGGCATCCATCCGGTGGCGGGCCGTTTGCCGGGCCATATGAACGTGCTGCTGGCTGAAGCGAAAGTGCCTTACGACATCGTGTTGGAGATGGATGAAATCAATGATGATTTCTCCGCTACCGATACCGTGCTGGTTATCGGCGCAAACGACACGGTGAACCCGGCGGCGCAGGAAGATCCGCACAGTCCGATAGCCGGGATGCCGGTGCTGGAAGTGTGGAAAGCGCAGAACGTTATCGTGTTCAAGCGCTCGATGAACACCGGCTATGCCGGCGTGCAGAACCCCTTATTCTTCAAAGAAAATACGCAGATGCTGTTTGGCGACGCCAAAGCCAGCGTAGAGGCGATTCTGAAGGCGCTGTAAACCGCGCTGGAAAGCGAAAAAGCAAGGGGCGAGAAATCGCCCCTTTTTTTATATTTTTATATCGACCGGCCGTTACTTCTTATCATCCTCCGCCTCGTCTTCCTCATCCAGCGTGATGGGGGAGACGAAATCATCCGGCTTGATCGCCAGCAAATCGCATTTCAGATGGTCGATCACGTGCTCCACGGTGTTGCCGATAAACGCGGCGGAAAGACCGGTGCGTCCGAGCGAGCCCAACACCACCACGCCCACCTGCAGATGCTCCGCCAAATCGGGAATAACCTCCTCCGGCAGCCCTTTTTCCACGTGGGTGACGCGTTCATCCAGATTGAATTTCTGACGCAGCGATTTCATCGCAATCAGGTGTTGGCCGCGAATGGCGTCGTTGTAGACGCCGGGGTCGAAATCAGGCAGTTCAATGGCGATATTAATCGGGGTAACCGGATAGGCCCCGACAAGATGGACCTCGGTTTCATTGACCTGTTTAGCCAGCTCCAGCGTTTCGGATACCAGCTTGATGTTAAGGGGGTCGTGATACGGGTCTTCACTGGACAGATTAACCGCCACCAGCGCGCGGCTCTCCTCCGGCCAGGGTTGGTCTTTGACCATCCACACGGGACAAGGGCATTTACGCAATAGCTGCCAGTCGGTGGGGGTGAAAATAACCGCTTCCAGTCGATCGTGCTGATGCGCCATTTTCAATAACAGGTCATGCTGTCCGGCGATGACCTCGCGGATAATGGCTTCAAACGGCTTATTGTGCCAGACGACTTTGATCTCTATCGGTACGCCCGCTTCAAGATAATATTTGCATTGCTCGGTAATCCACTCGGTACGTTGCTGAATCACGCCCTGACGCATCTCTGTCCGTTCATCGGGAGATAAAAGGGTGGTCATCTCATAAGAAAAATCATAAATAGGCAGAAACGCTTTGATTCGGCCGCCAAGCCGCTGAACCAGATACACCGCCCGACGCAGCGCTGGCTGGTCATCCTGATTTGGGTCAATAGCTACAAGTAAATTCTGATACTTTGCCATAGGTCCTCCAAGCAGCCGTCAATTCACAGCCGGTAAATTAAGAGTACCCCATGGGAATCACTTTGGACAACAGATGATGAGAGCCGGATCAATAAAAGAGGATTATCACTGATCCGGCAATAGCTTAGGATTTATTCGGCGAGGCGCCGGCAAGCTCGGAAAGCGCGCTGATATTTTCAATGGTGATGTATTTGCCCTTTACGGCAAGAATGCCGCTTTTCTGAAAACGCCCCAGCAGCCGGCTGATGGTTTCCACCGTTAATCCCAGATAGTTGCCGATATCGCCGCGCGTCATGGTCAAACGGAATTCACGGGGAGAAAAGCCGCGCTCGGCAAAACGCCGGGAGAGGTTATATACGAAGGCCGCCAGACGCTCCTCTGCGTTCTTTTTCGACAGCAGCAGGATCATATCCTGATCGCCGCGAATTTCACCGCTCATCAAACGCATCATTTGCTGGCGCAGGTTGGGCATTTTCCCGGAAAGATCATCCAGCGTTTCGAATGGAATTTCACACACCATCGAGGTTTCCAGCGCCTGAGCAAAGCTGGGATGCTGCGCATTGCCAATGGCATCAAAGCCGACCAGATCGCCCGCCAGATGAAAACCGGTGATCTGCTCATCACCCTGTTCGGTGATGGTATAGCTCTTAATGGTACCCGAGCGGATGGCGTATAAAGACTTCAACTCGTCGCCCGCTTTGAACAGCGCCTGTCCTTTCTGGATCGGCTTTTTCCTTTCAATGATATTGTCGAGCTGATCGAGCTCGTGCTCATTTAAAGTAAAGGGGATACATAGTTGACTGATGCTGCAATCCTGGCAGTGGATTGCACAACCGCCAGACTGGATGCGTCGGATAATTCGCTTTTCCGGTATCATAGTCTCTGCTCAGGCAATAATTGATATCGGTCAATTTTAACAGCTTTTATCGTCGCTGATAAGCCCGGTAATCCTTAGAACAGGCCAATAAATAGTGAACTAACTGAAAAAGCGCGAGTAGTTTCGGGGCGTAATTATTCGGTCTATATCGAGTCGCAAAAATAAAATGTAATTAACGTCACATATTGAAAGTGAAAAAGAGAAACACATCACGCTTCCAATTTAAAAAAACGGAAGATAAATCACATTAAAATTTTATCATTTGCAAGTTTGCTCACAAATTAACGGCTTACGTCCTTTAGTAAGGCTAATTTTTCTGGAACGCCATTTCAATCATTTTCTCCCCCACCTATGCTTGTCTCACCCAGCTCCCCCGATGTTAGTCAGGCACGCGGCAATCCTCGGTCAGGGCCGTCAACCGTTCGGGCGCCATCAGTATGGAGAGGAAATGCGGATGCTCATGCCGGTGCCCTAGCAGCCAGTTTTGCAGTTCATTGGCAAAGCGCTGGGCTTCAGCAAGCTGCGGTAACTGGCTACTGCGTCCTGCAAGCGTAACGCCGTAGTTGTCCATATACAGGCGGCCGGCAATCAACAGCTTGGCGTTATTAAATAATTCGGTGTACCACCAGGCATATTCCCACGCCGACGACAGCCGGGAAGATAAGGGCTCAGGCAGCAGGCGGGCATGTTGGATTTCCCGGGCCGACTGGCGCAAACGCTGAGCGAAGAATTGCATCTGCTGACATTCAAGGGTTAACAGCTGCCGTTGCGATCCGCCAAAACCGGGATCGTCCGGCGGGAAAAGCGGCTGGAAAGATTGCGCCCAGTTGGCGCTGCGGGTTTCAGCGTGCAATAGCTGTACGGCGTGCTCAAAACTAAGAGGTATCTGGCTATGATGATGCAACAGGCGTCCCAGAAAATAAGGGGTTTTACACATCCAGTCATAGCTGCTGAAGAACAGTTTCCGCACCGCGTCAAGGCGGGTTTTATTACGCATATCAACGCCGTTTGCCGCCAGCCAGCGCAGAAATATCGCCCCGGCATTAAGACTTTCATCAGACTGGCCGACGATTTGCGACAGGCCGAACAGGTTGACTTCATTAATCGATTCCAGCAACGAACTGTTACTGAGCCATTCCCAGCTGATTCTGGCGCTGACGGCTTCCAGCTCATCTCCGGCGACGGCCTGGGCCCAGCTGAGACGGCCCTGAATTTCATCCGCCAGCATACAGGGCAGCAGCGTCCAACCGTAATCGATACCCCACAGGTCAAACTCGATCCATTTCTTATAGCCTTTAAAATCAGCCACGTCCGGATTATTGGCAAAGCCGGGACGATAGCCCAGCGCGGTCGCCTTGATCGAGGCGCGCACGTCATTCGGCAGGCTATTCAGCGTACTTTGCAATTGGCGCCGCGGCCAGCTGTCGTCGATGTAATCGCGCAGCACCAGCTTCTTGCCGCGCCGACGCAGGCAGCGATGCATCGCTTTCATGCCTTCTTTCCATTGGGTTTCATGGAATTCGGGAATTTGCAGACTAAGGATAAGGCCGCTGATATCCGGCAGCGCGGCGACCGCCTCATCCACGATTTCACTATAAAAGCGCGTCAGAAACTGGCCGCTGACGCTATTATTTTCGCTAAGAAAATATTCCGGAAATTTCTGTTTTATTTTGGCATCGAGAGGAAACGCTTCTCCCTGGATCCACAGCTGAATATTTTTCGCCAGGCAATAGTCGCTGATGCGTTGCAGGTAACTCAGGGTATTTTCCCGTTCAAGATGCAGATTTTCTATTCCGGGACTTTTGCTGAAAACGGAAGGGCGGGCGAGCAGCGCCAGCATATTTTGCTGATGAATAATCAGGCCGTTAAATCGATATTTATCGATTACCGCCATAATTTCAAGAAAGTGAGGCCAATACCAGATTAACGGCGTATTTACCTCCAGTAAACGCAACGGCGGATAAAAACCCATATGTTATTCGCTATACCCATTGAGTGTAGCTAGAGGATATAAGGCATTAGCAAAAGTCTGTCAATCAAGCGCAATAGTTTGTCATCAAGAGGAAATAATCATAATGAAGAAAAAGTATGCCGTAGTCGGGACCGGGGGACGTTCCGGTCTTTATTTGGAATCCATCGCCAGAGATTATCAACAGCAGGGGGGCTTTGTCGCATTTTGCGACACCAACCAAACGCGCATCGACTATGCCAATCAGATAATCGGCAAATATGGCCACCAGGCCGTGCCGGCCTATCGGGCCGATCAATTTGAGCAAATGATTGCGGAAACAAAACCCGATATCGTTATCGTGTGTTCGATTGACCGCACGCACCACCACTATATTATCCGGGCGATGGAGTTGGGCTGCGATGTGATCACGGAAAAGCCCATGACCATCGACGAGGAAAAATGTCAGGCGATCGTCGATGCCATCGCCCGCACCGGTCGTAAGCTACGGGTAACCTTTAACTATCGCTATGCGCCTCATCACAGCAAAGTACGTGAATTGATTGCCGCCGGCGTGATTGGCGAGGTGTTTTCGGTCCATTTCGAATGGCTGCTGAATACCGAGCACGGCGCGGACTACTTTCGGCGCTGGCACCGCGACAAACGTAACAGCGGCGGTTTGCTGGTGCATAAATCCACCCACCATTTCGATCTGGTCAACTTCTGGCTGAACAGCGAGCCCGAAACGGTTTATGCCCAGGGCGACCTGCGGTTTTACGGCAAGGCGAATGCCGAAGCGCGCGGCGTCACGCAATTCTATGCGCGCTCGCACCAAAGCCCGGCGGCGGAAAACGATCCCTTTGCCCTGCATATGCATAAAAGCGAACAGCTGAGCGCCTTATATTTAAACGCCGAGCATGAGGATGGCTATTACCGTGACAAAAGCGTGTTTGACGACGGTATTAATATCGAAGATGTGCTCGGCGTGATGGTACGTTATAAAAACAAAGCCATCATGACCTATTCATTAAACGCCTATTTGCCCTGGGAAGGCTTAAACGTGGTGTTTAACGGCAGTAAAGGGCGGCTGGAAATGAAACTGGTCGAAAAATCCTATGTTAACGGCGGCGGACGAAAAGAAGATGAGGGCGCCCTGAACGAATGCGAAATAAAAGTCTACCCCATGTTCGGCGCGCCTTATCGCGTCGCGGTTGAATATCAGGCCGGCGGCCACGGCGGCGGCGACCAGGTGATGCTGAACGACCTATTCGGCACGCCGCAGCCCGATCCGTTAAACAGGGCGGCCGGCTATCGCGACGGGGCGATGTCCATTCTGACCGGTATTGCCGCCAACCGCTCCCTGCGCCTGGAACTGCCGGTGAAAATTGCACAGCTGGCGGTCAACTTACCGAAGTAAGTCTGAAATAAGTCGATAGAAATCCTGCCTGAGCCGATGTTCAGGCAGGCATTTTCCACATCCGTCGTACCCAGAATTCACCTGCCATGCGGGTGGAAATTACCCATATCAACGATAACAAGGGTTCTATTATGACGACGTTTCTCCACAAATTACCTCGCCTGCTGTTACTCGGCGCCGTATTGCCGTTGGCCGCCGCATTTTCTCAACCGGCGGATGCAGCGGAAATTCGCATTTCCTGGTGGGGCGGAAATCAGCGCCACGAGGCGACGCTGGCGGCGATCAACGCTTTTCAGCGGGCAAATCCCTCTATTAAGGTAAAAGCGGAATATGCCGGATGGGACGGTTACCTCTCGCGCCTGTCGACCCAAATGGCCGGGGGGCAGGAGCCGGACGTAATGCGCATAGACTGGAACTGGTTGCCGCAGTTTTCCCGCAACGGCGAAGGGTTCTACGATCTGAACCGGCAGCAGGCGACGCTGGCCTTGCAAAATTTCCCGCCCCAGTACCTTAAAATGGCCGATATAAAAGGGAAGCTGCAAGGCGTGCCGATTTCCATGACCTCGCGCACCCTGATTTATAACCGTGACACCTGGCAAAAAGCGGGCGTCGCCTATCCCAAAACCTGGGATGAACTCTTTGCCGCCGGGCTGACTTTCAAGCAAAAGCTGGGGAATAACTATTATCCGCTTGGCGTGGCGCAGGGCGCCGGGGATTCACTCGACATATTGGCGCTGGCCCGCAACTATATGGCGCAGAAATACGGTATCGATCTGATTGATGAGCAGAAACGGGGTCTGGCCTACAGCCGGGAGCAGGTTTATGAGCTGTTCCGTTTTTACCAGAAACTGGTCGATTCCCATGTGATACCCGATCAGCGTTATTTTTCTTCGTTCGGCCGCACCAACATGTATGAGATCCGCCCGTGGATCAACGGCGAGCTGGCCGGTATGTATCTGTGGGACTCTTCCATCTACACCTATGCGAGCAATATGCCGCAAGAGGCGGTGCTGGAGCCGGGACCGTTTATCACGCTGCCCGCGGCCAAGGATTCCGGCATGACCACCAAGCCGTCTTCGCTGTTTGCCGTTAGCAAACATACCCGGCACCCGCGGGAGGCGGCGCAGCTGATCAATTTTCTGCTGAACGATGCGCAGGGAATAAAAGCGCTGGGGCTGCAAAACGGCATGCCGATAACCCCGCAGGCGCAAAAGCTGCTGGAGGATATCGGGGTGATCAATCCGCAGAATGTATTGGCCAATGCCTATCGCGCCGCCGCCGCACAGCCTGAATCACAGGTTGCGGTTTCGCCCTTTATGGAAAATCAGGAACTGGTGCAGCTATGGACCAACAGCGTACAAAAGCTGGACTACGGCAAGGGGAATTTGCAAGAGATCGCCGATGACTTTTTAAGCGGCGCCAACCGGATATTAAAGCGCGCCATTCGGTAGGCCCCAAGGCGGATGCCGCAGCGATACCGCGGCGGCATCCATAATAAATCGTTACTCAATCACGCCGCAGGCCAGCCGCGCGCCGCCGCCGCCCAGTTTTTCCGGGCTGTCGGCGTAGTTATCGCCGCCGGCATGAATCATCAGCGCATGGTTTTTCACCTCGGACAGCGATTTTATCCGCGGCGCCAGCACCTGATAGGTGGCGGTGCCGTCGGCGTTAACCACCAGCCCTGGCAGGTCCCCCAGATGTCCCTGGTCGGTATAAGGCCCCAGATGCTTGCCGGTTTTTTCAGGATCGAGGTGCCCGCCGGCCGCCTGCGCGGGCACGGTTTTGCCATCCTGTTCCGCCGGCGCGCAGTTGCCTTTTTCATGAACGTGGAAGCCGTGGATCCCCGGGGCCAGTCCGGTTAACTTCGGGGTAAAAAGTAGGCCATAGGGGGTTTCCGTTATCGACACCTCGCCAAGCGCCTTGCCGTTGCCCGTTGGCAGCGCTTCATTCAGGGTCACCGTGGTGCTGGCGGCGAATGCGGAACAGGAAAAGAACACGCCCGTCAGGATAAGAGCCTTCAGTTTCATTGTCTTTTGCCTCTATTGTTATTGGAGCGGCCGATGGTTCATTAAGCCGATATCGTCATGCAGGATGAATACATCTCGGAATGAAATAATAGTTGAGCCAGGGGAGGCGTCAAATCAGGGGATTGTTTTCTGAAGAAAAAATGATGCCAAAGGCATGAAATGTTCATTATTCAGCGGCGAAAACGCCGCTCCCCCGGAGCGAACCGGGGGAGGACGGCACTACTTCTCGGCGGGTTTAATCACCTTTAATATCACGCCCAGGCGTTCGCGTTGTTGGTCACCGACCTCGCGGGCGGCGGAATATCCCGCGTTTTGTATAATCATTTCATTAAGCGCGATCAGCCAGTCGTAAATATAAAACGCCGTATTGTTGGTGGGCGTGAGCGACAGCTTGGTCAGCCGCTGCGCCGCGCCCCAATTCACCGCCTGCTTTTCCGGCTTGGCGAAAATTTTATGACCGCGATTAATACGGCTGGCGGGGCGCAGCGCCTCGTCCACCTGCTGGAAGCCCAGCCAGGCGACAAAGTCTCCCAACAGGGTAAGCACCCGGGATACCTGACGGTCGGCTTTACTTTCACGGTGTACGGATAACTGTTCGCTATCCGCCAGCATGCCGACCAGCGCGTCTTCGATCTCCAGCCGGATACTGGCGGTGATCAGCTCTTCCACCAGTATTTCGATGGTCGCTTTAGCCACCCCCAGCAGTTCTATTAACGGCGCATTTTCCGGCAGGCCGCGCAGATGGTTTATCCAGTAACGATAAACATGGTGGGCATATTCCGCTTCATAGCCACGATCGAGCGCCTGAACGGGGGAGGCGGGTTGATCGATATCGACGGGTTCGTCGGCAAACAGATCGATTTCGATCCCGATGCCAAAAGGCTCGGCGCCGCTTAACGGCGCACCGGGATCGTCGGCTTCCTGCTGATAGCCATAGCCCGGTTGTCCCTGCTGCTTCAGGTAGAGGCGGCGCAGCTCGTCGCGCGAGGGCAATAATCGTTCCAGCAACTCGCCGTGTACGCCGGTGCGGGTCTGCAATGCTTTAAGCAGGGTTTCGGCGATACGCTGTTTTTGCGCCGGATCGTCGATTTCCGCCGGCCGATACCAGTTGCCCAGCAGATTATCTCCCAGCTCGCGCTGGATTTCGCCGAGCTGTTCATCGATGCGTCCGAGCTTGACTTCACGGTGAACCTCCGTACCCAGCCAGGCCGCCATGCGGCTTACGCCCCGTTTATCCATCGCCAGCATGGTGCCCCAGGCGTCGCCGGGATTGCCGACGTAACGCTGTACCGCGGCGTCATAGTTCTGTCCGTGCGTAATGCGGCGATCGAAGCGGGTCACCGCCCAGATCAGTCCCGGCTTGCGGCGGCTGCGAACCTGCGCGTTCTCCCCCTGGGTCTGTTTAACCCAGTAATCCAGCGCCTTGCCGACGGCTTTTACCTCGGAACGTTGGCCCGCGGCGCTGCAAACCATCAGCAAATTCATTTCCTGATTGTCGGTATAGCGTTCCAGCAGATAGGCGCGCTTGGCGCGCAACAGGCTATGCGCCAGGGGATGCGGATCCTTTTTCTCGTCGTCGTCCCGCTGAGCGACTGCCGGCGGCGTATCGCCGAAACCGGGGAAATCCAGTATATCGACCTGCTCAAACAACGCTTCGCGGGGAGGAGAATGCAAAGGGATCAGCAGTTCGGCCGCCAGCATCGTCAGCTCGGCCTGCGATAGCTCAACCGCTTTTGCCGCGCGGCCGTTCAATACCGGCCGCAGCAGCACCCCCGCGTCATCGGCGGCGTTGAGACGCTCCAGCGTGGCGCCGTTAATCATGCCGTTGGCGGGGCGCAGGGCTTCATCCACCAACACCCGGATCGGCGCCAGCACCTTGTGGGCGCCGGAAAGATGTTGCAGCGTATGGGCGAAATGGCGATAGGCGGCGGTCAGATCCTGACGCGCTCCCCAGAGCGGCGAGAACAGCTGCGCGCGGTCGTCAACACTGAGGTACGGCGCCAGTTCCACCGCCGCGGGCCAGAAGTGCGTCTCCAGCTGCTTTTGCCGTTTGGCGTCATGGCGCGCCAGATAGTCCCACAGGGCGACGACCTCATCCGCGTTTACGCCGGCAACGGGTTCCGGCTGGCGGTGCAGCAGCAGCACGCTCAGATGGTCGGCGATCTGCCGTTCGTCCAGCTCCTCGAACGCGTTTTCCTGTTGCCGCTCGTGCAGAAAGGCGTTGGCGATAATCTTGCCGATATCCGCTTCGCTGAGCAGTTGCAGCTGAACGGGAAAGGACTTATTTTTCACCGCCGCCTGACGGCTAAAGCGGGTAACCAGCGCGGTGGGGTGATTATCCGGGTTGATATGGGTAAGAAAATCAAGCTGCTGCCCCTCGAAAGAGGTTTCCAGCCGGCCATTCTCTCCCGCGGCCAGGGCGGAAATCAGATAAGATTTTCCCGCCTGCGACAGACCAAAGAAACCAATGGCGATATCTTTCAGCGCCACGTCCGACAGTTGTTGCGCCTTATTGCGATGACGACGCAGTTTAACAATCAGCCTGTCGGCCTCAATATCCAGCCGCGGCGCATGTTGCCGCGTGGTTTCGATCCAGTCGATCGCCCGATCAACGCCTTGCGCTACGGCCTGTAGCTGGCTATGGAGTCGGCTCGACTGTTGTTTGGGCGTTAATGGTTTCATTTTCTAAATACGCTCCCGCTATCGATCCAATAATGGGTCGCCCCTGAGTCGTTAGCGGCCAATGTGTTCAATTTAAGCCGCAAATGCTGCGGCGGAATGCGGCTGCCGTCGTCCAGAACCGCATCGGCGATGGCGAAATGTTCCGGGCCGTGCAGCTCGTCTCCGCCGGTCACCGCCAGCCTGACGCGCAGCACGCTGTCGCCGACCACCTTTCTCGCCAGTTCCTGATCGACAATCGACAGGATATACAGGGACGATGCCGGCCAGCGTTCGTTGTCCAGTTGGCGGAAGCCCAGGCAGAGCGATCCGCGCACCTGGAAGCCGCCGTCGGGATCGAGCGCAAAGCCCGGCGCATCCAGATCGATGTCGCTGTAATAGACATTGTCGGCACTCAGCACGTTATTACCGTCCATCATGCCAAGATAGCGCACGGTGGAATAGGGCTGAAAATCACCGACTTTAAAATAGAACCCCGGCAGCCGGAGATCCTGCGCCAGCAGGCAGAGCATCGCGCCGACGGCGGCGGTGGATTTCGGATTATCGATCCGCCCGCGTTTATTGAACGGATACCAGTCGTTGGTGTGATAGCCGTCCAGCGACAGCATGCGGTTGATCGGCAGCGGCTGCAAATGGCGGAACAACGCCTGAATACCCGGAAAACGGGAAGGGCGCCCGGTTAACAGCAGCACGTCGCAGGAATAGAGAGAGACGACCTCGGACATCAAACGCAGGTTTTGGGTAATGCCCATCCGGTTGGATAAAAACTCCCCATGCAGCTTGCTGAGTTTGAGGATCAGCGGCACCTGTAAAATATCGAAAGCGCTATCGTCAGGCAGTTCGCGCTGCACTTCGGTATTGACGTAATCCAGCACCTTCGGCGTGGGATGCTGCTCCAGCAGTTCGCCAAAGGAGGACTCTATTTCGGCGCTGGCGTCCAGCGGGTCGAAACCTTCATAGGCTTGCAGAATCGAACGCCCGATGGGGATGAATATCTGTAAGGTAACCTGCTGGCGCAACGTTAGCTGCCCGTCGATGCGCCCCTCGTTGCCGAACAGTTTGGCCATCAACGCCTCGGGGCTGGCCATTCCCGCCGTTTTCAGCGCCGCCTGTAGCGCCGGCAAGACATAAAGCTGGATAACGTCCAGCAGAATATCGTCGCCCGCCACCTTAAACCCTTCGCGGAACAGCAAACGCGGGATGATTTTAACGTTGCTGCCGACGCCGTCATCCAACAGATATTGCGTGATCGCCAAATCCGTGGTGCCGCCGCCGATATCAATCGACGCAATGCGTAACGTTTTGCCCGCTGGCTCGTTTTCCGACGTTTCCTTATCCGGACGCGCCATGCTGGCGAAAAAGTCTTCGGCGCGCCCGCCGAAATTGACCTGCGCTTCGTTGTACAGATACACCATTTGCCCGCAGGTGGCTTCATCCCACTCGATCTGCACTTCCGGCACCGGAACCCGGCTTTTCGCCCGGTCTTCCGGGGTGGTGAAATCGTCGTCCAGCGGATGCCAGCCCAGGGATTTCCATACCAGGGCGATGGCTTCATTCATCCGGCGGCGGAAAATTTCCCGCTCAGGCTTCGGCATCGCCGAGGGCAGGGTAAGAATAATATTGCGCAGCTGACGCGGCGCGCTGGAGTGGATCATTTTCTGGCGCTGGGCGGCGCTGTTCATCTGCATCAGAGCCTGCAACAGCAACTCGGACAGCATAAACGTCATCAGCGAACTGCGGCTGTAGTGCGGGGAAAAAACCGGCAAACGCTCCTCAAACGGCTGATGGTACAAAGGCCGGCCTTCGTCGTTGAGCAACACGGTCAGCGGCATGGCCGTCGCCGGCGGCTCGTTCTGCGCACTGGTTTCGGGCTGACTGAAGCGCCAGCCGGGCGCATAGCTCTCTTCATCCCACAGATAACGCCGCGGGCTGGAAATGCCGGTTGAGCCCTCCGCCCCCTGACGCAATAACGCCATTCGGCCGGCTTCACGGCCGACGCGGGTAATGGACGGCCAGATAAAGGCATCGTCGCGCCCGCTTTCAACGGAAAAGTTCTGCTTGCCGAATTTAGCCTGGGCAAATTCAACCCGGCTTTCAAACAGCTCGTTATACAGGTAGTGGGGGTGGCTCAGATCGCGCAGTTGCAGTTCGTACGTCTGCTTTAGTCCGTTGCTTTCATCGGCGTGATCTTCCACTAAAATGCCGCAGGTGTGGGAGTTGCCGACGTCCAGAATCAGATCGACGTTGACGGCGGGCTCCTGCAACGTACTGGCGTTAATGCGTATTTCCGGCACCGATAGCTGATTGCCCAGCATATCCAGCAAATTCATGTAATGCGCCTGATATTCAAATCCTCTGAGCGCCAGTTTAATTTCCCGCTCGTTGCGGTTTTCCCGCCTGATCGCCTGCTGGGTAAAAACCTCCCGCAGCCAGCCGTCCACCCAGGTGTGATCGAGAAACTCGCCCAGTTCATCGCTGTGATAGGCCAGCGCAAAGCCGCCCCCGGTTTTGATATCGTTCTCATTCGGCGCCAGAGATTCGTATTCGTGGCCCTCGGGGTAGACTTTGGTATCGAAGGCCAGGCAAATTCGATGCGTATTGCCGTCCTGGTCCGGGGTATCCAGCGCTAAGATCTGCATCCGCGCCCAGTTGTCCGGCCCGCCCATAAAGGTGCGCGGCGGGTTAAAACGCAAAAACGGCAGCGGCAGCCAGATTTTTTCCAGCAGCCTCAGCGACTGCTCGAGCGGAATGCTCAGTTCCGGCTTGACCACCTCCGGCGGGGCGCCCGCCGGCGACGGGAGGATGTATTTACCCGTCTGCGGGTTATAGATCAGGCGCAGCAACGGCCCATTGGCGCTTTTGCGCACATATTTATTGGGCGGCGCGGCGGATAATTCCGGTTTCAGGGCAAAATCAAGAAATTGAATGCCGCTGTCCTGAATAAGCGTAATTCTCTGTTGGTAATCGGTGATCGTCGCCAGCATTATGATTTACTCTCGCGCTTTATCGTCATGGGGAAGACCGCATCAGCGTTATAGCGACCGGTACACTCTGCGATGCCCGTCGCGCTTCGTTTACATACCAGCTCCGGCATCTTGAATCTGCTATTGTCGCTGCATCGCGCCCGATATCGGCTGTTGATGACCAGATTACCGGAACTCATCAATCCCGCCTCGATATCCGCCCGGCAGGTGATGCCGTCGCCATGGGTGATTCTTGCCGTACCCTTGCCGTTTTTAATCTGATACCTCAGGCTCGGCGGGCGGCCGGTAACGGTAATCGGGGTTCTGGCATCGACGGAAACCCGCCAGTTGCCGTTAAGGAAGTTGACCGACCCCAGCCTTACCGCGTCAGCCGGCATAACCAGCTCCTCTTTGCCGGCCGCGGCGGGCGGGGCAACCGGCGTTGGCTCCGGGATTACCGGCTCGGGAACCGACTCTGGCGCCGGCGCGGCCTCTTGCGATTCAGTCGCGGCTGACGGCGTGGCGGTTACCGGTCCAACCGGCGCGGTTTCCGGCGGCGATTCGGGACTTGCCGCTTCACTCTTCGCTTCCCGCACCTCAGGTTCGGCCGCCGGCTGCGGCTCAGGCTCGCGCACGGAAGCGGGCAACGCGCGTTTTTCGGGCTGTATGGTGGCGGCCAATGGCGTTGGCTCCGGCGTCTTATCCTGCTGAGCAAGCCATCCATAAATCTGTAGCGACAGCACCGCCAACAGCGCCGCCGCGGGGAATAGCCACCACAGGCGCAGCCGTTGGCTGCGGGCGGCGGCCTGAGGTTTAGCAGCCGGCTCCGGCGTGACGACGGGATTAGGCCGGGGCGGCGTTATCGGCGTAGCGGGGGGCTCGGCATTGACCGGCGCGGCGGCGAAAACCGGGGCGGCTTCTTCCACCTGACGCAGGCAATCCAGCGCGTCGGCGCGGGATTTTTTATCCAGATTCACAAATCCCCAGAAGGTCAATACCGGTTTGCCGTCAACCAGATAAACGTGGTTGGGGCCAGGGAACTGGATGGCTTTGGCCAGCAGCACGCCAAAAAGCTGCTGTGCCGGTTTTTCCGAGCGTTGCGCCCGCTGGCTGATATCGGCGACGGCCGCCTGATAGGTTTCCAATTGCTTTAGCGCCGCTGCCCGTTGCTCTTCGCTGGCGGCGATCCAGGAGGTTATCTTACCTTCCACCGGCGCGTACCAGTCAATACGGTCGCCGTCTTCGTTCGGCTGGGGGATAGCCAGACAATCCGCGATCGGCTGCTGTTTTCTGAGGCGCAATGTTTCGCGTAGCTGAAGTGCGGATGCATAAACCGGCTGTCCATTTTCGCCCAGAGCCAGAAAATCATCCAAACTCCCGCTACGTAAAAAAAGTTTTGTCACGCAAAAGAGACCTTTTGTAATAGATGCATGAAGGCAGAAAACAGGGTGTAATCTGCGACAGGCTATACTTTAGTGTATTGATGGTGAATCAAATGCTTAAAGAAGGGGCAAAACCGGCAAATATTTAAGCCATAGAGTACGGCGTTACGTCTGGCGGCCAATCCGTTGCCGCCAGAGTAAATCATTGGCAGTTAAACGCGCTAACGGCGGGGTCCGCGTAAATTGGTGTTGGACGACCATTCATAGGTGGCGGAGACATCGGGCTTAAACTTGTTCTTTTTCTTCTCGGTACGCGCTTTCTTGGCAAGAATTTCCCTTTCTTTCATTAAGTTATCAATATAATCGTCTTTGATATGGTTGCTTTCAGAGTTGGTAAGCGGGCGACCGTGTTTTTTCCTTTCCTGATCGAGCAGGGTTTTCAGTTGGCGTTGTTCACTTTCCGTCATGTCTTTCTGAGTCAGTCTTGGCATGGATATCGACCTGGTTGCGGGCAGGGAACTTCATTGTAGAGGAAAACCGCGCCGCGCTCAGAAAAATTATTTCAATGTAAACGGTCCTTATCCGGCTTTAAATCGCGAGGCGAGGGCGGATCAATGCGCCGACATATTGTCGTAAACAGCGCGCATTGCGTCGCATGTCCGATAAAATTCCTACGCAACATACTCTTCTAAGTAGCCTTAAATTAAGGCAAACTGGCTATCGTCACGGTCTGTCAGTGGTAGCTGGCAGCCGTTATGTCAACGAAGCGATGGTTGCGTCGTCGCCATTGTTAGTTCTCTTTAATTTACCTTCAGGTCATCAATTATCTATGCAAGATATTGCCTTTCGAGCCGACGTTGTCGGTAGTTTTCTCCGCCCGGCAGCGCTTAAGCAGGCACGCGCCGACTTTCAGGCCGGTAAAATCTCTGAGAGCGAGCTGCGCCATATAGAGGACGAGGCCATCATCGACCTGGTCGCCAAGCAGAAAGCCGCGGGCCTCAAAGCGGTGACCGACGGCGAATTCCGCCGCAGCATGTGGCACTCGGACTTCTTCTGGGGGTTTGACGGCATCGAACGCAAGTCGTCGGACTACCGCGTAAAGTTCAATGAAGTGACCACGAAATTTGATACGTCGCGGATTGTTGGCAAGATACGCTTTACCAGCCATCCCTTTATCGAGCACTTCACATTCCTGAAGTCCGTTGCCGGCGATGACGTTATCGCTCGCCAGACCATTCCATCGCCATCCCAATGTTACTGGGAATTTTTCCGCCCGGATAACCTGCAGGAAACGCTGCAGCAATACCCGGATCTGACCGAGCTCCAGAAAGACATTGTCCAGGCTTACCGCGATGTGGTTTGTGCCTTTTACGCCGCCGGCTGTCGCCACCTGCAGTTTGACGACTGCACATGGGGATTCCTGGTCGATCCGAAGAAATTCAATGAAATGAAAGGACTGGATATCGATTTTGATACCGTCGCCCAGCTTTATCTGGATATCAACAACCAGGTCCTCGCCGATAAGCCGGCGGATATGGTGATCAACACCCATATATGCCGCGGGAATTACTCGTCGGACTGGTGGACTTCCGGCGGCTACGAGCCGGTCGCGCCTTACGTACTCAACAAGGAAAATGTCGATGCGTTCTATCTGGAGTACGACACCGATCGCGCCGGCGGCTTCCAGCCGTTAGAAAAGGTGGGCGAGGGTAAAACCGTCGTATTGGGCCTGGTAACCTCAAAGTCGCCGGTACTGGAAGACAAGGAACAACTTAAGGCGCGCATCAGCGAGGCGTCGAAATTCGTTCCGCTTAAGCACCTTTGCCTGAGCCCGCAATGCGGCTTTGCCTCCAACGAAGAAGGAAATACCCTTACCGAGGAGGAGCAATGGGCCAAGATCCGCTTGATCGTGGAAGTCGCCAACGAGGTCTGGGGTGAATAACCGACCCAGACAGCTTGTGAAGTAAAAGAAAAGGGCGTTGGGGAGTCCTGCGGACTCTCCAACGGCTGTAAAATGCGACGAGATAACCTACAACGTGAAAATAGGCAAAATTGTCCCTTCTTCCGCGTGGTGATGAAAAGGTATATACTTTTTTAGTATATATTCAAGGGGGTAAGAACATGACCAAGCAAGCCGTTTTCACCATGAAACTTGAGGCTGAGCTGCGTGATACTTTTATGGCCGCAGCCGAAGCTGAGCATCGTCCTGCATCACAGGTTGTTCGCGATCTGATGAGACAATACATTGAGCGTCAGGAATACCGCCGTTTCCTTGAAGATAAGGTCAACGTTGCTCGTCAGGATATAGCGGCAGGAAGAAGTGTCGAACATAATGATGCAAAAGCTATCTTTGCCGCACGCAGGGCTAAAATAAAAGGTGGCTTGTGATAGTTTATTGGTCGGAACAAGCACTCAATGACAGTCAGCAGATATGGGAATATCTTGCCGAAAAAAATCCTGATGCCGCTGTGAAAATGGATGAGTTATTTGAAGCCTCTGCCGAGCGTCTTGCTGATTTTCCTTATATGGGGCACGAGGGGGAGATTGCCGGCACTCGAGAGATTTTTCCTCATGAGAATTATCGTCTGATTTACGAAATCCGGTCGGATGATGTTTGGGTATTGGCTTTAGTGCATACGTCGCAGCTTTGGCCCCGGATGAAAGGGGGGTGATTAATGAAAGCCATATCGGTAGTAAGAGAAAAATCTATCAAGTGGACTGGATGCCGGAGGATAGAGAGTTATCCATGACAATTCGGGCTGATTAATAAGGAGTTTTTTATTATGGTGTCAAAATTTACGGGGTATGAACAATACGATATTTTCTAAGTATTCAATTACTTAGAGGATTAAGTATGTCCATAAAAAACAAGACACGTGACCGGATACCCAATGGTCGCCTGAAATCATATCGCCGAGTTGGTTCCCGTTTTGTCAGTTGTGCAGCCTGGGCGAATAAATCACCATCCTGGTATCGAAATCAGAAGATAACCCGGCCGGAACGCCGTGAAGTAAAGCTGTTGCTGATTTGGCGCGGCAGTTTTTAGCGAGGTTCATATGAAACAAAAACTTCGTCGACGTAATCAGCGTTGGCTATCTGAACAGTGCCGAAAGGCAATTCTTAACGATCTGGAGCATGGCACTGAAGAAGTGGTATTTGATTCAGCGCATCGACACGACCAATGACAGCACCGGAATACCAGTTCCCTCCCACTCCTATCTTGGTGCGCATAATGTATATTATGTTAAATAAGATATTAAGCCCCATAGATAACCTGCATCACCTGACCTCTCCTATTGTCTTTGAACTAAACCTGCGAATTTCCATCCCAGGTCAATCCTCAAACCCTACTTCTGCTGCCGCCTAAACCGGGCAACCGTGAAGCCGGCGAGCCGACCAATCCGACCCTGTTCTTCTGCACGGTTTCGCCAGCTCTTCTCATCAGTTCCGCGAGTTGATTCCTTTGCTGGCCGATAAATTTCATCTGGTGGCGCCTGACCTGCCCGGCTTCGGTTTTACCGAGGTTCCGGCAGACCGTGATTACCGCTACAGCTTTGATTCGTTCGGCCAGACCCTCACCGATTTTGTCGATGCGTTGGGTTTGGAAAGCTATGCGCTGTATGTCTTTGATTACGGCGCGCCAGCCGGGTTGCGCCTTGCTCTCAATTATCCTGAGCGGGTGACGGGGCTGATTTCTCAAAACGGCAATGCCTATCTTGAAGGACTGGGTGACGCCTGGGCGCCGGTCCGCGCTTACTGGGAAGACGCGTCCGCTGAAAATCGCCAAGTTGTTAATGATGCGGTCATGAATCTGGAAGGAATTCGCTGGCAGTATCTGCACGGCGTAAAGGAGCCGGAAAAAGTGGCGCCTGAAACATATCATCTTGATACCCTGCTGCTTGAGCGCCCCGGCAACAAGGATATCCAGCTGGATCTGTTCCTGGATTATGCCAACAACCTGAAACGCTACCCCGATTTAGAGGGGATTTCCAATGAAATTGACCAGCCAAAGTTTTGAACAGGGTGCGCCCATTCCGGGCGAGTTTGCTTTTGCCGTTCAGGATGCCGAAAATCATCTGGCGTTATCCAGCAATAAAAACCCGCATCTATCCTGGAGCGAGGTGCCGGCCGCCACCCGGTCGTTGGTATTGCTGTGCGTGGATCCTCATGCGCCAAGCACCCTTGATAACGTCAACCAGGAAGGAAAAGAAGTTGCGGCATCGGTGCCGCGCGTTAACTTTTTCCACTGGGTGCTGGTGGATATTCCCGCGCAGGTTCGTGAAATTGCCGCCGGCAGCCACAGCGACGGCATTACCCCGCGGGGAAAAGCGCCGCTATCCGCAGAGGCGGGAATACGCCACGGCATTAATGATTATACCGCCTGGTTTAAAGACGATGAGCAGATGAGCGGCGATTACTACGGTTACGACGGTCCCTGTCCGCCATGGAACGATACCCTTGCCCATGATTATACCTTTACGCTCTATGCGCTTGATATTCCAAGCCTGGAGCTGCAAGGCAAGTTTGATGGTCCGACGGTATTATCGGCTATCGCCGGCCATATTCTGGCTGAAGCGAGTTTGACCGGCACGTACAGCCTCAATCCCGACGTGCGTTAGAAGTTTGGCGGGAAAACCGATGAAAGGCGACGTCCCTGATATTACCAACGCTCCGTTGCCGGTAGAACGCTACCGGCTCTATTCGATGGCTCTGCCTTACCTGCAACATGCGCATCAGGTCGTCGATTTTCGTTTTTTTGATGCGACGCTGCTGCTGGTGAAATCAGGGCGATTGAACCTGAGCCGCGGGCAGGATTTATCCATGCAACTGGACAACGCCGAGCACATCATGCTGGTTGCTCCGCATACCCTGGCCAACGTAAGTAAAACCCCCGATGCGGCGACGGGGGTATTTCAGTCTTTATATCTGAGCTTTTCATCCGAGCTTATTGCCGCGTTTTATCGCGATCGGGCGCCATTTTTTGCCCCACTGACGCCCCTTTCCGGTTTTAAAACGCTCTCGTTGGACGACGAACTGCGCGACACGCTGGATTACTGTTTGCGCGGGCTTAACGGCGGATCGCCAAGTTACCCGGTGCAGCAGCATCGTTTAAGCGGCGTGCTGATCGCCCTGGCCGAACGCGGGATCCTTTTTATGCCGCGCGACTCGGCCCCCCTCGGCGGCCGATTGACCGCGTTGCTGGCCGCTTCGCCGGAGTTCGCCTGGACGGCGGCGCATGCAGGCCAGCGACTCGGCATGAGCGAAGCGACGTTAAGGCGCCGGTTAGCGGAAGAACAGACCCACTTTCGCACATTGCTGCAGGATATCCGCATGCACCACGGGATGACGCTGCTGCAAACGACGCGCTGGAGCCTTGCTCAAATCGCCGATGCCTGCGGTTATCGCGCCACGTCCCGCTTTTCACTGCGTTTTAAACAGCGATTCGGCTGTTCTCCCGCCGATATCCGCTGATGATTCAGACACGCCTATCGACTAAAATAGTGCTCCGCCAGAATGGCGGCGCCATCGTCTATCGCCTTGTGAATTGACGTCACGGCGCGTTCGCCGTCTCCCGCGGCCAGGGCCAGCAGCAGCTCGTCATAATTATGCTGTCCCTGCGCCATTTCAGCGGACTGGGGATAAAGATAGTTAAAACAGGGGCCGATCTGGACCCATAGCTGCTCGATAAGCGACGTCAGCGTCGGCAACCCGGCATATTCATACAGCGCGAAACGGAACTCACGGTTGGCCTGCAAGGCGTGCTCAACGTTTTGCTGCCGTTTGGCGGCCATAAATTGCGCATTAAGGGTTTGCAAACGGGCCAGTTTTTCCGCATCCAGCGCGCCTGCCGCCTGTGACACCGCCAGACCTTCGAGCTTTTTACGAATCAGGGTGATCTCCTGATATTTACCCAGCGGTATGTTCGGCACCAAAAAAGCCTGCGCCGGGGTGGCGTCCAGCGCGCCCGCCGCCACCAGGCGCAGCAACGCTTCGCGCACCGGCGTGACGCTGGTTCCCAACTGCCCGGCAATCTCTTTCGTCACCAGCCGCGCGCCGGGTTTAAGCACGCCGACAATCAGGACGGCTTTCAGCTTTGCCTCGACCTGCATCGTCAGGCTTAGCCGCTGCGCTTTTTCCATCTCAAACATAATGCCCCTTTCCTTTTAGCAAAAAATTGTCTTTCCTTTTGCGGTTTAATCCGTGGCCTGCCAGAAATGCATTATATAGGATATATCATGTATCAAAAAGTTGAACACCGATTAAACAATGCCTGTTTTTCGCTAACGCGTTTTTAATTCCGTCAGCCTGTCGTTGGCGGCTTCACTTGGGGAAGAATCTTATGAGAATACCTGCCCGCAAGCTTGCGTCGCTGGCCATGTTGTTCAGCCTGATGTCTCCGCTCGCCTCCGCTTCCGAACTGGTGATCGCCCAGTCGGCTTCCGCCACGGCGCTCGATCCCGGCTTTTTGAAAGAGCCGGCGACGCTGGTCGATAATCTGTTCGACACGCTGGTGATGCGCGACCCGCAGATGAACCTGCAGCCCGGCCTGGCGCTCAGCTGGCAGGCGATTGATGATTCCACCTGGCAGTTCGAGCTGCGTCAGGGGGTCAAGTTTAGCAACGGCGAACCGGTTAACGCGCAGGCGGTAAAATTCTCCATCGAGCGTATTCTCGACCCGGCCAATCACGCGCCGACGATTTCTTATATCCGCACCATTAAATCCGTTGAGGTCATCAGCGACTATCGGGTGCAGATCCATACCGCCGGGCCGGACCCGCTGCTGCCGACGCGCATGAGCCGCTACCCGGCCTATATCGTGCCGCCTGGCTATGTCGCCCAGGTCGGCCGCGCGCAGTTCGCCCGTAAACCTATCGGCAGCGGCGCCTATACCCTGGCCGAGTTCGTGCCGGACGAAAAAGTGGTTATGAAAGCCAACCCGGACTACTGGCGCGGCAAACCGGCCATCGACTCGGTTGTCTGGCGCCCTATTCCTGAAGCCACCGCCCGCGTCACCGCGCTGCTGACCGGCGAGGTACAGCTGGTGGAGAGCGTTCCGGCGGATCTGGTGCCGGCGCTGCGCAATAAGCCGAATATTCATCTGGAGCAGGTCAAAGGCGGCGGGCTGACTATCTATCTGGGCCTTAAAAACGATCGGCCGCCGCTCGACGATGTGCGCGTTCGCCAGGCGCTCTCCCTGGCGCTGAACCGCGACGCCTATACCAGCCAGCTGTTGCACGGTTTCGGCACGCCGACGGGAACCATGGCGGGCGCCAAGGATTTCGGCTATCAGGCCATCCCGGCCCCGGCACAGGATATCGCCAAAGCCAAAGCGCTGCTGGCCGAGGCGGGTTATCCAGATGGTTTTACCCTGCGCTTTCAGGCGCCGCGCCGCTATATCGCCAGCGCCGACGTGGCGCAGGCGATCGTGCAGGATTTGGCGGCGATCGGCGTCAAAGCCCAGCTTGAAGTGCCGGAGTGGTCGGTTTACACCCAGCAGGTGGCGGCGCAAAAACAGGCGCCGCTGTATATGCTGGCCTGGGGTTCGACCCAAACCCTGGATGCCGATGCTGCGCTGTATCCGATACTGCATACCGGCGAACCCTATTCAACCGTCAGCCTGCCGGAGCTGGATAACTTGCTCAATGAAAGCCGCCTGACGGTTGACGCGGCAAAACGCGAAAAAATATTGCAGCAAATCCAGCTTGTGGTCGCGCAACGGCAACCCCTGATCCCGCTGTATCGTGAAGACTCGATCTACGCCAGCAGCAGCGCCCTGACGTTTACCGGGCGGCCCGATGCGCGTATCCCGCTGTTTGATCTGAGGCTTAAATGATCCCATGGTATACGGCATGGCGCAGAAAGCCCCGTCGTCTCTTTTACGGCGACGGGGTGCTGGGCGGCCTGCTGCTGGCGACGGCGATCGCCGCGGCGCTGGCGTCGCCCTGGCTGCCACTCCCGGATCCGCTGACCAACCATCTTGCCGCTAGCTTCCTGCCGCCGGGCAGTTCCAGCGCTTCGGGTACGCACTGGCTGGGCACCGACCAACTGGGGCGCGACCTGCTGGCGCGTATTCTGGCGGGAACCCGGCTGTCGCTGTTTATCGTGCTGATGGCGGCATCCATCGCCGCGGTGATGGGCTCATTGCTCGGCATGTTGGCGGGCTATGTGGGCGGCTGGCTGGACGCGGTGATTATGCGGTTGATGGATATTCAGCTGTCCGTGCCGTTTATCTTGCTGATTTTGCTGGTTATGGCCCTGTTCGGCACCTCGCTTGCCAACATCATCGCCATTATGGGCGTAACCGGCTGGGCGGTTTATGCCCGCGTCGCCCGCGCTAAAACGCTGGAGATCCGCGAACTGGAATATATCGAATCGGTGCGCGCCATGGGCTTTTCAACCGCGCGAATTTTATTGCGCCACGTGTTACCCAATCTCATCACCCCGCTGGTGGTACTGCTGACGCTGGATATTCCCCGGCTGATCGTCCTCGAAGCCTCGATAGGTTTTCTCGGCATGGGAATTCAACCGCCCACGCCGACGCTTGGCAACCTGATCGGCGAAGGGCGATCCTCCATGCTGCTCGCCCAATGGCTGGTGCTCTATCCGGGGTTGTTTATCGCCGCGCTGGTCGTCGGCACCAATCTGCTGGGCGACTGTCTGTCGCGCCGAACGCATACCAGGATCGATTAAGATGCCGCTATATATTTTGGCTCGTCTCGGACAGGCGGTACTGGTGATGTTCGGCGTCTCGCTGCTGATTTTTTTCAGCCTGCATCTGACGGGCGACCCGGCGGCGCTAATGATGCCTCCCGGCGCCTCCCAGCAGGAAATCGCGGCGTTTCGCCACAGCATGGGGTTTGATCGCCCGTTATTATGGCAATACGGCCGCTACCTCCATGACGTGCTGCATGGCGATTTAGGGGAGTCGTTGCGCTACAGCCAGCCCGTCACCGCCCTTATCGGGCAGCGTCTTCCCGCCACGCTGTTGCTGGCGGCGACCGCGCTGGCGTGGAGCACCCTGGTCGGCTTAATGCTCGGCATCTTCAGCGCCCTGAAGCAAAACAGCCCCTGGGATCTGATCGCGCGGCTGTTCGCCTTCAGCGGCCAGGCGGTACCGGTATTCTGGCTGGGCCTGCTGCTGATTATGCTGTTCAGTCTGAATCTGGGCTGGCTGCCCTCCGGCGGCTATGGCGACGCAACGCATCTGATTATGCCGGCGTTAAGCCTGGGAGCCTATTATATGAGCGCCATCGCCCGCCTGATCCGCTCCAGCCTGATCGACGTATTGCAGCAGGACTATATCCGCACGGCGCGGGCCAAAGGGCTGAGCCAGTGGCGCATCCTGGTGCGCCACGCTTTGCGCAATGCGCTGATCCCCGTCGTCACGGTACAGGGTATGTATTTCGCCTCGTTGCTCGGCGGCGCGCTGGTCACCGAAATCATCTTTGCCTGGCCGGGTATCGGCCGCCTGGCCGTTCAGGCCATCCAAAACCGCGACTTCCCGCTGGTGCAGGCGATTGTTCTGTTGGCGGCGCTGGTCTTCGTCGGCATTAATCTGATTATCGATCTGCTCTACGTGGTGCTCAACCCGAGGATCCGCCTGTGACCGAACCTCTTGATGCGTCCGTGCAAGCCACCCTTGAATTACTGACGGCGCTCACGCCGTTTCGCAGCGTCGCCGGCGAGATAGCGCAGCAGCGCGGGCTGGCGCAGTGGCTGGAAAGCTGGCTGGAGACGGAGCTGGGCGCGCGGCCGATCCTGCCCGTCCGGCAGCAGCTGTCGCACAGCGCGCCGCCGCTGGTCCATGCCCGGCTGGAGATGGGCGCGGCGAAAACGCTGGTGCTGTACAACATGTACGACGTGATGCCCGCCACGCCGCTGGGATGGGATATCCCGCCCTTTACCGGCGGCGTGACGGAGTGGCCGACGCTTGGCGCGGTGTTTATCGCCCGGGGCGCGGAGAATAACAAAGGCCCGCTGGCGGGAATGCTGATGGCGGTTAAACATCTGCTGGCGGCGGGAGAGCTGACCGTCAATATTGAATTTATTCTCGAAGGCGAGGAAGAGAGCGGCAGCGGCAACCTGCGGCGTTACCTGGCGCAGCGCCCCTGCCCGGTCTCCCCGGCCGCGGCGGTGCTCTTTCCGTCGTTATGCGAGTACGGCGGCGGCCAACCGCGGGTTTATCTCGGCTTCACCGGCCTTTGCAGCGGCAGGCTGTCCGTCAGCGGCGGCCCCTGGGGCGGCCCGCAGGCCGCCATTCATGCCAGCAACGCCGGCTGGATAGCCAATCCGGCATGGCGGCTGGTCGATGCCCTGAATGCCATCGCGCCCGCTCATGCCAGTGGCGTGCTGGATAGCCTTATCCCCGATAAAGAAGCCGATGCGCTGCTGGTCGAACTGGCGAAAAATTTCAGCATGGCGGATGAGCTGCGTTTTCGCCGCAGCGCAAGGCCGTTCGTCACCGGCGACGCCCTGAGCTGCCTGCGGCAGTGGCTCGGCGCCGCCGTGCTCAACCTGGCCGAGATACATACCGATCCGCCGGGCGGCAAGGGAGTGATCCCCTATCGCGCCACGGCGGAGCTGGCTTTACGCATTCCGCCGGGACTCAGCCCGGAGCAGGCGATAGCCGGCATGCGGCAACGGCTGGCGGCACCCGGGCTGGAAGGGGTCGAACTACGGCTGGACGACAGCTATCCCGGCTACCGTTTCAGCCGGCACGCCGCCGGCGTTAACGAGTTGCTGGCCAGCTATCGCCACCACCACGCCAGGCCGCAAATCTGGCCGTGGGCGCCGGGGTGCGCTCCCGCTTACGCTTTCGCCCCGGTGGCGCCGGCGTTTCTTATCGGCGGCCTGGGCCACGGCGGCAACGCTCACGGCGTTAATGAATTTGTCACGCTGCGCGGATTGCGGCGCTTTCAGCAATCGCTGACCTGCTGGCTGCGCGCATTTTGATTTTATTACCCGGCGCCGCGGCGCCGCGATATCAGGATAGGCAAGATGAAAACGGTAGATGACTTTGAACGTGTGGCACTCGGTTTCTTTCCCACTCCCCTCGAGCCGCTGAGGAACCTGGGGGCGGCGCTGGGGATCGAGCTGGAAATCAAACGCGACGATTACACCGGGTTTGGCGGCGGCGGCAACAAAGTGCGCAAACTGGAATACCTGATGGCCGATGCCTGCCGGCAGGGGATAAATGTGGTGATCACCACCGGCGGCCACCAATCCAACCATGCGCGGATGGTGGCGGCGGCGGCGCGAAAATTCGGCATGAACCCGGTGCTGGTGCTGCGCGGCAATCCGCCGGACCGCTATCAGGGCAACCTGCTGCTGGACAAACTGTTCGGCGCCGAGCTGGAGTTTCTCGATCCGGAAGGCTATTTCAGTCAGATAGCCGACGCGATGCAGGCGCACGCCGATGCCGCCGCCGCGCGCGGCCTGAAAGCCATGATCATCCCCCTCGGCGGCGCCACGCCGTTGGGCGCCCTGGGGTATGTGCGGGCGGTGGAAGAGATCGATTCCCAGCTCAAGGATCGCGGGCAACGGCCCCCGGAGGCGATCGTCGCGCCAACCGGGTCCGGCGGCACGCTGGCCGGTTTGTATGTCGGCGCGCGCCAATACTGGCCGCAGACCAAAATCGTCGGCATCAGCGTCAGCGCCAAAGCGCCCTGGTTTCAGCAGCGCATCTCCGCCATGGCGCAGGAGTGCGCCGACTTACTGCAATGGCCGCAGCGCTGGGCGCCGGAGAATATCTGGATCGAAGACGATTTTGTCGGTGCGGCGTACGGCGTGCCTTCGGCGGGCGGTATCGAGGCGATTTACCGCGTGGCGCAGGCCGAAGGGGTATTGCTGGATCCGGTCTATACCGGAAAGGCCATGCACGGGCTGATCGACCTGGTCGAACGAGGGGAAATCGCGCCGGGAGCGCGGGTGCTGTTCATCCACTGCGGCGGCTCGCCGGCGCTATACCCGTTCGCGCAAACGTTGCTGGAGCGCTGAGATGCGGCCGGCGTTACGTTATCTCAGCCAGCAGGATGTCATCCAACTGGGCGGCGCCGACCCGCACCGGGCCTTACAGGATGTTATCGACGTGGTGCACCTGATGCGCGGCGGCGAAGCCCATATGCCCGCGGAAACCCATATCGATTTGGCGACGCCGCTCGGTAAGGCCTACGCCCTGCCCGCCTACGTCGGCGGACGTTTTAACGCCGCCGGGGTCAAGTGGACGGCGCACCGTCCCCAGGCCGCGGATTCGCTGCCGCAGGCGCTGGCGCTTACCCTTATCAACCGCGCCGACAGCGGCGTGCCGGTCGGACTGGTGGAAAGCGCGCTGCTGACGGCGACGCGCACCGCGGCCGTCTCGGCGATCGCGCTGCGCCATGCCGCGCCGCGGCCGGTGAAACGGGTGCTGTTGCTGGGCGCGGGCGTGCAGGCGCAGGCGCATATCGCCATGCTGAAATCCCTGTTCCCCGATCTGGAACAGCTGATCAGCTGGAACCGCACCGCGCAGAAACGCCAACGCCTGCTGGCTAATGCCGGCGATCTGCCGTGGCCGGTAGCCTGTCCCGCCACCCTGGCCGCGGCCCTCGCCGGCGAAGCGGATGCGCTTATCACCTGTACCAGCGCCACGCAGCCCTTTCTTGGCGCGCCGGCGCTGCGTGAAGGCACCATCGTGCTGCAAATCGGTTATCACGAAATGCAGTTCGCCGGCATCCGCCGGGCCACTAAAGTCGTCGCCGATCTGTGGGGCGATTTCAGCCAGACCAGCGCCAAAAGTCTGTTTCAGATGTTCCGCGCCGGGAGCTTTTCCCCCGACGAACTGGCCGCCGATCTCGGCCACCTGCTGATCGACCACTGGCGGCCCGCGGCCGACGACCGTGTGTACTTTTCCTCTTTCGGCCTGAACGTTTTCGATATCGCCCTCGCCGCCCGCCTGCTGCAGGATGCCGAACGGCGGCAGCGCGGCCGCTTATTACCGTTGTTTCCAGGAGTTCAGTGATGTTGATAACAGCCAAAGAGATATTGACGCAACAGCGACTGGGGCAATCCTACCTGTTGATTGACGTGCGGGAGGAGGCCGACTGGCGCAGCGCCACGCTGCCGGGCGCGGCCAATATGAACGTTTACGATTATTTTATTCCCGACTGCACCGCCGAGGGGCTGGCGGCGATGGCGGCATCCTTTCAGGCGGAGTGGCGGCGACTGGCGCAGAATAATAGCGGCATCCCGGTTTTCTTCGAACGGCAGGTTGGGATGCGCTCGCCGCGCGGCGCCTGGTTCGCCTGGCTTATCGGCCGGGAAGACGCCCTGATTCTTGACGGCGGCGTCGACGCCTGGCTAGCGGCGGGAGGAACCTTACGGCCGGGAAACGGCGCCCGCGCGGCCATATTGGCTGGCGATGCTGAAACCACGCCGCCCGCGCCGCTGACGGCGCGCCAACGGAGCTGGGTCGCCAGCCGCGACGAAATACGGGCCGCGGACGATATCGTCACGGTGATCCTTGATGTGCGGCGGCCGGCTGAATTCGACGGCAGCTTTGTGCATGACTGTTGTCACCGCGCCGGACGCATACCCGGCGCCCGTCTTTTATTCTGGCAGGAGGTCATCGAAGACGGCCATTTCCTGCCTGGCGACAGGATTGCCGAACTGGCGGCGGGCGTCGGGTTATCCCCGCAACAGCGCATTATGATTTACTGCCATCGCGGCGCGCGCGCCGCCACGGTTCTCGCCGCGCTGCGGCTGGCGGGCTATCAAAACCTGGCGGTTTACGTCGGCTCCTGGCATGAATGGGCGGAACATGCCGAACTGCCGTTGTTAACCGGTGCGGCGCAATAACAGCGCCTGGCGGATATCCGGCGCGGCGGCGATCAGCTCGCGGGTATATTCATGCTGCGGCGCGTTAAGTACCTGAGCGGCGGCGCCATATTCCACCACCTTGCCGCGATACAGCACCGCCACCCGGTCGCAAACCTGACGCACCGCGCCCAAATCATGGCTGATAAACAGGATCGTCAAGCCAAGCCGTTGCCGTAGTTGATTAAGTAACGCCAGTATTTGTCCGCGAATCGACAGGTCCAGCGCGGAAACCGCTTCGTCGGCCACCAGTAAATCCGGCTCCAGCGCCAGCGCGCGGGCAATGGCGATGCGCTGACGCTGTCCGCCGGAAAACTCCCCCGGCAGTCGGCGAGCGTGCTGCGGCTCCAGCCCCACCAGTTCAAGCAGTTCGGCGACGCGCGCCGGGATGTGCTTTACCGGCCGGAGTTTGTACACGCGCAGCGGCTCGGCTATCTGCTCGCCTATGGTCATTTTGGGGTTCAGGCTGGCGTAAGGATCCTGAAAGATAATCTGCGCGCGGCGGCGTAAAGCCTGTTTCTGCGCTTTGCTCGCCCGTCGGAGATCGGTGCCGTCGAAAATCACCTCGCCGCCGTCCGCCGGGATCAGCCCTATCGCCGCCCGCCCCAGGGTAGTTTTTCCCGACCCCGACTCGCCAATCAGCCCGACAATTTCACCGCGATAAATATCGATGGTGGTGGGAAACAATACCGTCCGGCGCTCCCTGTTGAAAAAAAACCGCGCCTGTTGCCGCGGGTAGCTTTTGGTCAGGGCGCGTAAACTGAGCAACGGCCGGCCGGCGCCGGACAGGGTCGGCGCCAGCGGCTCGGACCCTGAGGCGGCAATCAGTTTTTGCGTATAGGGGTTTTGCGGCGAAGTGAGCAGCGTGGGAACATCTCCCTGCTCGACTATATGACCGCGATGCAGCACATAGGCGCGATCGGCATAGCGGGCCACCACGCCGAGATCGTGGGTTATCAGTAAAATACCCATCGCCATCTCCCGCTGCAATTCCTGCAATAGCGCCAGAATCTGCGCCTGAATAGTGACGTCGAGGGCGGTGGTGGGTTCATCCGCAATCAGCAGCGCGGGTTTGCAACTGATGGCGCTGGCGATCATCGCCCGCTGGCGCATGCCGCCGGAAAGCTGGTGAATATACTGTCCGGCGCAGTGCGCGGGATCGATGATTCCGACGCGATCCAGCAGTTCTATCGCCTGCCGGCGCGCCTGTCGCCAGCTTAACTGCCGGTGACGCACCAGCACTTCGGCAATCTGCTCGCCGATTTTCAGCACCGGGTTCATGCTGGTCATCGGCTCCTGAAAGACGGTGGCCATCTGCCTGCCGCGTAACCCTGCGGCGAAAGGCCGCTGCGGGCCGGCGATCGTCGCGCCATTAAACATAATGGCGCCGTGATGCTGCCGCACGCCCTCAGGCAGCAGCCCCATCAGCGCCAGCGCGCTAAGGGTTTTGCCCGACCCCGATTCCCCCACCAGCGCGACGATCTCGCGGCGGTCGACATAAAAGGAAATGTCATTAACCAGAGCAAGCCCGTCGACGGTTCCTATGCCGAGTCCGGTTGCTTCTAATAAATGTGTCGCTGATGACATAAAGCGCCGCCTGCCAGAGAAAGGTGAGTAAAGAATATATCCTATATTCTCTCCCGGCGACGCGGCGGGCTTAGTCCGATTCGGGATAAGGTATGCCTGCGGCGCACTTGGGCGCCTGGTTTGCGTAACCGGCGATTATTGCATACAGTTAAAGACGGCAATGTAAACCGCATTTCATTTTCCTTATCGGTCTGATAGCAAAATCGGCAGCGGACCGTCGCGCAACGCAGCGTTCACACCCATCGTTATTTTCGTGTATCCCCGATAATTTATGGAGATCCCATGTCAGAATTGAGCGTCAATCTGATGATTTTCAGCGACCTCGACGGTTCGCTGCTCGACCACGATAGCTACGGTTGGGAACCGGCGCGTCCCTGGCTGGAACGGCTGGCGCGGCATAAGATCCCGGTTATCATCACCACCAGTAAAACCGCGGCCGAAGTTGAGCGGCTGCAATACGAGCTTGGCCTCGACCACCTTCCCTATATTGCCGAAAATGGCGCGCTGATCGCCCTGCCGGCCAACTGGCACGGGCACCCGGACTATCCGCGCAAGATTTTTTCCGCCGACTACGCTTTTATTTGCGCCCGCCTTCATCAGCTGCGGGAAAATCATGACTTCCGTTTTAAAGGCTTTGCCGATATGGATGCCGCCGAGGTCGCCGCATTAACCGGATTACCGCTGCACGGCGCCGCGCTCGCCCGCCGTCGCGAAGCCTCCGAGCCGCTGCAATGGCTGGGCGATGCGGATTCCCTGGCCCGCTTTCGGCTGGCATTAACGGATCTCGGGTTATCGCTGACCCAGGGCGGGCGTTTTTATCACGTGATGGGCGGCGGCGTCAGTAAGGGAACGGCGGCCAACTGGATAAAAGAACAGTACCCGGCTAAAAATGATAACCGGGTACGAACGATTGGCCTGGGCGACGGACCGAACGATGTCGCCCTGCTGGCGGCGATGGATAACGCGGTGGTGATTAAGGCCAAGGGAAATCAGCTTGTCGACCTGCCGGAAAGCTATTCCGGCAAATTATACCGCACGCGCAATAGGGGGCCTGACGGCTGGAGCGAAGGCCTGGACCACTTTCTTGGTGATTCTCTTTCATCTTGAAATATTAATAAGATAAAAAACAATTTGTAGGGGAGAATACGATGAGTGAATTTTATCAGGATGGAATAATTACCAACTTTCACAATCTGACCCGACGCAGCGTGGAAGAGCTGGAATACGATCTACAGGTGTTTTCCGGGCAAAACAGCATGGGGCTTATCCTCCCTTCCCTTTATTCGGAGCTGGAAGGGCCCGCGCTGGACAAGATTATCGAGCAGCTGTCCCAGGTGCGTTATCTCGGCGAGATTGTTATTGGTCTCGACCGGGCGGACCGGGAACAGTTTCAAAACGCGCGCAAGTTTTTCTCCCGCCTGCCGCAGCGCCACCGCATCTTGTGGAACGACGGTCCGCGGCTGAAGCAGCTGAGCGATGAGCTGGCGGAGAGATCGCTGTCGCCCACGGAGCCGGGCAAAGGGCGCAACGTATGGTTCTGCGTCGGTTACACCCTGGCGTCGCGGCGCACCTCCTGCGTCGCGCTGCATGATTGTGACATTGTCACCTATGAGCGCGGCATGCTGGCCCGCCTGCTCTATCCGGTGGCGAATCCGTATTTTCATTATGACTTCTGCAAGGGCTACTATGCGCGCGTAGCCGATGGCAAGCTTAACGGACGCGTCGGCCGGCTGCTGGTTTTCCCGCTGCTGAAGTCGCTGCAAAATGTTTACGGCAATTCCGACTATCTGGAGTATATGCGCAGCTACCGCTATCCGCTCTCGGGCGAGTTCGCCATGCGAACGCATATCTTGAATAACCTGCGTATTCCCAGCGACTGGGGGCTGGAAATCGGCGTGCTGTCGGAGATCCACCGCGGCACGGCGACCAGCCGTATCTGTCAGGTCGATATCGCCGACAACTACGATCATAAACACCAGCCGATATCGGAAGACGACCCCACTACGGGCCTGCAACGGATGGCCATCGATATCACCAAGGCGCTGTACCGCAAGCTGGCTATTCAGGGCGTGAATATTACCAGCGACTCTTTCCGCGTGCTGCGGGCGACCTACTATCGTACCGCGCTGGATATGATCGACGCCTTCGAACACGATGCCCGCATGAACGGTTTGCAGTTCGATCGCCATAAAGAAGAGTCCGCCGTCGAGCTTTTTTCCGACGTGATTACGCTTTCCGGCCAGGTTTACAGCGACAGCCCGGGGGACAAACCCTTTGTGCCCAGCTGGAACCGCGTACAGTCCGCTTTCCCCGATGTGCTTGAGCGGTTATATAATGCGGTCGAGGCGGATAATCAGGACGACTGAACGCGTTGAATGACCGCGCCCCGCCGCCTCCCGGCGGCGATAAATCAGCGTGAATAATCAGTAGGTAGCGCATCACTCCGCGATGTCATGGAACTGGATTTTTCAGATAAAGTGGCACAGAGTGATAACTGTCTTGCAACCTGTCAGGGAGTTAACCATGCAATATCGTCAGTTAGGCCGTTCCGGCCTGAAAGTCTCGGTCCTGAGCCTGGGCACCATGACATTCGGTGGTCAGGGAAAGTTTGCCAAAACCGGTAATACCGATCTGCAAGGCGCCCGCCGGCAAATCGATCGCTGCATCGACGCGGGCATTAATCTTTTCGATACCGCCGACGTTTATTCCGACGGCGCTTCCGAACAAATTCTTGGTAAGGCGCTGAAAGATAAACGTCATCAGGTTCTGATTGCCAGCAAAGCGCGTTTTCCCATGGGTAGCGGACCCAACGATCGCGGTTCTTCCCGCCACCATATTATCCGCGCCTGCGAAGCGAGCCTGAAAAGGCTGGATACCGACTACATCGATCTCTACCAGTTGCACGAGTGGGATGGTCTGACCCCGCTGGAAGAGACGCTGGCCGCATTGGACCATCTGGTCGGCAGCGGAAAAGTACGCTACGTCGGCGTATCCAACTTTTCCGGCTGGCATTTGATGAAAACCCTGGGCGTCGCCGCAAGCCAACGCACCGTACGGCCGGTCAGCCAGCAGATCCACTATACCCTGCAGGCGCGGGAAGCGGAGTATGAACTGCTGCCGATTACCCGGGATCAGGGGCTGGGCGTTTTAGTCTGGAGCCCGCTGGCCGGCGGCCTGCTGAGCGGGAAATATCGCCGCGATAAACAGCCGGAGGGAACCACCCGCCACCTGGAGAACTGGAATGAACCGCCGGTGCGGGATGAGAATGCGCTGTATGATATCGTCGACGTGCTGGTGGATATTGCGGCGCAGCGCGGCATCTCCGCCGCCCAGGTCGCCCTGGCCTGGATACTGCACAATGACGCGGTAAGTTCGGTAATCATTGGGGCGCGTCGCGACGACCAGCTTGAAGATAACCTTAAAGCTGTTAATGTTATTCTTGACCCGCAAGAGATTGCGCGACTCAATGAGGTCAGTCGACTTCCCCTGCTGTACCCGTACTGGCATCAGGCGCAAACCGCCGCCGACCGCCTTGGCAGCGCCGATTTGTCGCTTATCGCCCCGTATTTAAAATAATCAAACACCGTCTGAGGGAATAACAACATGATAATTTTCGTTACCGGCGCCACGGCCGGATTTGGCGAGGCAATTACCCGTAAATTTATCCAGGAGGGTCATAAGGTCATCGCCTGCGGCCGTCGTCAGGAACGCCTGGATGCGCTGAAAAACGCGTTGGGAGCCTCGTTGCATACCTTACGGCTTGACGTTCGTAACCAGAAATCCATCGATCAGGCGATGACCTCGCTGCCCGCCGCCTGGCGCGACATCGATGTTCTGGTGAACAACGCCGGGCTGGCCCTGGGCCTGGAGCCCGCGCATAAAGCCTATGTGAACGACTGGGAAAACATGATCGATACCAATAACAAAGGGCTGGTTTTTACCACCCGCGCGCTGTTGCCGCATATGGTCAAGCGTAATACCGGGCATGTGATCAATATCGGTTCCACCGCCGGCAACTGGCCCTATGCGGGCGGCAACGTATACGGCGCCACCAAAGCCTTTGTGCGCCAGTTCAGCCTCGGCCTGCGGGCGGATTTGTTCGGCACCCGGGTTCGCGTCACCAATATCGAGCCGGGCCTGGTCGGCGGCACGGAGTTTTCCGCCGTGCGCTTTAAAGGCAACGAAGATAAAGTCAACAAAACCTACGACAAGACCCAACCGCTTACCGCGGAAGACGTCGCCGAAGCGGTATTCTGGGTCGCGACCCTGCCGGCCCACGTCAATATCAACACCCTGGAAATGATGCCGGTCAGCCAGTCTTTCGCCGGGCTGAACGTTTATCGGGAGGAGTAATCCCGTCTGGCGCGAAGTTCCGCTTCGCGCCCCGCCGCCGGGTTTAATAAGCGCCTCCATACGGCAAAATCCGCCTCATTATGTTTCAAGGGAATAAGTTTTTTATTTGCTCGCCGTTTAGGCGCTATTATCGCCGTCGTCACCTTGACGATGATAATACTCCTGAAATATCATTTTTCGTTTTTTCCAAATTTAATACCTTTCCTTACTTTCTGCTTATTGACAACAATTTTTATTGACGGACCTTGCGTAAGGTTTATTAAGAATATCCCTAATTTTATCTATTTTCCCCCGCGGCTTTCTCTCGCGAAATTTATTCGAAATACAGTAAGATAGTTATTTAGCCGCCGGGGGCGCCCAATAGCGCCGATCGGCCGTCTTGCTTGATCCCGCCGACCCGCCGCACTATGCTTGATGGAGTTTTTTGCCATGAAGTGAGCGTAATTGATGCAGGCATTACTATTTTTAGCCGTGTGTACATTACCGATTTTTTCCTGTTTTCTGTTTTATCCGCTGCTGAAAAATAAATTCGCGGAGGAAATTAGCGACGGCGGGAAAATATCCACCATCGACGGGCTACGGGGTCTGGCCGCGACGACGGTTATCATTCATCATGGGATATTGATGTCCAATCTTTTTACCGACTCGACCTGGAAAATCAACGCCGGCTATATCTCCTATTTCAATGAAACCATTCATCGCACATTAACCCAGTTCGGATCTTTCGGCGTGATGGTATTCTTTATGATTACCGGCTATTTATTCTGGAACAAAGCGCTAAAGGGCGGCACCGGCGACGTGGGCGTTTTCTATAAGCGCCGAATATATCGTTTACTGCCGCTCTATCTGTTTGCCGTCATCTGCGTCTATTTTTTGTCGTTCCTGATAGGCTTCAGCAGTAATATGGATATGCGCTATTTCGTCAACTCCCTCGCCTCGTGGCTGTCGTTCGGCTTTGTTCAGGGGATGCCGTTAACCGACAGCAAACCGGGATGGCTGATCCTGTGCGGCGTATTCTGGACGCTGGCGATTGAAGTGAAGTTTTACGCGCTGTTCCCCTTTCTTGCCTCACTGTGCAAAAACAGGGTCGTCTCGCTGCTGATGCTGCTCGGCGCCGTGGCCGTCCTGCTGGTGCTATTGGGTTTCGATGTGATTACCGGCGGCACTTACAGTATCCTCTTCGCCTTTATCTGCGGCATGCTGACCGCGACGCTGCAACAGTTCCCCTCGTTCCAGCGTGAAACGCGCAATATCAATGCGCGGCCGTGGTTGAAACGGCTGTTCGCCGCGCTGGCCATCGGCAGCGTGGCGCTGAGCTTCTCTCTTTTCGAATTCGCCTATACCAGCCTGTCGGTACTGCTGATCGCGCTGTTCTTCCTGATCGCCGCCAGCGGCAACTCGCTGTTCGGCCTGCTGACGCTGAAACCGGTTCGCTTCAGCGGCATAATCAGCTACAGCACCTATATTATTCACGGGCTGGTGCTGACCTCCGCCTTTACGCTGATTTACCCGGACTTCGGCGCTTTCGCCGCCCTGGCGGTCGCTTTCGCCCTGGTGACGCTTATCAGCGTATTCACCTATTTGAAGATCGAGAAACCCTTTATCATAATATCGCACGGTAAAAAAACACGGCGCGAGCCGCAGGCGCTCGCCCGCGCCGTCGCTCAATCTTCTTCCTGCGCCAAATAGCGCCCACCGGACGACGGAGGAAAACCGGCTTTATCGACAGCCTATTAGGCGTCATAATAGCCACGTTCGTACCATCCCCTATCTGCACAAGGTGAAACATGAAAGCATACTCTTTTGCATCCCTGATTCGAGCCCTGCTCCCGCTGACCATGGTCGTGGCTTGCGCGGCCTGGCAACCGGCCGCGCTGGCGGATACCCGTCATATTATCGTCGAATCGGGCGACAGCAGCTTATCGAAAGAAGCGGCGCGCCAAAGCGGCGAACAGTGGAATGCCACCCATTCGTTGCGTAATAAGGTCAATACGCGCGTCGAGAAAGAGTTTGATAAAACTGAAAAGGCGATTGACGGGCAGGAGAAGTGCGACGCCAGCTATAACGTCAACGCCTATTGGGAAGCCAACACCGAGCGTTGTCTGGATCGCCGCACCGGCCGCCCTGTGACCCCCTGATTTTTAGTCTACGCTTGTAAAACAGGCATCATCGGCCTGGCGGCGGCAACGCCAGGCGATGGGCGGGACTTTTTTCAGATAAAAAGGGTGACAAGATGAAAAAGGCAATTATTTTTGGCGCGGCTTTATTGGTGATATCCCCTCTGGCGGCGCAGGCGTCCTGTGAAAGCGTTAAAGCGGATATATCACAGAAGATCATCAACAACGGCGTGCCGGAGTCAGGTTTTACGCTTGATATCGTGCCTAACGATCAGGTGGATCAGGCCGGCGGCCAGGTAGTCGGCCATTGCGAAAACGACTCGCAAAAAATCGTTTATACCCGCCATGCCGATGGCGAAACCGGCGCTGAAAGCGCATCATCCGCGCCAGAAACATCCACGACGGATGATCGGTCAGATACCACCGCGCAGTAACGGCTCCATTATCAGCCAAGGCACGAACGCCCGTGCCTTCAGGCGATTGACAAAGCTCGTTATTAGGGAGAGCGTGGCGAGGGGTCGTAGCGGCGTGAGCCGCCGGAGCGCCCCTCGGTACGGTAGGCCCGTGTATCTCCGACTCACTGACGACTTTGTCTGCAACCTACGCAGTGCCTTGTTCTTATTCCCGCCCCGCTGGCGCATGCTGCGGTCGCTGGTTCGCCGGGATCATCCACGCTGAAAATAGCGTCATCACCGCGATCAGCGCGGAAACGATAAACACCCAATGCAGAGAGGATGAAACCTGCCAGGAGAGCGACTCCAGCTCCGTCGCGCTCATCATGCCGCGGCTGTGGACATCCATCAGCGTTTGCAGCGGGTCGTCCATCTCCGGCAGACGCCAGTGCAGATTGATATTCAGCGTGGCGCCGAGGATCGCCGTACCCAGCGCGGAACCCAGCATACGGGTGAACATCGTTGACGCCGTCGCAATGCCGCGAATGGAATAGTCCACCGAATTTTGGATTGAGACCAGAAAGGTGGTGTTGCACAACCCCATCCCCGCCCCGATAAGAAAAGCGGCGACACGCGCCCAGTCCAGGTTGCGGTCAGGATCGAGCATCAGCAGTATCAGGCTGCCGGCAATCAGCACCACGCCCCCGCTGACGGCGGTAACCCGGTAGGATGTCCACAGCATTAATCTGCCGCCCAAGGTGCTGGCCAGCGGCCAGCCGATAGACACCAACGCCAGAATGCTGCCGGCTTCCAGCGGCGTTTTTCCCATCACGCTCTGAATAAAGGTCGGCAGAAAAGCGCTGACCCCCATCAGGGCCGCGCCGATAATCAGGCCGCCGAGGTTGCCGGCGACGATCACCCGGTTACGCCATAGCGCCAGCGGGAAAAGCGGTTCCGGCGTGCGCGTTTCCTGCCTGAATAATAAAATACCGCCCAGCGCGCTGACCGCCAGCAACGGAACGATCCACAGGCCGAGCGCTTCTGCCTGTAGCAGCGCCATCAACAGGCTGGCGACGGCGATGGCAAGATAGAACGCGCCGGCCCAGTCCAGCTTATGCCGTTGCACCTGATTAACCGCGGGCAAATAGCGGGCCAGTAAAAATATCGACAGTAATCCAATCGGCACGTTAACCCAGAAAACCAGCGCCCAGTTGAAATGCTGAACGATAAACGCCCCCATCAGCGGGCCGACAATCGCCGATATTCCCCAAACGCTGGAGAGATATCCCTGAATCTTTGGCCGCTCCATCGAACTATACACATCGGCGACAATGGTAAAGGCAATCGGGGTGATCGCCCCGGCGCCCAGTCCCTGAATGGTGCGAAACAGAATTAACCAGCCCATATTGGTAGCAAAACCGCACAGCACGGACCCCAGCAGAAAAATAATGGTGCCGATGAAAAAGACGCGTTTACGGCCGAAAAGATCGGCCAGCCGACCGTAAATAGGAATACTGATCGCCTGCGTCAGCAAATAACCGGCGAACACCCATCCGAGTAATGAAAAACCGCCCAAATCGGCAATGATCGTCGGCAGGGCCGTCGCCACGATGGTGACCTCAATGGCCGCGGTAAACATGGCCAGCATACAGGCAATTAATACCCAGTGACGATGCGGCAGCGGAGGGTGTTCAGAATGATTCGTTGTTTTCATTAAACTTTCTGCTTGGAGAATAGAATCAGTGGTTGAGTATATCAGTTGTTATCCTGCGGAGGGGCGGAGGGGAAAAAGAACTCCCGCGGGCTGCGGGAATTTGCCAAAGCCGATGCCGGGCGGCACATATATCGCGATTAGTAATTCACCGCGGAGAGGTCGATATAGGAAGATAAATCACGCTGCTCGGCCCGGGGTAAATAAGGCAGTTCGCCCAATTGCGGAGCGGGAATTTTTTTACGCAGCGCGCTGATAATTTCGGCGTAATTCGCCAGCCCCGGATTAATGCGGTTGGCGACCCAGCCCACCAGCGGTAATCCGTCATTAATAATCGCCTGCGCGGTTAATAACGCATGGCTGATGCAGCCCAGCTTAATGCCGACCACTAACACCACCGGCAGTTGCTCCTGCACCACCCATTCGGAATAGGGGCGCAGATCGTTCATCAATGTGCGCCAGCCGCCGCTGCCCTCGACCACCACCATGTCGGCGACGCCGCATAGGTAATGCAATCCCTGCGTCATGGCGCTGTAATCAACGGGATGCACGCTGGCGCTGATTTCATCTTCCCGCAGCGCGATGGGGTTCACCCTGTCATAGGGTAAATCGAGCGAAGAGGCGGCCTGCAGCAGCAGCGCATCTTTATTCCGCAGCCCGTCTTCCGTTTCCACACATCCTTTTGCTATCGGTTTATAACCCGCCACCGGTTTGTTGGTCATTGCCAGTTTTTGCAATAACGCTCTGGATACGACGGTTTTACCGACCGCGGTATCAGTGCCTGTGACAAAAATGCGTTTCAACATAAGAAAACTCCGGAGGCCCACCTGAAAAGAAAAATAACCAGCACTGCAAAAAAATGCTTTCCAAGCGTAAAAGTCTAGGCGATGCGCCATTCGGGCGGCTTGCGTTAGCTCAAGTTAGCTCAATATTTTATTTCTCCGACCCTGCGCAGAGAAAAGAAAGCCCGCGTTCAACCCTGCAACAGTTTCACCAATAATGAACCGTTATACAGCGCATCTTTGACCAAGGCGGCGCCGGGCATGGTGCCCTGATTATAAAACCGCGTCGCTTCTACCTGGATATTGTGGCTATAAGGAGGAAAAGATTGCTGATGAATACATCCCATCATCGCCGGATATAAAATACTGGCCGCTTTATTTAGCGGGGAACCTATTAAAATTTTATCGGGATTAAATAAGTTCACCATAATGGCGACGATACGGCCGACGTTAATGCCGACGTCGTTAATAATATCCCTGGCCAGCTGATCGCCCTTCAGTCCCGCTTCACAGAGGCTGTCCACCGTCAGCGGAGAGCCATGGAGCAGTGAACTCATCGATGAACCCATGCGCTGCTGCGCCAGCTCCAGCATGCTTTCCGTACTGGCGACCGTTTCAAGGCATCCGTGATTACCGCAGTAGCAGCGTTTACCGTAAGGGTCCACCTGGGTATGCCCTATTTCCACCAGATTACGGCTGCCGGCGTGCAAAATACGCCCGCCGGTAATCACCCCCGCCCCGACATTATGATCAATCACCACCTGAATAACGTTCTGACAGCCGCGGGATGCGCCGTACAGCGCCTCCGCCATGGTCCAGGCGCAGATATCATGCTGTACAAAAACCGGCAGCCCGGTGCGCTGCTCCAGGGCCGGCCCTATCGCCATCTCTTCAACGTCATAGAACGGCATACGGTGGATCACGCCGGTGACGGCGTCGATGATGCCCGGCGCGGTGATGGCGATGGCGGTCAGCCGTTCCAGCCGCTTTTGATGGCGGATAAAGAACTGGTCGATTTCGTTCAGAATGCGCTGGAGCAAAGGTTGCGGATGTTCGGCGGGAAGAGGAACGCTATCCTCGACCACCAGCTTACTGCTCAGATCGCGCAGCGCCAGCGTGATGGCGTTGTGGCTGATGCGCGCCGAAAGGTAATGCCAGGCCTCGGTATCAAGAATCAGACCGATGGCCGGACGCCCTCTGCTGCCGATGTCCTGGTATTCCGTTTCCTGTACCAGGTGGGCTTCCAGCAGTTCGCGTACAATCTTGGTGATACTGGCGGGCGCCAGCTGCGCCCGCTTGGACAGTTCGATACGCGATATCGGGCCATACTTGTCGATTAACCGGTATACCGCCCCGGCATTGATTTGTTTAATTTGATCAATATGTCCTGGCTGACCGTCGGCAATCACAAACCTGGCTCCTACTCTTCGTGTTTATTGCTGCTACCGCATTTATTTTTCACGCTGCAAAATAAAAAACTGAGGGCATGGTGGGGCTTTTCGCCAATGCCGTCAAATATTTGCTTCGTTATGTGATTTAACGCACATATTGCAAAAATTATCTGTTAAGCATCAACGAAATCAGCGTCTGCGCCGCGGTTTTTAACGGCCGATTACGGGCGGTAACCAGCCATACTTCGGTAATGGCATCGCTCTCGGCCAGCGGCAGATATTTCACCCCGTCGACCTTGATGCGCATAAAGGAGGCGGGCAGGATGGAAACCCCCAGCCCGGATGAAACCAGACCGACAATCGTCATGGCTTCGCCGACTTCCTGGGTGATGTAGGGGTGAATACCGTACCGTTTCAGCAACGTCAGCGTTTCATCATATAAAGCCGTGCCGACGGTGCGCGAAAAGAAAACGAAAGGCTCATTCGCCAATTGCCGAATACCGATCGGCCCGTTTGACTGCCCGGCCAGCGGGTGGTCCTCATGCACTACCGCAACCAGGGCCTCGTGCAGCAACAGCTGATGCTCAAGGGCGTCCGGCAGCGGATTATTACGCATCACGCCAATATCGAGCTTGCCGTTCAATAAGGGTTCGATCTGCTGCTTGGTGTTCAGCTCCATCATCTGAATATGCACCTGCGGAAAGGATTGGCGAAAGCGCAGCAGACTGCGGGACACTTTTTTGATAAAGGGCGCCGACGAGGTAAAACCTATCGTCAGCTCGCCTATTTCACCGCGCTCGATGCGCGCGGCGCGCTCCGCCGCCTGGTTGACCTGAGCGATAATGGACCAGGCCTCTTTTAAAAACATTTCGCCGGCCGGCGTCAGCCGCACATTACGGTTATTACGCTCCAGCAATCTTGCGCCCACCTGCTCTTCCAGCATCTGTATTTGCTGGCTGAGGGGCGGCTGCGAAATCAGCAATTTCTCCGCCGCGCGGCCAAAATGCAGTTCTTCGGCAACGGCGATAAAGTAACGCAGATGGCGTAATTCGATATTCATATTTTATAAGTATCAATTATGATTATTAATATATTATACAAAATAATATAGCTCTTCTATGATCGCCGTATTCATTCCTTTCCTAAATCTGGATTTATTTTGAGTACCCCGTCATCTCCGGCATCGCCCGCTATGCCCGTTTCCATTAGCACCGATGAGGAAGCGCTTTCCCCCAAACCTATCGCCACCGGAAAATCACCTTATATCAAACGCGGCACGCCGCAGTTTATGCGCGTGACACTGGCTCTATTTTCCGCCGGCTTCGCCACTTTCGCCCTGCTTTACTGCGTACAGCCGCTATTGCCGCTTCTTTCGCAGGATTTCGTCATTTCTCCGGCCGCCAGCAGCCTGTCGCTTTCGGTATCAACGGTGACGCTGGCGATTGGACTGCTGTTTACCGGCCCCCTGTCCGATACCGTAGGACGCAAAAACGTAATGGCGGTCTCGCTGATGCTGGCCGCCGCCTGCACGCTTATTTGCGCCTTTATGAGCAGTTGGCAGGGGGTGCTGATTATGCGGGCGATGATCGGCCTATCGCTCAGCGGCGTAGCGGCCGTCGCCATGAGTTACCTGAGCGAAGAGATCCACCCCAGCGTGCTGGCTTTCTCCATGGGACTTTATATCAGCGGCAATTCCATCGGCGGCATGAGCGGACGTCTGGTAAGCGGCGTATTGAGCGACTATTTCCCCTGGCGGATTGCCGTGGGGACGATCGGCGTTCTGGCGTTAATCGCCGCATTAACCTTCTGGAAGATTTTGCCCGACTCCCGCCATTTCCGCGCCGGCTCTTTGCGTCCCAAAACCCTATGGCTGAATGCGAAACTGCACTGGCACGACGCCGGATTGCCGTTACTGTTTTTGCAGGGCTTTCTGCTGATGGGTTCGTTCGTTACCCTCTTCAACTATATCGGCTATCGCCTGCTGGAATCGCCTTACCTGCTCAATCAGTCGATTGTCGGCCTGCTGTCGGTGGTTTTCCTGACCGGCAGCTACAGCTCGCCTAAAGCGGGGGCATTGACTTCCCGCTACGGCCGGGGACCGGTGCTCGCCATTTCCATCGGACTGATGCTGCTGGGACTGGGCGTTACCGCCTTAAGCCCGCTGGCGTGCGTGTTTATCGGCATGATGCTCTATTCCGCCGGTTTTTTTGCCGCCCATGCCGTCGCCAGCGGCTGGATTGGCCAGCGCGCGCGCCGGGCCAAAGGCCAGGCTTCATCCATGTATCTGTTTTGCTATTATCTGGGATCCAGCCTGGCCGGAACGCTGGGCGGCGTATTCTGGCACGCTTACGGCTGGGCGGGCATCACCGCCTTTCTGGCGTCCCTGCTCTTGGTCGCCCTGGCGGTCAGCTTCCGCCTGAAACAACTGACCTGATTTCACCCCCCTGCCCGATTAATCCCTGCTAGGCGAACCACATCACGTTTGCCGCCGGCGGGGGTTGGTATTATAACTACTAGTATGTTGTAACTAAGATGGATAATACCGTGGACCACTATACGCTGATTGACCGCATGCACCGGTGCTTTGCCGAGCTGGAAGAAAAACTGGCCCTGATGCAGACGCAGTTTGCCGGGTTCAGGCTGCTGGCGGGCCGGGTTTACTCCCTGCCCGATATCGCAAAAGGCGCCGAGCACGACGCCATCACGCAAATCGCCGTGCAACAGTACGTCGGCCAGGAAGCGCGTGAATTAGGACTGGCGCATTTTCAACGCCTGTTTATCCACCACTACCCGGAGACCATCAGCAGCAAAGCCGCCATCCGCCTTCCCGGCGCGCTCTGTTTTTCCGTCGACCACCACCAGTATCAACAGGCGCAGCGGCTTATCGAAGATATCAACGGGCTGAAGAAAGAGCTGGAACAGATAGTGACCGTCGAGTCGGGGCTGGAGCCCGAGCAGCGCTTTGAGTTTGTACATACCCATCTGCGCGGTCTGATTACCCTAAGCGCCTACCGGACGCTGACGCCGATCGCCGACCCGACGTCGGTACGCTTTGGGTGGGCGAATAAACATATCATCAAAAATATGACGCGCGCCGAACTGCTGGAGAAACTGCAAAAAAGCCTGAAGGCCGGCAGAGGCCCGGCGCCGTACAGCAAGGAACAATGGGCGGGATTAGTGGAGCAGGAGATCGACACCCTATTGCGATTGCCGCCACGGGCGACGCTAAAGATAAAGCGCCCGGTCAAAGTCCAGCCCATCGCCAGAGTCTGGTACGCGCAACGGCAGAAGCAGGTGCAGCATCCCTGCCCGTCTCCGCTGTTAGTGCTGTGCCGGCAAGAGAGCGGCGGCGAAGTTCCCGTTATCGGCGGGCTGAATAACTATGACGCCCACAACATCAAGCATAAACATAAACCGCAGGCGACGCCGCTGCGTTTGCTGATCCCCCGCCTGCACCTGTACACCGACGCGCCGTAAAACGACGCCTGCCGGAGATCGCTCCCCGGCAGGCAGACAAACTAAAGCGTAGCGCAATCAGCTTTTCAGGCTGCCGACCATATCCTCAGGCCGTACCCACTCATCGAACTGCTCTTCGGTGAGATAGCCCAGCTTCAGCGCGGAGGCTTTCAACGTCAGCCCTTCCTTATGCGCCTTTTTAGCGATTTCAGCGGCTTTGTCATAACCGATATGGGTATTCAGCGCCGTAACCAGCATCAGCGATTCGTTCAGCAGTTGATCGATACGCTCACGATTCGGTTCAATACCGATGGCGCAGTGGTCATTAAAGCTTTTGATGCCGTCGGCCAGCAGACGGACGGACTGCAGGAAATTATGAATTACCAGAGGACGGTAGACGTTGAGTTCGAAGTTGCCCGAAGCGCCCCCGATATTGACGGCGACGTCATTTCCCAGCACCTGGCTGCTGAGCATGGTAACCGCTTCACACTGCGTAGGATTGACTTTACCGGGCATGATGGAGCTGCCGGGTTCATTTTCCGGAATGCTCAGTTCGCCGATGCCGCAGCGCGGCCCGGAAGCCAGCCAGCGCACGTCATTGGCAATCTTCATCAACGACGCCGCCAACCCTTTCAACGCGCCGTGTCCGTGAACCAGCGCGTCGCAGGTACCCAGCGACTCGAACTTGTTCGGCGCGGTGACAAACGGCTGGCCGGTGAGGCGCGCCAGTTCGGCGGCGACGCGCACGGCATATTCCGGATGGGTATTCAACCCGGTGCCGACGGCGGTTCCGCCCAGCGCCAGTTCGGCCAGATGGGGCACGCTGTCCTGGATATGCTTCAGGCTGTGTTGCAGCATCGCCGCCCAGCCGGAAATTTCCTGTCCCAGGGTCAGCGGCGTGGCATCCTGCAGATGGGTGCGGCCGATTTTTACGATGTCTTTAAACTTTTCCGCTTTGGCCGCCAGCGTCTGATGCAGTACCTTCAGCTCAGGGATAAGGTGTTCATTAATCGCCACCACCGCCGCGACGTGCATCGCCGTGGGAAAAACGTCGTTGGAGCTTTGGCTTTTATTGACGTCGTCATTGGGATGGACCAGCCGGTCGCTCCCCCGCTCCCCGCCCAGCAGTTCGCTGGCGCGGTTTGCCAGCACCTCATTCATATTCATATTGCTTTGGGTGCCGGAGCCGGTTTGCCAGATGGCCAGCGGAAACTCGCCGCCATGCTTGCCGGCCAGGACTTCATCGGCGGCCTGGATGATGGCGTTGCCGCGATCCGCCGGAAGCAGTTTCAGGTCTATATTTACGCTGGCGGCCGCGCGTTTGGTCTGCGCCAGCGCATAAATCAGCGCGCGCGGCATTTTTTCTTCTGAAATGCGGAAATGCTCAAGCGATCGCTGCGTCTGAGCGCCCCATAAGCGGTCGGCAGGAACGTCAATCGGCCCCATTGAGTCTTTTTCAATACGCGTCGTTGTCATTGCCTTTTCTCCTTATCATTCTGAATGATGAAAGTAGCACTGCCTGGAATAGTGACACATAAAACATTAACATGGTGTGAGCCGATGCCGCGTATTATTCACCAGTCATTTTATTAACTATTGGAAGTATTTTAATCAACGGTTATATAACCTCAGGAATCCATCATGCAAAAAATGCTCAATCGCGTCCAGCACTACGCCTGGGGCAGCAAACACGCTTTAACTGAGCTATACGGCATTGAAAATCCTAATGATTTACCAATGGCTGAACTATGGATGGGCGCCCATCCGAAGAGCAGTTCCCAGGTCATTGATGAACAAGGCAACGAGCGCAATCTGCGCGAAGTGATTGCCGCAGACCTCTCCTCGCACCTTGGCGCGGCCGTGGCGCGGCGCTTCGGCGAATTACCGTTTTTATTTAAAGTGCTGTGCGCGGAGCAGCCGCTTTCCATTCAGGTACACCCCAGCAAATCCGCGGCGGAACAGGGTTTTGCCAGGGAAAATGCGGCGGGCATCCCGCTGGATGCCGCGGAAAGAAACTACAAGGATGCCAATCACAAGCCGGAACTGGTGTTTGCGCTCACCCCTTTTCAGGCGCTGAACGGCTTTCGAGAATTATCTGAAATCGCCGCGCTGTTAGCGCCGGTCGCCGGCGCGCATCCCTCCATTAGCGCTTTTTTGCAACAGCCGGACGGCAAAAACCTCTCCATGCTGTTTGCCAACCTGCTGAACATGAGCGGCGAACAAAAAGAGCGCGCGCTGGGGGTATTAAAAGCCGCGCTGAACAGCCAGCAGCATGAACCCTGGGCGACGATCCGGGACATTACGCGCTTTTATCCGCACGACAGCGGTCTGTTTTCCCCCCTGTTGCTCAACGTCATTACGCTTCAGCCGGGCGACGCCATGTTTTTATACGCCCAAACGCCGCACGCCTATTTAAACGGCGTGGCGCTGGAAGTCATGGCGAATTCGGACAACGTGCTGCGGGCAGGCTTGACGCCGAAGTACATTGATATTCCGGAGTTATTGGACAACGTGCAGTTTGCCGCCAAACCCGCCGCCGCTTTATTGACCGCCCCCATCAGACAGGGAAATGAGCTAAGCTTCCCTATTCCGGTGGATGATTTCGCCTTTTCCCTGCATAACCTGAGCGATGAAGCGCAAACGCTCAGCCAGAGCAGCGCCGCGATTGTCTTCTGCGTCGACGGCGAGGCGTTATTGCAAAAAGAGCGGCGGCAAATCAGGCTCAAGGCGGGCGAATCCTGCTTTATTTCCGCCAGTGAATCACCGGTATCGGTCCAGGGACAGGGACGCATCGCCCGCGTATTTAATCGCTGATGACCGGTATATACCCTCTCGTCTTGAAGAATCGGGACGTGTTTTTAATAAAGGATAAATAAAATGAAGAAGTCGTTAATTGCCGCCGGCGTTATCATTGCTCTGGGCGCAGTCTGGACAGGCGCATCCTGGTACACCGGTAAACAGCTGGCTCAGCATATTGATGAATTTACCGACGATATCAATACACAACTCAAATCCGCCTACCCGGACGCCGGACTGAAACTGGTGTATCGCGATTATCAGGGCGGCATTTTCAGCAGTAAACTGGCCTATGTGCTGCAAGCCGACGGTACCGCCAAAGGGACGCAGCTTCTCGCCCCCGGCGAGGAGATTGTTCTCAATGAGTCGGTTTCTCACGGCCCGTTCCCGTTAGCGCAGCTCAAGCAGCTTAACCTGCTGCCGGCGATGGCGTCGGTGCATAGCGAGCTGGCGAATACGCCGGTGGTTAAACCGCTGTTCGATCTTACCCAGAATAAACCCTTTATCTCGGCCGAAACCCGCGTGGCCTACAGCGGCGATACCCATTCGGAGGTGACGCTGCTTCCGGTCGAGTATCAGGGCAACGATCAGAAATTCTCCTTTAGCGGCACCGAACTCCAGCTGGACGTCGCCAGCGATCTGCGCCGCAGCGCGCTGACGGGAACCGTTAATAGCCTGCTGCTGGAAAAGAAAAATCCGTGGGGTGAGACCGAACAGGTCAGCATCAATGATTTCGCGCTTGATACGGCCAACCACAAAGGTAAATTCGACCTTAATCTGGGCGACGGCAAGGCGACCATCAAGACCCTGAAATTTACCGTTGAAGGCGGCGAACCGATTACGCTGAATAATTTCGCGGTACAAAGCAGCGTCACCGAAGACGAGAAGAACCTGGCGGGCAAATTGTCCCTGACGCTGGAATCACTGGCCGTCAGCGAGCGTAATCTCGGCTCGGGGAATCTGCAACTCGCCTTTTCCCGGCTTGACGGCGAGGGCACCAAGCGTTTTGCCGCCGAGTATCAGAAAAAGGCTCAGCAGCTTTTACAGGATCCGCAAGGGCTGGATCCGGACGTCTACCAGCACGAAATCGCCATGGTTTTGCTGAAACATTTGCCTGATTTGCTGAAAGGCAACCCCACTATCACCCTCTCCCCGGTCAGTTGGAAAAACGCCAAAGGGGAAAGCACCTTCACGCTGGCGCTGGACTTGACCGATCCCCTGCAGAACACGGCGAAAGCAACCGATCCGGCCGCTTCCGATGAAGAAAAAATCATCCGCCAGTCGCTTAACAAGCTTGACGCCAAATTGAACGTGCCGTTGGCCATGCTGGCGGAGCTGATGGTGCAGGCCGGGCAACAACAGCCGGCAAACGATGAAGAGAAGGCGCAAGCCGAGAAAATGGCGCTGCAGCAGGCGCAGATGATGGCAAGCATCGGCCAGATGAATCAGGTTACCGTCACCAAGGACAATGCCATCACCAGTTCATTGCAGTATGCGGACGGCCAGGTTGATTTCAACGGCAACAAAATGTCGCTGGCGGACTTTATTGCGCCGTTTATCACCATTCCCGGCGAAAGCGATGAAGCGCCGCAGGAACAGGTGCCGCCCCTTGCGCCTCCCGCGCAGTAACCGGCAATAAGAAGAGAACAGTCGGCGGCGGCTTTATGGCCGCCGCCGGCGTTTTTTGTCCGCGCCGGCTGTTCCCGTTAAGAGATTGAGCATGCAAAAATACCAAACATTTATGGAACAACGTCAGAGCGCCATCTACTTTATCGCGGTTATCGCCGCAGGCGTGGCCGCCCTGTTGCTGCCCGGTACGGAAAAACTGGACGTGGCGATCAATCCGGCGCTGGCATTGATGCTGTTCGTCACTTTTTTGCAGGTGCCGTTAACGTCGCTAAAGCGCAGTCTGACCCGGGTCCGCTTTCTTGGCGCCCTGCTGGCGGCCAATTTTATCGTTATACCGCTGTTCGTGGCCTGCCTTATTCCTTATTTCCCCGCCGACCCGCTTATCCGACTGGGCATGCTGCTGGTGTTGCTCGCCCCCTGTATCGACTATGTGGTGACCTTCTCTCATCTCGGCCGCGCCGACGCCCCGAGTTTGCTGGCCGCCACCCCCGCGCTGCTGGCGGTGCAAATGCTGGCATTGCCGTTTTACCTCGGGCTGTTTCTCAGCCGGGAAGCGGCCGGGCTTATTCATATCGCGCCGTTTTTCCACGCCTTTATCTGGCTGATTGCGATTCCCCTGCTGCTGGCCGGGCTGGTGCAATGGGGAGCCTCCCGCTTACCTGCCGTGGATAAATTCGCCGAGCGGCTCGGTTTTTTGCCGGTTCCCGCCACTGCTCTGGTGTTATTCGTGGTGGTGATTTCCGTTATTCCCCAGCTTAAAACCACCTGGCCGATGGTGCTGAACGCCGTTCCGTTCTATGCGCTGTTCGCTATCGTCGCCCCGGTATTGGGATGGTTTACCGGCAAGGTATTCCGTCTTGAGCCGGCCGGCGCGCGCGCGGTGGCCTTCAGCGCCGGGACGCGGAACTCCCTGGTGGTTTTGCCTCTGGCGCTGGCCATCCCCGGCGCCATCCCGCTGCTGCCGGCCATTATCGTCGCCCAGACGCTGGTGGAACTGTTAAGCGAGCTGATTTATATCCGGGCGATCCCCAGACTGACCGCGCAGCCATCCCGTTTATCCGACTGAATTTGCCGTTGCCGGCATTTGTTTTTATACTTCACCGCACTTAACGGGCCACGGCCCGGCTTACTGATACCAAGAGTACTCCATGATTGATTTGCAACTCCCGCTAACGGACCTTCACCGCCACCTGGATGGTAATATCCGGCCACAAAGCATCCTGGAACTGGGCCGCCAGTTCAATATCGCCTTACCCGCCAATGACCTGGCCTCACTGCGCCCTCATGTTCAAGTGACCCAAACCGAGCCGGATTTGCTGAGCTTTCTGCAAAAGCTGGATTGGGGCGTCGCCGTTCTGGGGTCGCTGGACGCCTGCCGCCGCGTCGCCTATGAAAATGTTGAAGACGCCGTCAACGCCGGGCTGGATTATGCGGAGCTGCGTTTCTCCCCCTACTATATGGCGATGAACCATCAGCTACCGATTGCCGGCGTGGTGGAAGCCGTGATTGACGGCGTGACCGCGGGCAGCCGCGATCTCGACATTGATATCCGTCTGATCGGCATTCTGAGCCGCACCTTCGGCACCGAGGCCTGCCAACAGGAGCTGGACGGCCTGCTGGCCCACCGCGACCGTATCGTCGCCCTCGATCTGGCCGGCGATGAGCTGGGGTATCCCGGCGAGCTTTTTTCATCGCACTTCCGGCAGGCGCGGGACGCCGGCTGGCGCATTACCGTGCACGCGGGGGAAGCCGCCGGTCCTGAAAGTATCTGGCAGGCCATCAACCAGCTGGAAGCCGAGCGGATCGGCCACGGCGTTACCGCCATTATCGATACCGGACTGATGGCGTATATGGCGGAAAACGGCATCGGAATTGAGTCCTGCCTGACCTCCAATATCCAGACCAGCACGGTCGAGTCGCTGGATCGGCACCCGCTGTTGCATTTTCTGCGCCACGGTATTCCCGCCACGATTAATACCGACGATCCTGCCGTACAGGGCATCGAAATCCGCCACGAGTATCAGGTTGCGGCGCCATTGGCCGGGTTGACCGCCAAAGAGACCCGGCGGGCGCAGGAAAACGGATTGGATATCGCCTTTATCAGCGAACAGGAAAAGCAACGGCTGCGGGAGAAAGTGCTGGGTAAACGGGGCGCGGCGTCGCGGGCATAACGTATTACCGTCGTTCCTGCGGCCTCGTGCTTCCCCATAAATCAGGGAAAGGAATGTCTGTAAGCGCAGTGAGGGTTTCGTGCGCACTAACCTCAGTCGATTTCTGCAACCGTCGCAGCACGCGCCCGACACGAGGCGGCTCAGTCGCCGCCGCCCCGTGGCCCCAGGCTTTTCGCGAAATCGCGTCGCTACGCGATGCCTTCGGCGTTCGTAACCGCTAATCGGGCCGCCATTGACGCGCTCCCGGCGCGGCACTGGCTTTCGCGACGTCCTGTCGCTCACCCGGCGGTCACGCCCACCTCAGCGCGATTTTTTACGCGAAGGAAAACCTTTAAAAAACCGCCCTATTTTTGCTCCACTCCGCTCGCCGTTTTTCCCGTCGCCGCGGATGCCTGTTCGGCGCGCTTTATCCGGTTGGCGTAGCGCTGCGCCAGCGCCGCGCACACCATCAGCTGGATTTGATGGAAAATCATCAAGGGCAATACCATCACCCCCACCGTCGCCGCCGGAAACAGAACGCTGGCCATCGGAATGCCGTTCGCCAGGCTTTTCTTCGAGCCGCAGAATACGATGGTGATCTCATCGGCGATATTAAAGCCCAGCTTGCGCGCCGCCAGCGTATTCACCACCAGCACGATGGCCAGTAAAACGATGGAAACCCCCACCACCGCCAGTAACGACCAGCCGTTAATCTGGCTCCAGATCCCCTGCACCACGGCTTCGCTGAAGGCGACGTAAACCACCAGAAGAATTGATGACCGATCGGTAATATTGATTAATTTACGATGGCGATCCACCCATCCGGCAATCAGCGGACGGGATAAATGCCCCGCCGCAAAGGGCACCATCAGCTGCATGATAATAGAACCGATGGCGTGCAGCGTATCCGTCTCCGCGCCGCCCTGCGTATGCATCAGCAGGCCGACCAGAATCGGCGACAGAAATACGCCCAGGATACTGGAAGCCGAGGCGCTGCAAATCGCCGCCGCGACGTTGCCCCCGGCCATCGAGGTGTAGGCAATGGCCGACTGTACGGTCGCCGGCAAGGCGCACAGGTACAGAAAACCGAGGTAGAGCGTCGGCGTCAATACCACCGGCACCAGAATACTCATGCCCATTCCCAGCAGCGGGAAGAGTAAAAAGGTACTGGCGAACACCACCAGATGCAGACGCCAGTGCCCCATCCCGGCGGTAATGGCTTCCCGCGACAGCTTTGCCCCGTGCATAAAAAACAGCAGCGCGATGGCGGCCGTGGTCAGGTATTCAAAAAAGACCTTCGCGGCGCCCTCGCAGGGGAAAAATGATGCGGTGATCACCACTAAAACCAATACCAGCAAAAATTTGTCGATGCGCAATCGCTGTAGCCACCCCATTATTCATCCCTTTCTTGTTTTCGCCTGATTAAAAACAGCGCAGGCGATCCTGAGATCGCCTGCTTAAACCAAACGTTAACTATCTGCGATAAAAATCGACAAATCTAGCTATTTTTCAGCGTCATCACTTTTTTCTGCTCATGGGATATCAATCCCACTTCTATCAGTTCCATCACCTGGATAGCCTGGTGAACCGTGACCGGATTCTCGCCCTTGCCGTGTAACGCGTCACGGATCGCCGCATAATAAGCCGGGTAGTCGCCGGCAAGGGTCGGCACGGCCTGCTCGGCCACAACGCCGTCATGATGCAGCGTCAACACGCCGTCGCGCCGATCCTGTCCCCAGTTTTCCTGCGGCGGACGCTCACCGGCTTTCAACCGATCTTCCTGCGGATCGAGACCGAATTTGACGAAGCTGCCGCGCGTGCCGTGGACGATATAACGCGCCGACGGCGCCGCCGCCAGCATGCTGGCATGCAGCACCACCCGGCGCTGTGGATAAATCAGGATGGCATGGAAATAGTCCGTCGCTTTACTGCCGGGGCGCAGCTGCGCCAGATCGACCTGAATGGCGACGGGCAGTCCAAATAGCTGCAGGGCCTGATCCAGCAGGTGCGGCCCCAGGTCGTACCAGATACCGCTGCCTTCGCTGCCGTCTTCGCGCCAGCGCTGGCGAACCTGCGGCCGAAAACGGTCGATATGGGACTCCAGGTAGACCACATCGCCCAGCGACCCGGTATGCAGCAAATGTTTCAGCGTCAGGAAATCGCTGTCCCAGCGGCGGTTATGAAACACCGAAAGCAGCTTGCCGGTATGTTCCGCCACCAGTCCCAGCTCGTGGGCCTGTGACAACGTCACGGTAAACGGTTTATCCACCACCACATGCTTGCCCGCTTGCAGCGCCTGCTTGGCCAACGGGAAATGGGTGTCATTCGGCGTGGGAATAACAATAAGATCGATATCCGGATCGTTGAACAGCGTTTGCGGATCGCTCGCAACCCTGATTGTCGACCAGTCGGCGCGGACTTTATCCGCATTGCTGCTGGAAATCGCCGCCAGCTCCAGGCCAGGCGTCCCGGCGATTAGCGGCGCGTGGAACGTTTTACTCGCATAGCCGTATCCCAGTAACCCGACACGAACGTTGTCACTCATGAATCTTCCCCCTTGGCCGCTCAATTGGTGATGTGAACTCAGTATAGCACCGCAGAGACGGCCTATTTAACGGGGATTTTCTCATTTTGCCCCTTGGCTACCGGCCGGCGATTTTGGGCGTTCGGTCCTCCCACGGCGTCGTTTCCGGCGTTTTCGCCGCGGGATAGTTGATTTCGCTGCTGCGGCGGCGGAAATCGCTCGGGCTCACGCCCACCCGTTTACGGAACACCCGCGAAAAATAGAGCTGGTCGTCATAGCCGACCACCCGGCCGATATTGGCGATGGATTCCTGCGTCGTTTGCAACAGCAGCTTGGCGCGGATCACCCGCTGATCTTCCCGCCAGCGCAGGATATTGATGCCGACCTGCTCGCGAAACAGGTGCGCCAGCCGCGACGGCGACAGGCAGACGTGCCGGGCCACCTCGTCGATACGCAACTCTCCCGCCAGATTGCCGGTGATAAACTGGCAGGCCTCGATAATGCGCGGGTCGATGATTTTTTGCGGGCTCTGCGGATCTTCCTCCATCGCCCTTAGCAGCAAGCGTTCCAGCAGGTTCATCCCCAGCTCTTGCGAGAAGCGCCGCCCCGAACGCTGCGTCTGTTCAATATTGGCGAACAGGCGATCGAACTCCAGCAACAGCGGGTTATTCGGCAGGCTCAGACGCCCGACGCCGCAATGCCGGGTATGCCATTCCAGCCAGTCGGCCCAATAGGCCCGCGGGCGGAAATAGACCCAGCGGTGATACCAGCAGTCGCTGTCCGGCGAGCGGCCGTAAAAATGCGTCGATTTGGGGGGAAACAGCAGCAAATCGCCGGGATTGCAATAAAAGGCGTCGTCACCGGCAAAAACCTGTCCCTGTCCTTTGATGGTGAGATTAATAATGTAGCCCTTCATGCCGTCAGGGCGATCGATAAAGAAGTCGAGCGGGCCGTCCGCCAGGATCGGCGTCAATCCGGCGACCAGGTAGGCGTTAAAGGCGTAACCCGGCAGTAACGGATTAGACTGGGATTCATGCGCCACACGGTGATACATCCAACCTCCGGAGCTTTATCTAACGACGGGTCGCGCAAGCGTGCCCGCCTGCGCGGGCATAGCGGCGGCGCTTACAGGGTCTTCCTGGACAGCTGTTTGTAGCGGTCGAAGATCACCGCCGTCAGCAGAATCAAACCGCGCACCACGTATTGCGAAAACGGCGAAATATTCAACAGGTTCATCGCATTTTCCACGGTTCCCAAAATCAGCACCCCGGCGACGACGTAGGAAATCTTGCCGATGCCGCCTTTTAACGACACGCCGCCCAGCACGCAGGCGGAAATCACGATCAGCTCATAGCCGATCGAGGTCATCGGCTGGCCGCTGGTCATGCGCGATGCCAGAATAATGCCCGCCGCGGCGGAGACCAGGCCGGAAAGCGCGAAGATGATGATTTTGGTGCGCACCACCGGCACCCCGGCCAGACGCGCGGCCTCTTCGTTTCCGCCGATCGCCAGCGTATTGCGCCCGAAAGTGGTTTTATTCAGCAGCAGCCCGAACAGGATCATGCAGATCGCGGTGATCCAGATGGGCGCCGGCAGCCCCAGCCAGTTGGCATAGCCCAGCGCAAAGAAACGCTCGTCTTCGATGCCGACCGCTTTACCGTCCGAGATGATATAAGCCAGCCCGCGGGCGATCTGCATCGTGGCCAGGGTGGTGATCAGCGCGTTAATCCTGAGCCGGGCGATGATAAAGCCGTTAAGCAGGCCGAACGCCACGCCCAGCAACAGTCCGGCGCCCACGCCCAGCCACAGGCTTTGCGTGATATTGATCGCCACCGCCGTGGTCACGCCGGCGCAGGCGATAATCGAGGCGACGGAGAGGTCAAAATCCCCCGACGCCAGGCAAAACAGCATGCCGCAGGCCACCATGCCGGACATGGATATCGCCAGTCCCAGCCCTTTCATATTGATAAAGCTGGCGAAATTGGGCACGAAAATCGCGCACCCCAGAAACAGCACGGCAAAAACCACCAGCATGCCGTAGTTATCCCAAATGCGGGATATCCCCGAGCCGGCTTTCCGCTTATCCGGGGTCGTCGCCGCATCCTCATTGGACGGCAGAATTTTTGTTGGCATAGCATTACTCCTTGGCGGTCAGGCAACCGCGGCTTCGATATCGGGGATTCGCAACATTGCCAGACTCAGCACTTTCTGCTCAGTGGCCTCATCGTGGAGCAGCTCGCCGGATACCGCCCCTTCCCGCATCACAATGATGCGGTCGGCCAGTCCGAGCACTTCCGGCAGGTCGCTGGAAGCGAACAGCACGGCGATGCCTTGCTTCGCCAGCTCATAAATGACGTGATAGATTTCGTGCTTGGCGCCGACGTCGATGCCGCGCGTCGGTTCATCCAGCAGGATGACCTTCATCTCTTCCGACAGCCAGCGCCCCAGAATGGCCTTCTGCTGATTACCGCCGGAAAGGTTCATCATCAGCTGCGCCGCGCTGGGGGTTTTAATATTCAGCGCCTGAATGCGCTTGGCCGCATTCTCCTTTTCCCAGCGGTTATTAATGATAAAGCCGGCCTTCAGGCTCTTGCGCCGCGCGCTGATGTTGATATTGTCGCGCACCGAATGCACGGCGATGATCCCCTCGGATTTGCGATCTTCCGGGCACAGCATCACCCCCTGGCGGATGGCGTCAATGGGCGACCTCACCGTGAGCGGTTTGCCATCCAGCAGCACCTGTCCGCCGGTAATGCGGGTCGCGCCGAATATCCCCTTCAGCAGTTCGCTGCGCCCGGCGCCCACCAGGCCGAACAGCCCGACGATTTCCCCTTGCCGCACCCGCAGCGATACCGTCGATTTCACCCCCGGCGCTTTCACCTCCGTGAGCGTCAGCCGCTCCTCGCCGTGCGGACGCGGCGCATAGCCGTAAATATCCCCCAGGTTTCTGCCCACCATCGCCTGCACCAGCGATTGGTGATCCACCTGGCTCATATCGTCGAAGGTGCGCACATAGCGGCCGTCTTTAAACACGGTGATGGCGTCCCCCAGGGCGAAAATTTCCTCCATGCGGTGCGATACGTACAAAATCACCCGCCCTTCGCCGCGTAATTCGGCGATCACCCGGAACAGCTGTTCGATTTCGCGGGCGGATAGCGAACTGGTGGGTTCGTCAAAAGCGATAATTTTGGCGTTGCGGGCCAGCGCCTTGGCGATCTCCACCATTTGCCACTGGCCGATGGAAAGGTATTTAAGCGGCGTGTCGGGATCGATATCCAGTCCCAGGTGCTCAAGCTGCAGTTTGGCCTCATAACGCAGCAGCGAATAATTCACCATGCCGTACTTGTGCGGCAGCTGGCCAAGGTAAATATTCTCCGCCACCGTCATTTCCGGCACCAGATGCAACTCCTGATAAATAATCGCCACGCCGGCATTCAGCGCATCCATGGTGCTATTGAAGCGCACCGGCCGGCCCTGGATATGGATTTCCCCGGCGGAAGGCAAATAGTTGCCGCTCAGGATTTTCAACAGCGTGGATTTACCCGCCCCGTTTTCCCCCATCAAGCCGTGGATCTGCCCCGCCTGGCAGGAAAAGCTGATATCCGCCAGCGCCTTGACGCCGGGGAATTCCTTGCCGATGCCATGAAACGACAAATAGGCTGACTGTACCGTCATTTTCGTTTCCTCATAGTTGACCACTCGCCGTCGCACCGGTCGTTCCCGCCGCAGCGGGGATGGAAACCGGCGGCGAACGCACGGACCTCCCTGTCCCGCCGGCCGTTACAGCAGACCTTTTTTCTCCAGTTCGACCTTGAAGTTGTCGCGGGTGATCAGCACCACATCGGTAACTTCGGTGAACTTTTGCGGTTCCACGCCTTTGGTCACCCACTCATTCAGCATCTGGATGCTTTTATAGCCGTGGATATCCGGGCTTGGCAGCAGCGAACCATAGAAACCGGTGGCCTGTCCTTTCGACAGTTCGCTCACCGCATCCACCCCGTTGATACCGATGCCGATCACGTTGGGCGCCTTGAACCCCTGACCTTCCGTCGCCCGCACGCCGCCCAGCACGGTATTGTCGTTCATGCCGACAATCAGCCAGTTCTTCACGCCGGGATGCTGCACCAGCATCGAGTTGGCGGCGTCAAACGCCCCGGGAATATCGTTGGATTTGGTGGGAACCTGATAGATTTGCTTTTCCGGGAAACCGGCGGCTTTTAATGCATCCATCGAGCCGGTGGTGCGGCGCCGGGCGGTATCCAGTTCGTTGGCGGTGATCGCCATCACCGCGGTTTCCTCCACCTTCCAGCCGCGTTTATTCATTTCGTTCCACAGCTCCTGCCCCTGGCGCTCGCCGATTTTGCTGGCCGCCATCATGACCAGCGGCACCGAGTCCATCGGCTCGCCTCTGGCATTAACGAACTGATCGTCCACGGCGATGACCTTCAGGTCGTAGCTGCGCGCCTTGGCGACGATCGCCGCCCCTAATTTGGGGTCGGGGGTACAGATCACAAAGCCTTTCGCCCCGCTGGCCGCCAGGCTATCAATGGCATTAAGCGTTTTTTCGCCGTCCGGGACGGCGATTTTAATCACCTCGAAACCGAGATCTTTTCCCGCCTTATCGGCAAATTTCCATTCCGTCTGAAACCAGGGTTCTTCCGGCTGTTTAACCAGAAACCCCAGCTTCAACGTTTCGGCGATAGCCGATTGTGACATAACCGCGGCCAGCCCAATCGTCGCCAGCAGCTTAGTGAATTTATGCATGATGTTCTCCGCTATAGTTATTTTTTACACGTCAGAGGATCCTGGATGTGTAATCGGTTCCATTAAGGCATTTCCGGTCGGGATAAAGGAAAAGCACAGCGTTGGTGGCAGTCCTTTACTCAGCAGCATTCAGACGCTGTATGTTTTAGCGGTTATTTTCAGCAAGAATATCGAGCGTTATCACATCCCCGAACAACGACAGGTTTGTGCATATATTTAGCAAATTTAACCAGTCATTAACTTTTGACGAGCATCACAGAATGACGGCGAGCGGCAGGAAAATGCATACTTCCAGCTAACCGCTCCTCACGCCCCGCGTTAATGCCCGCCTATCGTATACGGCTATAAACAAAGGCGGAATTGACGGGAGGGGAGCGATGAACGCTGGCGCGATTACCTTGGGCCTCGACTTTGGCAGTGATTCGGTGCGCGCATTGGCCGTTGACTGCCGGAGCGGGCAAGAATTGACCACTGAGGTGGCGTATTACCCGCGCTGGCGCGCCGGGATGTATTGTCAGCCGGCGAATAACCAGTTCCGCCACCACCCGCTGGATTATATCGAGTCGCTGGAGCAGGCCATTCGCGCCGTGGTGGAACGACTGAGCGCGGCGCAGCGCCGGCGGATCGTCGGCATCGGCGTGGATTCCACCGGCTCCACCCCCGCGCCCATCGACGAACAGGGGACGATTCTGGCGCTGCGCCCCGAGTTTTCCGCCAACCCCAACGCCATGTTCGTGCTGTGGAAGGATCATACGGCGATAGAAGAGGCGGAGGCGATCACCAGCCTGTGCCATAGCGGCCGGTTTGCGGATTACACCCGCTATATTGGCGGCGTCTACTCCTCGGAATGGTTCTGGGCCAAAATACTGCACGTCTCACGCCAGGATGCGGCGGTGCGTCAGGCCGCCGTCTCCTGGATCGAACTGTGCGACTGGGTGCCCGCCCTGCTCTCCGGCACCCAGGCTCCTGGCAACATTCGACGCGGCCGCTGCGCCGCCGGACACAAGTCGCTGTGGCACCCCGACTGGGGCGGTCTGCCGCCCAAAACCTTTCTGCACGCGCTCGATCCCCGCCTGAGCGAAAAGCTGCAATACCCGATGTTTAGCGACACCTGGACCGCCGACGCGCCCGTCGGCGCCATCACCGCCGAATGGGCCGCGCGGCTCGGCCTGCCGGAAAGCGTGGTTATCGCCGGCGGCGCCTTTGACTGCCACGTCGGCGCCGTGGGCGCCGGAGCGCAGCCCTATACCCTGGTTAAAGTGATCGGCACCTCCACCTGCGACATCCTGATTGCCGATAAAGCGCGCATCGCCGATCGCACCATCAGGGGGATCTGCGGCCAGGTGGACGGCAGCGTGGTGCCCGGCCATATCGGGCTGGAGGCCGGGCAGTCCGCCTTTGGCGATATGTACGCCTGGTTCGGCCAACTGTTGAGCTGGCCGCTGCGCCAGGCGATCGCCGATGACCCGCAGTTGAAGATCCCTTTGCAGGCCGCGGAAGCCGGCCTGCTTGAGCGGCTCACCCAGACCTGGGCCGAAAATCCCTCGCTGGATCATCTGCCGGTGGTGCTCGACTGGTTTAACGGACGCCGCACCCCTTTCGCCGACCAGCGGTTAAAAGGCGTTATCGCCGACCTTAATCTGGGCACGGACGCGCCGACGCTGTTTGGCGGCTTTATCGCCGCCACCGCCTTCGGCGCCCGCGCCATTATGGAGTGTTTTGAAAGCCAGGACGTGCCGGTCGACAATATTCTCGCGCTGGGCGGCATCGCCCGCAAATCCCCCGCCATCATGCAGGTGTGCAGCGATGTGATGAATCGCCCGCTGCAAATTGTGGCCTCCGACCAGTGCTGCGCGCTGGGAGCGGCCATCTTCGCCGCCGTCGCCGCGGGCGTCCATAGCGATATTCCCAGCGCGCAGCGGCGGATGTCCAGCGGCGTCGAGCAAACGTTGACGCCGGATAGCCGGCGCGTCGCCCGCTATCAGCGGCTTTATGAGCGCTACCAGCAGTGGTGCCGCACGGCCGAACCGGCTTACGGCGCCCGGTTCAAGACCGACGCGTAATTTTTCTTTTCCCGCCGGGAATAAACAGGAGTAACCATGGATCATTTTACATCCCTTGAAGTCTGGTTCGTTATCGGCAGTCAGCACCTTTACGGGGCGGAAACCTTGCGTCAGGTAAAGGATAATGCGGAAAAGGTCGTCGCCGGTCTGAATCAGGACGCGCGCCTGCCGGTCAGGCTGGTGCTTAAGCCGCTGGTAAAAACCGCGGACGAAATCGGCGCGCTGTGCCGCGACGCCAACCATCAGGATAGCTGTATCGGCCTGCTGGTCTGGCTGCATACCTTCTCTCCCGCCAAAATGTGGATCGGCGGGCTCGGCATTTTGCATAAACCGTTACTGCAATTCCATACCCAGTTCAACGCGCAAATCCCCTGGGACACCATGGATATGGATTTTATGAACCTGAACCAGACCGCCCACGGCGGCCGGGAGTTCGGCTTTATCGGCGCGCGCATGCGCCTGCCGCACCAGGTGGTGGTCGGCCACTGGCAGGATGGACAGGCCCATCGGCGCATCGCCAAATGGATGCGGGTGGCGGCGGCGATTCAGGAAAGCAAAGGGCTGAAGCTGGCCCGCTTTGGCGACAATATGCGCGAAGTGGCGGTCACCGAGGGCGATAAGGTCGGCGCGCAGATCCGCTTCGGCTATTCCGTCAGCGCCTGGGGGCTGGGGGATTTGACCGGCGTGATTGACGCCGTCTCCCAGGGCGATATCGCTGCGCTGGTCGAAGAGTACGAAGCCAGCTATCAACTGACGGATGCGGTAAAGCTTCATGGCCCCAATCGGCAAAACCTGCTCGACGCGGCGCAAATCGAGCTGGGGATGCGGCGTTTTCTGCAACAGGGCGGCTATAAGGCCTTCACCACCGATTTTGAAAATCTGTATGGACTGAAGCAGTTGCCGGGGCTGGCGGTACAGCGCCTGATGCAGCAAGGCTATGGTTTCGGCGGCGAAGGCGACTGGAAAACCGCCGCCCTGCTGCGCATCATGAAGGTAATGGCGGACGGCTTGCCCGGCGGCACCTCGTTTATGGAGGATTACACCTACAACTTCCAAAACGGCAATAATCTGGTGGTCGGCTCCCATATGCTGGAAGTCTGTCCCAGCATCGCCAAAGAGCGGAAACCCATTCTGGACGCGCAGCATCTGGGCATCGGCGGCAAAGCCGATCCCGCCCGGCTGATTTTCTCCACGCCGCCCGGTCTCGCCCTCAACGCCAGCGTTATCGATATGGGAGGACGTTTCAGGATGCTGGTCAATCTGGTGGATACCGTAGAACAGCCCCATCCGCTGCCGAAACTGCCCGTGGCGCGCGCCATCTGGCAGGCCCGTCCGTCGCTGGAGGTGGCGGCGGAAGCCTGGATACTGGGCGGCGGCGCGCACCACTCGGTATTCAGCCAGGCGCTGGACGTGGATTATCTGCGCCTGTACGCTGAAATGCAGGATATTGAATTACTGGTGATTGACGACGATACCCGGCTTCCGGCTTTCAAAGACGCGCTGCGCTGGAATGAGGCGTACTACCGGCTCGGCGGCCGCTACTAGCACGCTGCCTGCTCTGCAATCTGCAACCTTCTGCCATTATGCCCGCGCAGGCGGGCCTTTTCCCCCTCGTACCGCCGCTTATCCCCCACCTCGTTTTTTGCCTGAGCTTCGGCAAGGCGACCTCGATCGCTGAACCTAACGCCGCCGCGGGAAGAATTGGCTTCTGGCGGCGGGCGATTTGCTTTAGGATGGCCCTTTGCGCCACTTTTACCGCTCGGACGGCAAATTTACTCAGGTTTCGCCTATATCCCTACTTTGGGTATGTTGTCGAAAGCCTGATAATACCCGATAATATGCGGGTTTTATTTTTTAGGCAGAGTAATGACCGAATTCGCACTGTTATTCGTTAGCGCCCTTCTGGTGAACAATTTCGTCCTGGTGAAATTCCTGGGGCTATGTCCGTTTATGGGCGTTTCCAAACGGCTGGAAACGGCCGTAGGCATGGGCCTGGCCACCACCTTCGTGATGACGGTCGGCTCCATGTTCTCGTGGATAGTCAACGAATTTATCCTGGTGCCGCTCGATATCCTTTACCTGCGCACCATGGCGTTCATTCTGGTGCTGGCCGTGGTGGTGCAGTTTTCCGAACTGGCGGTGCGTAAAACCAGCCCGGAGCTGTACCGCCTGCTGGGTATTTTTCTGCCGCTGATCACCACCAACTGCGCCGTGCTGGGAGTGGTATTGCTCAACGTCAATATGACGCACGGTTTTCTGCAATCAACCGTCTACGGCTTCGGCGCCGCGGCCGGCTTTTCTTTGGTGATGGTGCTGTTTGCCGCCATCCGCGAACGGCTGACCGTTTCCGACGTTCCCGCCCCGTTCCGCGGCTCTTCCATCGCCCTGATTACCGCCGGGCTGATGTCGCTGGCCTTTATGGGCTTTACCGGACTGGTGAAATTCTGATGACGGCTATCTGGATCGCCATTGCGGCACTCAGTTCGCTGGCGCTGTTTTTCGGCGTCGTCCTCGGCTACGCGTCGCGCCGCTTTCAGGTGGATGAAGATCCGGTGGTGGAGCAGGTTGAAGCCATGCTGCCGCAAAGCCAGTGCGGCCAGTGCGGCTACCCAGGCTGCCGGCCCTATGCCGAAGCGGTTTCCCTGAACGGCGAAAAAATCAATAAATGCGTGCCCGGCGGCGAAGCGATGATGCTGAAACTGGCCGAGAAGCTGAATATCGATCCGCAGCCGCTCGACGGCGACGCCACCGTGCTGAAGCCGGAACGAAAAGTGGCCTGGATTGACGAAGGCAACTGTATCGGCTGCACCAAATGCATTCAGGCTTGCCCGGTGGACGCCATTGTCGGCAGTACCAAAGCGGTGCATACCGTGGTCAGCGATCTGTGCACCGGCTGCGATCTGTGCGTCTCCCCTTGCCCGACAGACTGCATTGAACTGCGGCCCGTTGCCGCGACACCCGAAAACTGGAAATGGGATCTCAATACTATTCCGGTACGCGTTATTCAAGTAGAACACCATGCTTAAGCTGTTTGCCTCCCTGAGAAAAGACAGGATCTGGGACTTCAACGGCGGAATTCATCCGCCGGAAATGAAAACGCAGTCCAGCCAGGTTCCGCTGCGCGCCATACCGCTGGCGGAGCAGTTTATTATTCCGCTCAAACAACATCTCGGGCCGGAAGGCGAACTGTGCGTGCAGGTTGGCGACCGGGTGCTGCGCGGCCAGCCGCTCACCCTGGGAAAAGGCCGGACGCTGCCCGTCCATGCGCCGACGTCGGGCACGGTAAGCGCCATTCGTCAGCATATGACGGCGCATCCGTCCGCCCTGCCGGAGTTGAGCGTGATCCTTAGCGCCGATGGCGAAGACCGCTGGTGTGAGCGCCGTTCCTTGAGCGATTACCGCCAACACTCCGCGGCGGCCCTGCTCGCCCACCTGCATCAGGCCGGGATTGCCGGCCTGGGCGGCGCGGGGTTTCCCACCGCCGCAAAATTGCAGGGCGGCATGCGCGGCATCGAAACCCTGATTATCAACGCCGCCGAGTGTGAGCCCTATATCACCGCGGACGATCGTTTGATGCAGGAGCATGCGGATGAAATCGTTCAGGGCATCGATATTCTGGCTTATCTGTTGCAGCCGCAGCGCATCCTGCTGGGCATCGAGGATAACAAGCCCGAGGCCATTGCGGCGCTGCGCCGGGCGCTGCATTCGCGCGGCGATATCGTGCTGCGCGTTATCCCGACCAAATACCCTTCCGGCGGCGCCAAACAGCTCACCAAGATTCTGACGGGCAAGGAAGTTCCCTTCGGCAAACACTCCGCGGCGATTGGCGTGCTGATGCAGAACGTCGGCACCGTCTTTGCCATCAAGCGCGCCGTTATCGACGGCGAACCGCTTACCGAGCGGGTGGTGACATTGACCGGCGAAGCATTGCGCCAGCCGGGAAACGTCTGGGCGCGGCTGGGCACCCCGGTGCGCCATTTGCTGAAACACGCCGGATTCCACGTCACTCATCGGCCGATGGTGGTAATGGGCGGTCCGCTGATGGGATTTACGCTGCCCTCGCTGGATGTGCCGGTGGTTAAAATCAGCAACTGTATTCTTGCGCCGTCGGAGGCGGAAATCGAACCGACGGCCAAAGAGCAGTCCTGTATCCGCTGCAGCAAATGCGCCGATGCCTGTCCGGCAGGATTATTGCCGCAACAGCTGTACTGGTTCAGCCGCGGGCAGGAACATGAAAAAGCGCGCGATCATCATCTGTTCGACTGTATCGAATGCGGCGCCTGCGCCTATGTTTGCCCCAGCAACATCCCGCTGGTGCAGTATTACCGCCAGGAAAAGGCGGAAATCCGCGCCAGCGATGAGGAAGCGCAGCGCGCGGCGCAGGCCAAGATTCGTTTTGAGGCCAAACAGGCGCGGCTTGAACGTGAAAAACTGGCGCGCGAGCAGCGGCATAAGCAGGCCGCCGCCGGCGTGACGAACGGCGACAAGCAGGCCGTTCAGGCGGCGCTGGAAAGAATACGCAATAAGCAGTCGGCGGAACAAGCCCCCGCTAAATCGGTTATTGAGATCGTGCCGGGCCGGCAGCCGGATAACAGCGCGGCGATCGCCGCCCGCGCCGCCCGCAAGGCACAGGCGCGAGCCAATCAGGCGGCCTCCGCTGAGGCCGCCGACCCGCGTAAAGACGCCGTCGCCGCGGCCATCGAACGGGTAAAAGCCCGCAAGGCCGCCCAGCAGGCGCAGGCCAACGGCACCGCGCCGCCGGCTGCGGCGCACGAAACAGCCGACGCAGCAGCCGAGCCCGTCGACCCACGCAAAGCCGCCGTCGCCGCGGCCATCGAACGGGTAAAAGCCCGCAAGGCCGCCCAGCAGGCGCAGGCCAACGGCGCCGCGCCGCCGGCTGCGGTGCCCGAAACAGCCGACGCAGCAGCCGAGCCCGTCGACCCGCGCAAAGCCGCCGTCGCCGCGGCCATCGAACGGGTGAAAGCCCGCAAGGCCGCCCAGCAGGCGCAGGCTAACGGCGCCCCGCCGCCGGCTGCGGCGCCCGAAACATCCGGCGCAGCAGCCGAGCCCGTCGACCCGCGCAAAGCCGCCGTCGCCGCGGCCATCGAGCGGGTAAAAGCCCGTAAGGCCGCACAGGCTTTATCGAAGTCTCAAGAGGAATAAATGGCTTTCAAGATCGCGAGTTCACCCTTTACGCATAATCAGCAGCGCACTCAGCGCATTATGCTGCTGGTGATCATTGCCTGTATTCCCGGCATGCTGGCCCAGTATTATTTCTTTGGTTACGGCAATCTGATTCAGGTATTGCTGGCGGCGGCTACCGCTCTGGCTACCGAATCTGTGACATTGTCACTCAGAAAGTTTAACGTTCGCACCGCGCTGGCCGATAATTCGGCGCTGTTGACCGCGATTCTGCTCGGCATCAGCCTGCCGCCGCTGGCGCCCTGGTGGATGGTGGTGATGGGGACCGCGTTCGCCATCGTTATCGCCAAGCAGCTTTACGGCGGTCTGGGTCAGAATCCGTTTAATCCGGCGATGATTGGCTATGTGGTACTGCTGATCTCCTTTCCGGTGCAGATGACCAGTTGGCTGCCCCCCGCGGCGCTGCAAAGCCTGCCCCTCGGCTTCCAGGATACGCTGCTGACCATTTTTAGCGGGCATACGCCGGCGGGACATTCGGCGTCACAGCTGATGCAAACGGTTGACGGCGTCAGCCAGGCGACCCCGCTGGATACCTTTAAAACCGCGTTGCGTTCGGGCCATTCACCCGAGGATATTCTCCAGCAGCCGCTATTTTCCACTACCCTGGCCGGAATGGGCTGGCAGTGGGTTAACCTCGGTTTTCTGCTCGGCGGGCTGTTCCTGCTGCAACGGGGAACCATTCGCTGGCATATCCCGGTCAGCTTTTTGCTGACGCTGATGCTGTGCGCGTCGCTGGGCTGGATACTGGCGCCGGAAAAATGCGCGCCGCCGCTGCTGCACCTGCTCTCCGGCTCCACCATGCTGGGGGCGTTTTTTATCGCCACCGACCCGGTTACCGCCTCCACCACCAATCGGGGCCGGCTGATTTTTGGCGCGCTGATCGGCCTGCTGGTCTGGCTAATCAGAACCTACGGCGGTTATCCTGACGGCGTCGCCTTTGCGGTATTGCTGGCGAATATCACCGTGCCGCTGATTGATTATTACACCAAGCCGCGCGCTTACGGCCATCATCGCTAAGGAGTTATCATGTTCGCCACGATACGCCGTCATGCGACCACGCTGGCTATTTTCGCCGCCGGCACCACCGCGCTTACCGCCGTGGTCAACGGCCTGACCGCGCCGACCATCGCGCAGCAGACGGCATTGCAGCAAAAAAAGCTGTTGGATCAGGTGGTTCCCGCCGAGTTATATGACAATGATATGCAGCGGGAATGTTACATTGTCACCGACTCGGCGCTGGGCACCGCCTCCGCTCAGCGGGTTTTCATTGCCCGCAAAGACGGCGCGCCCGTCGCGGCGGCGGTGGAAAGTATCGCCCCGGACGGCTACTCCGGCGCCATCTACTTGCTGGTCGGCGCCGATTTCAACGGCAACGTGCTGGGCGCTCGCGTAACCGAACATCACGAAACGCCGGGGTTGGGTGATAAGATTGACGTGCGCATTTCAGACTGGATTACGCGCTTTAGCGGCCAAAGCGTGCAAAATAGCGATGATGCCCGTTGGGCAGTGAAAAAGGAAGGCGGTGCGTTCGATCAGTTTACCGGCGCCACCATTACGCCGCGCGCCGTGATCAACAGCGTAAAACGCAGCGCGCTGTACCTGAAAACGCTGCCGTCGCAGCTTAATTCCCTGCCCGCCTGTGGAGAGAATCAATGAGTGAAGTCAAACATCTGCTGATCCAGGGATTGTGGAAAAACAACTCGGCGCTGGTGCAGTTGCTCGGGCTGTGCCCCCTGCTGGCGGTCTCCTCGACCGCCACCAACGCCCTGGGATTGGGGTTGGCGACGACGCTGGTGCTGGTTCTCACCAACGTCGCCGTTTCCGCGCTGCGGCGCTGGGCGCCGGCTGAAATCCGGATTCCGATTTATATCATGTTGATCGCCTCCGTCGTCAGTACGGTACAAATGCTGATCAACGCTTACGCCTACGGGCTGTACCAGTCGCTGGGCATCTTTATTCCGCTCATCACCACCAACTGTATCGTTATCGGCCGCGCGGAGGCTTTCGCTTCTAAAAATCCGGTGGGACTTTCCGCATTGGATGGCCTGGCCATGGGGCTGGGAGCCACCAGCGCCCTGTTTGTCTTAGGCGCCCTGCGCGAGGTCGTCGGCAACGGCACCTTATTCGACGGCGCCGATTTGCTGCTGGGGGACTGGGCCAAAGCGCTGCGCATCGAGGTTATGCATCTGGAGTCGCCGTTCCTGCTCGCCATGCTGCCTCCCGGCGCCTTTATCGGACTGGGGCTGATGCTGGCGGCAAAATATCTGATTGATGAAAAAATGAAACAGCGCAAGGTTAAGGTTAAAGCGGTGACAGAGTCAGAGGTAAAATCCGCATCGACGGGGGTAGCCAGGGAGACGTTATGAATAAACTCAAACGGATTGAGATTTTAAGCCGGCTGCGCGCCAATAATCCCCACCCCACGACGGAGCTGAAATTCGCCACGCCGTTTGAACTGCTGATTGCGGTTATGCTTTCCGCGCAGGCGACCGACGTCAGCGTCAATAAAGCGACCGCCAGACTCTACCCCGTGGCGAACACCCCGGAAGCCATGCTGGCGCTGGGCGTTGAGGGCGTAAAAGCCTATATCAAGACCATCGGCCTGTTTAACGGTAAGGCCGAAAATGTGATTAAAACCTGCCGCATACTGATAGAACGGCACCACGGCCAGGTGCCGGAAGATCGCGCCGCGCTGGAAGCCTTGCCCGGCGTGGGCCGAAAAACCGCCAATGTGGTGCTCAATACCGCGTTCGGCTGGCCGACCATCGCCGTGGATACGCATATTTTCCGCGTCTGTAACCGTACCGGCTTCGCGCCGGGCAAAAACGTCGAACAGGTTGAAGAAAAGCTGCTTAAGGTAGTGCCGGCCGAATTCAAGGTTGATTGCCATCACTGGCTGATCCTGCACGGACGATACAGCTGTATTGCCCGTAAGCCGCGCTGCGGCTCCTGCCTGATCGAAGATCTGTGCGAATACAAAGATAAGGTTTACGCCTGAGTAAATGCCCGCCTGAGCGGGCATCACGCTGCCATGGCGCGCCGGTTATTTCACCGGCAGCGCGATATCTTTAAACATCGCTTCTATTTCGTCATTGGAACGCAGCGCCACCGCGCTATCCACCACGTCGCGCGTCAGGTGCGGCGCGAAGCGCTGAATAAAGTCATACATATAACTGCGCAGGAAAGTGCTGCGGCGGAAGCCGATTTTGGTGGTGCTGTAGCTGAAAATGCCGTTCGCGTTGATAGTCACCAGATCCGTTTCTATCTGCGGATCCACCGCCATATTGGCGATAACCCCCACCCCCAGCCCCAGACGGACATAGGTTTTAATCACGTCGGCGTCCGTAGCGGTAAACACGATGCGCGGCGTCAGTCCGGCGCGGTTAAAGGCCGTATCCAGCTCCGAGCGCCCGGTAAAGCCGAAGGTGTAGGTCACTATCGGATAAGCGGCCAGCTCTTCAATGGTGATGTCGGTCTTCGAGGCCAGCGGATGGTCCGGTTTCACCACCACGGCGCGGTTCCAGTGGTAGCACGGCAGCATGATCAAATCATCGTAGAGGTGCAGCGCCTCGGTGGCGATGGCGAAATCCGCCGTCCCCTTGGCCACGGCTTCCGCAATCTGCGTCGGCGACCCCTGATGCATATGCAGCGATACCCGGGGGTAACGGTCGATGAATCCTTTAATCACGGCGGGCAACGCGTAGCGCGCCTGGGTATGGGTGGTGGCGACATACAGCGAGCCTTTGTCCGGATAGGTATGCTCCCCGGCGACGGCCTTGATGGCGTCGACTTTCGACAGGACTTCACGCGCAATACGAATGACTTCCTGTCCGGCCGGCGTCACCTGCGTCAGATGCTTGCCGCTGCGGGCAAAGATCTGAATCCCCAGCTCATCCTCTAACATTCTGACCTGTTTGCTGATCCCAGGTTGAGAGGTATACAACCCTTCCGCGGTAGAAGAAACATTCAGGTTGTGATTAACAACTTCAACAATATAACGAAGCTGTTGCAGTTTCATAATTTATCCCATTATTAATTGAATTGTGCGCACGGCATCCAAAATTCTGACGATATTCCCTTTTCTGAAATATGCTGTTGCACCCTTGTCGTCTGGTGCATATTCTCATCAACTAATGTCATTTAATCATAAAAATAGTTTTTATATAACCACCATCGGATGGTGTAGCGCAAGAAAGCGTCGGTTCAGGAAAACTATCACCGATGGCGCAAGAAGCCAACACGCCGTCTCGCGCAAGAATAGAGAGTAACGCAGCGGATGATTATCCTCTCGGATAAATCGCGCTCTCCTTACCCAGATCAAAAAAGCCAGCCTAAAAAGGCTGGCTGAGGTTGCTGACAAACCCTTCATCGTCATCCCCGCGCAGGCGGGGATCTATTTTCAGCTAGTGCATTGATATCAGCAAGATTCCTGCCTACGCAGGAATGACGGATTTGGGGTCAATATCACGAATGCTTACTTTGTCAATGTTCTGAAGCCAGCCTAAAAAGGCTGGCTTTACGCGGCTAAGGCGTGACTATTTCTTCCCTTCCACCCACTTGCCGTCGATATAGAACGCCGACCATCCGGTCGCTTTGCCCTCTTTTTCCGAGGAGACATATTGCTGTTTGGTCTTACGACTAAAGCGCACCACCGTCTTGTTGCCGTCTTTATCGGCCACCGGCGCATCCGCCAGGTAGCTCAGTTTCTCCGGCAGGCGATCTTTAAAGCGTTTCAGCTCTTCTACCAGCGGCGCGCGCGTCTCGCGGGATTTCGGGAACGTATTGGCCGCCAGAAAAACGCCGGCCGCGCCGTCGCGCAACACGAAATAGGCATCGGACTTTTCGCACGGCAGCTCCGGCAATGGAACCGGATCTTCTTTCGGCGGAGCCACTTCGCCGTTGCGCAGAATTTTGCGCGTGTTGCTGCAGACGTCGTTGGTGCAGGCCATATATTTACCAAAGCGGCCCATTTTCATATGCATTTCCGCGCCGCATTTTTCGCACTCCACCACCGGGCCGTCATAGCCTTTGATGCGGAACTCGCCGGCTTCGATTTCATAGCCGTCGCACACCGGGTTGTTGCCGCAGACGTGCAGCTTGCGTTGGTTATCAATCAGGTAGCTGTCCATCGCCGTGCCGCATTTGGCGCAGCGCCGCCGAGCGCGCAGCGCATTGGTTTCGGCCTCATCCCCTTCCAGCACGTTAAGCACTTCCGCTTCCGGGATCAGGTTGATGGTGGTTTTGCAACGCTCTTTCGGCGGCAGCGCGTAACCCGAACAGCCGAGGAACACCCCGGTGCTGGCGGTGCGGATACCCATTTTTCGTCCGCAGGTCGGGCAGTCGATGCTGGTCAGAACCATCTGGTTGGGGCGCATACCGCCTTTTTCAGGATCCTGCTCCGCCGTTTCCAACTGCTGGCTGAACTCGGCGAAAAACGCGTCCAGCACCGCCTTCCACTGCGCCTGATTATTCGCCACCTGATCCAGGCTGCTTTCCATGCGCGCGGTGAAATCGTAGCTCATCAGTTCACGGAAGTTCTCTTCCAGGCGGTCGGTAACGATCTCGCCCATTTTTTCCGCATAGAAGCGGCGATTCTCCACCCGGACGTAGCCGCGATCCTGAATGGTCGAAATAATCGAGGCGTAGGTGGACGGCCGGCCGATGCCGCGTTTTTCCAGCTCCTTGACCAGCGACGCATCGCTGTAGCGGGCGGGCGGCTTGGTAAAATGCTGTCCCGGCAGCAGCTTCTGCAGCGCCAGTGGCTCGCCGACGGCGACGGTCGGCAGCGTGCGATCTTCGTCGTTCTTGCGCAGCGCCGGCATCACTTTCGTCCAGCCGTCAAAACGCAGGGTGCGCCCTTTGGCGCGCAGTTGATAACCCGCCGCTTCAACAATCAGCGTGGTGGAATCGTATTGCGCCGGCGTCATCTGACAGGCCACAAACTGCCGCCAGATCAGTTGATACAGCTTCTGCGCATCCGCTTCCATATCCTTAAGATGCTCGGCAAGCACTTTCACATCGGAGGGTCGGATGGCTTCGTGCGCTTCCTGCGAATTTTCTTTGTTGCTGTAGTGATTGGCGGCGTCAGGCAGATAGCGTTTACCGAATTCATCGCCGATATAGCCGCGCACCATGTTCAGCGCGTCCTGGCTCAGGTTGGTCGAGTCGGTACGCATGTAGGTGATGTGGCCCGCTTCATACAGCCGCTGCGCCATCATCATGGTTTTTTTCACCCCGAAGCCTAAACGGGTGCTCGCGGCCTGTTGCAGCGTGGAGGTAATAAACGGCGCCCCCGGCTTGCTGCTGGTGGGTTTATCTTCCCGCTCAGCCACCGCATACTCAGCCTTTTCCAACAGGCTGACGGCGGCTTGGGTCTGGGTTTTATTGACCGGCTTGAACGGCTTGCCGTTATGATGCGTGACCTGCATCTGCAGCTGGGTGTCGCTGCCCGCCAGTAGCTCGGCATGCAGTTCCCAGTACTCTTCCGGCACAAAGGCCTTGATTTCACGCTCGCGATCGACCACCAGCCGCACCGCCACCGACTGCACCCGTCCGGCGGATAACCCGCGGGCAATCTTTTTCCACAGCAGCGGCGAAACCATATAGCCCACCACCCGGTCCATAAAACGGCGGGCCTGCTGGGCGTTAACGCGGTCGATATTCAGCTTGTCCGGATTCTCAAACGCCTGGCGGATCGCATTCTTGGTGATTTCGTTAAATACCACGCGGCTGAAACGCTGATCGTCGCCGCCGATGATTTCCCGCAGGTGCCAGGCAATGGCTTCCCCTTCGCGGTCAAGGTCGGTCGCCAGATAGATATGACTGGCGTTTTCCGCCAGCGTTTTCAGTTCGGAAACGACTTTTTCCTTACCGGGCAGGATTTCGTAATCGGCTTTCCACCCGTGATAGGGATCGACGCCCATGCGGTTCACCAGCGCGGATTTCTCATCCTTTTTGACGGCTTTTTTGGTTTTGTCTTTGGTTGAGTCCGCGCTCTTTTTACTGGCTGAGCCACTGGTCGGCAGATCGCGCACATGACCGACGCTGGATTTAACCACGTAGTCATTGCCTAAATACTTATTGATCGTTTTGGCTTTTGCCGGGGACTCAACTATAACGAGAGCTTTACCCATATGTACTATTACCTGCTGGATTCTTCTGAAAATCAGATATCTTTTGGGGGCACCCGCCGCAGTGACAAGGGCGGATACTCGATTAATTATCGGTTACGGCGCCGTTCGCTTATCCGTTACAGGTGAGCGTTTCCACCCAAATAATCTTCCGTAACCCGCATATTCGGTCTGAATAGTAACGCCTTTATTGCAACGACGGATAAACACGGACTGCTTTGACGTAAAGAATTTATTCCACTGACCGCGCAAAATCCCACACTCTACCTGATAAATGTCGTCACGCAACTTAATTAGCATGGAAAAGCGGTTTTAGCCACCCGACGGTGAACTCAGTATCGGCAGGCAAGTGACTAAAACTTAGTGCATTTGTGATAAAATCCGCCGCAGAAGCACCAATCTGGATAGCGTTCGAGCCGTTATGGCGTCCCATTTCCCATAACCTGGACGGCGGCCCGATATACGCGCTATCGCTTTAAAAGCGACCTGGGAGTAGGTAATACATGTCCGATGAAATGCAGTTTAGCGTAGAAAAATCACCTATCGACCGCCAGACCCTGCTGGCCGAAGCCAATGCCATCATCAAGAGTCACGACGACTATCTGCACGGCATGGCGGCCGATGACGTCGAGCAGAAAAACGGCGTGCTGGTTTTCCGCGGCGAATTTTTTCTCGATGAAAACGGTTTGCCGACGTTAAAAACCACCGCCGTGTTCAATATGTTCAAGCATCTGGCGCATGTGCTGTCGGAAAAATATTATCTGGTCGATTAAACGACGGCGCCCGCGATAACCCGCGGGCGCCGGACGATGGCATTATGCGGCCGCCTTGATTATAACAGCGGATTATTCCCGCGCTGCCACCAGCGCAGCATCAGCCGTTCAAGAGCGTCGCCGGTGCTGCCGGTCAGCCGATCCAGCAGGCGCTTACGCCGCGTGTAGCGTACGCCGAGCACTTCGTGATTGGCCATTTCGGCGATCAGCAGATCGTCGCTGGTGCCGATCGCGTCAACCAGCCCCAGATCTTTGGCCTGCGAACCAAACCAGTGCTCGCCGGTCGCCACCGCGTCGATATCCAGCGAGGGGCGCATCTGATGAACAAACTGCTTGAACAGGCCGTGGGTAACGTTTAAATCTTCGCGGAATTTCTCCCGTCCCTGCTCGGTATTTTCACCGAACAGCGTCAAGGTGCGTTTAAACTCCCCGGCGGTGTGCAGTTCAACGTCGATATCCTTGTTTTTCAGCAAACGGTTGAAGTTGGGGATCTGGGCGACCACGCCGATTGACCCGACCACGGCGAAAGGCGCGGCGACAATACGGTCGGCGACGCAGGCCATCATATAGCCGCCGCTGGCCGCCACTTTATCCACCGCCACCGTCAGGCGGATGCCGCCCTGGCGCAGCCGTTGCAGCTGCGAAGCGGCCAGGCCGTAGCCATGAACCACCCCGCCCGGACTTTCGAGGCGCAGCAACACCTCGTCCTGCGGCTTGGCCACCGCCAGCACCGCCGAGACCTCTTCGCGCAGCGAACTCACTTCGCCGGCGTCCATGCTGCCGTTGAAATCCAGCACGTACAGGCAGGGTTTGGCGCTTTTTTCCTCGCCGCGCCTGGCGCGCTGTTTTTCTTGTTTGGCCCTGGCTTTTTCTTTCTTTTTTTCCTGTTTGGACAACAGCTTGCGCTCAGCGTCGCCGAGATACGCCATGCGCATGTCCCGCTGCATATCGCGGTACTGCTCGCCCAGATTAACCACCTGCAATTCGCCTTTGCGCTGACGTTTACGCTGTGTCGCACCGACGGCTAAAATCACCAGCGCCGCAATAAATACGACGATGGTAAGCACTTTAGCCAGGAATAAACCATACAGAGAAAGTAATTCCACAAATACCGCCCTCATCGACTGAGTATTGAATATCAAAGTGATAACGCTAAATCGGCATTCATATGCCAGACCTTTAAGCTAGCTTATGCCGCGCGATATGGCGATGTTAATCGCGCCATCGCCCTGTTTTCCGCTGCTTTTTAATACACCCGCGGCAAGAAATGGCGCCAGTCTCATTGAAAATGCCGTCCATTTAAGGCATAAAACCCGTCAACTTATCCTATTTATCGGATGCCTTTTCAGCCAGATGCCGTGGCTGCGCGTTAACGATTCGCTTTAGCAAAGGTATCCGCTCCGTCTGTAAGAGGAATTACCCGTGTACTACACGCCTCAAAATGACCTGCTGCAACAGAAAATCATCCTGGTTACCGGCGCCGGCGACGGCATCGGCCGTGAAGCCGCGCTTACCTACGCCCGCTTCGGCGCGCGCCTTATTCTGCTGGGCCGCACCGAAAGCAAACTTCAGGCGGTTAAGCAACGGATTCAGGAAGAAAACGGCGCGCAGGCGCACATTATCGTCTGCGATATGTTAACGACCAATTCGGCGCAGTTCTTTCAGCTGGCCGACGAGTTGGCCCAGGTGACGCCCCGCCTGGACGGCGTACTGCACAACGCCGGACTGCTGGGCGAGATCGCGCCGATGACGCGGCAATCGGCGGACGTCTGGCACGATGTAATGCAGGTGAACGTCAACGCCACCTTTATGCTGACCCAGGCGCTGCTGCCGCTGCTGCTGAAATCCCCCGGCGCGTCGCTGGTGTTCACCAGTTCCAGCGTGGGCCGCCAGGGGCGCGCCGACTGGGGCGCCTATGCGGTATCGAAATTCGCCACCGAGGGCATGATGCAGGTATTGGCGGACGAGTACCGCCAGCAGAATCTGCGGGTGAACTGCATCAATCCCGGCGGGACGCGCACCGGCATGCGCGCGGCGGCATTTCCCGATGAAGACCCGGAGAAACTGAAGACCCCCGCGGATATCATGCCGCTCTACCTCTATCTGATGGGCGACGACAGCCGCCGTAAAACAGGTATGAGTTTTGATGCGCAGCCCGGCAGAAAATCAGGCCCGGCCGAATAGTCAGGAGAAAACGCCGCATGAGTGATGAACGTCACCAACAACGTCAGCAACGTATAAAAGAAAGGGTCGATGCCCGCATCGCCGCCGCCAGCGAGATACGCGGCATCCTGATAATTTTCACCGGCAACGGCAAAGGAAAAACCACCGCGGCCTTCGGTACGGTAACCCGCGCCGTGGGCCATGATTTACGGGCCGGGGTTATCCAGTTCATTAAAGGCGAGTGGCCGAACGGCGAGAAAAACCTGCTGCAGCAACACGGGGTGGAATTTCAGGTTATGGCCACCGGTTTTACCTGGGAAACGCAAAACCGCCACACCGATAGCGACGCCGCGCACCAGGTTTGGCAACACGGCAAACGCATGCTGGCCGACCCGCAGCTGGATCTGGTGGTGCTGGATGAACTGACCTATATGATCAGCTACGGCTACCTGGAACTGGAAGAAGTGGTGAGCGCCCTGCGCCATCGCCCGGCGGGACAAACGGTCATTATCACCGGGCGGGGATGTCATCGCGATTTGCTGGAGATGGCGGATACCGTCACCGAAATGCGGCCGGTAAAACACGCCTTTGAGGCCGGCATCAAGGCGCAGCAGGGGATCGATTGGTGACGGGCCGGGCGGTGAATTAACAGCGTTGTTGTGAAAAGACAACGCCGTCATCCTCGCCAACCACCATCGTCATTCCGCAGGAACGACGTATGGGAAAAGGCTGCGTATCTCCTCTCCGTCGCCCCGATTCCTCTCTCCGTCATCCCTGCGTCCGTAGGCAGGGATCTGCTTTTCGCTGGCGGCTCGGTGTTGCTGAGATGCCCGCTTTCGCGGGCATGACGGAGGGGTAAGGCGTGGTCAATAAAAGTGTCTTGGCCGCTGAGGCTTAACACAGTATCTGCAACTGTTATTCTTAAGATTGACCGCTACGCTTCGGCTTGGGCGAGGCGCGCCGCGTCGGCGCCACCTGGCTGTGGCGTTTGACCGCCCGGCGGATCTGATTGGCTTTCACCCGCCGGCGCTCGCGCTCGACCGGCAGCTTGGTCTCCGTTTCCGGCGGTAGCTGCACCAGCGCGCGCAGATAGTTCACCTTCTCCAGCGCCATCTCCGACCAGCCGCCGCGCGGCAGGCCTTTCGGCAACTGGATATCGCCGTAGCGGACGCGGATCAGGCGGCTGACCTGCACGCCGACCGCTTCCCATAGGCGACGCACCTCGCGGTTGCGCCCTTCCGTCAGCGTGACGTTATACCATTGATTCAGCCCTTCGCCGCCCTGATAGCGGATGGTGCGGAATGAGGCCGGGCCGTCGTCCAACTGCACGCCCTTACTCAGTTGCTTAATCTTCTCATCGTTGATTTCACCGAACACCCGCACGGCATATTCGCGCTCCACTTCATGGCTGGGGTGCATCAGACGATTCGCCAGCTCGCCGTCGGTGGTGAACAGCAGCAGCCCCGAGGTATTGACGTCCAGACGGCCCACGGCCACCCAGCGCGAACCCTGTATCTTGGGTAAACGGTCAAACACCGTCGGGCGCCCGTCAGGATCGCTGCGCGTACACAGCTCGCCTTCCGGCTTATAGTAGATAAGCACGCGGCAGACGGTCTCTTCGGTTTCCTTAACGGAAACCACGTGGCCGTCAATGCGGATTTTGGTGGCTTTGGTCACTTCGACGCGGTCGCCCAGCGTGGCGATTTTTCCATCAATGCTGACGCGACCGGCCTGAATAATACCTTCTATTTCACGGCGCGAACCATGGCCGGCGCGCGCCAATACTTTCTGTAACTTTTCGCTCATCGAGCAACCTCTGAGTGCCGCCTTCACAGGCGTCGGGAGAAATCATAAATCGCTGTTCAAATTCAGCCACTTACATAAAAACCTAGGGTTATAAAAAACGCAGGCGCGATTATACAGAGATTCGCGCCGTTTGTATGCCAATTGTTACAGCCAGCGGGCTATTTTTGTCGATTTTTCAACCACGGCAAAGCCTTGCCGCCGATAATCTACAGGAACGGCGTGATATCCCCGGTTCCCTCGCGCACAATCTGCGGGGTGGATTCGGTCAAATCGATAACCGTGGTGGGCTGCTGGCCGAGAAAACCGCCGTGAATCACCAGATCGACCAGTTTTCCCAACCTTTCCTGAATTTCTTCCGGGTCGGATTCGGCAAAGTCATTGCCCGGCAGCATCAAGGTGGTCGACATCAGCGGTTCGTCCAGCGCGGCCAATAAAGAGAGCGCGATGGGATTGGAGGGGACGCGCAGCCCGATGGTTTTACGTTTTTCATTCATCAAGCGGCGCGGCACTTCTTTAGTGGCTTTGAGGATAAAGGTGTAGTTGCCCGGCGTATTGTTTTTGATCAGCCGGAACGCCGCATTATCGACATAGGCATAGGTGGACAGCTCGGACAGATCGCGGCACACCAGGGTGAAATTATGGTTGCTGTCAAGATCGCGGATACGACAGATACGCTCCATCGCGTTCTTGTCGCCCAGCATGCATCCCAGCGCGTAGCCGGAATCGGTGGGATAGACAATCACCCCGCCCTTATGCAGAAAATCCACCGCTTGCTTGATAAGCCTTGGCTGTGGATTCTGCGGATGAATATAGAAAAACTGACTCATGACACTACCTCTTGCATCTGCAATACGGAAGAAAACACCGCATCTCCCGCGTAATCGGCAACGCCATTATTTTATGCTGGCAGGCGTTAACCGTGATACCCAATAAATTATTGCGCCAACGCCCGGTGATGCCACACCGGCTCCACGTCGGCGGGCAGCCACAGCTTGCGCCCCAGTTCAATCCAGGCGCACGGCTGATGAAAATCCGACCCCTGCGACCCCAGTAGGCCAAACTCTCTGGCGTAGCGGGCGAGCTGCGTGCGTGCGTCCGGCGCCTGCTGGCATTGCGCCACCTCCATGGCCTCACCGCCGTTATCGGCGAACGCGGCCAACAGACGTTTCAGCCATTTGGCGGTCAAATCATAACGCCCCGGATGCGCCAGCACCGACACGCCGCCAGATTGATGAATGGCATCAATCGCTTGCTTTATTGTACACCACTGCGGCGGGACGTATCCGGTTTTCCCTTTTGCCAGATATTTTTTAAACACCTGATTGATATTCGGCGCCGCGCCCTGCTCCACCAGATAACGGGCGAAATGGCCGCGGGTGATCTGCCCGCCGGCCGCCAGGCGGCTGGCGCCGGCCAGGGCATCGGGAATGCGCGCTTTTTCAAGCCGGATGGCGATTTGCTCCGCTCGCGCCCGCCGGGATTGCGCCTGTTGCCGCAAAAGCGCACAGAGGGCCGGGTGTTCAATATCCATGCCCAGCCCCACAATGTGAATTTCATGGTTTTCCCACAGGGTGGAAATCTCCACCCCGGGAATCAGCCGTAACGGCAGCGACTGGTCATCAATCGCCCGCCGGGCGGCGGCCAGTCCGTCGGTGGTATCGTGATCGGTGATGGCCAGAATGCCGACCCGCATCGCCGCCGCACGGGTCACCAGTTCGCCGGGGGTCAGCAACCCATCCGAGGCGGTGGTGTGGCTATGCAGATCGTAAAGCGCGAAAGGCGGTGGCGTTTGAAGTTCTTGTGGCACAGATAGTGTCCCGTTGCTGGCTGAGTTCATGGCTTGAGCGCGCTATGATGCCACTAACGACGCCGGAATTGTAACGAAGTTCCAAGGCATTGGGGATAATGCACGCCTTGCACGCGCTTTGCGCGCATCGATAAAATAATATTATTCCTGTTGTTGACTTTCGAACCGCGAACTAGTTTACTAGTACGCAGTTCGGCATACCGATAGCGAGATGATGATAATGGCGATGCAAAATACGATGAAACTTGGCTGGTGGCGCTCTTCCCTTTGGCGGGTGGAGTAATCACGCATAGCTATTGTCATTACATGCAGATTTCCCCAGGCCCGCTTACCCAGCGGGCTTTTTTATGGGCAAAAAAACAATACAGGTAACAATAATGCACATAACACCACCAAAACTGGCGCTGCTGCGTACCGAGGCCGTCTACCGCAACGACCCCAGCGCGATATTTCACCAGCTTTGCGGCGCCAGACCCGCCACGCTGCTGCTGGAGTCGGCTGAAATCGACAGTAAACAAAATCTGAAAAGTCTGCTGATTATCGACAGCGCGCTGCGCATTACCGCTCTCGGCCAGCAGGTTTCCATTCAGGCGCTGACGGCCAACGGCGCGAATTTGCTGCCGCTGCTGGATAAGGCCCTGCCGCCGGAGGTCGTGGTGGAATCCCGCCCCAATGGCCGCGAGTTGACCTTTCCGCCCATCGATAACCAGCAGGACGAAGACTCCCGCCTGCGCTCGTTATCCGTATTTGACGCCCTGCGCAGCATCCTGACGCTGGTTGAGTGCCCGGCGGATGAACGAGAAGCCATGTTTTTAGGCGGCCTGTTCGCTTACGATCTGGTCGCCGGTTTTGAAGCCTTACCCGCGCTGAGCCAGCAGCAGCGCTGCCCAGATTTCTGCTTTTACCTGGCGGAAACGCTGCTGATACTCGATCATCAACGGCAGGCTACGGTTCTTCAGGCCAGCCTGTTTACGCCGGACGGCGCGGAACGGCAGCGGCTGCAGCAGCGCCTGACGCAACTGCAACAGCAGTTGGAACAACCGGCGCCGGCGCTGCCGCATCAGTCCATCGACAGCATGGCGCTCAACTGTAACCAGAGCGATGAGGCATTCGGCGAGGTCGTCAGTCAGATGCAGCAGGCGATTCGCCTCGGCGAGATCTTTCAGGTTGTCCCGTCGCGCCGTTTTTCCCTGCCTTGCCCCTCGCCGCTGGCGGCCTACCAAACTCTGAAGGACAATAATCCCAGCCCTTATATGTTTTTTATGCAGGATCAGGACTTCACGCTTTTTGGCGCCTCGCCGGAAAGCTCGCTGAAATACGACGCCGACAGCCGCCAGATTGAAATCTATCCCATCGCCGGCACCCGCCCGCGCGGACGCCGCGCCGACGGCTCGCTGGATCGCGATCTCGACAGCCGTATCGAGCTGGAGATGCGCACCGACCATAAAGAGATGGCCGAGCACCTGATGCTGGTCGATCTGGCGCGCAACGATCTGGCGCGCATCTGTAAGCCCGGCAGCCGCTATGTGGCCGACCTGACCCAGGTTGACCGTTACTCTTTCGTGATGCATCTGGTCTCCCGCGTGGTGGGAACCCTGCGTGAAGATCTGGACGTACTGCACGCCTATTGCGCCTGTATGAATATGGGAACGCTGAGCGGCGCGCCGAAGGTGCGCGCCATGCAGCTGATTGCCGACAGTGAAAAAACGCGGCGCGGCAGCTATGGCGGCGCGGTGGGCTACTTCACCGCCCACGGCGATCTGGATACCTGCATCGTTATCCGCTCCGCCTACGTAGAAGACGGCATCGCCACGGTTCAGGCCGGCGCCGGCGTGGTGCTGGATTCCGATCCGCAGGCGGAAGCCGATGAAACAAGAAATAAAGCGCGGGCCGTTCTACGGGCCATCGCCAGCGCCCACAACGCGAAGGAGCTGTTCTAATGGCTGATATCCTACTGCTCGATAATATCGACTCATTCACCTACAATCTGGTGGATCAACTGCGCGCCAGCGGGCATCAGGTGGTGGTTTACCGTAACCATCTGCCGGGCGGCGCCATTATTCAGCGTTTAAAGAACATGGAAAGACCGGTGCTGATGCTCTCTCCCGGTCCGGGAACCCCGGCCGCGGCCGGCTGTATGCCGGAGCTGCTGCGCAGCCTGCGCGGCCAACTGCCGATTATCGGCATCTGCCTGGGGCATCAGGCGATTGTGGAAGCCTATGGCGGCCATGTGGGCCAGGCGGGTGAAATTCTGCATGGCAAAGCGTCCATCATCGATCATGACGGTCAGGCGATGTTCGCCGGGCTGCCCCATCCGTTGCCGGTGGCGCGCTATCACTCGCTGGTGGGCAGCAACATTCCGGCGGCGCTGACCGTTAACGCCCATTTTAATGACATGGTGATGGCGGTTCGCCACGATGCCGACCGCGTTTGCGGCTTCCAGTTTCATCCTGAATCCATTTTAACCACCCACGGCGCGCGTCTGCTCGAACAGACGCTGGACTGGGCATTGGCATAGTAAAGGACTAAATCATGCAAAACATTCTTGAAAAATTATATCAGGCTGAAATACTCGACCGGCAGGAAAGCCAGGCGCTGTTTGGCGCCGTCGTGCGCGGCGAGCTGGAAAACAGCCAGCTGGCGGCGGCGCTGATCGCCATGAAAGTTCGCGGCGAACGCCCGGAAGAAATTGCCGGCGCGGCAACGGCCCTGCTGGAGGATGCCCAGCCGTTCCCTCGTCCCGACTATCCGTTTGCCGATATCGTCGGCACCGGCGGCGACGGCACCAACAGCATCAATATTTCCACCGCCAGCGCCTTTGTGGCGGCCGCTTGCGGACTGAAAATCGCCAAGCACGGCAACCGCGGAGTTTCCAGCCGCTCGGGATCGTCCGATCTGCTGGCGGCGTTCGGCATCCGGCTTGATCTGCCCGCGGAACAGGCCCGTCAGGCGCTGGACGACTTAGGCGTGTGCTTTTTGTTCGCCCCGCAGTATCATCCCGGTTTTCGCCATGCGGTGCCGGTGCGCCAGCAGTTGAAAACCCGTACGCTGTTTAACGTGCTGGGGCCGTTGGTTAACCCGGCGCGTCCGCCGCTGGCGCTGATTGGCGTTTATAGCCCCGAACTGGTGCTCCCTATCGCCGAAACCCTGAAGGTGCTGGGCTATCAACGCGCGGCGGTGGTGCACGGCGGCGGGATGGATGAGGTCGCCATTCATGCGCCCACGCAGGTCGCCGAGTTGCGCGACGGCGATATTGAAACCTACCAACTGACGCACCAGGACTTCGGTCTGGACAGCTACCCGCTCTCCGCGTTACGGGGCGGTTCGCCGGAAGAAAACCGTGATATTCTGGCCGCCCTGCTGCAAGGTAAGGGAGAGCCGGCACACAACGCGGCCGTGGCCGCCAACGTGGCGGTGCTGCTGAAGCTGTTCGGGCAGGAAGATTTGCGTCGCAACGCGCAGCAGGCGTTGGCGGTAATTCATAGCGGACAGGCCTATCAACGCGTCACCGCGCTGGCCGCCAGAGGATAAAGCAGTTATGCAGGAAACCATTCTGAACCAAATCGTACGCGATAAAGCCGTATGGGTTGCAGCGCGCCAGCAGCAACAGCCGCTGTCTACTTTTCGCCACCAGGTGACGCCCAGCCAGCGGGATTTTTATCAGGCCCTGCGGCAGAACAGGCCGGCGTTTATTCTGGAGTGTAAAAAAGCCTCCCCTTCAAAGGGATTGATTCGCGACGATTTCGATCCGGTGAAAATCGCCGAGACCTATAAAGACTACGCCTCGGCCATTTCGGTACTGACCGATGAAAAATATTTTCAGGGCGACTTCGCTTTTCTGCCGCAGGTCAGCGCGGCGATTCATCAACCGGTGCTGTGCAAAGACTTTATTATTTCGGAGTATCAGATCTATCTGGCGCGCTATTGCCAGGCCGACGCCATTCTGCTGATGTTATCCGTATTGGACGATAGTCAATATCGCCAGCTGTCCGCCGTCGCCCATAGCCTGAAGCTGGGGGTTCTGACCGAGGTCAGCAACGAGGAAGAGCTGCAGCGCGCGATCCAGCTGGAGGCGCGCGTGGTGGGAATCAATAACCGCGACCTGCGCGATCTCTCCATCGATCTCGACCGTACCCGCCGGCTGGCGCCGCGCCTGCCGGAGGGCGTTACCGTTATCAGCGAGTCGGGGATTCACCGGCACGCGCAGATCCGCGAACTGAGCCGCTTTGCCGACGGTTTTCTTATCGGCAGTTCATTGATGTCCGAGCCGGACCTGACGCTGGCGGTGCGCCGCGTTATCCTGGGGGAAAACAAAGTCTGCGGCCTGACCCGCGCCGAAGACGCCCAGGCGGCCTACCAGGCCGGCGCCGTCTACGGCGGTCTGATTTTCGTCGACGCCTCGCCGCGCCGCGTCACGCTTGAGCAGGCCGCCGGCGTTATCGACGGCGCGCCGCTGCGCTATGTCGGCGTGTTCCGCAATGCGCCGGTCGAACGTATTGTCGACACGGCCGGGCGGTTGCGCCTGGCGGCGGTGCAGTTGCACGGCGACGAAGATGCGCTCGCCGTTACTGAATTACGCCGGCAGTTGCCCGCCGGCTGCCAAATCTGGAAGGCGCTGAGCATCGCCGGCGCTGTACCGCAAAGGGATCTGCCGCATATCGATCGCTATGTGCTGGATAACGCCCAGGGCGGCAGCGGCCGAACCTTTGACTGGTCGCTGCTCCAGGGCCAGAATCTGGACAACGTGCTATTGGCCGGCGGTTTGAATGCGGACAACTGCGGACAGGCCGCCCAACTGGGATGCGCCGGACTGGACTTCAACTCCGGGGTGGAAAGTCAGCCCGGCCAAAAAGATCCGCAGCGAATCGCGGCCGTTTTTCAGGCGTTACGGACGGTATAACCCCTTGATCCGTAACCGCACCACGCCATTTAAAATCGATAAAAGACAGGAATATTATGACGTTACTTAACCCGTACTTTGGCGAATTCGGCGGACAGTATGTGCCGCAGATCCTTATCCCGGCCCTGCGCCAACTGGAAGAAGCCTTTGTCAGCGCGCAGCAAGACCCCGGGTTTCAGGCCGAATTTACCGACCTGCTGAAAAACTATGCCGGACGCCCCACCGCGCTGACCCTGTGTAAGAACCTGACCAAGGGCACGCGCACCAAGCTATACCTGAAGCGCGAAGACTTGCTGCACGGCGGAGCGCACAAAACCAACCAGGTGCTGGGACAGGCGCTGCTGGCCCAGCGGATGGGGAAAAGCGAAATTATCGCCGAGACCGGCGCCGGCCAACACGGCGTCGCCACCGCGCTGGCCTGCGCCCTGCTGGGGTTGAAATGCCGCATCTATATGGGCGCCAAGGACGTTGAACGCCAGTCCCCCAACGTATTCCGCATGCGGCTGATGGGCGCCGACGTCATCCCGGTTCACAGCGGCTCCGCCACCCTGAAAGACGCCTGCAACGAAGCGCTGCGCGACTGGTCCGGCAGCTATGAGAAGGCGCATTACCTGCTGGGCACGGCGGCGGGTCCGCATCCCTTCCCCACCATCGTGCGCGAGTTTCAGCGCATGATCGGCGAAGAAATCAAAGCCCAGATGCTGGACAGAGAAGGCCGTCTGCCCGATGCGCTGCTGGCGTGCGTGGGCGGCGGCTCCAACTCCATCGGTATGTTCGCCGACTTTATCGATGACAGCGCCGTCCGCCTGATCGGCGTCGAACCCGCCGGGCTGGGGATTGAAACCGGACAACACGGCGCTCCGCTCAAGCATGGACGCGTCGGCATCTACTTCGGCATGAAATCGCCGATGATGCAGACCGCTGACGGGCAGATCGAAGAATCCTATTCGATCTCCGCCGGCCTGGACTTCCCGTCCGTCGGCCCGCAGCACGCCTATCTGAACAGCATCGGTCGGGCCGACTATGTGTCGATTACCGATGACGAAGCGCTGGAGGCGTTTAAGGAACTCTCCCGCCATGAAGGCATTATCCCGGCGCTGGAGTCCTCCCACGCGCTGGCCTATGCGCTGAAAATGATCGAGCAGGAACCGCAGAAAGAGCAGATTCTGGTGGTCAACCTGTCCGGCCGCGGCGATAAAGACATATTTACCGTTCACGATATCCTGAAAGCTCGGGGAGAAATTTAATGGAGCGCTATCAACACCTGTTCAAACGTCTGGCCGGCAATAAAGAAGGCGCATTCGTCCCCTTTGTCACGCTGGGCGATCCGTCGCCCGAGCAGTCGCTGAAAATCATTGATACCCTGATCGCCGCCGGCGCCGACGCGCTGGAGCTGGGTATCCCCTTTTCCGACCCGCTGGCCGACGGGCCGACGATTCAGGATGCCACGCTGCGCGCCTTCGCCGCCGGCGTCACCCCCGGACACTGTTTTGAAATGCTTGCCGCCATCCGGCAGAAATACCCTGATATTCCCATCGGCCTGCTGATGTATGCCAATCTGGTGTTCAGCAACGGCATCGACGAGTTTTATCAGCGCTGCGCCCGAGTCGGCGTTGACTCGGTGCTGGTTGCCGACGTGCCGGTTGAAGAGTCCGCCCCGTTCCGCGCCGCCGCCCAGCGTCACGGCATCGCGCCGATTTTTATCTGTCCGCCCAATGCGGATGACGACCTGCTGCGCGAGATTGCCTCCTACGGCCGCGGCTATACCTATTTATTGTCGCGCGCTGGGGTAACCGGCGCGGAAAAACGGGCGCAGCTGCCGCTTCATCATCTGATCGCCAAACTGCATGAATACCATGCGGCGCCGCCGTTGCAGGGGTTTGGTATTTCAGAACCCTCGCAGGTGCGGGAATCATTGGCCTCCGGCGCCGCCGGGGCGATTTCCGGTTCGGCAATCGTCAAGATTATCGAAAAAAATCAGCATCAGCCCGACGAAATGCTGGCGCAACTCCACGCCTTCGTCAGCGCCATGAAAGCGGCGACGCGTTCATAAGCGCCACGCCTTTCTTTGCGCGCCATAGCGGTTTTCATCTTTTCCGCTATGGCGCGTCAATTATCTCACCGTCAGCTTTAAAAAAAACATGCAAATCATATTTTATTTCAGGAAATTGTTATTTGTAAAAATTAATTTCAATTTAAAATAATTTAATAACAATGCCAGATATTTTTTATTGAACTGCTGTTTTATTTCTAAATGCATAAACTAAAAACATAAAACAGGATTAAAATCACAAAAAGTAAATTGCTTTTTAATTTTCTTGCTTTGCCGATCTTGTTCACATTACTAAAAAAAATAATAAATAGAATTGAACTGCTGAACAAAAGTGGCAGCGTATTATTAATAATTCTCTTTGACACGGGAAAATAAAATGAAAATAAAAGTATTGGCGATGGTGATAACCTCTTTAATCAGCTTAAACGCTATGGCTGTGACGATTGACTATCGCCATGAAATGAAAGATACGAAGAATGCAAACCACCAGGATCGTTTACTGATATCCAACCGCTTTGCCAATGGTTTTGGTTTGTCTCTGGAAGGCAAATGGAAACAGCACGGCAATGACAGCACGCCCAATAAACCCTATAACGAAACGGTCAGCAACGGCACCGAGGTAACCGCCAGCTATCTATATAAGTTCGATAAGGTATTCGGCCTGGAAGGCGGGTTCAACATGGTGACGGACTCCGATACCAACAACTACCGCCCTTATATCAAAGGCACGGCCAATATCACTGATTCGCTGTACTACGGTCTGCGCTATCGTCCGTTCTACAAGCGTTACAGCAATAATATCGGCGGCTCGGCCCCTACCGATATGAAAGGCTATACCATCACCAGTACGCTGGGGTATAAACTGCCGGCCAACTTCACCATTGAATATGAATTCGAATATAACAAGAATACCAAGGCCGGCGCGTTCGGTTATATCGCCGATCAGGAAAACGACAACATGACTCACGATCTGAAACTGTCGTATAAATTCGACAAAAACTGGACGCCTTATGTCCAACTGGCCAACGTTGAAGGAAGTAAAAACACCGACGAACGCCAAACTCGCTATCGTGCAGGCGTCCAGTACAACTTCTAATTATTAGTAAATTTGAACAATTAGCTTTATCATCAGAATAGAATTTTTCTCATTAGTAGTTATTTCCTGTCTGCAAAAACGGCGGAGTAAAATCCGCCGTTTTTTATTAAAACCAAGATAAAGTAATGGCAACGCCATTTTATTAAAATCAGAAACGGTAGCCCACGCCAAACATAAACACCCAGGGATCCAAACGGGTGCTGACGTTTTGCTGTTCTCCGCCGGCTTTAAACTTCACCTCGGTGTCAATATCCATCCACCACAGCGAGGCGTTAATCAGCCAGTTTTTATCCAGGTTGTAATCCAGACCGGCCTGCGCCGCCAACCCCCAGGAATTTTTCAGGCTCAGATCGCTTACCCCGGCTTCTTTCCCACGCTGGTTGAATTTTTCATCATAAAACAGGGTGTAGTTTATGCCCACGCCGAGGTAAGGCCGCAGTTTATCGGTCTTGTCGCCGAAATAATACTGCGCCACCAGCGACGGCGGCAGATGACTGACTTCGGCAATGGTTCCGCCAAGACTGCTCAACCCCACGCGATGGGTAAACGGCGTCGCCGCCAATAGCTCCACGCCAATATTGTCAGTCACCAGATAGCTGAACGTCAGCCCCAGTTGGGTATTATTGTCAACCTTGAACGAGCCCAGACTGCCCAGCACATTGTCGGACCCTTCCACCGGGCGCACGGTCGCCGTGCCGCCACGAATAATAATATCCCCCGCCTGATGAGCCTGGGCAAAGGCTGGCATAAGCGCTGCCGCCAGTAATACAAAAGACGCCTTTTTCATTATCCACTCCCTTTGTATGGTTTAATTTCGAGCGAAATATACCCTTATGCCACCATTCTTGTTTTAAGCCAGATCACATCTTTAAATAGTTTTTCGAAAATTTCATCCCTTATCAAATTCACATAACCCACTAAAAACACAAGAATTGATCTATATCAAAAACAGCCAATAAGGACATAAAATGCGTTCAGGGGAAAATACCCTGCCAAAGGGAGAGTTTCAGCGGTAAATTTTTATTCGGACTACTATGATTCAATACCGGTTCAGGGCGGTGGGTAATCAAATGAGTGATAACGTCTGTATGCGCTGCGGCGCCTGTTGCGCCTATTTCAGAGTCTCTTTTTACTGGGCCGAGGCCGATGACGGCAGCGGCGTAGTGCCGGTTCGACTTACCGAACCGCTTTCGCCTTTTTTACGCTGTATGCAGGGTTCAAACGGCAAAAATCCCCGCTGCCGCGCGCTGCGGGGAGATATTGGCGAAAACGTAAGCTGTTCGATTTACGCCGACCGCCCCTCCCCGTGCCGCGAATTTATGCCGTCCGGCGCCCACGGTCAGGTAAACGATGCCTGCGACCGCGCCCGGGCCCACTACGGGCTGGCGCCGCTGGACGTCAAAACTGAAACGCAGCGGGCCGAAAGATAAGAAATGCGCGCATCGCGATATAGACGGGGTGCCACAGTCTGGCGTAACAGGTTACAATTGCAGGCTAAGTACTATTGGTCATCTTTTTTCAAGGAGCTTGCATGCCTATCACGGCTAACACTTTGTACCGTGACACAATGAATTTTACGCGTAACCAGTTCATCACCATTTTAATGATGTCACTGCTGACGGCGTTCATTACTGTCATCCTGAATCAGGCTTTCGCTCCCGGAAGTGAAGAATTGCAAACGCTGAACAACGCGGGCGGCGATCTCTCTTCCTCCGTCGAACTGGGCTTAATGGATTTGATACAGCAGATGACGCCGGAACAGCAAACCGTACTGCTTAAAATGTCTGCCGCAGGCACCTTTTCCGCCTTGATCGGCAACGCTCTTCTTACCGGCGGCATCATTATGCTGATTCAGATGGTATCCGCCGGAAACCGCACCAGCGCGCTGCGGGCGATCGGCGCTTCGGCTCCCGTTTTGCCGCGTCTGTTTCTGCTGATCCTGCTCTGCACCCTGCTGGTTCAGCTCGGCATGCTGTTTCTGGTCATTCCGGGCGTACTGCTGGCTATCGCCTTAAGCCTGTCCCCGGTGATTGCCGTCACCGAGAAACGCGGCGTATTCAGCTCGATGAAAACCAGCGCAACGCTGGCTTACGCCAATTTGCGCGTGACGGCGCCGGCGGTGATCCTGTGGTTATTGACCAAAATCGCCATTCTGCTGCTGGTGACCAAAATCACGGTATTTTCACCCACAGTGATGGCCGTGCTGTTAAACGGCCTGAGCAACCTGATATCCGCAATTCTGCTGGTTTATCTGTTTCGCCTGTATATGCTGCTGCGCGCGTGATCTATGGCGTGCCGCATACCTAGTGCGGCGCGCTTCTTCTTCCTGTTTATCCTGAAACCTGCCGTCAGTCGCGCCCAAGCGTAATTTTCTGCAAATTATTGTGATATCAAAGGAACAGTGCAGCACAATAAAGGATAATACGGTCAGTTATCAGATAACCACGGGGTTATCGCCAATAAATTAAGTGACGGATTGATATAATGAAGCAACTTCTTGATTTTCTTCCGCTGGTGGTTTTTTTTGTCTTTTACAAACTGTATGACATCTATGTGGCGTCAGGCGCATTGATCGCCGCAACCGCGCTGGCGCTGATCGTCACCTGGGTGATTTACCGCAAAATAGAGAAGATGATGCTGGTGACCTTTGTCATGGTCGCCATTTTCGGCACGCTGACGCTGGTCTTCCATAACGATCAGTTTATCAAATGGAAAGTGACGATTATTTATACCCTGTTTGCGCTGGCGCTGCTGTTCAGCCAGTTCGTGATGAAAAAAACGCTGATTCAGCGCATGCTGGGTAAAGAGTTAACCTTGCCGCAGACCGTATGGGGAAAACTTAACTTCTCCTGGGCCATGTTCTTTCTGGTATGTGGATTGGTAAACATTTATATTGCTTTCTGGATGCCGCAAAGCGTTTGGGTAAACTTCAAGGTCTTTGGTTTGACAGGCGTTACCCTGCTGTTTACGTTGTTCTGCGGCGTTTATATTTATCGGCATTTACCCGGGGAGGGGGAAAAGTCGGAAGAAAATGGCGGCGAGCGTTAATGGAGCACGCCGGATAAAAACGGGTATGACGTTATAATTCAACCTAACTGATTGATATCATAATGAGCAAAAAAGACGTGTTACCTCATGGCGAACTGGTGCTTCGCACACTGGCAATGCCCGCAGATACCAACGCGAACGGGGATATTTTCGGCGGTTGGATCATGTCGCAGATGGATATGGGCGGCGCTATTTTGGCAAAAGAGATTGCGGAAGGCCGGGTGGTGACCGTACGGGTCGACGGGATGTCGTTTCTGAAACCGGTGGCCGTGGGCGACGTGGTGTGCTGCTACGCACGCTGTGTGAGCACAGGCCGCAGCTCCATCAACGTTAATGTCGAAGTGTGGGTAAAAAAGGTGTCGTCCGAACCCATCGGCCAGCGCTATCGCGCCACCGAGGCGCTGTTTACCTATGTCGCCGTTGATGAAGACGGTCGCCCGCGTGAATTGCCCATGGGCAAGAGTCATTTTACCCCTGGGGAAGCCTGACAGGCCCACACCATAGTCATCCCCGCAGGTCCCTGCCTTCGCGAGGAGGGAGATCCTGCACTGAGCCGCCATCAAATGCAGATCCCTGCCGACTACCGCAGGGATGACGGAGAAAGTGCACGGAATGACGGGAAAGTGCGCGGAACGACGAATGTGGAAATTACGATACGAAATTGTCCTTTGTCATCAGTCTGAAGCCGCTGACGCGGCTTCAGATTGCTGACGAACCCCACATTTTCCGTGGGGTTCTTGTTTTATAAGCGACCGTAGGTCGCGATCGCGATATTTTTTGCCTTTAGCCCATAACCGCGTTTAGTCTCATCATCCGCTTCTTATTGCGCCTTATCAGGCCGCATTCAGCCAGTAACAGCAGACAAAACAGCGCCAGCAGCGCCATCTTCTTCATATTCTGCGCCGTGGCCGCCAGCAGGCATTGCATCTGCACTTTCATCAGCCCCCGGAACCGCGCATACCGATGACCGTGATGTTGTTTCGCATCCGCGAAGCTCCGCTCCACCGTTTCCTTGCGCCGTGCGTATATCTTTTTACCCCATGTCGTCAGCCGCAGCGCATTCGCCTTCTCCTTTGCCTCTTCCCAGACATGTCGGGTAAGGGTTTTCTCTCCCTTTTTGTTTTTCGTACAGTTATCTCGTAACGGACATCCGACACAGACGCGGGCATCCGAACGGTAGTGCCGGTAGCCGTTACGGTCTGTCGTACCGTACGTCAGTAACCTTTCCGCCGGACAGATATACACATCCCGCTCCGGGTCATAGGTAAAGTGTTTTTTCTGATAGACATTCTTTCCCTTGTTCGGTCGCCGGTAACCCGGCACCAGCGCCACGCCCATCTCCTGCGTCAGATGACACACCGCCGCCGTAAAGTACCCCGCGTCCACCCCCGCCGCCACCGGCTCCAGCCCGAAGCGTTGTATCTGCCGCTCAAGTCGGCCTATATACGGCTGGCTGTCATGCACATTGCCCGGCGTCACATGGGTATCCATGATGATGCCGTGTTTCCCGTCCACCGTGCGGTGGTCCAGATAGAAGAAGCCCTGCGGCTTGTTGTCCCGGTGCATGAAGCCGCTTTCCGGGTCGGTGGTGCTGACCTTGGTGTTCTTAACGGCGGCTTCGCTTTCTGGCTTGTTTTTTACGGCGGGCAGCGGCTTTTTTTCGTGTTGCTTCCGGTCGGCCTCCACCGCGGCGTTAAGCTGTTCCAGATACTCGCTCACCCCTTCCGGGCGCCGTTCGTTTACTGCCTTGCGCGGGTTGGCGTCGGCTTTCAGGTGCGTACTGTCGGTATAAAGCACCCGGCCATTGGCCATACCGTTTGCCAGCGCCTGTTCGACGATATGGTCAAAAATCTGCTGGAAGACATCGCTGTGATTAAAGCGGCGGATGCGGTTCTGGCTGAGGGTGGAGGCGTCAGGCACTTTCTCGGTCAGGCCCATGCGCAGGAACCAGCGGTAGGCGACGTTGACCTGGATTTCTTTCACCAGACGGCGCTCGGAAGGGATACCGAAGAGGTAGCCGAGCAGCATCATTTTAATCAGTCGCACCGGGTCGATGGCGGGACGTCCGTTATTGGGGCAATAGAGGTGGGTGACGGTGTCGCGGATAAATTCGAAATCGATGGCGGCATCAATTTTGCGCACCAGATGGTCTTCAGGCACCAGTTCTTCGAGGGTAACCATTTCAAACTGGTACTGCTGTGGGGCGGGTTCTCTGAGCATGGCGGTCAGTCCGTTTTTTGCACTGACCTTATTAGATCAAAGTCCTGACCGGGAGGCCAGGACTTTGTCAACAGTCTGAAGCCGCTGACGCGGCTTTTTTATTTACGCCTGATTACTCCATCGCCGCCCCGCCGTCGATCCTGAATACGATCGTCACCATCAGATCCTTGCCGGGTTTATTGGCTTCATAGCGCCATTTGCGCATCGCCTGTTTGATATCGCGCTCAAACATATTGCGCGGCTCGGCGGAAACCACCCGCACATTCTCTACCCGGCCGGAACCGTCAACGTCAAACTGCATTCTCACCCGGCCTTCAACCCGCAGTGAAAACGCCCGCGCCGGATACTGCGGCTGAGCGCGGCTAAGCGGCCGCGGTCCCGTTGACTGTGAGCTTGCCACCGGCGCAGGCGCCTGCCTGACCGGCGCATTCTTCACATTCTGCGTTGGCTCTTCGCTGGTAAAAGGCGCTGGCGGCTGTTTTTCGACCGCCTTTTCGCGCTTGACCGGCTTCGGCTGTTCCACTTTCTTCACCGGTTTCGGCTTGGGTTTAGGTTTAGGCTCAGGCTTGGGTTCGGGAAGCGGTACGGGAACCGGCTCCGGAATCGGCTCCGGAATCGGCTCCGGAATCGGCTCTGGCTCCGGAATTGGTTCGGGCTCGGGAATCGGCTCCGGGACGGGGTCCGGCTGTTTTACCGGCTCCGGCTCGGCGGGCGCGGGCTGGGCCGCAGGCGCCGCTTCAAACGCGGCCGGATTGACCATAACCACGCTGATCGGCTTGGATTCCGGCGGCAGTTCGACCGCGTTATTGAACGACGCGTACAGCAGACCGGCGATCAGCGAACCGTGAACACCAACGGAAAGTATAAATGGCCATGAATAACGGCGGGTCAGGAGAAACGTGTTTTGCGGCATAGTATTTCTTCATCCTCAGATACCGCCCAAGTTTAAATGCAAATAGCAATCATATTCAATAACAACCCGTCCAATTGTTAAAAAAAACCGGCGCATCCCCCTATTTATCTGGCAAATCAGCCTATTGCCTCCGCGGCCTCATCACGTATGATTAAGTCCGTCCGTTTTTACTTTCCAACCTGCGAGGCCCATGATGTTGTACGTTATTTATGCTGAAGATATCGCCGATTCACTGGAGAAACGACTGGCGGCGCGACCCGCGCACCTTGCCCGCCTGCAGCTGCTACGGGATCAGGGGCGGCTGCTGACCGCCGGTCCTTTGCCGGCCGTCGACAGCGAAGATCCCGGCAAAGCCGGTTTTACCGGTTCGATAATCATCGCCGAATTCCCTTCCCTGCAGGAGGCAAAATCCTGGGCGGATGAAGATCCCTACGTTGCCGCCGACGTTTACCGGCAGGTAACGATAAAACCGTTCAAAAAGGCTTTTTAATTTCGCCTATCTCTCTCGGTCATGGCGGCGGCATCGGCCATGACCCGACGCTTTCCCTTCCCGCCCAATAAAACCTGAAATATTCTAGTCATTTAACAATGCTAGGTTGACCTCTTTGCATCTGTAGAGAGTCATATCCTATGTTAACGTTCGCTACGCCACGTCTGGGAATACTCACGGCATACCGCCGTCGCCGACTGGGCATCCTTTCGGGTTTACTGCTGGTCATCGCGCTATTTTCTTTATTGCAGCTGATTTCGGTGGCCATGATTTCCCAAACCATGACCCAGGTAAGGCAGGATATTTCCGCCAATGAAAATCTGCGTCAGCAACAGGCATTGATGGATAAAGCCAGAATGGCGGTCATGAACGCCAGCGATAAACTTAACCGCGCCGGGATTTATCTATTGGTCGATCAAGAGACGGGATCGGTCGGCAGTTGGCACAGTTTGATGGCTGAGGCCGAAAGCTCATTAAAACAGGCGGAGGTCCATTATCAATTGCTGGATACCTTATCCGGCGCGGACGCCGTCGTTGAGCTGGACACGTTCGCCGAATTGAAAAAGAGTTATCAACAGCTCTATGCGGGATTGCTCGAACTGGCGCAGGGCATCAAAGCCAGCAATCAAATTGATATTTTCTTCGCCGTTCCCATTCAGGCCTATCAAAACGATTTCGCCGAGAAATATTCGCGCTACCTGCAGGATAACGATAACCGGCAAAAACGGCACGGTCAGCACTTCCTGCGTTCCATCGACCGGGCGCATAGCGTTTTGATTATCGTTCTGGGGCTGCTGCTGGGGATATCAGTGCTGGTGTGGAGCGGCGTCAACAAGGTTATTATCCGCCCGCTGACGGGTATTATCGATCATCTGCGGCTTATTGCGGCGGGCGACCTCTCACATACCGTCGAACCGCTGAAGCACGGCACGCGTGAAATAGCCTTGCTGAATAACAGCGTTATTCAGATGCAAAGCGGTCTGGCGGCGTTGGTTAATCAGGTTCGGCAGAGCGTTGAAAGCATGGTGGACCAGGTTGATAAAGTGGCGGCCGATAACCGGACGCTGTCGCAGCAGGCAAACCGCCAATCCCACGAGCTGAAAGCCACTACCGAGCATATCATTCAACTGAGCCAGCATCTGGAACAGCACACCCTGCGCACCCAGCAGGCCGGTCTGCACGCGCAAGACACCAGCAATATCGCCGCGCAGGGCGAGAGGATGATGAACGAGGTAAAAACGGCCATGTCCGATATTGCCGGCCGCACCCGGGAAATGACGGAGGCCATCGGCATGATTGAAAACGTGGCGTTCCAGACGCATATTCTATCGTTGAATGCGGCTATCGAGGCCGCCCGCGCGGGGGAAATGGGGCGGGGATTCGCCGTCGTGGCGCGCGAAGTCGGCGCTCTGGCTGCGCAAAGCAGCCATTCAGCGCACAATATCAATATTTTAATCCGTGATTCGGACAATAGCGTTGATACGGGGGCGCAGCTAGTCAGGGCGTTGAACGATCGTCTGCAGGAAATTATTCAGGCGGCGCAAGGGACCAGCACCTTTCTCAGTGAAATATCGGCAATATCAGACCAGCAGAACCAGAGTATCCATGAGGTCACCGGCCGTATCAGCACCTTGAACGATACCGTCCGCCAGAATGCGGGCCAGGTCGAGGCGACGGCGCTGACGTTCTCATCCCTGCTGGAGCAAACCGCGCGACTCGACGCCGCCGTGTCGCGCTTTCTGCTGCCGCCCGCCGCACATCAATCGCCGGCGAACGCCGACGACGGGCTGATACCGGCGTTACCCTGAAAAAAAGAGCGGTCGTATCAGGACGATCGCTCTTTTTCAGCAGATTACCACTCGTAGGCTACCGCAAATAACAGCGCGCGCCGTTTATGCTTTTGTTGCAAATAGCGGGCGTAGTGAATATGGCGGTAAGTGCGCGATTGTGCTTCCAGCCAGCGGCTTCTGCGACGCTGAACCTGACGCAACATCCGCCAGCGGCTGACTTCATTCCGGCTGCGTTTCATGGCATGACTCTTCTATCGATAACTCGCGGCGCATATTATACCCCCTTCATAGCGCGATCCAAGCGGTGTTTACCTTTCCGTACCGGCGGAAAAGCGTCACTGCGCGCGCTTATTCGGCGCAAAGGCGTTTCCCCTTTCAGCAAACTATGCGTACACTTTGGCAATGATTTACAACAGGGACCCGTGCCGCGTTTATGACAACATTTTATGCCGTAATCAGTTGGTTACTTGTTTTCAGTTACTGGTTGATGATCGCAGGCGTTACGCTGCGAATTCTGATGAAACGTCGGACTGTGCCCTCAGCCATGGCCTGGTTACTGGTTATCTACATTTTGCCACTGGTCGGCATTTTCGCTTATCTCTCCTTCGGTGAATTACATCTTGGCAAACGCCGGGCGGAACGGGCCAGTAAAATGTGGCCGTCGACGGCGAAATGGCTGCGTGAGCTGAAAGAGTACCGGCGTATTTTCGCCACGGAAAACAGCGAGGTCGCCAGCGCGCTATTTCAACTGTGCGAACGCCGCCAGGGCGTAGGCGGCGTAAAGGGCAACCAGCTGCAGCTGCTGACCACCTTTGACGACACCATTAAAGCCCTGATCCGCGATATTGAACTGGCCCATAACAATATTGAGATGGTGTTTTATATCTGGCAATCCGGCGGGCTTGTCGATCAGGTGATGTCGTCGCTGATTGCGGCCGCCCGGCGCGGGGTTAACTGCCGGATATTGCTCGACTCCGCCGGCAGCGTTAAGTTTTTCCGCAACCACTACCCGGAGCTGATGCGCACCGCCGGCATTGAAGTGGTGGAAGCGTTGAAAGTGAATTTATTCCGCGCTTTTCTACGGCGGATGGATTTACGCCAGCACCGTAAAATTATCCTGATCGACAATCGCATCGCCTATACAGGCAGTATGAATATGGTTGATCCCCGCTATTTCAAACAGGACGCGGGCGTCGGCCAGTGGGTTGACCTGATGGCGCGCATCGAAGGCCCGGCGGCGACGACGCTGGGGATTATTTATTGCTGCGACTGGGAAATGGAAACCGGTCAGCGGCTACTGCCCCCCGCCCCGGACGTCAATATGATGCCGTTTGAACAGGAAACCGGGCACACCATTCAGGTTATCGCCTCCGGACCGGGCTATCCGGAAGAGATGATCCATCAGGCGCTGCTAACCTCGGTTTACTCCGCGCGCAAGCAGTTGATTATGACCACGCCCTATTTCGTGCCCAGCGACGACCTGCTGCACGCCATCTGCACCGCCGCGCAGCGCGGCGTGGATGTCAGTATTATCGTGCCGTATAAAAACGATTCGGTGCTGGTGGGTTGGGCCAGCCGGGCGTTCTTTGCCGAACTGCTGGCGGCGGGAGTAAAAATCCATCAGTTTAAAGACGGGCTGCTGCATACCAAGAGCGTGCTGGTGGATGGGCAATTAAGCCTGGTGGGCACCGTTAACCTCGATATGCGCAGCCTGTGGCTGAACTTTGAAATCACCATCGTGATTGATGACGCCGGTTTCGGCAGCGACCTTTCCTGCGTGCAGGAGGATTATATCGCCCGCTCGACGCTGCTGGACCCGACGCAGTGGCAAAACCGGCCTTACTGGCAGCGGCTGGTGGAGCGGCTGTTTTACTTTTTCAGCCCTCTGCTATAAATGCGCGGTTCCTCGTGTTCTAATAGCGCCATTACCTATTAACAGGACATTTGATATGGATTTGAATAACCGCCTGACCGAAGACGAAGCGCTGGAACAGGCCTACGATATCTTTCTCGAGTTGGCCGCCGATAACCTCGATCCCGCGGATATTTTGCTGTTTAACCTGCAGTTCGAGGAGCGCGGCGGCGCCGAGTTATTCGATCCGGCCGAAGACTGGTCCGAGCACGTGGATTTCGACCTCAACCCGGATTTCTTCGCGGAAGTGGTGATCGGGCTGGCGGAGCAGGACGGCGCGGATATTACCGATATTTTTGCCCGCGTCTTAATCTGCCGGGAAAAAGACCATAAGCTTTGCCATATTCTGTGGAAAGAATAAGCCGCCTCCTCTATTTTCCCCGCCGTCTCGTCATACCTTCCCCGGCGCGACGGAGCCAACAATCACGCCTTCGCCGGCAGCAGCGACTGCGGATCGACCTTCAGGCAGGACACCGCATGCGTGAAGCTGCCCTCCAGCAGCGGCCGGGTTTTGACGCACTCGGGCCCGACTATCGGGCAGCGCGTGCAGAACACGCACCCCGACGGCGGGTCGATGGGCGAAGGCAGTTCCCCCTCCAGTAGCTGTATGCGCTTATTCCTCTCTTTATCGGGGTCCGGAATGGGTACCGCCGACATCAATGCCCTAGTGTAGGGGTGCTGCGGATGGCGATAAACCCGATCGTAAGTCCCCAGTTCCACCGCATGCCCCAGATACATCACCAGCACCCGATCGGAAATATGCTTCACCACCGATAAATCATGGGCGATAAAAATCAGCGACAGCCGCATTTCACGCTGCAACTGCCGCAGCAGGTTTACCACCTGCGCCTGTATGGAGACGTCCAGCGCCGAAACCGGCTCGTCGCAGATCACCAGCCGCGGCTCCAGTATCAACGCCCGGGCAATGCCGATGCGCTGACACTGCCCGCCGGAAAACTCATGGGGATAGCGATTAATCAGATTGGGCAGCAACCCCACCTTCAGCATCATCTCCTTGACGCGATCCTTCACCGCCCGGCGCGACAGTTCGGGGTTATAGGTTTTCAGCGGTTCGGCGATGATTTCGCCGATGGTCATACGCGGATTCAACGACGCCAGGGGATCCTGAAAAATCATCTGGATATCGCTGCGCGCCGCGCGCCACTGCGCATCGCTCATGCCCAGCAAATCTTTCCCCAGCCAGCTGATGCGCCCGGCGCTGGCCTTCACCAGACCGATAATGGCGCGCGCCAGCGTGGATTTGCCGCAGCCGGATTCGCCCACCACGCCCAGCGTTTCCCCCTCATATAAACGGAAGGTCACGCCATCCACCGCTTTCAGCGTTTTAGGCGGCTGCCAGAACCACTGTTTATCATCCTTTACCGCAAAGTGAACTTTCAGATCGTCCACTTCCAGCAATATCACCTTTTCCGACGCCTTATTCATAGTCCCTCCCCAACCGTTCTGAAGCAGGCGCGCAGGCGGCCGTTATCAAAAGACTCCAGCGCGGGCGTTTTATGGCAGACCTCCATCGCATAAGGACAGCGCGGCCGAAACGGGCAGCCTGGCGGCAGACGCAGCAGATTGGGCGGATTGCCCGGAATGGTCGCCAGCGACTCATCCTCGGCGTCCAGGCGGGGAACGGCATGCAGCAGCCCGACGGAATAAGGATGGCTGGGCTGATAAAAGACCTCGCGCGCGGAGCCATACTCCATGGTGCGCCCGGCGTACATCACCAGCACCTTGTCGCAAATACCCGCCACCACCCCCAAATCGTGGGTGATCATAATAATGGCGGTGTTGAATTCGCGTTTCAGCTCATTCAATAACGTCATAATCTGCGCCTGCACAGTCACATCCAGCGCAGTGGTCGGCTCATCGGCAATCAGCAGTTTGGGGCGGCACAGCAGCGCCATGGCGATCATCACCCGCTGACGCATGCCGCCGGAAAATTCATGCGGATACATTTTCATGCGTTTGCGCGCTTCCGGCATTTTTACCGCATCAAGCATGCTGACCGACTGGTCGAAAGCTTCGCTTTTGCTCAGCCGCTTATGCAGCATCAGCACTTCCATCAGCTGCTCGCCGACCCGCATATAGGGATTGAGCGACGTCATCGGATCCTGAAATATCATGGCGATCTCTTCCGCGCGCAGCTTATTCAACTGACGCTCGGGCAAATTAAGGATCTCGCGGCCATGAAAACGCGCCGAACCGCTAATATGGCCGTTTTGCGCCAGCAGCCCCATCAGCGCAAAGGCGGTTTGCGATTTTCCCGAACCGGATTCACCGACGATACCCAGCGTCTCGCCGGCGTCGAGGGTAAAATCAAGATCGTTGACCGCGATGACCTCGCCATCCTGCGTGCGAAAGGACACCCGTAAATTCCGCACTTTCAGCAGCGCTTCGCGCTCGGCGGTTGAATCAATCCCGTTCATCAGGCCACTCCTCAGCGATCTTTCGGATCGAGGGCATCACGCAGGCCGTCGCCGATAAAATTAAAACAAAACAGCGTCACCACCAGAAACGCGGCGGGATAAAACAGAAGCCAGGGAGAAACTTCCATGGAATTGGCGCCGTCATTCAACAGCGCGCCCCAGCTGCTTAACGGCTCCTGGGTGCCCAGCCCCAGAAAGCTGAGGAACGATTCAAACAGGATCATGCTCGGCACCAGCAATGAGGCGTACACCACCACCACTCCCAGCACGTTCGGTACGATGTGACGCAGGACAATGCCGCGCGTCGATACGCCGGAAACTATCGCCGCTTCGATAAACTCCTTGCGTTTCAGGCTGAGCGTCTGCCCGCGCACGATACGCGCCATATCCAGCCAGGAGACCATGCCGATCGCCACAAAGATCAGCAGCATGTTCTGCCCGAAAAAGGTCACCAGCAAAATAACGAAAAACATAAACGGAAATGAGTTGAGGATCTCCAGCAAACGCATCATCACCGAGTCCGTTTTACCGCCAAGATAGCCGGACAGCGCCCCGTATAAGGTGCCGACGCTAACGGCGACCAGCGCGGCCGCCACCCCCACCATCAGCGAAATCCGCCCGCCGATGGCGACGCGAACCAGCAGATCGCGCCCTGAGGAGTCGGTGCCGAAATAGTGCCCGGACGTCATATCCGGCGGCGCCGACATCATGGCCCAATCCGTATCCGCATAATTGAACGGCGATAGCAACGGCGCCGCGACGACAAACAGCGTAATCAGCCCCAGCGCAACCAGGCTGGCCAGGGCGGCGCGATTGTGGATAAAGCGCTGGCGGGCATCCTGCCACAGGCTGCGCCCTTCGATTTCCATCTGCTCGCTGAAATTATCCAGGGCCTCAATATCTCTTCGATGCCAAAACATAGCGTCCCCCGGTTGATCAGTAGCGAATTTTCGGATCGATAACGGCGTATAACACGTCAATTATCGCGTTAAATAAAATCGTTAATCCGCCAACTAAAATCGTCAGGCTGAGCACCAACGAATAATCGCGATTCAGCGCCCCATTAACAAAAAGCTGCCCGATGCCCGGTAAACCAAAAATCGTTTCGATAACCATGGAACCGGTAATAATGCCGACAAACGCCGGCCCCATATAAGAGAGCACCGGCAACATGGCGGGTTTCAAGGCATGGCGCAAAATAATGCGCCGCAGCGGCAACCCCTTGGCGCGCGCGGTGCGAATAAAATTGGAATGCAGCACCTCAATCATCGACCCGCGGGTAATACGCGCGATACTGGCGATATACGAGAGCGACAACGCCACCATCGGCAAAATCATATATCTGGCCTGTCCGCCATTCCAGCCGCCCCCCGGCAGCCAGCGCAGCGTAATGGCGAAGATCAGCACCAGTAGCGGCGCCACCACAAAACTGGGGATCACCACGCCGGTCATGGCAAATCCCATTACCGTATAGTCCCATTTGCCGTTTTGATTCAATGCGGCAATCACCCCGGCGCCGACGCCGAAAACCACCGCCAGCAAAAACGCCGCGGCGCCCAGCTTGGCGGAAACCGGAAACGACGCCGCCACCAGGTCATTGACCGAATAGTCTTTGTATTTAAACGACGGGCCGAAATCCCCCTGCGCCAACTGCAACAAATAGTTGCCGTATTGCGTTATCACCGGGTCGTTAAGATGATATTTGGCTTCGATATTGGCCATCACTTCGGGAGGCAGATTGCGCTCGCCGGTAAAAGGACTGCCCGGCGCCAGGCGCATCATAAAAAATGAAATGGTGATCAGAATAAACAGCGTCGGAATCGCTTCCAGACAGCGGCGAAAAATAAATTTTAACATTGCCCGCACCTATAAACCTGCCAATAAAAGCGGGCGGCCCAAGCCACGCCACCCGCCGTATTATCAGTGCTTAATAATATAAAGATCTTTTACGTAGATATTGTCCATCGGATCTTTACCGGTTAAACCGCCGACATACGGCTTCACCAACCGGGTATTGGCGTAATAGTAAACCGGAACGATTACCGCGTCTTTATCCAGCAGAGCTTCGGCCTGTTGATAAACGGCGGCGCGTTCTTCTTCCGTTTTCACCTGCAGCGACCTGGCTATCAGCGCGTCGAAATCGCCGCTCTTATAATGCGAGGTATTACTGCTGCTGTCGGACAGCATGCTGTTGAAAAAGGTGGATGCCTCATTGTAATCGGCACACCATGAAGCGCGGGCGACATCGAAACTCCCCTGATGGCGGGTATCCAGGAAGGTTTTCCACTCCTGATTTTCCAGTTTTACGTTTACGCCGATATTCTGTTTCCAGATGGAGGCCGCGGCTATCGCCAGCTTTTTATGTAAATCGGAGGTGTTATACAGCAGGTTGAAGGTCAGCGGTTTCTGCGCGCTATACCCCGCCTCCGCCAGCAGTTTTCTCGCTTCCTCATTGCGTTTTTCCTGCGGCCAGCTTACCCACTCCGGCCGCACGGAGATGATGCCGTCGATATAGGGCGGCACAAACCCATACGCGGGAATATCCCCCTGATTTTTGACCTTATTGGTTAAAATATCCTGGCTCAGCCCCAGGCGCAGCGCGGTTCTTACCCGCACGTCGTCAAACGGCGCCTTCTGATTGTTGATTTCAAAGTAGTAGGTGCACAGATAGGGGTTGACCTTTACCTCCTGCGGGATCTCTTTCTTTAATTTCTGGAACAGCTCTATCGGCAGGTTGTTATAAGTCATATCGATTTCACCGCTGCGATAGCGGTTAACGTCGGTGACTTCGGAGGCAATGGGCAAATAGGTAACCTGGTTAATCACCGTGTGGACGTTATCCCAGTACTGCGGGTTGCGCGCCAGCACGATTTTTTCATTCACCACCCACTCTTTCAGCTGATAGGCGCCGTTCCCCACCCAGTTCTCCGGCTGCGTCCACTTTTCGCCGAACGTCTCCACCGCGGTTTTGTTTATCGGCGACAGCGCGACATAAATAGGCAGTTTGTAGAAATAGGGAACCGCCTCGCTGAGCGTCACTTCCAGCGTATGATCGTCCAGCGCTTTTACCCCCAGGGTTTCCGGACTCTGCTTGCCGGCGATGATGTCGTCGATATTCAGCAGATGGCCGTATTGCAGATAGCTGGAGTAAGGGGAAGCGGTTTGCGGATCGGCCAGGCGCCGCCAGCTGTAGACGAAGTCCTGCGCGGTGACCGGCTCGCCATTCGACCAGCGCGCGTCCTTGCGCAGATGAAAGGTCCACACCCGGAACTGGTTATTATCCCAGCTTTCCGCCACGCCGGGGATCACCTTGCCGTTGACGTCGGTTATCACCAGCCCTTCCATCAAATCGTGCAGCACATTGGATTCGGGCACCCCTTCTATCTTATGGGGATCCAGCGACGCCACTTCGGCGCCGTTATTACGCACCAGCTCCTGCTTTTCCGCCAGCTCGACGCCGGCGGGCACCGTGGCGCTCCAGGCCGGACCGCCCGCCCCAACGCCAAGCAGCGCGATAATGCCCGCGGCCACGCTTATTTTTGTTGTAATCTGTGCCATTAGCCTCTCCTGTCCTGTTTGTGGTCCCCATCCGGCATGCGGATTGTGAATCCCGTGCCGCTGACGGTTTTCAGACTCTTGCCTTGAGCTGAAAGCCGGCTCGTTGGTCAGTGCCTGATAATATAAAGGTCTTTGACCCGCAGATTGTCCAACGGATCTTTACCGGTAATCCCGCCGACGTACGGTTTTACCAACCGGATATTGGAGTAGTAATACACGGGAATGATGACGGCGTCCCGATCCAATTGCGATTCAGCCTGCTGATATAGCGCGGCCCGCGACGCATCCGTCGCGGCCTGAACCGCCTGCGTTATCAGGCCGTCAAATTCGGCGCTCTTATAATGGGCGGTATTGTTGCTGCTGTCCGACAGCATCATATTCAAAAACGAGGTGGGTTCATTGTAATCGGCGCACCAGCCGGCGCGGGCGACATCAAAACCGCCCTGATGGCGGGTATCCAGGAAGGTTTTCCACTCCTGATTTTCCAGTTTTACGTTCACGCCGATATTCTGTTTCCAGAGGGAGGCCGCGGCTATCGCCAGCTTTTTATGCAAGTCGGACGAGTTATACAACAAACTAAAGGTCAGCGGTTTCTGCGCGCTATACCCCGCCTCCGCCAGCAGTTTTCTCGCTTGCTGATTGCGCTTCTCCTGCGGCCAGCCAAACCACGCCGGCGGCGCCGAGGTTATGCCGTCGGTGTAGGGCGGCACAAAACCATAAGCGGGAATATCCCCCTGATTTTTAACCTTATTGGTTAAAATATCCTGGCTCAGCCCCAGGCGCAGCGCGGTTCTTACCCGTACGTCGTTAAACGGCGGCTTTTGGTTGTTGATTTCATAGTAGTAGGTGCATAAATAAGGATTTACCTTCACTTCCTGCGGGATCTCTTTCTTTACCTTCTGGAACAGCTCAATGGGCAGTTTGTTATTGGTAATATCAATTTCCCCGGCCCGGTAGCGATTGACGTCGGTCACTTCGGATGCGATCGGCAGGTAGGTCACCTGGTTAATCACGGTAGCGGCGTTATCCCAGTATTGCGGATTGCGCGCCAGCACGATTCTTTCATTCACCACCCAGGACGCCAGTTTATAGGCGCCATTCCCCACCCAGTTCTCCGGCTGGGTCCACTTGTCGCCAAACTTCTCCGCCACCGTTTTATTCACCGGAGACAGGGAGGAATGAATCAGCAGCTTGTAAAAATAGGGAACCGCCTCGCTGAGCGTCACTTCCAGCGTATGATCGTCCAGCGCTTTTACCCCCAGGGTTTCCGGACTCTGCTTGCCGGCGATGATGTCGTCGATATTCAGCAGATGGCCGTATTGCAGATAGCTGGAGTAAGGGGAAGCGGTTTGCGGATCGGCCAGGCGCCGCCAGCTGTAGACGAAGTCCTGCGCGGTGACCGGCTCGCCATTCGACCAGCGCGCGTCCTTGCGCAGATGGAAAGTCCATACTTTAAAATCCTTACTGTCCCAGCTTGCGGCCACGCCGGGTATCGGATGCCCGTTGGCGTCTGAAATCACCAATCCTTCATACAGATCGCGCGCCACATTGGCCTCGGGCACCCCTTCTATCTTATGGGGATCCAGCGAGGAGACTTCCGCGCCGTTATTGCGCACCAGGGTCTGCTCTTGCGCCAGCTCCACCCCGGGAGGAACCTCCGCCGCCCATCCGTTGGCACATGACGCCATAACCAGCGTCGCCATCATTCCGGCGACAACGCTTTTTTTCGTTGTGTTCTTTTCCATCATTTATCCGCCCTGTTTTCATACTGCGATATAACCGGTCATTCACAGACACACCTAAACCCTGTGCGTACCCAAAACGCGAAGTGTTATAACCTATATCCCACTCGCATGATAAATAAGAAAAATTCATCAATAAGCATTGCCAACTAATGTGGCCTGAAGCAATTAAAAAGCGCAGCCACCGTCAATATTTTTAATATGCATGACGATCGGTTTCATATCCGTTAGAAAAGTCACTGAATAACACAAACAGGAAACGTTGCCGATTACCGGCGATAAGCGCACCAAATCGACCGGTGCACAAAGTAACGCCAATAAGGCCGATCGTCGCAACCCCATTTCGCAATGTGATGAATGTCATTAATTTCACAAAATAACACATAAGCAGACATGGTAGAAAGGGATACGGGTCACGATAAAGTGATAACGCCAGAATACAAACACGCCCTGAGACATAAGTATTATTTATGCAAAAATAAAATGAAGAAAAGATGAGCGGCTCACCAATAAAGATGAGAATCATTCTCAAAAACACCTTGCTGAAAGGAGTCAGCATGAGAAAAACTAGATGGAGATCACAAAAAAAATAGTCTTAGGCGGGTATGCTGTCACTTATCCAGTTACGCCAACAAACCACCGCGGGTTTGTCTGTTGCCATACTGTGAACAAGCTCTTTGAGTCAATGAATATAGAAGAGAGTTGATGGAACCTCAAGTTTGGTTGCCCGGGCACGGATACGCGTCCGTTTATCTATACTTCTTACTGAGCAGACCATTGACTGAAAGAGTTTAACATTATCAGGAGAGCATTATGGCCGTAACCAATGTCGCTGAACTTAACGCACTGGTCGCAAGAGTAAAAAAGGCACAGCATGAATTTGCCAATTTTACTCAGGAACAAGTCGACAGAATCTTCCGGGCAGCCGCACTGGCTGCTTCCGACGCCCGGATCCCCTTGGCGAAGATGGCGGTCGCCGAATCCGGGATGGGGATTGTGGAAGATAAAGTGATTAAAAACCACTTTGCTTCCGAGTACATTTACAACGCCTATCAGGATGAAAAAACCTGTGGCATCCTCTCCACCGACGACGCATTCGGCACCATTACCATTGCCGAACCCATCGGTCTGATTTGCGGTATCGTGCCGACCACCAACCCCACTTCCACCGCGATTTTTAAAGCCCTGATCAGTCTGAAAACCCGTAACGGCATTATCTTTTCCCCGCATCCGCGGGCAAAAAACGCCACCAACAAAGCGGCGGATATCGTGTTGCAGGCGGCTATCGCCGCCGGTGCGCCGAAAGATATCATCGGCTGGATCGACCAGCCTTCCGTCGAACTCTCCAATCAATTAATGCACCACCCGGATATCAACCTGATTCTGGCGACGGGCGGACCGGGCATGGTCAAAGCCGCATACAGCTCCGGTAAACCGGCCATCGGCGTAGGCGCGGGCAACACGCCGGTTGTTATCGACGAAACCGCGGATATCAAGCGCGCCGTCGCATCCATCCTGATGTCGAAAACCTTCGATAACGGCGTGATTTGCGCCTCGGAACAATCCGTGATCGTGGTCGACAGCGTTTATAACGCCGTCCGTGAACGCTTTGCCTCCCATGGCGCTTATATGCTGAAAGGCAAAGATTTGCAGGCAGTGCAGGCTATTTTGCTGAAAAACGGCGCGCTGAACGCGGCGATTGTCGGTCAACCGGCGGCGAAAATCGCCGAACTGGCGGGTATTACCGTGCCGGCGAACACCAAGGTGCTGATCGGCGAAGTGACTGCGGTTGACGAAACCGAACCCTTCGCTCATGAGAAGCTGTCGCCGACGCTGGCGATGTATCGCGCCACCGACTTTAACGATGCCGTGCTCAAGGCGGAAAAACTGGTGGCGATGGGGGGTATCGGCCACACATCCTGTCTGTATACCGACCAGGACAACCAGACAGATCGCGTGAACCACTTCGGCGATATGATGAAAACCGCCCGTATCCTGATCAACACCCCGGCTTCACAAGGCGGGATCGGCGATCTGTATAACTTTAAACTCGCCCCTTCCCTGACGCTGGGCTGCGGTTCCTGGGGTGGCAACTCCATCTCGGAAAACGTCGGTCCGAAGCACCTGATCAACAAGAAAACGGTAGCCAAGCGAGCAGAAAACATGTTGTGGCATAAACTTCCCAAATCAATCTATTTCCGTCGCGGCTCATTACCGATCGCGCTGGAAGAGGTCGCTTCCGACGGAGCGAAACGCGCGTTTATCGTGACTGACCGTTTCCTGTTCAATAACGGCTATGTCGACCAGATCAGCGACGTACTGAAACGTCAGGGGCTGGAAACCGAAGTATTCTTCGAAGTGGAAGCGGACCCCACCCTGAGCATCGTGCGTAAAGGCGCGGAACAGATGAACTCCTTTAAACCGGACGTCATCATTGCGCTGGGCGGCGGTTCCCCGATGGATGCGGCGAAAATCATGTGGGTGATGTACGAACACCCGGATACGCATTTTGAAGAACTGGCGCTGCGCTTTATGGACATCCGTAAGCGTATCTACAAGTTCCCGAAAATGGGCGTGAAAGCCAAGATGATCGCCGTTACCACCACCTCCGGCACCGGCTCCGAAGTCACGCCGTTCGCCGTGGTGACCGACGATGCGACAGGCCAGAAATATCCATTGGCCGACTACGCATTAACCCCGGATATGGCGATTGTCGACGCCAATCTGGTGATGAATATGCCGAAATCGCTGTGTGCCTTCGGCGGGCTGGACGCCGTCACCCACGCGCTGGAAGCCTATGTTTCCGTACTGGCGAATGAATATTCGGACGGTCAGGCCCTGCAGGCGCTGAAACTGCTGAAAGAAAACCTGCCGGCCAGCTATCATGAGGGCGCCAGGAATCCTGTAGCGCGTGAACGGGTACATAACGCCGCCACCATTGCGGGTATCGCGTTTGCCAACGCCTTCCTGGGCGTCTGTCACTCGATGGCGCATAAACTGGGCTCGGAATTCCATATCCCGCACGGCCTGGCCAACGCCATGTTGATCGCCAACGTTATCCGCTATAACGCCAACGACAACCCGACCAAGCAAACCACCTTCAGTCAATACGACCGTCCGCAGGCGCGCCGTCGCTATGCCGAAATCGCCGACCATCTGGGCCTGTCGGCGCCGGGCGACCGCACCGCGCAGAAGATCGAGAAATTGCTGAAGTGGCTGGATGAAATCAAGGCGGACCTGGGTATTCCGACGTCTATCCGTGAAGCCGGCGTACAGGAAGCCGATTTCCTGGCGAAAGTGGACAAACTGTCCGAAGACGCCTTCGACGACCAGTGTACCGGCGCCAACCCGCGCTATCCGCTGATTTCAGAGCTGAAACAGATCCTGCTGGATACCTATTACGGACGCAAGTTCTCGGAACATACCAAAGAGACTGCCGAAGTCGCTGCCGCACCTGCTCCCGCAGCAAAAGCGGCGAAGCAAGCCAAAAAAGTGACTAGCTAACCCATTGCCAATCATCCTCGTCATCCCCGCGCAGGCGGGGATCTGCGGGAATGACGGATTTGGATTTCGCTATTGCGCATGGCTACGTTGTCAACGCTCCGATACCCTGACGGTTATACCGCCAGGGTATTTTTTCGCCCATAGCCGCCCTTATTCGATTTCACCTCTGACCAATCCTAACGCAATCTTATAATGCTTGCGGCAAACGGAAACATAGCTTTCATTACCGCCGATAACCACCTGTTCCCCTTCATGAAGAGGATTCCCCTGCGCGTCGAGCCGTAATACGCGGTTCGCTTTACGGCCGCAATGGCAAATCGTTTTGAGTTCAATCAGCTTATCCGCCCAGGCTAATAAGTAGTGGCTGCCCGAAAACAGCTCGGCGCGGAAATCCGTGCGCAAGCCATAACACAATACCGGGATATCCAATTGGTCCACCACGTCGCAAAGCTCGCTAACCTGTTCGCGCGTCAAGAACTGGCATTCATCAATTAATACGCAATGAATCGGCTGGCTACGGTGTTCTTTCGCCAGCAGGTTAAATAGCGATGTCCGCGGATTAAACAATAGCGCCGGAGAAGAAAGGCCGATACGCGAACTGACCACCCCCACCCCATCCCGGTTATCTATTTCTGCGGTGAAAACCAGCGCCCGCATACCTCGTTCCTGATAGTTATATGCCGACTGTAATAGCGCGGTGGATTTCCCTGCATTCATTGCTGAATAATAAAAATAAAGTTGAGCCATACCCGGATGCTCCAAAAGAGAGGCTATATCACGCATGCGCTAAAAATTTATTGTAACAACTCGACGTTAGTGCATGCAACGGACTATTACTTGCGCAAACTCGCCGGGTTAGCGCTATTGATAGACGCGATGGGATAAAAGATATAAACATTCCTTATAAGGCAGACCGGAGCGCAATATCTTATCGAGCAGATGGGCGTTGAAAAAATGACGGATTAAATGTATTTTTAGCGCGGTGTGGGTTTTTATATTCCTGTAACACCGAGTGTGATATCCGTTTTAAAATGGCAATTTTTAACAAACTTACAAATTTGACTATTGCAGAAAAGAAAATAGCACTCTATTATCACACTACATACACGCCACCAATAATATAAATTTGAGATTATCACAATGAGCGAAGCACTAAAGATTCTAAACAACATCCGTACTCTGCGTGCCCAGGCAAGAGAATGTAGTCTGGACACTTTGGAAGAAATGCTGGAGAAACTGGAAGTCGTGGTAAATGAGCGCCGCGAAGAAGAAAGCCAGGTTCAGGCAGAAGTTGAAGAACGCGCACGTAAATTACAGCAGTATCGCGATATGTTGATTGCAGACGGTATTGACCCTAACGAGCTATTACAATCTTTAGGTTCAGTCAAAGTAGCCGGTAAAAGCAAGCGCGCCGCCCGCCCTGCCAAATATCAATATACCGACGAGAACGGCGAAGTAAAAACCTGGACCGGCCAGGGCCGCACTCCGGCGGTAATCAAAAAAGCGATCGAAGAACAAGGTAAATCTTTAGACGATTTCCTGCTCTAATCCTTTTTCGGATAACACAAAACGCAAATACCCTTGATTTCCATCAAGGGTTTTTTTTGTGCAAAAAAGCAGTATGTCGATGAAATTTTATGCTCTCCGCCTTGGGTAATAAAACAGAGAGCCGCGTTTGCCGAATATTATTTTTCTTCCGCTTCAATAGTTTCCTGCAGCCATTGGGTGAGTTCGCCACCCAGGCTATCATGGCGCAGGCCATATTCCACGAAAGCCTGCATATACCCGAGTTTGTTGCCGCAATCATGGCTAACGCCCTTCAGGTGATACGCTTCCACCGTTTCTTTTTCCATTAACATGGCGATGGAGTCCGTTAACTGAATTTCATTGCCCGCCCCCGGCGGGGTTTTTTCCAACAGGGACCAAATTTCAGCCGAAAGAACATAACGGCCGACAACGGCTAAATTAGATGGCGCTTCAGAGGCCTTCGGCTTTTCTACTACGCCGACCATCGGCGCGCTATCACCGGGTTTTAATTCCACCCCTTTGCAGTCTACTACGCCATAGCTGCTAACATTCTCAACCGGCTCAACCATAATCTGGCTATGCCCGGTTTCAGAAAAACGTTGCAACATTTCGCTCAGATTATCTTTCCGCAGATCCGATTCATATTCATCAATAATCACGTCCGGCAAAATAACCGCCACCGGTTCATCACCCACTAATGGATGCGCGCATAATACGGCGTGCCCTAATCCTTTAGCCAGCCCCTGACGAACCTGCATAATGGTAACGTGCTTCGGACAAATAGATTGAACTTCTTCCAGCAACTGACGTTGAACACGTTTTTCCAGCATGGCTTCCAGCTCAAAGCTGGTATCGAAATGGTTCTCGATGGAATTCTTTGATGAGTGGGTGACCAGAATTATTTCATTGATTCCCGCAGCGATACACTCATTGACAACATATTGAATTAGCGGTTTATCTACCAACGGCAGCATCTCTTTGGGAATAGCCTTGGTGGCGGGCAACATGCGCGTTCCCAACCCCGCTACCGGGATAACCGCTTTTTTTACTTTTTTATTAAAAATCGACATAAACAACCTCTTATATATCGTTCAAATAATGAACTTTATTTGTCTGGCCTAAAACAGGATAAGTATACCAGTTTAGCCGGGCCACGCTTGCCCACCGTGGCGTTCAATAAAAAATAAGGTAACAGGTTACATAGTAGAAAATAAAAAATAATAACGGAAGCCGAACGCCGCCTGAAGAGAGTAAACATGCCAGCTATCAGACTATTCTGTAGCAAGCATTAGCCGTAAACGCCCCCCGACTCCCCATATCTGACACTGCCAGGCATCGCAATGATGGTTTAACTGATTGAGGTAGGCTTCATCAAGCGTTCCCAACGGCACGCCGCTATTCAGCGCGATCTGACGCTCATTGACGTTCAGCGTGGCATTTAAACCGGCGGAAATCAGTATCAGCTGTTTTAATTCCCGATGATAATAGCCAACCAACAGGGGAAAACGTCCTTCCAGGCTTGCCTGGCGCAGCAGTTGATTGACCTGTTTTAATAACATCGGCAAATGAGGCAAACGGTGCTGCTGATTCGCCAGATGCTCCTGAAGCACCCCGTTGAACAGCGTACGGAGCAATAAGGCGGCCAGCGTGCCGTTATTGTTTACCGCCTGGGTAACATCCAGACAATAGAACGCCAGATCGTCTTCAGAGAGCGCGGCAATATCCAGCACCAGTCCCGGTTGCTCGGCAACGGTGAGCTGGCGGTAATTTATTCGGCAACGCGCAAGCGTTTGCTGCACCGGCGGCTGCAGTTGCGCCAGCAGCTTTGTAACGGTTTCGGGCGACTGATTAAGCGAATCCATATCCAGCATTAACTGTTCAAGCTCATTTGACGGCGACGTAAACATATCCGGATACAGACATGACATAACCGACTCACGCAAGCGAGCATAGTCACGAATGGGCTTGAGCAGTACATCCTGCACGCCAAGCCGCAGAACTTTCGCCACATCGGCCATTTGGCTGGTCGCGGATATCACCAGTATCGGGGTATTGTTATCTTTTAAGCGCAAATGTTCGAGGAACTCAATGCCGCCCATCATCGGCATTTTCAGATCGCAGATGATTAAATCAGGATGATGATGCTCCAAAACGCTTAACGCCTCCAGACCATGGATAGCCTCCAAAACGGCGGCGCCAAGCGAAGTCAGATAACCGGAAAGCACCGAGCGGAAAACGGCTTCATCCTCGATAACCAAAATATGTTTACCCGCCAACGGTTGTTCCATCAGTTGCCCCTTACTTCAAACTCTTCATTGTCCAGATTTGCGTTAACGCCAGGGCTTATAACGTCTGACGTCGCGTGCGCAGGATATTCAGTGCGACTTGTTGACCAAAGGCAGCAATTCATCACGTTTCTTCTCCACGGCCTGGCGACCGGCCTCAATCGCTTCCTGCGCCCGATGAAAATCCAGAGTGGCAATCTGCGGGCAATAAGGCTGGATGATCACATCGGGCGGGTCGCCCGCCATCCGGGTCATCTTCAGCCTGTTTTCCAGAATCTGAATTGACGTGCTCATGATCTCCATCGCCGTCGGCGAGACCACGGTGCGCTGACGTTGCCCCCGCAACAAACGCTCACGAATTTTACCCCGCCAGCTATTGGCAACCTCCCCCACCTCAGGTTCCGGCGCCGTCGGCTTAATCGATAGAAAATCGTGGTGGTTAAGGCTGGCCTCCTGTTGCAAATCAACGGCGATCACAATATCGGCCCCCATAGCCCGGGTCAATGATACCGGCACCGGATTCACCACCGCGCCATCCACCAGCCAATAGCCGTTAAAGCGAACGGGAGATAACAGGCCGGGTATGCTGCAAGACGCTCTGATTGATTGATGCAAATCCCCTTTTGTCAACCAGAGCTCCCGCCCGGTGCTCAGATTGGTCGCCACGGCGCCATATTTAATATCACAATCCTCAATCCGCTGCGTACGTAACAGAAGCTTTACATTATTAAACACTCTGTCGCCGCGCAACAGGCCGCCGCGCTGCCAGGAGAGGTCCATCAGGCGGATAACGTCCCAATAGCCAAATCCGCTGACCCAGCGTTCCATGGCATCCAGCCGGTGCGTCGCATAGGCGGCGCCGACCAAGGCGCCGACGGAACAACCGGCTACCACATCAACTTCAATTCCCAGCTCCTTCAGTGCCTTGATAACACCGATGTGAGCCCATCCTCTGGCGGCTCCGGAACTTAATGCCAGACCAACTTTTATCTGTCGCATGGTTGCCTCATGTGTTTTCATTCTAGCGCACATTGCTACATCCTGAGCTTATTAGGTAACATATCGGCATCCTGAATAGGGATCCCACTATTATTTATCACGTTTTTTATAATTAAGTTTTTTTCAGGAGATGCTGTGCCGGAATCTTGCCCCTGCGGCAGCGGGTCGCCATATCGATCGTGCTGCCAGCCATACCTCAGCCATGCCGCTCAACCCGCCGATCCCGTTACCCTGATGCGCTCCCGCTATACGGCCTATGTCAGACGGGATGTGGATTACCTGATAGCGACCTGGCATCCCGAACTGCAGCCGGAAAAATGGCGCACCGCCATTGCCGAAAGCTGTCAGGATACTCGCTGGCTGGGACTTAGCATATTGGCAACCTCCGCCGGCGGCACGCCGGATGAAGGTTATGTCGAATTCGCCGCCCGCTATTCGTCCGCGACGGACAAACAACGGACGGGATTAATCATGCGCGAGCGCTCACGCTTCCTTCGCCATCATAATCGCTGGTACTATATGGACGGCATTCATCTGCAAACCGGCAGAAACGAGCACTGTCCGTGCGGTTCCGGCAAAAAATACAAAAAGTGTTGCGGACAGTAGGAAACAGAGATTAACCCGCAGTGAATTCCGGCACTGCATTAACATACGGTCGTTATTTTAGTTTTGGACAGGATCCACGTGCTCATGCAACCCCAGAATATACAAAGAAAAGTTTTACGCACCATTTGCCCGGACGCCAAAGGGCTTATCGCCAAAATCACCAATATCTGTTACAAGCACGAACTCAATATCGTGCAAAATAACGAGTTTGTGGATCATCGCACCGGGCGTTTTTTCATGCGCACCGAACTGGAAGGTATCTTCAACGATACCACCCTGCTGGCCGATCTGGACGGCGCGCTTCCCGAGGGCTCGGTTCGAGAACTGACCAGCGCCGGTAACCGCCGGATTGTCATTCTGGTGACCAAGGAAGCCCACTGTCTGGGCGATTTGTTAATGAAAAGCGTCTACGGCGGACTGGATGTCGAAATCGCCGCGGTTATCGGCAACCATGAAACATTACGCACCCTGGTCGAACGGTTTGAGATCCCGTTCCATCTGGTCAGCCATGAGGGGCTTACCCGGGAAGAACACGATCAACAGATGATCGCGCAGATTGACCAGTATCAGCCGGATTACGTGGTGCTGGCGAAATACATGCGGGTGTTGACCCCGGCGTTTGTGCAGCATTATCCCAATCAGGTGATCAACATCCACCACTCATTCCTGCCGGCCTTTATCGGCGCCCGCCCCTATCATCAGGCCTATGAGCGCGGCGTGAAAATCATCGGCGCCACGGCGCACTACGTGAACGACAGCCTGGACGAAGGCCCGATCATCATGCAGGACGTTATTCACGTCGACCATACCTACACCGCCGATGATATGATGCGAGCCGGACGCGACGTAGAGAAAAACGTGTTAAGCCGCGCGCTGTACCGGGTGCTGGCGCAGCGCGTTTTCGTCTATGGGAACCGCACCATTATTCTTTAAATTTGCCGATCGGACATCGTTTTATCTATCAGGATGCGCCGAATGGAATAAAAAATCGGCAAACGGGTTTATTTTTGATATATCAGGCTTTACAGCGGCGCGTCATTTGATATGATGCGCCCCGCTTGAAACGAAAGCATCTTGCAGCAAGGCCAGTGGTGGGGTTCCCGAGCGGCCAAAGGGAGCAGACTGTAAATCTGCCGTCACAGACTTCGAAGGTTCGAATCCTTCCCCCACCACCACTTTTTAAGACTTCTCTGAATTAAATTCCAGCACTCAGCTTTCAGATTCCCGTTGGGGGAAGGTGAGAACCTTCGACCAAGGTTCGACAAAACCGCCAGGTTTTGAACAACGCTTCAGCGTTGGCCCGCAGGGCGAGCCGCGCAGCGGCGAGTTATCCTTCCCCCACCACCACTTCTAAGATTTCCCTGAATTAAATTCCAGCACTCAGCTTTCAGATTCCCGTTGGGGGAAGGTGAGAACCTTCGACCAAGGTTCGGGCGTGGGATTAACTCTTCCAACTCCCCGGCCCGTAAGAAAAAACTGGCAGTTGCCACGACCAGCGGATCGCCGCCAGACGCAGCGACAGGCCAATGGCGAAAGAAACCAGCAGGTTGATATCATGATTCACGTTGAGTGACTTCAACCCCAGATACAGCAGCGCGACCAGCAGCGAAACGCTGGCATAGAGCTCTTTCTTTAATACCATAGGGGTACGGTTACAGAAGATATCGCGCAGAATGCCGCCGAAAATCCCCGTCACAATCCCGGCCATAATCACCACCGTCAGGGAATAATCCAGCGCCAGCGCGACGTTGCAGCCGATAATGGTAAAGGCGATCAGCCCCATGGCGTCCAGCACCAGAAACAGGCGATGCAAATGATGCATAACGCGCGCGATGATAATGGTAAAGAGGCCGGCGCCGACGGTGAGATAGATATAACCGGGGTGTTGCGTCCAGCCGATGGGATAGTTGCCAAGAAGAATGTCGCGCACCGTGCCGCCGCCCAGCGCGGTGATAAACGCAATCATGCCGACGCCGAAAATATCCATATTGCGGCGCCCGGCGGCCAGCGCGCCGGACATGCCTTCAGCGGTGATGGCGATCAGATAGATGTAAGTCAGCACACAATATTTCCTGTGAAATGTGCCCCTCCCTCTGTCCGTTTTACCTGAGAGTTTACGCGGCGCTCGCCGCTTGCCCCTTCGGTGGGTTGTCGCAACAACCTCTCTCCAGTTGGCTGAAATGGAATTCGCAGTATGGCGGCCTGAGCGATTATGGGAGTTTGCGCCTTCGGCGGAGCCTCGATGGCGAAGCTCTCTCTCCTGCGAACTGCGGAGTATACGGGCTACGCCCTCCCGGTTCAATCCGCTATAGGCGAATCTTGTTTACCCGTTGAGCGGCTTCCCACGCCGGCGGTGACTCACCGCCTGAATTTCTGTTACCATCGGGAAACATTTTCATTGAACGGCAGCGAATATGAAGGTTGTTTCTTTTAATATCAATGGGCTAAGAGCGCGTCCGCATCAGTTGGCCGCCATTATCGAACAGCACCGGCCCGACGTGATCGGCCTGCAGGAAACTAAAGTCCATGACGATATGTTTCCCCTGGACGAAGTGAGCCAACATGGCTATCACGTTTTTTATCACGGACAAAAAGGCCACTATGGCGTCGCGCTTTTGTGCAAGACCCCGCCGATTGCCGTGCGCCGCGGTTTTCCGACGGATGAGGAAGACGCCCAGCGCCGCATTATTATGGCGGACTTTGCTACCGAACAGGGGACGCTTACCGTGGTAAACGGCTATTTCCCGCAGGGGGAAAGCCGCGATCATCCGATTAAATTTCCTGCCAAAACGCGCTTTTATCAGGATCTGCAAAACTACATCGAGCAGCACCATCTCGCCGATCGCCCCTTAATCATTATGGGCGATCTCAATATCAGCCCCACCGATCTTGATATCGGTATCGGTGAAGAGAATCGCAAGCGCTGGCTGCGCACCGGGAAATGTTCCTTTTTGCCGGAAGAGCGCGAATGGCTGGCCCGGTTACAGGGCTGGGGGCTTGTCGATACGTTCCGCGCCGCCAACCCGGACTGTAACGACCGTTTTTCATGGTTTGACTATCGTTCCGCCGGTTTCGATACCAACCGGGGCCTGCGTATCGATTTGATACTGGCCAGCCGGCCGCTGGCCGAACGCTGTACCGCTACCGGCATCGACTATGATATCCGGGCGATGGAAAAGCCGTCCGACCATGCGCCGATATGGGCCGAGTTCGCGGTGTAATATAACGACGCGGTGGCGCAGTTCCGCGGCGCGACCGCGCTTAACCGGCGGCGTTTAAGCGTTGACGCTACTGTTTGATCGGCTGCCAAATCAGATTATTGGTCCCCAGGGTCTGTTTATCCCGCACGCACTGCAGGATCACCCCGTCCACTTTCAACACCGCGCCTTCCGTATAGTTACGGTTTTCGTAAACACAACAGCGCATACAATTATTATTCCGCTCCCGCGCGGCGGAGCCGGCGCCCCACGCTTCGGCGGGAACCGGCACCACCACCTCCGTTCCGCCGCGATTCGCCTGCGCCGCCGACGGCAGCGCCAGCACGGCGGCGGCCATAAACCAGCCAGCTAATCCTCTCATTGACTCTGCTCCTTATCTTTGCGTTGCGGCTTGCGCCGCTTTTTACCGCTCACCGGAGGAGCCGTGATGCCCTTGAACGCGCTCACGGCCCGGCTTGCTCTGGCCTGGTGAATCAACTCCTGCAACGTCTGGGTCAGCGGCTGCATAAAATCCTGATAGCGGCACTGCTTTTCGCTGATCTGCGTCAGCGTCGCCTCCCAGTGCGCCGTCATATCCGGATGCGCGGCGCTGTCCGGCAGAGAGTGGATTAATGCCCGCCCCGCCTCGCTGGCATGGATATAACGCCCCTTCTTGAACAGAAACGTACGCTTGAACAGCAGCTCGATAATGCCCGCGCGCGTCGCCTCGGTACCTAAACCATCGGTAGCGCGCAGAATTTTCTTGAGCGCTTTATCCTGCACAAATCGCGCGATGCCCGTCATCGCCGACAGCAGGGTGGCGTCGGTAAACGGCCGCGGGGGCTGGGTTTGCCGCTCCACCACTTCGCCGCGTTCGCACAGCAGTTCGTCGCCTTTGGCGACCACCGGCAGGGGCGTGCCCTCATTCTCTTCATCACGCTCCTTGCCCCCCAGCAGCGTGCGCCAGCCGGCTTCCGCCAGAAAGCGGGCTTTGGCGACAAATTTCCCGCCGGCGATATCCAGATCGATAACGCATTTACGGAACACCGCGTCCGGACAAAACTGCATGATGTACTGGCGGGCGATCAGTCCGTAAACGTTGCGCTCGTTATCCGACAGCGCGGTGTGCGAACTGCGGGCGGTGGGGATAATCGCATGGTGGGCATCCACTTTGCCGTCATCCCAGCAGCGGTTGCGTTTGTCGATATCCATTACCGGCTGCGGCAATAATTCCGGCTGATGCACCGAAATGGCGTTCAGCACCGCATGGCGCCCGGCGAAATGCTCTTCCGGCAGGTAGCGGCTATCGGAACGCGGGTAGGTAATCAGCTTGTGGGTTTCATACAGCTTCTGACAAATATCCAGCACCTGCTGGGCGCTGAGTCCGAAGCGTTTGGCGGCTTCAATCTGCAGCGTCGACAGCGAATAAGGCAGCGGCGCCGTTTCCGACTCGCGTTTATCATTATAGCCGGTCACCCATGCGGGCTGGCCGTCAATGCGCTTGACCACGTGCTCCGCCAGGGAGCGATGCAATAAGCGCCCTTCCTCATCCTGATAAGGCTCGCAGGACTCGCTCGGCTGCCAGAGCGCGACAAACCGTTCGCCGGCGGGGGTGATGATATGGGCTTTAACTTCGAAATAGTCTTTCGACACAAAGTTTTCGATCTCTTCATCCCGGCGAACCACCAGCCCCAGCACCGGCGTTTGTACCCGGCCCACGGACAGCACGCCGTCATAGCCGGCATTACGCCCCAGCAGCGTATAGGCCCGGGTCATATTGATGCCATACAGCCAGTCGGCGCGGGAACGGGCCAGCGCGGAAACGCACAGCGGAATGAATTCCCGGTTCTCGCGCAGCCTGGCCACCGCCCGTTCAACCGCCTGGGGGTTCAGGTCGTTAATCAGGCAGCGGCGCACCTGATGGCGCTTTTCTGGCGGTAGCGAGAGATATTCCAGCACCTCGTCGACCAGCAGCTGTCCTTCACGATCGGGGTCGCCCGCGTGAATGATTTCATCGGCTTCCAGCAGTAATTTTTTGATGGCGTTAAGCTGTTTGCTCACCGACGGACGGGGCTGCAGCAGCCACTTCTGGGGAACGATCGGTAAATCGGCCAACGACCAGCGAGCATAGCGCGCGTCGTAAACGTCGGGCTGCGCCTGCTCAAGCAGGTGCCCGATGCACCAGGTCACCACATCGTCCTGACCGCAGGCAATAAAACCATCGCCGCGTCGATGCGGTTTAGGCAACACATCCGCAATCGCCCGCGCGAGGCTGGGCTTTTCGGCAATAAAAAGTCGCATTACGCACCATTACGCTGAAAGAGTGTTTCCAACCGCCGCTGTGCCGAACAGGGAAGCGGCAACGAGGAGCGAAGACCTTTCACTGCGCGTTTATCAGAAATAACGGACGAATTTTTCACGCTCAAGGGGCGTCACCTTGGTGGATGCCTTTAGCTGCGGCGTCCCGAGATAGAGGAAGCCGACGATCTCGTCCTGCTCGCGGCAATGAAAAGCCTCGCGCACCAGCGGGTGATGCGTCCAGGCGCCGCTGCGCCAGATGCCGTTGAACCCCTGCGCCAGCGCGGCCATTTGCATCGCCTGTACCGCGCAGCCGGCGGAAACCACCTGCTCCCAGCGCGGAACTTTGGGATTTTCCGCGCAGTGCGCCACCACGGTAATAATCAGCGGCGCGCGGAACGGCGCCAGACGGGCTTTTTCTATCCCGGCTTCATCCATCCCCGCCTGCTGCGCCGCATCGCTCAACAGCGCGCTAAAACGCGCCAGCCCTTCATTTTCAATCACAAAGAAGCGCCAGGGCTGTAAGGTTCCGTGATCGGGAGCGCGCATACCGGCGTGGATAATATTGTTCAGCGCCGCGCCCGAAGGTGCGGGCGTTGTCAGGCGGGAAGCCGAACGGCGATTAAGTAACAGTTCGAGAGCATCCATCGCACATCTCCTGTATTACAATCTGGTTTCTGTGATAAGGCGATATTGCGCGCCACGGTAGCACAAGTAGAAGTTTTGTTACAAGATAGCCCCACCCCGGCGCCTTGCGGGCACTATTTAATGCTGACTTTTAAGCGTCCGCTCTTTAGGATATTAAGCTGTTTTCCCGTTTTCGGAGATGTTATGCGCACATTGTGGCGAATTTTTAGCGGATTTTTTAAGTGGACATGGCGTCTGCTTAATTTTATCAGAGAATTTATTCTCAATATTTTTCTTATCGCGCTCATTCTTATCGGAGTCGGGATCTATACGCAATTCAACAGCAAGCCGGCGGAAACCGCCCGCGGCGCCTTGCTGATCGACCTCACCGGCGTGGTGGTCGATCAGCCCAGCATGAATAATAAGCTGCGTCAGCTGGGGCGTGAGTTTTTCGGCGCATCCAGCAACCGCCGCCAGGAAAACTCCCTGTTTGATATTGTCGACAGCATTCGGCAGGCGAAAGCCGATGATAATATTACCGGCATCGTGCTGGATCTGAGCGACTTTACCGGCGCGGACCAGCCATCGCTGCAGTACATCGGTAAAGCCCTGCGGGAATTCCGCGACGGCGGCAAACCCATCTACGCCGTGGGCGATAGCTATAATCAGGCGCAATATTATCTGGCCAGTTTCGCCAATACGGTGGCGCTGACCCCGCAGGGCAGCGTGGACCTGCATGGTTTCGCCACCAACAATCTCTACTTCAAATCCCTGCTCGACAAGCTGAAAGTCACCACCAATATATTCCGCGTCGGAACCTATAAATCCGCGGTCGAACCCTACCTGCGCGATGATATGTCCCCGGAGGCCAAAGAAGCGGACGGCCGCTGGATTAACACCCTCTGGCAGCACTATCTGAACACCGTCGCCGCCAACCGGCAGATAACCCCGCAGCAGCTGTTCCCCGGCGCCGTCGGTATTCTCTCCGCGCTACAGGCGGTGCAAGGCGACACCGCCCGCTATGCCTTGCAGAATAAACTGGTGGATGAAGTGACTTCCCGTTCCGTTATCGAGCAAACGCTGGTAAAAGCGTTCGGCTGGAATAACAAAACCAATAACTTCAATTTCATCAGCATTTACGACTATGCGCCCAAGCCGGCGGTGCAGAACAATAATCAGATAGCGGTGATTTTTGCCAACGGCGCCATTATTGACGGCCCGGAAACGCCGGGAATGGTGGGCGGCGATACCACGGCCGCCCAGATCCGCGCCGCGCGTCTCGATCCCAAGGTCAAGGCGGTCGTGCTGCGCGTCAATAGCCCCGGCGGCAGCGTGACGGCATCGGAAATGATCCGCTCCGAGCTGATGGCGGTACGCCTGGCCGGCAAACCGGTGGTGGTTTCCATGGGCGGTATGGCGGCATCGGGCGGCTACTGGATTTCAACGCCGGCAAACGCCATTATCGCCAGCCCCAGCACCCTCACCGGCTCTATCGGCATCTTCGGGGTAATCAACACCGTTGAAAACTCTCTGGAAAGCATCGGCGTGCACACCGACGGCGTAGCCACTTCGCCGCTGGCCGACCTGTCGATCACCAAATCGCTGCCGCCCGAATTCAGCCAGCTGGTTCAGTTAAGCATTGAGCGCGGGTATAAGAATTTTATCGATATCGTCGCTCAGGCTCGCAAAAAAACGCCGGAGCAGATCGATCAGATCGCTCAGGGACACGTGTGGATCGGCAGCGACGCCAAAGAGAATGGCCTGGTGGACCAGTTAGGGGATTTTGACGATGCGGTGAAAAAAGCCGCCGAACTGGCAAAACTGGGGCAATACCAGCTTAGCTGGTTTGCCGAACAGCCCAGCCTGTTTGACGCCATGCTGAACCAGATTAACGCCTCGGTTTATGCCTGGCTGCCCGGCACCGTTCAGTCGCTGCTGCCCGCACCGGCGGCGCAGCTGGCCGAAGTGGTTCGGGCGCAGCCGTCCATTATGCATAACCTTAACGACCCGCAGCATCGTTACGCGCTCTGCCTCACCTGCGGCGAAGTGCAGGTGCGGTAAAGCCGTTCGGTCCGGCATAGCCATTTTTATGGCTATGCCGCTTTCTCTCTTTGGTCATCTCTATCGTCTTTCATATCTATGCGCAAAAAATCCATTTACGTCGCCTATACCGGCGGCACCATCGGCATGCAGCGTTCCGCCAACGGCTATATTCCCGTCTCCGGCTACTTACAGCGGCAGCTGGCGCAGATGCCGGAATTTCATCGTGCCGAAATGCCGGCGTTTACTATTCATGAATATCAGCCATTGATTGATTCCTCCGATACCACGCCGGCGGACTGGCAAACCATCGCCAACGATATTCAGCAGCATTACGGCGACTATGACGGTTTTGTTATTTTGCACGGCACCGACACCATGGCGTTTACCGCGTCGGCGCTCTCTTTCATGTTGCAGAATCTCTCCAGGCCGGTAATAGTGACAGGGTCACAGATTCCGCTGGCGGAATTACGTTCCGACGGGCAAACCAACCTGCTGAATGCGCTGTATATTGCCGCCAATCACCCGGTCAATGAGGTCGCGCTGTTTTTCAATAACAAACTGTGGCGCGGCAATCGCACCACCAAGGCCCATGCCGATGGGTTTGATGCGTTCGCCTCGCCTAATTATCCGCCGCTGCTGGAAGCCGGTATTCATATCCGCCGCCTGGCGCCGATGGCGTCAGACGAGAACCGTCCTCCGCTGCGCGTTCATTCCATTACGCCCCAGCCTATCGGGGTGATTACCATTTATCCGGGTATCTCGGCGGACGTGGTGAGCAACTTTCTGCGCCAGCCGGTAAAAGCGCTGATACTGCGCTCTTACGGCGTGGGCAACGCGCCGCAAAGCCCCGGCTTGCTGAATGAGTTGCGTCAGGCGGCGGAACGCGGCATCGTGGTGGTTAACCTGACGCAGTGCTTCTCCGGGCGGGTTGATATGGGCGGCTACGCCACGGGTAATGCGCTGGCGCAGGCCGGCGTGATCAGCGGTTTTGATATGACCGTCGAAGCCGCGCTGACGAAACTGCACTATCTGCTCAGCCGGCCGGACCTCGACCCTGAGCAAATTCGGCGGCTGATGCAGCAAAATCTGCGCGGCGAACTGAGCGATAAAGACTAAATCCGTCACGAGGCCAACCATGAACAGAGCGCTATTGTTAATTGATTTGCAAAATGATTTCTGTCCCGGCGGCGCATTGGCGGTGGCCGAGGGCGATCGGGTGATTGAGGTGGCGAATCGCGCCATCGCCGCCTGCGCCGCGGCGAACATCCCGGTCATTGCCAGCCAGGACTGGCACCCGGCCGATCACGGCAGCTTCGCGATCAACGCCAACGCCGCCGTGGGGGAAACCGGCGAGCTGGACGGCCTGCCCCAGGTCTGGTGGCCGGTACACTGCGTTCAGCATCAGCCGGGGGCGCAGTTTCATCCGGCGTTGAACCGGCAGGCGATTGAATGGGTGGTACGCAAAGGCACCCAGGCCGATATTGATAGCTATAGCGCGTTTTTTGATAACGGGCACCGCGCTAAAACCGCGCTCGACGACTGGCTACGGACGCGGAACATTACTCGCCTGACCGTGATGGGCATCGCCACGGACTATTGCGTGAAATTCAGCGTGCTGGACGCCCTCGAACTGGGCTATAAAACCGAGGTGCTGGTGGATGGATGCCGCGGCGTCAATCTTGACCCGCAGGACAGCCAGGCGGCGCTGGCGGAAATGCAGCGGCGCGGCGCGAAGCTTGTCGATCTGCAAAGCTTCGTTGCCGGGCTGGCGTCCGGCGGCTAACGCCGCCGTCTCGGCGCAGGTCCGTCGCCCTTCCCCCCGGCCTGCGTTTAGCCTTGCATTTTTATCTTCACCACGGCGGGTTCACTGAACTGCTGCTTCAGCTGTTGTTTGCTTTTTATCACAATCTCGCCGTCGGGGCCGATGGTCATATGCTCCGCCTGTTGATTATGGCGAGCCTGCCACAGCATCACCATTTGCAGACAATTCTCTTTCTGTTGCGCGGACAAAGCGACGCCGTCCGGCCATTTGCCCAACTCCACCGCCGTTGCCAGCCGTTGATAAATTTCCGGCGTCATGGCGTCAATCAGATCGTCGAGTTGCATCCTTTATCTCCCCGCATGCGGTTTTGCTGCCATATTTATCGCTATAAACGCTTGGCTGAAACGATTAAGCTAGGTTACAATTCAGGTCGGGTAGCCAGCTTGCACCGGTGGCCGATTTAGCCGTCAACCCGCTCGCCATCTACGTCGTCGATAAAGCTGAGCGACGCGGAATTAACGCAGTAGCGCTCCCCCGTGGTCTGCGGACCATCAGGGAATACGTGGCCCAGATGCGCGTCGCAGTTACCGCAGCGAATCTCGATGCGCCGCATGTTGTGGGCGTTATCTTCAAGATAGCGGATGACGTCGGATGAGACCGGCTGGTCGAAACTCGGCCAACCGCACCCTGAGTCGTACTTGTTATCCGAATAGAACAGCGGCTTCTGGCAGCACAGGCAGTGGTAAATACCCGTGCGCTTATTGTGCAGCAGCTTGCCGGAATAAGCGGGTTCGGTGCCCCGCTGTTGGGTCACATAGCGCTGCATTTCCGTCAGTTGTTCTGCATCTGGCGGTGTTTGTTGAGAGGGATCGTCGCTCATAGTCGCCTCACTGCGTGTGTTAGCTATTAAATTGATCATTAATTATAACAAAAAATTAACAACTTTACAGGCCATTTTGGCTTAATATAATAGCTGTTGTCGGGGCGAATATTTAATTGTGACCTTTATCGCAATTCTGGATGGGACGGAGTTTATATGATGCTCTCAGAGCCGGTATCCGTCTGAAATGTTCTTTATTTACAAGCACTGGCGGATTTTCGTGCAAGGGTTGGCGGCAGGTTTGACTTACAGCAACTATTGACACGATTCCGCTTGACGCCCAGCAAGGTTTTTGTAATTTTACAACCAACCTTTTATTCACTAACCAATATCTGGTGGAATATATGACTATCAAAGTAGGTATCAACGGTTTTGGCCGCATCGGCCGTATTGTTTTCCGCGCTGCACAGGAACGTTCCGACATCGAAATCGTCGCGATCAACGATCTGTTAGACGCTGAATACATGGCGTATATGTTGAAGTATGACTCTACCCATGGCCGTTTCAACGGCACCGTTGAAGTTAAAGATGGCCACCTGGTTGTTAACGGTAAAACGATTCGTGTCACCTCAGAGCGCGATCCTGCGAACCTGAAGTGGAACGAAGTCAACGTTGATGTTGTCGCTGAAGCAACCGGTCTGTTCCTGACTGACGAAACCGCGCGTAAACACATCACCGCCGGCGCCAAAAAAGTGGTGCTGACCGGTCCGTCCAAAGACAGCACCCCGATGTTCGTTATCGGCGTTAACCATAAAAGCTACGACGGCCAGGATATCGTTTCCAACGCATCCTGTACCACCAACTGCCTGGCGCCGCTGGCCAAAGTCATCAACGACAACTTCGGTATCGTTGAAGCGCTGATGACCACCGTTCACGCCACCACCGCAACGCAGAAAACCGTTGACGGCCCGTCTCACAAAGACTGGCGCGGCGGCCGCGGCGCATCTCAGAACATCATCCCGTCTTCTACCGGCGCAGCGAAAGCGGTCGGCAAGGTTATTCCTGAACTGAACGGCAAACTGACCGGTATGGCGTTCCGCGTTCCTACCCCGAACGTATCCGTTGTCGACCTGACCGCCCGTCTGGAAAAACCGGCTTCTTACAAAGAAATCTGTGCCGCCATCAAAGCCGCTTCCGAAGGCGAACTGAAAGGCGTTCTGGGTTACACCGAAGATGACGTGGTTTCCACCGATTTCAACGGCGAAAAACTGACTTCCGTCTTCGACGCGAAAGCCGGTATCGCGCTGAGCGACAACTTTGTGAAACTGGTTTCCTGGTACGATAACGAAACCGGCTACTCCAACAAAGTTCTGGATCTGATCGCCCATATCTCCAAGTAAGTCTGGGTAATGATTCAATGATGAAGGGCGGCCCTGGGGCCGCCCTTTTTACTTGCTGATTAACAACAACCAAAAAACTTCCGGGAGAAGTTTTTGACGTCGCGTTAGCGACGACCCACAGGGTGGCGGCCATGGATGGCACGCCACAAAAAAAGGCAACATCATGAATGATAAGATTTTCGCGCTTCCCATCAGCAAACCCGTTACGGCAACCGTAAGCCAACGGCAGCTGGATCAACTGCCGGTCATCGTGGTCGAACACCCGCAGGTTCGCGCGGCGGTGGCATTACAGGGCGCCCATCTGTTGAGCTGGCAGCCGACGGGCGAAGCGCCGGTGTTGTGGCTGAGCGACAACACCGCGTTCACCGAACAGGTGGCGATCCGCGGCGGGATCCCCATCTGCTTTCCGTGGTTCGGCCCCTTTTCCTCCCCCAACCACGGCTTTGCACGTCTGCTGCCGTGGGAGTTCACCTCCCATAGCGAAGACGAACACGGCGTGCAGCTCGCCTTCACGCTGCGCGACAATGCGCAGACCCGGGAATACTGGCCGCACGAATTTACCCTGATCGCGCGTTTCACTCTGGGGAAAGAGAGCCGTATCGAACTGGAAGCCCATGGCGATTACAGCATCACCAGCGCCCTGCACACTTATTTCCATATCGGGGATATCGGCCGGATCGCCATCGGCGGCCTGGGGGAACAGTTTATCGATAAAGTGAATCAGGGCGAGATCGCGTATCAGCAAGGCGATTTGGTCTTTACCGGCCGTACGGACCGCATCTACACCCATCCGCAGACTATTAGCGTTATTAATGACCCGGCGTTGCAGCGCACGATTGAAGTGCACCACGCCCACCACAGCGACGTGGTGTCATGGAACCCGGGCGCGGAATTATCGCACACCATCGGCGATATGACCGACGACGGCTATAAAACCTTCGTCTGCGTGGAAACCGCGCGCATTAATCAGCCTTTTACCGCCACGCTGCGCTCCCCCGCCCGGCTGTCCGCCACCCTGCGCATCAGGAAAACGGCATAATCGCCGGATGGCGGATAATCGCCCGATCATCCGCCATTATCTACGCGCTCCGGAGCGTATCAGACAATATCCAGAGGCTGTTTGCGCCGCGGCGGCGGAAATGCCTGATCCAGCTGCGCAAGCGCCTCCGGCGACAGCACAATATCCAGTACCTGCGCATTCTGTTTAACGTGCGTTTCGCTGCTGGCTTTGGGAATGGCTATCACTCCTGGCTGGCGGATAACCCAGGCCAGGAGAACCTGGGCCGGAGTGATGTCATGCTGCCTGGCGACGGCGTTAACCACCGGGTGGGCAAACAGCCCGTCGCGCAACCGCCCCGCCTGGGCAATCGGGCAATACGCCATCACCGGCACCCGTTGTTGCCGGCACCACGGCAGCAGATCGAACTCGATACCGCGCGACGCCAGATGGTACAGCACCTGATCGGTCATGCACGCCTCGCCCCCTTCCAGCGACCACAGCTCGCGCATATCATCAACATCAAGATTGGATACGCCCCAGCGGCGGATCTTGCCGCTGCGCTGCAGCTGCCCCATGGCGGAGATGGTATCACTCAGCGGGATGCCGCCGCGCCAATGCAGCAAATAGAGATCGATATAATCGGTTTGCAGACGCTTCAGGCTCTGCTCGCAGGCGTTAACCGCCTTCTGGCCGCCGGCGTTGTGCGGATAAACCTTGGAAACCAGATACACCCCGTCGCGTCGCCCGCGAATCGCCTCTCCGACGACCTCTTCCGCCCCGCCACGGGCATACATTTCCGCGGTGTCGATCAGCGTCAGCCCCTGGTCGATACCCGCCTGAAGCGCCTTGACCTCCTGCGCTCTGGCTGCGGCATTCTCCCCCATAAACCAGGTTCCCTGCCCGACCGCCGGCACTGTGCTTCCGTCCGGAAAACCGACTTCTTTTATCGCCATTATCCTTTCTCCTGTAACCAATAGCGCGCCACGCCAATGCGCCATTAAAGTGCAAATGGAGTGATATCACCCCATTTTAGTGCAATCGGCGCACCATCTGTCGACCGGCTTTAGAACCGGTAGCTGACGCCCAGGCTCAATAATGCGCTATAGCTGCTATCGACTATCGGGCTATCCTTCGCCTCGTCGGACAGACGGGTATAGCGGCCCACCGCCCAGGCGCTCCAGCTGGGATTTATCTGATAATTGGCGCTGAGCTCGACATAGGGCGCCCAGCCATCCCCGGGACGGTAGCGATTAAACCCGGAGCGCGCCGACTCCTTACTGCTGACGCCATAGTAATAACGGTTTATATTTTCACTGAACCAGCTGGCGCCGATGCCGGGAGTAATATTCAGATCGCCCAGCGTAAAGCGATAAAGATAGGCGCTATCCCAGATAAGGCCGTTGCTGTAGTCCAGCGTATCGCCGGCCAGTACGGTGCGAATTTGCCCCCACTCGGCGATATGCTCATAGGCCGCCCCGGCCATCAGCGTGCCGCGCCGCTTATCCAACTGCTTCATCCGGACGTCATCGCTGTCGCCGGGCTTGAACCCCAACGGTAGATAGTACGCGGTCAGCGATAGCTTGTTGGCGCCGTCATTCCACAAATAGTATCCGCCCCCCAGGCCGCGAAAATAAAAGCTTTCACTTTCATAATTCAACATCGGCAACGGGTAAACGTGATTATCGTCACCGCGATAGACGGACGTCGACCCTGCGGCCCCCAGCCCCAGGGAAACCTCCGCAGCATAGGCTGCGGGGAGCGCCGCGGCGGCCGACGCCAGCGCGACTGACAGACATAGTTGAAATTTCTTCACAATTTTTTCCTATACAGATATACATCGTTAAAAATGATGCTGCGGCCGTTGGTGTTTTTCTCTGCGCGTCTTAATAAAAATAAGACAAGAGAATAACTTATACCAATATTGTCTCTACCTTATGTGCAACAGGCGTTATTCTGCTTCAAGACCCGCCACGCTGGATGTTACACGCTATTGCCAGGAAGTGAGTCATTGAAATGTCTTAAAAAGATGTCTGCTCAGGAGAGGAAATTTTACGGATGCAAACTACGCTTTAATATAGAAGATGAAGTTTTCCGCGCCTGCAGGCATAAATAAAACCACGATATCGCCCGGAGTCACAAGTTGGCATAAGGGTTGCTGTAATCAGACCGTAGTTAGGCTGTAGTCAGGGGAGATTTCTTCTTTCGAGGGCATATTATAGGCCGTACGCATTCTACACGCTCTCTTAATCATCTGTGCTAATCGACGAAGGACGGCATCGCTATGAACATATTTGATCACTACCGTCAGCGTTACGACGCTGCCAAGGATGAAGAGTTCACACTGCAGGAATTCCTTACTATCTGTCAGCAGGATCGTAGTGCGTATGCTAACGCGGCCGAGCGATTGCTAATGGCTATCGGTGAACCCGAGATGGTGGATACCGCTCATGAATCGCGGCTATCCCGTCTATTTTCCAATCGGGTTATTGCGCGCTATCCCGCTTTTGAAGAATTTTATGGCATGGAAGACGCCATAGAGCAAATCGTCTCCTACCTGAGACACGCCGCGCAGGGATTGGAAGAGAAGAAACAGATTCTCTATCTGCTGGGACCGGTCGGCGGCGGTAAATCCTCGCTGGCGGAACGCCTGAAAGTGCTGATGCAGCACGTCCCGATCTATATACTTAGCGCCAACGGCGAACGCAGCCCGGTCAACGATCATCCGCTGTGCCTGTTTAACCCACGGGAAGATGCCGCCATTCTGGAGAAAGAATACGCCATTCCGCGGCGTTATCTGGGCACCATCATGTCGCCGTGGGCCGCCAAACGGCTGCAGGAATTCGGCGGCGACATCACTAAATTCAAAGTCATCAAAGTCTGGCCGTCCATTCTGGCGCAGGTCGCCATTGCCAAGACCGAGCCGGGCGACGAAAACAATCAGGATATCTCGGCGCTGGTCGGCAAGGTCGATATCCGCAAACTGGAACATTACGCGCAGAACGATCCCGACGCCTACGGCTACTCCGGCGCGCTGTGCCGCGCCAACCAGGGCATCATGGAATTTGTGGAAATGTTCAAGGCGCCGATTAAAGTGCTGCACCCGCTGCTGACCGCGACGCAGGAAGGCAACTACAACGGTACGGAAGGTATCGCCGCCCTGCCGTTCAACGGCATTATTCTGGCGCACTCCAATGAATCGGAATGGGTGCAGTTCCGTAATAACAAAAACAACGAAGCCTTCCTTGACCGCGTCTACATCGTGAAAGTGCCGTATTGCCTGCGCGTCTCCGAAGAGGTCAAGATCTACGACAAGCTGCTTAATCACAGCGAACTCGTTCACGCCCCTTGCGCGCCGGGTACGCTGGAAACGCTGTCCCGTTTCTCGATCCTGTCGCGGCTGAAAGAGCCGGAAAACTCCAGCATCTATTCGAAGATGCGGGTTTACGACGGCGAAACCCTGAAAGACACCGACCCGAAAGCGAAGTCCTATCAGGAGTATCGCGATTATGCCGGCGTCGATGAGGGCATGAACGGTCTTTCCACCCGCTTCGCCTTCAAGATACTTTCCCGTGTCTTTAACTTCGATCACAGCGAAGTGGCGGCCAACCCGGTACACCTGTTCTATGTACTGGAGCAGCAGATTGAACGCGAGCAGTTCCCGCAGGAACAGGCGGAGAAATACCTGGAACACCTGAAAGGCTATCTAATCCCCAAATACGCCGAGTTTATCGGCAAAGAGATTCAGACCGCCTATCTGGAATCCTACTCCGAATACGGACAGAACATCTTCGATCGCTATGTTACCTATGCGGATTTCTGGATTCAGGATCAGGAGTACCGCGATCCGGATACCGGGCAGCTGTTCGACCGTGAATCGCTGAACGCCGAACTGGAGAAAATCGAGAAACCGGCGGGCATCAGTAATCCCAAGGATTTCCGTAACGAAATCGTCAACTTCGTGCTGCGTGCCCGCGCCAACAATAGCGGACGTAATCCGAACTGGACCAGTTACGAGAAATTGCGCACGGTGATTGAGAAGAAAATGTTCTCCAACACCGAAGAGCTGCTGCCGGTGATTTCGTTCAATACCAAAACCTCAACGGATGAACAGAAAAAGCATGATGATTTCGTCGATCGCATGATGGAAAAAGGCTATACCCGCAAACAGGTGCGTTTGCTGTGCGAATGGTATCTGCGGGTGAGGAAATCGTCATAATGATGCATGAAACTGGCAACGTCGTTTGGGGGAAGCATGGCCTATTTCATTGATCGACGGCTAAATGGCAAAAACAAAAGCATGGTTAACCGCCAGCGCTTTCTGCGCCGCTATAAGTCGCAAATAAAACAGTCGATTTCCGAGGCCATTAACAAGCGTTCGGTGACCGATATAGACAGCGGGGAATCGGTATCGATTCCCAACGGAGACATTAACGAACCGATGTTCCATCAGGGGCGCGGCGGCCGGCGCCATCGCGTGCATCCGGGGAACGATCACTTTATACAGAATGACCGCATCGAGCGGCCGCAGGGAGGCGGCGGCGGTTCCGGCCAGGGCGATGCCAGTAAAGACGGCGAAGGTCAGGATGAGTTCGTATTTCAGATATCCAAGGACGAATATCTGGACCTGCTGTTTGAAGATCTGGCGCTGCCGAATCTGAAAAAAACCCAGCATCGGCAGTTGAACGAGTACAAAAACCATCGCGCGGGTTATACCGCCAATGGCGTTCCCGCCAATATCAGCGTGGTGCGCTCGTTGCAAAACTCCCTGGCCCGGCGGATGGCGATGACGGCGGGCAAACGCCGTGAGTTGCACGCCCTGGAGGAGGAACTGGAACAGCTGGAGCATTCCGAACCGGTGCAACTGCTGGAAGAAGAGCGTTTACGCCAGGATATTGCCGAACTGCGGCAAAAGATCGCCCGGGTGCCGTTTATCGATACTTTCGACCTGCGTTACAAAAATTATGAGCGCCGGGCCGAGCCGTCCAGTCAGGCGGTGATGTTCTGCCTGATGGATGTTTCCGGTTCGATGGATCAGGCCACCAAGGATATGGCGAAACGCTTTTATATTCTGCTCTATCTGTTTCTCAGCAGAAATTATAAAAACGTCGAGGTGGTTTATATCAGGCACCATACCCAGGCTAAAGAGGTGGATGAGCAGGAGTTCTTCTACTCGCAGGAAACCGGCGGCACCATTGTTTCCAGCGCGTTGAAGCTGATGGAGGAGGTAGTGCGCGAACGTTACGATCCGTCGCTCTGGAATATCTATGCGGCGCAGGCGTCCGACGGCGATAACTGGGCCGATGACTCCCCGTTGTGCCATCAGTTGCTGGCCGACCAGCTACTGCCGATGGTGCGTTATTACAGCTATATTGAAATCACCCGCCGCTCCCACCAAACGCTGTGGCGCGAGTACGAAATGCTGCGTGACGAATTTGATAACTTCGCCATGCAGCATATCCGCGATCCGGATGATATCTATCCGGTGTTCCGTGAACTTTTCCGCAAGCAAACCATCGGTAACTAACCTAACTAAATCAGCCAGCTAATCCTATCCTGGCTGATTTAATCGCCCGTAACTTGTTACAACGTCACCAATATAACCCTTTCATTAGCCGGCGCGCCGCATTACCCTAACGCCAAGATAAACTCAGGCCGCCGTTTCGTTATGCAAAAATTTGTTCTGCTCTTGCTGGCTCTGGTATTGCTGGGGCCGCTGGGCATCGATATCTATTTACCGCTGATCCCCGCCATCGCCCAAGGATTAAACAGTTCCGAACCGCTGATTCAATCAACCATCGCGCTTTTCATTCTGGTTATGGGATTAGGGCAGCTGATCGCCGGCCCGCTGGTGGATATCTATGGCCGTCGCCCCATGGCGCTGGCCGGCGTGGTTATCTACCTTATCGGCGCCGTGATGGCGTCGCTGGCGACCGATGCCGCCATTTTCGTGCTGTCGCGCCTTTTTCAGGGCATGGCGGTTTGCTGCACCGCGGTGGCGATTTCCAGTAGCGTACGCGACAGACTAAGCGGCGATGACGCCGCCCGCGCGTTCGGTTTTCTTAACGGCACGCTGAATATCGTGCCGGCCCTGGCGCCGTTATTCGGCGGGCTGCTGGCCGAAGCCTTCGGCTGGCGCGCGCCGTTCTGGTTTCTGACCGGCTACAGCGTGGCGGTTTTACTATTGATCGCCTTTTTCCTGCCGGAAACCCGGCCGCAATCCACCCTGCCGATTCGTCAATTGCCGCTGCGGCAATACGCGCGCATTTTGTCCAGCCCGCGCTTTTTGGCATTCGCCCTGGTGAATGCGGGCGCCATGGGCATGGCGCTGACCTATGTCTCCTTTTCACCGGTGGTATTGATGAATCAGGCTCAGTTGACGCCGCTGCAATTTTCGCTGGCCTTCGGCGCCAATGGCTTTTGGATCATGCTGGTGAGCTTTTTCGCCAACCGCATTATTCGCAAGATTGGCCGTCCGGTCTGCCTGAGCATAGGAAGCGCGCTGATGGGCGCCGGGGCTCTCAGCCTGATTGCCGGCGTGGCCCTGCTGCCGCCCCAGCTACAGGATACCTGGCCGAGCTATATGCTGCCCGTCGCGCTGGCCTGCGCCGGGCTGGCGTTTCTTATCGGCCCCTCCACCAGCTACGCGCTGGAACCCTACTCGAATGAGGCCGGGATCGCCTCGGCGATGGCCGGCTTTATTCAGATGGCGGGCGGCGCGGCGCTGGGGCTGGCGGCGATGGCCTTGCCGCTGCCGGCCAAAATATCCCTGGCGCTGGTTATGCTGTGCGCCGCGCTGCTGGCCGTTCGGGCAAGAGCGTTAACCCGCGGGCTGAAAGGCCGCATTACCCCGCTGCCCCAGCGTTAAACCCTGGCGTAGCGGAATACGGATAAATCGTCGGACTGAATATCCGGCGCTTTACCGGCGATGATATCGGCCAGCAGCTGTCCCGAGCCGCAGGCCATCGTCCACCCCAACGTACCGTGCCCGGTATTCAGGAACAGGTTTTTCAGCGGAGAGCGTCCGACCAGCGGCGTGCCGTCCGGCGTCATCGGACGTAACCCGCTCCAGAAGGTCGCCTGCTCCACCGGCCCGACGTGCGGGTAAAGATCGCGCACCACCATCTCCAGCGTTTTACGCCGTTTGCCATTCAACTCGGTATCAAAACCGGCGATTTCCGCCATGCCGCCCACGCGGATACGCCGATCGAAACGCGTGATGGCGACCTTGTACGTCTCGTCCAGCACGGTGGAAACCGGCGCGGCGGCCTCATCGAGCAGCGGTATGGTCAGGGAATAGCCTTTCAGCGGATAGACCGGGATAGTGAACCAATCACGCAACAGCCCCGTCGAATACGAGCCGCAGGCCATGACGTAAGCGTCCGCGGTCAACGTCTCATCGTCACATTGCACGCCGGTGACCTGCGCCCCCGCCACCTGCAAATGACGGACGGCCAGACCGAACCTGAATACCACGCCGGCATCCGCCGCCATTTTGGCCAGACTGCGGGTGAATAACTGACAATCCCCGGTTTCGTCATGGGGCAGGCGTAAACCGCCGGTGAGCTTATCCGTGACGTTCGCCAGCGCCGGTTCGACGGAGGACAGCTGCAGGTTATCCAGCAGTTGATACGGCACGCCCGCCTCTTTTAACACCGCGATATCGCGCACCGCGTTTTCATACTGCTGCGCGGTGCGAAACAGTTGCAGCGTGCCGCCCTGCCGGCCTTCATACTGAATATTGGTTTTCTGGCGCAGCGCCTGCAGGCAATCGCGGCTGTATTCGGCCAGCCTGACCATGCGGGCCTTATTGACCTGGTAATGACGGCTGTCGCAATTCAGCAGCATCTGCCACATCCAGCGCAGCTGTTCAGCCGAAAAGTCGGGCCGGATGGCCAGCGGCGCATGGCGTTGAAACAGCCATTTAACGGCCTTCAGCGGTATGCCCGGCGCCGCCCAGGGGGCGGAATAGCCCGGCGAGATCTGTCCGGCGTTGCCGGCGCTGGTTTCAAGCGCCGGCTCAGCCTGCCGATCGACGACGGTCACTTCATGTCCGGCCTGCGCCAGATACCAGGCGGTACTAACGCCAATAACACCACTCCCTAGAATGACAATCCGCATCTTTACTTATCTCCGTCCGTTACGCTTACTTGCCATGTAATATGCTGGATAATTAGCTATCTATTGGAATAAAAGACTACTCTAGCATTTAGGTAAAAATTGTCATCATGTGGAGATATAGCATTTATCTATTGTTCGTTGCCGCCGCAGGCAGCATATTATACCGAATGACTCGGTGAATGTTTTCTGCCAACCTGCCGTTTTTACGTCACTTTTATCAGATTGAGCTAAGATTAATCATGTCTGTACGATATTGTGCAGGCGATCATGTAAGGGGCGCGCTGATGGCTATATCGACTGATAACCCGGTAAAAAAACCTAATCGCCTGGATGACGGGCCAGACTGGTCTTTTGAATTACTGCAGGTCTATCTTGATGAGATAGATCGGGTAGCGAAACTCTATCGTCTGGATACCTATCCCCATCAAATCGAAGTGATTACCTCCGAGCAAATGATGGACGCCTATTCCAGCATAGGCATGCCGATTAACTATTCCCACTGGTCGTTCGGCAAGAAATTTATTGAAACCGAACAACGTTACAAGCACGGCCAGCAAGGGTTGGCTTATGAAATTGTTATCAACTCCGATCCCTGCATCGCCTATCTGATGGAAGAGAATACCCTGCCGATGCAAGCGCTGGTTATGGCCCACGCCTGCTACGGGCATAACTCTTTCTTCAAAGGCAATTATCTGTTCCGCAGTTGGACCGATGCCGGTTCAATCGTCGACTATCTTATCTTTGCCCGGCAGTATATTGCGCAATGCGAAGAGCGCTACGGCGTCGAAGAGGTGGAGCGCCTGCTGGACTCATGCCACGCCCTGATGAACTATGGCGTGGATCGCTACAAACGCCCGCAGAAAATCTCGCTGGAAGAAGAGAAATCCCGCCAGAAGAGCCGCGAAGCTTATCTGCAAAGCCAGGTCAACGACCTGTGGAAAACCCTTCCGCGCCGCGAACAGGGCGTGGCGCAGGAGCAGGCCCGGCGTTTCCCGCACGAACCGCAGGAAAACCTGCTCTACTTTATGGAAAAAAACGCGCCGCTGCTGGAACCCTGGCAGCGTGAAATTTTGCGCATCGTGCGTAAAGTCAGCCAGTATTTTTACCCGCAGAAACAGACCCAGGTGATGAACGAGGGATGGGCCACTTTCTGGCACTACACCATTCTTAATCATCTCTATGATGAAGGCCGGGTTTCCGAACGTTTTATGCTGGAGTTCCTGCACAGCCATACCAACGTCATTTACCAGCCGCCATACAACAGCCCTTACTACAGCGGGCTCAACCCTTACGCGCTGGGCTTCGCCATGTTTCAGGACATTAAGCGCATCTGTCAGGAGCCCACCGAAGAGGACCGCTACTGGTTCCCGGAAATCGCAGGTAAAGACTGGCTCGATACGCTGCACTTCGCCATGGAGAACTTTAAGGATGAAAGCTTTATCAGCCAGTTCCTGTCGCCGAAAGTGATGCGTGATTTCCGGCTATTCACCGTGCTTGACGACGACCACAATAATTATCTTGAAATCGCCGCGATCCATGATGAAGAAGGCTACCGCCTGATCCGCCAGGAGCTGTCGGCACAGTATAATCTGAGCTATCTCGAACCCAATATTCAGGTCTGGAATGTGGATTTACGCGGCAATCGTTCACTGACGCTGCGCTATATCCCGCATAATCGGGCGCCGCTGGATAAGAGCAGTCAGGAAGTGATGAAGCACGTTCATCGTCTATGGGGTTTTGAGGTATATATGGAGCAGGCGAACGATGACGGCAGCATCGAGCTGCTGGAGCGCTGCCCGCCGCGTAACGCGCCCTCTTCATAGCGCTACATCGAACTGATAAATCGTTGCAAAAGGGTATTCGGGCCGTTGTCTGAATACCCTTTTGATTGTTAGCGGCGAATTTCGGCGATATCGTGCGGAATGGCGCTCTGCATACTATGCCAGATAGCGCCGCTCTCTTTGCCATAATGCCGGACCACGTCCATAACCTGCTCGTACAGGCCGTCATGGCACAGCGTTTCCAGCCGCTTATAGAAGTCCAGCGCCAGCCTGCGGGCATCGGGATTGGAAAAATAGTAGCGGCCGACGCGAATGTACAACCCTTTCAACCCATTGAGAATCAGGCCGTAAATCGGATTACCGGAGGCAAACGCCAGCCCGCGGAATACGTTGTAATCCAGTTGCGCGAACGCATCCGCGTTATCATCCACGGCGCCGGTCTGCTTTAATACCTCACGGGTCTTTTCCGGGTGCTGCCGTAGCGCCGTGCGGATAAAAATAGCCGCGATATTGGTACGCACCGCCAGCAGATTATCAATAAGTTGCGGTACGCTATCGTGGTCGAGCCGCGCCAGCGTCTCCAGGATATTCAGTCCGGATGTTTCCCAGAAGTTATTGATTTTCGTTGGTTTACCGTGTTGAATCGTCAACCAGCCGTCGCGCGCCAAACGCTGCAGCACTTCCCGCAACGTGGTGCGCGTCACGCCTATCAACTCGGAAAGCTCTCTTTCTGCAGGCAGAATTGACCCCGGAGGAAAGCGGTTATTCCATATACTTTCAATAATATATTCTTCCGCGAATCCGGCTGGACTTTGCGCCTTTATAACCATGAGTTTGATATTCCGTAGCGATATTTACCGATGAAAGCTGCACTCATCATACCAGATGAACCAAACATGACATAGCATCGCCGCCCCGCGCCAAACAAATTCAAGATAAAACTGTGACTGCAAACAAAACCATGCAATCCGGCAATCCATATCACTGGCCGGTGGGCAAAATTTTCAGCTATGATGCCACGTTAGCGATAAAGAAAAGTCTCCACGGCGACGGGCCGGCATCATTTATGACCGTCATTGGCGCGGATAATCCTGTATAGTGGTCGGTGGATATCAATTCAGTCAGCGCAAGCCCCGTTAGCGGTTTTTAATGGTGTCGAATCCGCGCTGAATAATGATGGCAGTGAGGCTGGTCCGCTTTAACTGCCGAGTCGCTCATTTTGGCATGGAATACTTGTTATGTTGCGATTTCTCAACCGTTGCTCACGTGGCCGCGGCGCCTGGTTATTACTGGCATTGACAGCCTTGGCTCTGGAATTGGTCGCGCTTTATTTCCAGCATGTGTTGCTATTAAAGCCCTGCGTGCTGTGCATTTATCAGCGCAATGCCCTGTTCGGCATCATGGGGGCCGGTTTGTTGGGCGCCGTCGCGCCGGGCAGCCTGCTGCTGCGGTATCCGGCGATTGCGCTGTGGATCTACAGTTCATTCGAGGGGTTGCGCCTGGCCTGGAAGCATACGGATATCCTGCTGCACCCCTCGCCCTTTAATACCTGCGATTTCTTTGTCAGCTTCCCGTCCTGGCTGCCGCTGGATAAATGGCTCCCCGCGGTATTCAATGCGACGGGCGACTGCTCGGAGCGCCAATGGCAATTACTGTCGCTGGAAATGCCGCAGTGGCTGGTCGGTATTTTCGCCGCCTATCTGCTGATTGCGCTGCTGGTATTGATCGCCCAGCCTTTCCGCCCCAAACGCCGCGACCTTTTCAGCCGCTGAAAAGCCGCGCGCCGGCGCGTAAAAAAGCCCGGGTAAATATCACCCGGGCTTTTTTATCAATCTATGCTACTGCTGTGGTCCGTATATATCCCTGTAATGGTCCAATCTTTCTTTAAAGTACTGCCGTTTCTCTTGTGGGATTTTTTCCGCGATTTCGTCAGCATTAATGGTTTTTTTCTGACTTTCCATAAAAGCAATCGTGGAAGCAGCAAAATCAGCGTACTGATCGCTGTATCCAAGAATCATCTTTTCAAAGTTGATCATCTGCTCCCCCCTTTCTTTCGCTGTTGTTGTATTAAAATTATACAACACATTTTGATTTTCACATGGGGAAGGCGTGCGAATATTTCCGCTTATCGGGCCCACGCCGGCTTGTTCAGAATATGGTCTTGCCAATCCACCACCTCGTTCTCCCGCACCGCGATATGCCGCACGGAAATCCGTTCTCCGTGCATCGCCGTTTTGGAACCGGCAATCAGCGGATGCCACTGCGGCAGCCCCTTCCCTTCATGGATAAGCCGATAGGCGCAGGTGGCCGGCAACCAGTTAAAGGTCAGCAGATTTTCGCGGGTGAGCTTGATGCAATCGGGCTCATATTCAAAGCGACGGCTATAGTTGCGACATTGACAGCTTTTTATATTCAATTGATTACAGGCCACGTTGGTAAAGTAGATTTCCTCCGTGTCCTCATCGATAAGTTTATGCAAACAGCACTGCCCGCAGCCGTCGCACAGCGACTCCCATTCGTCGTCGGACATTTCAGCCAACGTCTTGTGCTGCCAAAAAGGGCGTTCAGTCATTTCTCTTTCCGGTTAATCTGTATTGGCGCTCTGTATAGCGGGTTTACGCGGCGGAGGCAAGTTTTGCTACCCGTTCGCAGTGAAGCGGGCAGCGCGGAATTAGATAATGCGGGTGTTGAGAGAGCGGTCGTTAAGGGTGATTTTCAGCATATCGCCAGACAAAATCGGCCCAACGCCCTGCGGCGTTCCGGTGAGGATAATATCGCCCGCGCGCAGCGTAAAGAAGCGGCTCATATAAGCAATCAGCGGCAGGATCGGCGTAATCATATCGCGGGTATTGCCCTGTTGTCGCACCTCGTCATTCACTTTAACCCCCAGATCCGTCTGCTGCGGATCGCCGAATTCCGCTACCGGAATAAAACCGGAAATCGGGCAGGAACCGTCAAACGCCTTGGCTTTTTCCCACGGCTGCCCGGCTTTTTTGGATGCGGATTGTACATCGCGCAGCGTTAAATCCAGCGCGACGCCGTAGCCGGCGATGGCCCGCGCCACCCGCTCCTCATTCGCCTGCTTCAGCGGCGTGCCGATCAGCACCGCCAGTTCGACCTCATGATGGACAGAGCCAAGATTTTTGGGAACGGCGACCGGCTGGCGTAAATCGCACAGCGCGGTTTCCGGCTTAATAAATAAAACCGGCTCGGTGGGCGTCGCACTTCCCATTTCCTTAATGTGCGCCGAATAGTTACTGCCTACGCACACCACTTTGTTTACCGGGAAATCCAGCAGCGCACCCTGCCAGTCTCTGTGTTGATACATGAATAGTCTCCTGCCCTGTCAGTTGGGTAAACATTACACTTATCACAATAAACGCGCGCCTGATACCCCCCTCCCGCCGGCAACGCGTTAAATGCCCCTGGGCGGAAGATCGTTCAGGAAAGAAATCCGTTTATTAACGGCGGATTTCTTTTTTAATGGCAAACGGCGAGATATTATCACTAAGGCATTATCCGAAAATAAGCGTTGGTATTATTTTTTTACATTTACCAAAGCGTGTTTAATAAACTTTCCGGCGGCGGCGGAACCTGCAGATAAAACCCCTGCTCTTCGAGCGCTTGTTTAACTTTTTCAATATCGGCGGCGGCCAAATTCTTGCTGCCGTCCAGCGGCAATAACATGGCTAAATGCGGTTTGCCGAAACTTTTCATCAATTCTTCAGGCACGCGGGAAAAATCGTCTTTTTTTTCGACATAGAGATAGGTTTGATCGCGTTTGGAACTCCGGTAGATCGCACAAAACATTTTTTTTACTCTATTTAATGAGAATGGCATCTTGCCTGTATATAATTGTGACTATAACATGCTTACAGCGCTCTGGAATATCATGCCTCAAATGTTACTCTGGGGATTAAAAGATGCTGAAACTGAGTCAGGATAGATGTCACAAACGCCAATTGAACTAAAAGGCAGCAGCTTTACCTTATCGGTTGTTCATTTGCATGATTCCCAACCCGAGGTAATTTATCAGGCATTACAGGAAAAGATCGAGCAGGCGCCCGCTTTTCTGAAAAATGCTCCCGTTGTCATTAATGTCGCCGCGTTAACCGCGGATATCGACTGGATAAAATTACAGCAGGCCATTTCCTCAACCGGGCTGCACGTCGTCGGCATCAGCGGATGCAAGGACGAGCGGTTGAAACAGGTCATTACGCAGGCGGGGTTGCCCCTGCTGAGCGAAGGGAAAGAGCAGCGGCGGGCAGCGCCGCCCGTCACCGCAGCGCCCGGCGCCGCGAAGACCCAGGTCATCAGCGCCCCCGTTCGCTCCGGCCAGCAAATCTATGCGCGGAACTGCGATCTGATCGTCACCAGCAGCGTCAGCGCGGGGGCGGAAGTGATCGCCGACGGCAATATCCATATTTACGGCATGATGCGCGGCCGGGCGCTGGCCGGCGTTTCAGGCGATGTGCAGAGCCAGATATTTTGCACCCATCTGGCGGCCGAACTGGTATCGATCGCCGGCCGATATTGGCTGAGCGATCAAATTCCACCCGCATTTTCCGGGCAGGCGGCAAGGGTAAACCTTAACCTGCAGGATAACGTTTTAAACATACAACCTCTAGACTAAGCCCTTTGACAAGGAAACATTTATGGCACGCATCATTGTTGTTACATCGGGTAAAGGGGGCGTTGGCAAGACTACTTCAAGCGCGGCCATTGCTACCGGTTTAGCCCAGAAAGGAAAAAAGACGGTTGTCATCGACTTTGACATCGGTCTGCGCAACCTCGACCTGATTATGGGATGTGAACGTCGCGTGGTTTACGACTTTGTTAATGTGATCCAGGGCGACGCCACGCTGAATCAGGCGTTAATCAAAGATAAGCGCACTGAAAATCTGTACATTCTGCCCGCTTCGCAGACGCGCGATAAAGACGCGCTGACCCGCGAAGGCGTGGAAAAAGTGCTGGACGATCTGGGTGAAATGTCCTTTGACTTTATCGTCTGCGACTCGCCGGCCGGTATCGAAACCGGCGCGCTGATGGCGCTCTATTTCGCCGATGAGGCGGTGATCACCACCAACCCGGAAGTCTCATCGGTACGCGACTCCGACCGCATTCTGGGCATTCTGTCCTCCAAGTCGCGCCGCGCCGAACGCTCGGAAGAGCCGATCAAAGAGCACCTGCTTTTGACCCGCTATAATCCGGGCCGGGTGAATCGCGGCGATATGCTGAGCATGGAAGACGTGCTGGAAATTCTGCGTATTCCGCTGGTCGGGGTTATCCCGGAAGATCAGTCGGTGCTGCGGGCGTCCAACCAGGGCGAGCCGGTTATCCTGGATCCGGAAGCCGACGCCGGCAAAGCCTATTCAGACACCGTCGATCGTCTATTAGGCGAAGAGCGGCCTTTCCGCTTCGTTGAAGAAGAGAAGAAAAGTTTCCTTAAACGACTTTTTGGGGGATAAATTATGGCATTACTCGATTTCTTTCTGTCCCGCAAAAAAGCGACGGCCAATATTGCCAAGGAAAGGCTGCAGATTATTGTCGCGGAGCGACGTCGGGGAGACAGCGAGCCCCATTATCTGCCGCAGTTAAAACGGGATATTCTGGAAGTTATCTGTAAATACGTACAGATAGACCCGGAAATGGTGAGCGTTCAGTTAGAGCAAAAGGGCGATGATATTTCCGTACTTGAGCTGAACGTAACATTGCCGGAAACGGAAGAAAACCCTAAATGACTTTTCCCGCCGTAATATCCCCTGCTTATTTGGCAGGGGATATTCAGATCCCTTTCCCCTGCCTTTTTCGTATTGAGAAATAAAGCGCCTGAATAAAAGATGGCCGGGGTGAACGAGCCGCGCTTAATACTGTTGTAAAACTGCCCGCAGCTCATCGCCATATAAATTATTACGCCAGCCAGACAGCATTTCCGGCAGCGCATTCTGTCCGTTCAATTTCCAGTGCTCGTTAAGCAGCCGGTTAATCTGACGGCGGGACGCCAGCAGCTCAGGGGATAATCCGCTACGTTCGCTGACGCCCTGCACCAGCGCTTTAATATCTTTAAAGGCCTTTTTATAGCCGGGGTAATCGATAAGGTTGATCACCGGCGGCGGACAGTCCTCGTCGCTCAAGCCGTTGGTCTGCTCAACCAATGCCAGCATCGTTTTACCGTGATAGCGAATCTCCGGACCGCTCAGCCCCAGCGAATCCAGCTCTGCCAACGACGCGGGTAAAAAACGCGCCACCTGCCACAGATTCTCTTCACGCACCACGAAGTTCACCGCGCTGTCGCGCTCGCGCGCCTTGCGCAGGCGCCATGCGGCGAGCAGTTGCAGGCAGGCCAGATTCCGCCCGCGCAGCTGCCAGGCATTGCCGATTTCGCGATAGGCCGACTCCGGCGCCAATATTTCCCGCTTACGCTGGCACAGCTGGCGACATTCATCGAGCGCGGCGGCCATCCATCCGGCGGCCTCCGTCTCCTGCACCAGTTTTATGGCCATCGGCAACAGGTAGAACACATCGGCGGCGGCATAGTCGCACTGTTTTTCACTTAGCGGACGAGCCAGCCAGTCGGTACGCGATTCGCTTTTATCCAGCGCGACGTCCATATATTCGGCCACCAGGGCGGCAAAGCCAAAAGAGAGCGGCTTACCTAAAAAAGCGGCCAGAATCTGGGTATCGATAAACGGCGTCGGCGACAGGCCGAAAGCATTAAGAAAAACTTCCAGATCTTCACTGCCGGCGTGCAGAAATTTGACCACCTGCTCGTCGCTCAACAGCTGCTGAAAAGGCGCCCAGTCGGTAATGGTCAAGGGATCGATAAGCGCAAGCCGTTCGCCATCGTACAATTGGATCAGCCCCAATTGCGGGTAATAAGTGCGAGTTCTGACGAACTCGGTATCCAGCGCGACCTGCGTATAGTGGCGCGCCTGCGTGCAAACCTGTTCTAACCCGGCGTCGGTGGTGATCAACTGATAATTCAAAACATCATTCTCTTGGTGGTTGCAATATAATCCATAAATCGCCGGCAGCCGGCGATTCGCCTATGTGTTTGTCGTCTCCGCGATTTTATTTTGCTCATCCCGCAGTTCCCGGCGCAGGATCTTGCCTACGTTAGACTTGGGCAAATCCTCGCAGAATTCAATCTCTTTCGGCACCTTATAGCCGGTAAGATTGCGCCGGCAATGGGCGATCAACTCCTCTTTGGTCAGCGAAGCGTCGCGTCGAACCACAAACGCCTTCACCGCCTCGCCCGACACCTCGCTGGGCAACCCGACCACCGCGGACTCTGAAACTTTAGCATGACGGGTAATCACATCTTCAATTTCAGTGGGATAAACGTTAAACCCCGACACCAGAATCATATCTTTTTTACGATCGATGACCCGCAGGAAACCTTCCTGATCTGCCGTGACAATGTCACCGGTGGCCAGCCAGCCGTCGCGCAACACCTCATCGGTGGCCGCGGGCTGCTGCCAATAGCCGAGCATTACCTGCGGCCCGCGGATCCACAGTTCTCCCGCTTCGCCGGGGGCGACGTCATTGCCGTCATTATCGATGATACGCACATCCGTCGACGGCACCGGCAGTCCGATGCTGCCGCTATAGCGTTGCAGATCGTAGGGATTGCCGGACACCAGCGGCGAGCTTTCCGTCAGTCCGTACCCCTCCAGCAGGTGTTTGCCGGTCAGCTTTTCCCAGCGTTCCGCCACCGCCTGCTGTACCGAGGCGCCGCCGCCGACGGAGAGCCGCAGCGTGGAGAAGTCCAGCTGATTGAATTCTTTATTGTTCAACAGGGCGTTAAATAAGGTATTTACCCCGACCACCACGGTAAAGGGATGCTGCGCCAGCTCTTTGACCAGCGCCGGGATATCCCGGGGATTGGTAATCAGCAGATTTGTGCCGCCAAACTCGATAAACAGCAGGCAGTTCACCGTCAGCGCAAAAATGTGATACAGCGGCAGCGCCGTAACCACCAGTTCATTCTCCCCCAGTACCGGGCCGTACGCCGCTTTGCACTGCGCCAGATTGGCCTGCATATTACGGTGAGTCAGCATCGCCCCTTTGGCGACGCCGGTTGTTCCGCCGGTGTATTGCAAGAAAGCCAAATCGGCGTTGATGATATCCGGCTTCACATATTGCATACGCCGTCCTTCCTGCAACACCCGCCGAAATGAGATGGCGTCCGGCAGATGGTATTTGGGCACCAGTCGCTTGATATACTTGACCACAAAATTAACCAGCGTTCCCTTCGGCGTGGAGAGCTGATCGCCCATGCGGGTGAGGATAACGTGTTTCACCTGGGTATTGCGCACCACCTTTTCCAGCGTATGGGCAAAGTTGGAAACGATCACAATGGCGCTGGCGCCGCTGTCTTTCAATTGGTATTCCAGCTCACGCGGGGTATACAGCGGATTAACGTTAACCACCACCATACCGGCCCGCAGCACGCCGAACAGCGCCACCGGATATTGCAGCAGGTTGGGCATCATCAGCGCCACCCGGTCGCCTTTTCGCAGCTTAAGCTGGTTTTGCAGATAGGCGGCAAACGCCCGGCTGCGCTCTTCCAGTTTGCGGAAGGTCATCACCTCCCCCATATTGATAAATGCCGGCCGATCGGCGTAGCGAGCCGCCGCATTCTCAAATATTTCCACTAATGAGGAATAGCGATCCGCATCGATGTCCGCAGGTACACCCGCCGGATAGCGTGCCAGCCAGATTTTGTCCAAGACGTCACTCCCGAGATATTTTTTCAGCGGCATCGGCAACCTCAATGCAAAGTATTGTTAACATTATTTTAACTCAACTTAGCCATTGATAAATAAACAATGTCAGGGTTGCGAGGCCGATCACCTAAAAAAAATCAGGCAACCTGAGCCGCCTGATTTTCTATGCTACCCAAAGATAGGCTATTCCGTCACGATGGTCTCAATCTGCGCCGGACCATACCAGCCGCCGCCGAATCCCCAACCGGGACCCCAGCCATAGCCATAGCGCGCATCCCATCCCCATGGGCCGTAAGCGCCCGCCGGCATCGCCACGCGCTGCACGACGTTCCAGCGTTTGTAGCCCTGAACGTCAATCACCACATAGCGATACGGCTTGTCGCCGATGGATCCCTGTTCCGTCCCGACGATCGGACCGACCACGGTAACCAGTCGGTCTCTAAAATCCGTCGGTTCCAGAAAGCGGTTCACATAAGCGATAAAGCGCCCTTCGGAGGGTTGATTCAGCCGAGGTCTGGCGCCGCCGTCCAGCGGCAAGCTGGCTATCTCCAGCCGGGTTTTATTGGCTTCATTGCGGATGCCGACCACCCGGCCGCCAAAGCGGGACTCTTGCCCCACATACAGCTGCGGCGCGTTCATCACCCGCACCAGATCGTCCTGAGGCGTAGGAGATGTTCCCTTGATGGCGTCCGGCACCGTGACGCACCCGGACAGCAGCAGGGCCGCGGCGGCGATCAGGCCGCTCCACGGCGCGCGCGGCGGCCGAACGCGCCGCGTTTGATTATTCATACACCCAGTCATAGTCATGACATCTCCTTTTCCAGTGCCCGATAATTAGACTATACCGTACAGAATAAGTTGCCGTTCATTCCCGGCCAGGCAGTTTTTTCCAGGCGACTTCATTGCGCAGATAGCGCGGCTCGGCCTGTTCAACGCTCACCGCCTGGCCCGCGTCCCACTGCCGGCAGGCCAGCGGCAGCATATCCTCCGCCTGCGGCAACGGCGTGTCGCCGTCCAGCAATGAAACCGCCGGGTGATTCACCAGGTCCGCATAGGTCTGCCATCCGGTGCCGGCCGTCGCCCAGCGGCCGCTTAATTGCGCACTCAGCGCCTGTACCTGCTGCGGCGTCAGCACCGCTTCGCCGGCGTCTCCCTGCCAGCGCCCGTCGGCCTCTTGCTGATATTGCGCCCAATACACTTCGCCCATGCGGGCGTCAATCGCCGTCAATACCCGCGTGGCGCCGGTGCGGCGCAAGGCGCCCTGCGCCAGGGTCGCCAGGGTGGAAACCCCGATCATCGGCAGATCGGCGCCCAGCGCCAGCCCCTGCGCGATGCCGATGCCGATGCGCACCCCGGTAAAACTGCCGGGCCCCCGGCCAAACGCCAGCGCATCCAGCGCGCCGAGCGTCAGGCCGCTTTCCGCCAGCACCTGCCGCACCATGGGCAACACGCGCCGGGTATGTTCCCGGGGACAAACTGCAAATAAAGAATGAATTTCACCATCATTCCAGAGGGCGACGGAACAGGCTTCCGTCGCGGTATCAAGCGCTAGAATTCGCGTGGACATGCCAACCTCAGGCGGGATAAATAAGTCTTAACGGCGCGCATGATAGCATAGCGCCCGCCAGATTTCCGTTATGCATTACCGGTAAGAAACTCGATGGCCTGCCCGATATCGCGCGTGCGCGGCGCGGGCGGCAGGCTGTTGAGAAAGACCGAGCCGTACGGGCGCATAACCAGACGGTTATCGCAAATAACCAGCACGCCGCGGTCGTCTATATCGCGGATCAATCGTCCCACGCCCTGCTTCAGGGTGATAACCGCATCCGGCAGTTGCACCTCGTCGAACGGCTCTCCGCCCCGCAGGCGGCAGTCTTCGATGCGCGCTTTCAGCAGCGGATCGTCCGGCGAGGTAAAGGGAAGTTTGTCGATAATCACGCAGGAGAGCGCGTCGCCGCGCACGTCGACCCCCTCCCAGAAGCTGCTGGTGGCCACCAGCAGCGCGTTGCCCGCCGCGACAAACTGCGCCAGCAGCTGCGCTTTGCCGGTTTCGCCCTGTAATAACACCGGCAGCGTCAGCGTGGCGCGGAATTCGGCGGCCAGATCGCGCATCATCTGATGGGAGGTGCAAAGCATAAAACAACGTCCCTTATTCGCCGCAATCAGCGGAGAGAGCATCGCCGCCAACCGCTTTGCGCCGCCGGGACGGTTGCTTTCCGGCAAATAACGCGGCACGCAGAGCAGCGCCTGGCTGGCGTAATCAAACGGACTTGGCAGCAGCAGGGTATTGGTGTTCGCCTCGTCCAGCCCCAGCCGATCGGTAAAGTGTTTTAGCTGCTCGTTAACCGACAGGGTGGCGGAGGTAAAAACCCAGGCCGAGGGTTTTTCTTTCATCAGCTCACGAAAGCGATCGGCCACGGAAAGCGGCGTCAGCGCCAGCACGAAGTGACGGGAATTGCATTCATACCAGTAGCTGTAGCCGGCCTGCTGCACATCCATCAGGCGTTTTAATCGCCCGCGGTACAGCGTCGCCCGCTCAAAGGCCGCGTCCAGCAGCGCGGAACGGCCTAAAGAGAGTTTGGCCACGTCGTAGCACAGCTCCAGCGCGTCATCCAATAGCAGCAGCGCGCGCTGCAGCGGCGGCTGATTAAGGATCTCGCGCAGATTGCCGCGAAATCCGGGGTCGCCCAGCGCCAGACGAAAATCCTGGGCGCTCTGCGTCAGGCGGTCGGCGCTCTTCTGTAATTGCGCCGCATCACGCACCTCCGTGCGGTAGGCGATAGTGATATCTTTCGCCAGATCCATCAGTTGGCGGCTGGTAAGCTGCTGCCCGAAATACTGGCTGGCGATATCGGGGATCTGGTGGGCCTCATCAAAAATCACCACGTCGCTGTCGGGGATCAGTTCGGCGAATCCGCTCTCTTTCACCACCATATCGGCCAGATACAAATGATGGTTGACCACCACGATATCGGCATCCATCGCCTTGCGCCGGGCTTTGACCACAAAGCACTCTTTATAGCGCGGGCAGTCGCTGCCCAGGCAATTATCATTGGTGCTGGTCACCAGCGGCCAGACCGGGCTATCTTCCGCCACGCCGGCACAGGTCGCGACGTCGCCCTCCACGGTTTCGGAAGACCATCCCCGCAGCCTGACCAATGCGCTCAGGGTTTCAGCGGAAAGATCGCCGCCCGCCAGCGATTGCTGCTCCAGGCGCTCCAGACAGAGATAGTTGGAGCGCCCTTTCAGCAGCGCCAGCTTGCCTTTATAGTCAAGCGCCCGCGCCACCGTGGGCAGATCCCGGCTGTAGAGCTGATCCTGCAATGCCTTCGAGCCCGTCGAAATGATGACTTTTTTATCCGCCCGCAGCGCCGGCGCCAGATAGGCATAGGTTTTGCCCGTCCCTGTCCCGGCCTCGACCACCAGCGCCCGCTGTTTGTCGATGGCCTGAGCGACGGCCTGCGCCATTTGCCGCTGAGGCTCGCGGGGCTTAAACCCGCGGATGGCCTTGGCCAGCGCCCCATCGGTTGCAAAATCATCTATCACGCGATCGTTTGTCACACTGTCTCTCTTTATAGGATTCGAACCGCCGGTGCTGCCTGACGATAACGCCGCGCTGATTATGCCAAGACTCAACCGCCACCACCACCCCAAATCAGCGGGGCTTTTGGTCGCAGAGGTCTAATGTTAGGCTTAACGCCGTTATTCACCAAGATGAAGAGACTACATGCTTATGCCAATCACCAGAATCGACCCTGAAGCGCGCTGGTCCAATGCCGTGATCCATAACCACACGCTGTATCACACCAGCGTGCCGGATAATCTGGATGGGGATGCCCGTTCACAGACGGAAAATGCCTTGGCGTCGTTGGACGAGGTATTGCAACAGGCGGGAACGGATAAAAGCCGTCTGCTGGACGTCACCATTTTTCTGGCCAATGCCGATGATTTTGCGGCGATGAACGCCGTATGGGACGCCTGGGTCGCGCCGGGCAGCGCGCCGGTGCGCTGCACCGTACAGGCCAGGCTGATGAATCCGCGCTTTAAAATTGAAATAAAAGCGATTGCCGCCGTGTAAATATGGGCAAAAAGAGGGAAAGCCTTAGTGCTCTTCCTCTTCTTCGCCATCATCAAACGAACGATGCTCATCCTCATCGTTTTCATTGCTTTCTTCGTCGTCGAACATGGCGGTGACCCTGTCACCTTTATGTTGTTCCCGAATCTCCGCCGCCACGATGCCGATCGCCTGGCCGCTGCTCATCCCCTGCGACATCAGCTCCTGTATCCGCTCCACCGCTTCTTGCTGCTGCTCATGCGTCAGCGCCGGCATACCTGCTATCATCACCTTCTCCTGGGGGTTAAATCGGGCGCGTATCATCGCACACTATCTGCGCTATACGCCAGAACTTGCGCTTTGTGATACGCTAGCCCGCCGGGGAAAATCACCCTGGGCCGACCACAAAAACAGCGATTCACCTGCAAGCATGAGATTATACGAACAGACATGTCCTTAAATACCAACGTCTCATCCCCTGTCTATCACTCGCTGCCCTATCAGCCGGATGCGCTACTGACGCTTTTCGCGCCTTTTTCGCAGCAGCCGTGGGCGATGCTGCTGCATTCGGGCTTTGCCGATCATCCCCATAGTCGTTTCGACATTATGGTGGCCGACCCCAGAGTCACGCTGTGTACGCGCGGCGATCGGACGGAAATCGCCCGCGGCGGCAATACGCGGATATCCACCGACGATCCCTTCTTGCTGCTGCAACAACAGCTTGAACATCTGGGCCTCGATGCCGCGGCGCGGCCTGACTTTCCCTTTCAGGGCGGCGCGCTCGGCCTGTTCGGTTACGATCTCGGCCGCCGCATCGAGAAACTGCCGTCGCAGGCACAACGGGATATCGACCTGCCCGATATGGCCGTCGGTTTATATGACTGGGCGCTAATCGCCGATCATCAGCGCCAGACATTAACGCTGATCGTTCATCGTCATCTTCAGGAGCGGCTCGACTGGCTGGCGCATCCGCCCGCGGGGCGCCCCACGGACGATTTCCGGCTTACCGGGCCGTGGCGCGCCAATATGTCGCGCGCGGAGTACGGCGCTAAATTCGATAAAATACAGCATTACCTGCTGTCGGGAGACTGTTACCAGGTTAACCTGGCGCAGCGTTTCGTCGCCGATTATCAAGGGGATGAATGGCAGGCGTTTCTGCGTCTGTCGTCCGGCAATAAGGCGCCGTTCTCCGCGTTTCTGCGCCTGCCTGAAAACGCGGTGATCAGCGTTTCTCCCGAACGTTTTCTGTGGCTGGAAAATCAACGGATCCAGACCCGACCGATTAAAGGCACGCTGCCGCGCCTGGCCGACAAAGACGCGGACCGCGCGCAGGCCGCCCGGCTGGTGCGATCGGATAAAGATCGGGCGGAAAACCTGATGATCGTCGATTTGCTGCGTAACGATATCGGCCGGGTGGCGGTGCCCGGCAGCGTGCGCGTACCGGAATTGTTCATCGTGGAACCTTTTCCCGCGGTTCACCATCTGGTCAGTACCATTACGGCGCGGCTTCCCGCCGGCTGTCACGCGACGGCGCTGCTGCGCGCCTGTTTCCCCGGCGGTTCGATCACCGGCGCACCGAAAATCCGGGCGATGCAGATTATTGAAGAGCTGGAACCGCAGCGGCGTAATGCCTATTGCGGCAGCATCGGCTACCTGAGCATTTGCGGCACCATGGACACCAGCATCGCCATTCGCACCTTATTAACCGAGCAGGGAAAAATATACTGCTGGGCCGGCGGCGGAATCGTCGCCGACAGCCAGGAACAGGCGGAATATCAGGAAACCTTTGATAAAGTGAAGCGTATCTTGCCCTTGCTGGATAGGTTGGATTAATTGGATAATCAGCGCTTCCCAGGTAAAGACCCGTGACCCATTCAATGAATGCACCCCGCTCGCCCGCCAGCTTCGATCTGGCCGAGTTTATTACCCGCTTTCAGCTGCAAACGCTGCGTCCGGCGCCGCCGGCCCGCCACCGGAGGCAGGCGGCCGTACTGGTGCCGATTGTGCGCCGCGCCACCCCGACGCTGCTGCTGACCCGCCGGGCATCCGGCCTGAGAAGCCATGCCGGGCAGGTCGCCTTCCCCGGCGGCGCGGCCGACCTTGACGACCGGTCGCTAGTGGAGACGGCGCTGCGCGAAGCGCAGGAAGAAGTGGCCATTCCGCCGCACAATGTGCAGGTATTGGGCGTATTACCGTCGCTAGACAGCATCAGCGGCTTTCAGGTCACGCCGGTTATCGGTCTTATCTCCCCGCAGACCCGCTTTTATCCGCAAGAAAACGAAGTGGCGGAGCTATTTGAAATGCCGCTGGCGGAAGCGCTGGCGCTTACCCGCTACCATTCCCTTGATATCGAGCGGCAGCGCAAACCTCACCGGGTTTATCTCTCCTGGTATCGGCAGCAATTCGTCTGGGGATTGACGGCGTCAATTATCCGCCGGCTCGCCCTGCACGTCGCCGGCGAGCCGTGACGGCTACCTTGTCCGCTGTCCGCTGAGATAAGTTCCGTTGCCCGTTGGCATAAGTTTATTTCATGCGAAAAAGCGAACTCCGCAACATATTGCACACTACAATGGCGCGATTTGAGAATTTTATCCTATTCTTCGGCTATTCAACGGCGCGAGTAAGGAGTTTGGGCGTGATAAGCGTTTTCGACATGTTTAAAATCGGCATTGGCCCCTCAAGCTCTCATACGGTAGGACCGATGAAAGCCGGTAAGCAATTTGTCGATGAATTGATAAGCCGCAGCTTGCTGGCCGGCGTGACGCGTATCGCCGTTGACGTTTACGGCTCGCTGTCGTTGACCGGGAAAGGACACCATACCGATATCGCCATCGTTATGGGGCTGGCGGGCAAGATGCCGGACACCGTCGATATCGACGCCATCCCGGAGTTTATCCGCGAGGTGGAAAGTCGGGAACGCCTGTTGCTGGCGGACGGCCGGCATGAGGTCGATTTCCCCCGGGAAGGCGGCATGGTTTTCCGCAGCGAAAACCTGTCGTTGCACGAAAACGGTATGACGATCACCGCGTTTGCCGGGAGCGAGGCCGTTTTCCGTAAGACCTATTACTCCATCGGCGGCGGATTTATCGTTGACGAAGAGAACTTTGGTAACAGCGTATTAACCGAAGTCTCCGTGCCGTATGCCTTTAATTCGGCGCAAGAGATGCTGGCGCACTGCAAGCAAAACGGCCTTTCGCTGTCCGCCATGGTGATGCGCAACGAACTGGCGTTGCACAGCCGTCAGGATATCGCAGATTATTTCTCGACTATCTGGCAGACCATGCGCGCCTGTATCGACCGCGGCGTGAATACCGAAGGCGTGCTGCCCGGTCCGCTGCGCGTTCCCCGCCGCGCTTCGGCGCTGCGTCGCATGCTGGTCGCCTCCGACAAGCTATCCAACGACCCGATGAACGTCGTCGATTGGATCAATATGTTCGCTCTGGCGGTCAACGAGGAAAACGCCGCCGGCGGCCGCGTGGTGACCGCGCCGACCAACGGCGCCTGCGGCATTGTGCCCGCGGTCCTCGCCTATTACGACCGCTTTATCGAACCGGTCGGCCCCGACATCTATATCCGCTATTTTCTCGCCGCGGGCGCGGTAGGCATACTGTATAAAATGAACGCCTCCATCTCCGGCGCCGAAGTGGGCTGTCAGGGAGAAGTCGGCGTCGCCTGCTCAATGGCGGCGGCCGGGCTGGCGGAACTGATGGGCGCCAGTCCGGAGCAGGTCTGCGTGGCGGCGGAAATCGGCATGGAGCACAATCTTGGCCTGACCTGCGATCCGGTCGCCGGCCAGGTTCAGGTGCCGTGCATCGAACGCAACGCCATCGCCGCGGTGAAAGCCATCAACGCCGCGCGAATGGCGATGCGCCGTACCAGCGAACCGCGCGTATCCCTGGATAAGGTTATTGAGACCATGTACGAAACCGGCAAGGATATGAACGCCAAATACCGCGAAACCTCGCGCGGCGGACTGGCGATCAAGGTGCAGTGCGACTAGCTGCGTCAGTTGCCATTCCGTTCACAGATATAAAGCCATATTTAACCGCCGGTACGGCATAAAGTAAAACGGCTTGCCCGATGATGGGCAAGCCGTACAGAGATCGACGCCTTTGGCAAACGCCCCGTCAGGCGGGAAATCGCAGCTACTCGTCTTCCTCTTCCCTCGGCTCGGTGATTTTTTCGACCCGCACCAGCTCGATACGGTATTCCGACACCTCCATGATTTGGAAGCGCAGCTGGTGCAGCTCAATCACATCGCCCACGTTGGGAAACTCATCGCTGTAGGCCAGCAGCATACCCGCCAGCGAGGCGTAATCCTCTTTCGGGCTGACCAGATCGCTGCTGTCGACCACCTGCTGCAAAGAGTGCAAATCCGTGCCGCCTTTAACCAGCCAGCCGTCGCCGTCGGCCACAATATCCAGCGTTTCGTCTTCGTCCGGGAACTCGCCGGCAATCGCTTCCAGCACATCCAACGGCGTAACCAGCCCCTGCACCACGCCAAACTCGTTGCTTACCATCACCAGGCTGCCTTTGGCCCGGCGCAGCACCGGCAGCAAATTGATCACGTCCAGCGTTTCCGGCACCACAATCGGCTGATTGGCCGCCGCGAAACTTTCCACATCGGCATGCTCTTCCAGCGCCACCAGCAGATCTTTGGCCCGCACCACGCCGATTAGCTCGTCCAGCGAGCCGCGGCAGACCGGGAACAGGCTGTGGGGCGTATCCAGCAACTGCAAACGGATCTCCTCCACGGAGCGCTCGCTGTCTACCCAGGAAATTTCCGTGCGCGGCGTCATCACGCTGCGTAGGGAACGCGACGCCAACGTCAATACCCCGCTAATCATATAGCGTTCTTCTTCGGCAAAGGTTTCAGCGGTGACTTTCTGCGGCTGATCGTCCTCGTCGGCGGCGGCCTTTCTGGCCCCCATCAGCCGTAAAATCGCCTCGGCGGTGCGCTCGCGCAGAGGGCGCCGCGACTGATGCTTCATAAAGTTATGTCGGGCAAGCTGGTTGAAAAATTCGATCAGGATCGAGAAGCCAATCGCCGCATACAGATAACCTTTGGGAATATGGAAGCCGAAACCTTCCGCAACCAGACTTAAACCAATCATCAGCAGGAAGCTGAGGCACAGCACCACCACCGTCGGGTGGGCGTTGACAAAATTGGTCAGCGGCTTGGATGCCAGCAGCATCACCCCCATGGCGATAATCACCGCGGTCATCATTACGCCCAGGTGGTTAACCATACCCACCGCGGTAATCACCGCATCCAGAGAAAACACCGCATCCAGCACGACTATCTGGGCGACGACCACCCAAAAGCTGGCGTGCACGCGGCTGCCGTGCTCGTCATGCGATTTATTTTCCAGCCGTTCATGCAGCTCCATGGTGGCTTTAAACAGTAAGAACATCCCCCCGGCCAGCAAGATAAGATCGCGGCCGGAGAAGCTGAAATCGCCGACGTAAAACAGCGGGCGGGTCAGCGTGACCATCCAGGAAATCAGCGACAACAGCCCCAAACGCATCAGCAGGGCCAGCGATAACCCGATAATGCGGGCTTTATCTCGCTGCTTGGGGGGCAGTTTATCCGCCAGAATGGCGATAAATACCAGGTTGTCGATACCCAGAACAATTTCAAGTACCACCAGCGTCAATAAGCCTGCCCAGATTGAGGGATCCAGCAAAAATTCCATGTCAGACTCCGAAAAATGAACCAGCAGACGACATCAATGCCGCGTTGGCATTGAAGGATAATAAAAAGAGTGGGTATGAATCAGAATGACTCTGAAGGTGGCCGGAATGACCAACCGAGTGCAGAAAACCACCAGCGTTAGCGGGTACACAGAGAACGTTTTGTCGGTGACAGTCCATGGGAAGGGCGAATGCCCGATGCTCCTAAATAATTTAACAGAATATAACTTTAACAGGTTGCTCCGGTTTTTCACAAAGACTTTCTTACGCCGCGCCATGCAGCAAATGCATGTGACATTTCTGTTATTTACCGCACACTTTTCTTAACAGCTCACAGTTTACGCCAATCAAAGGTGGAGCAACGTCACACTATTTATTTTTTCGGTGAGTAAAATAAATCTGTCAAACGATTGTTTCAGGCTTGACGAGTTTGAACCGGCTCATTGAATGTAGTGAATTAATTGTAAAAATTTTTACCTATTGGATAACCAAGTCAGCCTCTGACGACCATACTGATATGGCAACGATTAACGTTCGGCAAGCGCACGTTAACCCTATATCCCGACACATTACACACTCGATTTGATCGTGAATAGTGAGGAGGTAGTAAGTGAGTATTGCAATAATACTATGCACTCACGGAGCCACCGCGGGGCCGCTGTTAAAAACGGCTGAGATGATTCTTGGCGAGCAGGATAACGTCGCCGCGATCGATTTCATCCCCGGTGAAAACGCTGAAACGCTGATAGAAAAATATCAGGAGAAATTATCTCAACTGGAGACGTCGTCCGGCGTATTGTTTTTGGTCGATACCTGGGGAGGCAGTCCGTTTAATGCCGCCAGCCGTGTGGTAACCGACAAGGAGGACCATGAAGTTATCACCGGGGTAAATATTCCCATGCTGGTGGAAACCTTTATGGCCCGCGATGACAAGCCGGCATTCGCCGATTTGGTGACAACCGCGCTTGAGGCGGGAAGAGACGGGGTAAAGGCCCTGAAAACCCAGGAGCAACAGAAAGCGGCGGTCTCCCCCGCTCCGGTTTCATCCGCACCCAAAGCCCCGGCGCCGGTCAGCGGAACCGGCGGACATATGAAGATAGGGTTGGCGCGTATTGACGACCGTTTAATTCACGGTCAGGTGGCGACGCGCTGGACGAAAGAGACCAACGTCAACCGCATTATCGTCGTCAGCAACGAAGTCGCCGCCGACAACGTGCGCAAAACGCTGCTGACCCAGGTCGCGCCGCCGGGGGTTACCGCGCATGTGGTGGACGTGGCGAAGGCCATCCGCGTTTACGACAACCCGAAATATGCCGCCGATCGCGTGATGCTGTTATTTACCAACCCGACCGACGTACTAACCCTGGTTGAAAATGGCGTCGACATACCCTCCGTCAACATTGGGGGCATGGCGTTCCGTCAAGGGAAAACGCAGGTCAATAATGCGGTCTCCATTGATGAAAAGGATATCGCGGCGTTCAAGGAACTGGATAAACGCGGAATTGAATTGGAAGTCAGAAAAGTTTCCAGTGATTCCAAAATCAAAATGATGGATCTAATCAATAAGATGGCTCGTTAGCACATTCAATAACTTCCACTGTGTAACGATTTATTTTACTCAGATAACGTTTTCTATAGGAGAAGTACAATGGAGATTACCACCCTTCAAATTGTGCTGATATTTATCGTGTCTTGTGTTTCGGGGATGGGGTCGATTCTTGACGAATTTCAATTCCACCGCCCTCTCGTCGCCTGTACGCTTATCGGCGCCGTATTAGGCGATTTGCAAACCGGGATCATTATCGGCGGTACGCTGGAAATGATCGCGCTCGGATGGATGAACATCGGCGCGGCGGTGGCGCCCGATGCGGCTCTGGCTTCCATTATCTCGACGATTCTGGTCATCGCCGGCGGACAAAGCGTAGGCGCGGGGATTGCGCTGGCTATCCCGCTGGCCGCGGCCGGGCAGGTGCTGACGATTATCGTGCGTACCATTACCGTGGCGTTCCAGCATGCCGCCGATAGCGCGGCGGAACGCGGCAACTTAAGCGCGATCAGCTGGATTCACGTATCCGCGCTGTTTCTTCAGGCGATGCGTATCGCCATTCCCGCCGTTATCGTGGCGATCTCCGTCGGCACCGATGCCGTTCACGCGATGTTGAACTCGATTCCCGACGTGGTCACCAACGGCCTGAATATCGCCGGGGGCATGATTGTCGTCGTGGGTTACGCGATGGTCATCAACATGATGCGCGCGGGCTACCTGATGCCTTTCTTCTATCTTGGTTTCGTTACCGCCGCCTTTACCGAGTTCAACCTGGTGGCGCTGGGGGTCATCGGTATTGTTATGGCCGTGCTGTACATCCAGCTCAGCCCGAAATACAACAGGTCGCCGGGTCAAGCGGTGGCCTCGGGTAATAACGATCTCGATAACGAACTGGATTAATAGGAGTGAGAGAAATGGTTGATACAACTACTGATGTAAAAAAACTCACCGCCAGCGATGTTCGCGCGGTGTTTATTCGCTCCAACCTTTTCCAGGGGTCATGGAACTTTGAACGTATGCAGGCGCTCGGCTTCTGCTTTTCCATGGTGCCGGTGATCCGCCGTCTCTACCCTGAAAACTCGGAAGAGCGTAAACAGGCGATTAAGCGCCATCTGGAGTTTTTCAATACTCAGCCGTTTGTCGCCGCCCCGATTCTGGGGGTGACGATGGCGATGGAAGAGCAGCGCGCCAATGGCGCGCCGATTGACGACGGGGCGATAAACGGCCTGAAGGTGGGGTTGATGGGTCCGCTGGCGGGCGTCGGCGACCCCATTTTCTGGGGCACGGCGCGTCCCGTTTTCGCCGCGCTGGGCGCCGGGATTGCGATGAGCGGCAGCCTGCTGGGGCCGGTGCTCTTTTTCGTTCTGTTCAACCTGGTACGCCTGCTGGTGCGCTACTATGGCGTGGCCTATGGCTATCGCAAAGGGGTCGATATCGTTAGCGATATGGGCGGCGGCTTCCTGCAAAAGATGACTGAGGCGGCGTCTATTCTCGGTCTGTTCGTCATGGGGGCGCTGGTCAACAAGTGGACCCACGTCAACGTGCCCATGGTGGTTTCCAGGGTAACCAACCAGGAGGGCGAAACCACCATCACCACCGTCCAGTCGATTCTCGACCAGCTTATGCCGGGACTGATACCCCTGTTGCTCACCTTCGGCTGCATGTGGCTGCTGAGGCGCAAGGTTAACGCCCTGTGGCTTATCATGGGATTCTTCGCCATCGGCATCTTCGGTTATTGGATCGGCCTGCTCGGTCTGTAGTACGTTACCCCGCCGGAGGTGACCCCTCCGGCGGACGTACGCCGTTCGTTTAGCACACACATCCCCCAAATATTCACCCATGGAGTCCCCATGACGATTACGGATATCGCCCTGGTTATTTTGATCGCGCTGGCGCTGATTTATGCTATCTATGACGAATTCATCATGGATAGACTGCAAGGGAAAACCCAACTGCGCGTGGCGCTAAAACGGGTAAACCGGCTGGACGCGCTTATTTTTATCGCCCTGGTGATAATCCTTATTTATCAGAACGTCATGAATAACGGTGCGGTAATTATCACGTCTCTTTTGCTTTTTTTAGCATTTATGGCGATCTATCTCGCCTATATTCGTCATCCCAAGTTGCTGTTTAAACCGACAGGTTTCTTTTATGCCAATATCTTTATTCCTTATAACCGTATTAAAAATATGAATTTATCTGAGGACGGCGTTTTGGTCATCGATCTGGAACGACGCCGGTTATTAATACAGGTAGCGCAGCTTGACGACCTGGAGAAGATATATAATTTTATGATTGAAAATCAATGAGATAAAGATATTTAATTTTAAATTAAATATATTATAAAACATATCATTAACTTATTTGTGGTATTTTACCCCCACCAACGCTGACGTTATTTTATGCGATAACGATCACGCTATCTTTAAATGAAAATAATTATCAATTGCATTATTAACCCCTGTTATTTTTATTGTTGTTTAATCCATAAATAATATGTTAAGGTTGCGCCGTCATTGGGGAGTAGCCGGTTTCTGAAAGTCAGGATCAGAAATGCTCGTATCAACATACTCGTTTTATTTATTAAAACGTGGTGCGGGCGGCCAGTTGGCAGGCGAGACCATAGACACGGCGACCATCATCTGGTTGGGGATGAGCGCCGTGGATATGGAGAACCACCCAGCCGAGGCTATTTACCATGAACCTATCAGCAACGCTCATCCTTGCGTTCGGCATGTCGATGGATGCTTTTGCGGCGTCTATCGGTAAAGGCGCCGTATTGCACAAACCCCAATTCCGGGACGCCATCCGCACCGGCCTTATTTTTGGCGTAGTGGAAGCCACCACGCCGTTGATTGGCTGGTCCCTCGGTTTTTTCGCCAGCCGGTTTATTATCGAATGGGATCACTGGGTTGCCTTTGGCCTGCTGGTAATTCTGGGCGGGCGCATGATTATGGAAGGCGGCAAAAACGCCAGGATCTGCCACTGCGATAAAATTAAAAAACACAGCCTGGCGCTGCTGGTCTGTACGGCCTTCGCCACCAGCCTTGATGCCATGACCATCGGCGTGGGCCTGGCATTTTTACAGGTCAATATCTTCCACACGGCCATGGTCATTGGCTGCGCCACCATGATTATGGTGACGCTAGGCATGCTGATTGGCCGCTATATCGGACCGATCCTCGGCAAAAAAGCGGAGATTGTCGGCGGTATCGTGCTTATCGGCATCGGCTGCAATATTCTCTATGAACATCTTGGCCATGCTGCGGCGTGAAAGAGATGACCGTTGATGCCGGATTTCCGCCCTGCTGTTTACCTTATCCGGCGGCCGTTTCGCCGTCGACGATACGCTGGTGCAGGCGGATAATAAAGTCGGTCTCGCAGCTAAATTGCGCCGCTTCCCGCAGCTTTTTACCGACCTCCGGGGTGGCTCGCCAGGCGAACGGCGTCATCTGGAGTAGCGCGGCGCCCTCCTCCCCGGTCAATTGCATCGGATATGCCAGCGTTTGCCGTTCAACCAACCGGAAACCGGCCAGCGTTTCGTCCCGGCCGGGGTGTAACCGTACCTGGTCATAGACTTGTGCTTTTAACTGATAAAGATGGCGCGGCCCCGGCGATACGGTAATGACCCAACCGCCCGCTTTCACCGTGCGCTGCAATTCGGCGTCATTGCACGGCGCGTAAATTTTCAGGATGGCATCCAGTGACCGGTCGTCAAACGGCAGTCGCTGGCTTGAGGCGACGCAATAATCGACCTCTGGATAACGTTTTGCCGCACGCTGTATCGCCGCTTTCGAAACATCCAGCCCATAAACGGTTATTGCCCGGCATGGTTTAACCCGGGCGGCCAACGCGGCGGTGTAATAGCCTTCGCCACAGCCGATATCCAACAAGGCGGCCGCATCGGGCGGTAAAATCTCATTAATGCGCCGTGTAACATATTCACGCAATGGATGGTAATGTCCCGCATCCAGAAAGCGGCGGCGGGCCTGCATCATTTCCGCGCTGTCGCCCGGTTGCTTTGAACGTTTAAATTGCACCGGCAACAGGTTCACATAGCCTTCTTTCGCACAGTCGAAACTGTGGCGGCCACAGGACCATTGCTGCGCCATGCGGCGTAATGGTTGCCGGCATAGCGGGCATTGATAAGGCATCAGCACGTTTTCCCTGCTAAAAAGCACTCTTTATATTGATAAAAATCAGACAACAAAAAACCCGCACCGTGGCGGGTTTTACAACGTGAACTGTAATTAAATCGCAGTGACGTTGACTGCAGACGGACCTTTCTGACCGTCTTGGATTTCGAACTCTACGTTCTGGCCTTCGGCCAGAGTTTTAAAGCCGTTGCCTTGAATTGCAGAGAAATGTACGAATACATCTTTGCTACCGTCAGCCGGAGTGATGAAACCAAAGCCTTTAGACTCGTTGAACCACTTGACTTGACCTTTAATCTTTGCCATTTCAGATATTTCCTTTAATTGTTTAAACCGCCAGAGGCGTTATACAGACAAACCAAAGTCGTTACTGCTTGAGGCACTAAGATAAGGATCGGCAGAGAAGTGGTATTCACGCTAACGCTTGTACTCAAGTCTTCTTTACTGAAAATGCCATTCATATACAGAACTGTACCTCGTTTTACCCAAGTGCGTTATTGCACACTCCACAACCGTTGGCAAGCCCTTTTTTATCAGTCATGGACATGGCGCACAGATTAACGTCATCGACGACTTACAAATAACGCTAACTCGCTATATTGATAAGAGTAAATATCTTTTTTACCCATAATATTCGCATATGTCGGGGAGACGCGGATCGTGGCGTACCTGCGGCGATCGGGGCCAGCGGCAGGCATAAAAAAACCGTCGCCAGCACGCTGCGTAGGGCGATGGAAAAAGGGCAAAAGTGGCGGACTGACAGGTCTTAGATAAATACCCACTATCGATTCCCGTTTTTGCCCTTTGGGTGGTTGACTGATAAATCAACGCATACGCAACGTTACTTTTTTTGAATTAATCAATACTCAGCATAACAACAAGTAAAACAATCAAAAAAATAAGCAAAACAATACTAGCCAGCTTCCAACGCCTTTCTGATTTACTGCTCATACCCACACATTCCTTCCAGAAACAAAACTTATACTAAAAGCCTATACTTTTATCGGCAAAAGCCGACATTTTATTAGTCCGCCGATCGGCTTGTCTGCTAATCTCGGTCAATTACCCATGACATGTACGGGTATCGCAGCGTTAGCGTTAGACTTACGTTGCAAGATTACGTACGATTTATTAAATTAGATCACTACTTCTGTTACCGAAGGAGCATGATGAGTCTTTCGCTCATGTGCGCACAGTTAGTTACCCGCCGAGTCTTCCGACACGTTATTACTGCCCATCTGTCTCTTGACTTAAATGATATTGATAATTATTCTCAATTCAATCATCCATAACCTGCAAGGATATACCTATGATCGGTTTTTTGACTCTCCTACCCTCTTTTTTGCGTCGTATGGCGTTGCCCGGCGCCCTGCTCTTTGTATCCGTCGCCAGCGCCAACGCCGCGGAAAAGCTTAAGGTAGTCACTACCTTTACCATCATCCAGGATATTGCGCAGAATATCGCCGGCGACGCCGCGACGGTAGAGTCGATTACCAAGCCGGGCGCGGAGATTCATGATTACCAGCCCACGCCGCTCGATATTGTTAAAGCGCAGTCGGCCCAGCTGATACTGTGGAACGGCATGAATCTGGAACGCTGGTTCGAGCGTTTCTTTGACAACGTCAAGGACGTTCCGGCGGTGGTGGTGACGGAAGGGATTACGCCGCTGTCGATCCGTGAAGGCGCCTATAACGGCAACCCCAATCCCCATGCGTGGATGTCGCCTTCCAACGCATTGGTCTATATTGAAAATATCCGGGCGGGATTGGTGAAATACGACCCGGCGAATGCGGAAACCTATAACCGCAACGCCAAAGCCTATGCGGAAAAAATCAAGGCCATCGACTCGCCGTTGCGTGAACGCTTATCCCGTATCCCGGATCAGCAGCGCTGGCTGGTGACCAGCGAAGGCGCATTCAGCTATCTGGCGCAAGACTATCAGTTCAAAGAGGTCTATTTATGGCCGATTAATGCCGATGAACAAGGCTCTCCTCAACAGGTTCGCAAGGTGATTGATACCGTCCGCAAGGAAAAAATCCCGGTGGTATTCAGCGAAAGCACCATCTCGGACAAACCGGCAAAACAGGTCAGTAAAGAGACCGGAGCCAAATACGGCGGCGTACTCTATGTCGATTCGCTGTCAAGCGAAAATGGCCCGGTGCCCACCTACATTGATTTGTTAAAAGTCACTGTAGAGACCATCGCCAAAGGATTTGATCAATGAGCAGTGATACAGCAACGCAGTCACTGGAGATTAATGACGTCTCTGTGACCTACAGCAACGGCCACCAGGCGATCCGGCATGCCTCTTTCGCATTGAACGGCGGCACCATCTGCGCGCTGGTGGGCGTTAACGGCAGCGGAAAATCAACGCTGTTCAAAAGCATTATGGGCCTGGTAAGGCCCACAACCGGCCAGGTATTGCTTAATAAAAAGCCCATTGTCCAGGCGTTGAAACAGAATCTGGTCGCCTACGTGCCGCAGACCGAAGACGTCGACTGGAATTTTCCGGTGCTGGTCTCCGACGTGGTGATGATGGGACGCTACGGAAAAATGAATTTTCTGCGCATTCCCTCGCAGCAGGATCGCGACATCGTCGCCGAATCACTGGAGCGCGTCGGCCTTACGGCATTATACCAGCGTCAGATTGGCGAATTGTCCGGCGGACAGAAAAAACGGGTTTTTCTCGCCCGCGCGCTGGCCCAGCAGGGCAGCGTGCTGCTGCTGGATGAGCCTTTTACCGGCGTCGATGTAAAAACGGAAAACGCGATTATCGATCTGCTGCGCACCTTGCGCGACGAGGGGCATCTGATCCTGGTGGCGACGCACAACCTCGGCAGCGTGCCCGAATTCTGCGATAACGTTATTTTGGTGAATCGCACCGTGCTGGCGGCGGGTCCGACGCACAGCACCTTTACCCAGAGCAATCTGGAAAAAACCTTTGGCGGCGTGTTACGCCATATCAATCTTGGCGGGCCGAACCTGCATGACGACGACGACGAGCGCATGGTTACCGTACTGACCGATGACGAACGCCCGGCGGTGTTCTATGGTTCAACCAAGAACGACCCTCCCGCTCTGCGCGCCGTCCCAGGGGAGAAAGAACAGCAATGATCGATCTCCTGCTACAGCCGTTCGGCTATAACTATATGATGAAAGCCATCTGGGTCAGCGCCATCGTGGGCGGCGTCTGCGCCTTCCTCTCGGCCTATCTGATGCTCAAGGGCTGGTCGTTAATGGGCGATGCGCTGTCGCACTCGGTTGTGCCCGGGGTCGCCGGCGCCTATGCGTTGGGGCTGCCGTATGCCGGCGGCGCTTTTTTTACCGGTATGCTGGCGGCGCTGGCGATGACCCTTATCCGCCACATAACCCGTTTACGTGAAGACGCGATTATCGGTTTTATTTTTTCCACCTTTTTCGCCGTCGGCCTGCTGATTATTTCGCTCAACCCCACTTCGGTTAACGTTCAGTCCATTATCTTCGGCAATATTCTGGGTATCGCCGATGAGGACGTCCTTCAGGTCGAAATCATTATCGGCGTGACCCTGGTGATTCTTTGTCTGTTATGGAAAGACCTGCTGGCGGTGTTCTTTGATGAAAACCATGCCCGCTCCATCGGCCTTTCTCCGCTGAAGCTGAAAATTCTGTTCTTTACCCTGCTCAGCGCCTGCACCGTCGCGGCATTGCAAACCGTCGGCGCCATTTTAGTTATCGCGATGGTGATTACGCCCGGCGCGACGGCCTATCTGCTTACCGACCGATTCGGCCGTCTGGTGCTGATTTCCATCGCCCTTGGCGCGACAACCAGCGCCGTCGGCGCCTATCTGAGCTTTTTCCTTGACGGCGCCACCGGTGGGGTAATCGTTACGTTGCAGACGCTGGTATTCCTGCTGGCGTTTGTATTCGCGCCCAAGCATGGTTTATTGGCGTCGCGCCGCCTGCGCCAGAGCGGCGACCAAACGGGGGATGCGCTATGAGCCTGATACTGAGCTGGATAACCGAGCCGCTATCCTACCCGTTTATGCAACGCGCGCTTATCGCCGCCGTGGTGACGGGCGTCGTCTGCGCGGTACTGTCGTGCTACCTGGTGCTGAAAGGCTGGTCGCTGATGGGCGATGCGATTTCCCACGCCGTCCTGCCCGGTATCGTGGTGGCCTTTCTGCTGGGCATCCCGCTGGTTATCGGCGCCTTTGTTTCCGGCATCTTCTGCGCCGTCGCCACCGGGTATGTCAAAGAGCATAGCCGGGTCAAGGAAGATACGGTGATGGGGATCATTTTTTCCGGCATGTTTGCGCTGGGATTAGTGCTGTTTGCCCGTATCGATACCGATCAACACCTGAACCATATTCTGTTCGGCAACGTGCTGGGCATCACGACGCAGGAGCTGACCCAGATTCTGTGGATCGCCGGCGTCACGCTGACGGTCATTCTGCTGAAACGCCGGGATTTCATGCTCTACTGTTTTGATCCCAACCACGCACGCGTTATCGGTCTGCCGGTCAAACTGCTGCATTACGGGCTGCTCTGCCTGCTGGCGTTAACGATTGTCGCGTCATTACAGGCGGTGGGGGTCATTCTGGTCATCGCCATGCTAATCGCGCCGGGCATCATCGCCTTTATGGTATGCAAGAGCTTCGACCGCATGCTGATCGTGGCGACGCTGGTTTCCGTCGTCTCCTGTATGGCCGGCACGTTGATCAGCTTTTATATCGACGGCGCCACCGGCCCTTGTATCGTCATTATCCAGGCCCTGTTCTTCACCGTCGCCCTGGCTTTTCACCAGTTGAAAATCCATCGTCGTCCCGCCGCTCTGGCGCCGACGGAAAACGTTTAGCGCGGCCGCTCGATTAACCGGCGGCGCTTTTCCGCCGGTTAATCCCCCGCCCCACGGTTTTATTTTCTACAACGGCTATACTTTCCTCCTGATGCCTTTTCGCGGCGTTTATCAATCATCATCACTGTGCGACAGATTCAGTTTTTATACAGTTCAATCAATTACCGTAATGGTATACAGGGCAATATCAACGGGAGAGTAACCTTATGTGGCAAGCTATCAGCCGGCTTTTGGAAGAACATCTCGGTGCCGCCGAAATCGAGGAGCGCCGCGAATTGCCTGGTGGCGAAATGCACCCGGCCTGGTATGTTCGCTATGGCGGCCATGAGGTTTTCGTAAAATGCGACGTACGTGAAATGCTGCCCAAATTCACCGCGGAAGCCGACCAGCTTATCTTGCTGTCGCGCAGCCATACGGTAAACGTCCCTGAGGTTTACGGCGTGGGCAGTTCCCGCGATCACAGCTTCCTGTTATTGCAGTACCTGGAGGTAAAACCGCTGGATGCCCACGGCGCCTGGTGTCTTGGCGAACAGCTGGCGCGACTGCACCAATGGAGCGATCAGCCGCAGTTTGGCCTCGACTTTGATAACGACCTTTCCACCACCGTGCAGCCGAACTGCTGGCAGCGGCGCTGGTCGGTTTTTTTTGCCGAGCAGCGTATTGGCTGGCAATTGCAGTTGGCCGCAGAGAAAGGCATGCACTTTGGCGATGTCGAGCCCCTGATTGCGCGCGCGGAAGAGCGGCTGGCCGGCTATCAGCCGCAGCCGTCGTTACTGCACGGCGACCTCTGGCCGGATAATTGCGCCAACAGCAATAATGGATGTTATCTGTTTGATCCGGCCTGCTATTGGGGAGACAGGGAGTGCGACCTGGCGATGCTGCCGCTCTACCCGGCGCTGCCGCCACAGATTTATGACGGCTACCAAAGCGTCTGGCCGCTGGATAAGGGCTTTATCGAACGGCAGCCCATCTATCAGATTTATTACCTGCTCAACCGCGCCAATCTGTTTGGCGGCAAGCATATTGTTGCGGCCCAGCAGGCGATAGAGACGCAGCTGCCGCTCTGAAGACGAATAGCCCGCCGGCGCGGGCATAACATCAACGTAAAAAGCACAAAGCAAGCGCCGATATAGAATACCGGACTTAGAGCCCTAATAAGCGCAGCACCATATACCCAATGCCGGCAATAATGAGCGGCAAAATATAGAGCGGAAAGAATTGCAGGAAAATGGTGTGTCGCGGCACGACTACGCGAGACTCCAGCTTCTCCCGGGTGTTGCCTTCGTTGCCCTTCACTTTTTCCAGAATCAGCTGATCTTCAATGCCTTCACGAATCGCCTTCACCTGCCGCGACATACGGGCGCCGGAAACCTGCAGCGCCAGGCCGACGAAAATCAGCATATAAATCAGCCAGAACATCAGGCTGGGGGCAGTAAAAAAACGCGAAAAATCCGGAAGCGGCGAGTTGTACCAGAAAATATTCAGAAACGGCGTATTAAAGCGCACCATCTCGATCATCAGATGCGAAAAATCCAGCAGCACCGCATCAATCCCCTGCTTTTTCTGCGTATAGGCATAAAGATAGTTAGCCAGTGAAACAACAGTGGACAGCAAAGCCGGAATAAAAATGATCCATCCCGCGATACGTTTAACCACGGCGACACGGCCGGCCTGTTGATACGTCATGAGTTCCCCTTCTGAGCGACGCAACATTGTTAATATTTTCGGATAACAATAGTGTATACCTAAAAAAACCCGTTAGAAGCCTACGTTAAGTTTACTATCAGTCAACGTTTTATCGCTCGGCCACCCCCAGCGGCGATGATTTGGCTTACAATCTACCGATGTTTCTTATATTACGGAGCCTACGGCATGACCTTTGATTCTTCTATCCGCGCGGCGATTTTTGATATGGATGGCTTACTGATCGATTCAGAACCCTTATGGGATATAGCCGAGCTTGAGGTTATTGCTTCTCTGGGGATTGATACCTCATTGCGACATTCGATGACCGACACGCTGGGATTGCGCATCGATATGGTGGTTGACCTGTGGTATCAGCTTGCGCCCTGGGAAACTCCCAGCCGGGAAGTGGTCGTCGGCCGCATTATCGAACGCGCCACCGCCCTGGTCGCCGAGCGCCGTCCGCTATTGCCGGGCGTCGAACAGGCTTTGCAGCTCTGTCGTCAACAACGGCTCAAGATCGGCCTGGCGTCCGCCTCCCCCCTGGCCATGCAGCGGCAGGTATTGGCCATGTTCAATCTGGAGCGCTATTTCGACGTACTGGTCTCCGCCGAAAATCTGCTTTATAGCAAACCGCACCCGGAAGTATATCTGAATGCGGCGCAAGGGTTGGGTGTCCCGCCGCTGCGCTGCGTCACCCTGGAGGATTCGATAAACGGCATGATTGCGACCAAAGCGGCGCGGATGCGTTCGATTGTGGTGCCGCAGGGGGAATTGAGGAATGATCCGCGCTGGGCGCTGGCCGATCATAAGCTCGACACCTTGCTACAGCTTGACGTCGCCAATATCGTCTGAACAAGGGAACGGGGCAAGATGCGGTAACCGGCGGTCGGAAAAGCGCCGGTCGCCGCCAGGGAAGTTACAGGAAATCAGCGCGTTTGGGAGAAAAGGTGTCGATCAATACGCTGCCGTCTTCCAGAGAAACCACGCCGTGCATTTCGTTTTTTACCGCCATATAGGCATCGCCGGTTTTCAGAATGCGCTTTTCACCCTCAATCACCACCTCAAAACTGCCTGCGGCGACGTAAGCGATCTGATCGTGAATATCATGTTTGTGGGGCGTGCCAATGGCGCCCTTGTCAAAATGCACGCAGACCATCATTAGCTCATCGCTCCAGGTGATGATCTTACGCTTGATGCCGCCGCCCAATACTTCCCACGGCGTTTCGTCGTCAATAAAATACCTTTTCATCGTTTTCCCCTCTCTTTTTGTGCTCCCCGTGCCGTGCATTCAAGGCGAGCCGGTGCCTGCGGATAGCGACATTCTAGTAACATCAGCGTCAGATGAAACCTAAAATAAGCAAAACCATGACCGTCCTCAAGAAATAAATAAAACAATATTTCATATTTATTGAATTCATATCCCAATCAAACTATCATCCAGCATAACAAGAAAGAACCGGGCAAACCAAGGTTCGGGTGACGTTGTCACTGCCACGCATCTCATCTGTTCCGCCCGGCGCTTTCCCCAGGGTTTTACGCGGATTGATATCCGTATCTGAATGAGAGGCGAAGCAATGCAAGTACGTCAAGGCATTCACAGCGATCACGCCAGCCAATTGGATACCGCCGGTTTGCGTCGCCAGTTTCTGATAGAACGGATTTTTACCGCCGACGCCTACACTATGACCTATAGCCACATCGACCGCATTATCGTCGGCGGCATTATGCCCGTTGAAGCCGCCGTGACCATCGGCGGCGAAGTCGGCAAACAGCTTGGCGTCGGCTATTTCCTCGAGCGGCGCGAACTAGGGGTTATCAACATCGGCGGCGCGGGGTCGGTCACGGTTGACGGGACGCGCTATGAGATAGGCAACGAGGAAGCGCTGTATGTCGGCATGGGCGCAAAAGACGTGCGTTTCATCAGCAGCGACGCGACAAACCCGGCAAAGTTCTACTATAACAGCGCGCCGGCGCACACCGCCTATCCGACCCGTAAAATCACCCAGACGCAGGCGTCGCCGCAGACCCTGGGTGAAGATGCCAGCGGTAACCGCCGCACCATTAATAAATATATCGTTCCTGACGTATTGCCCACCTGTCAGCTCACTATGGGCCTGACCAGACTGGCCGAAGGCAGCCTGTGGAATACCATGCCTTGCCATACGCATGAACGCCGGATGGAAGTCTATTTCTATTTTGATATGGATGACGAAACCGCCGTTTTTCACCTGATGGGGCAACCGCAGGAAACCCGTCATATTGTAGTTCACAACGAGCAGGCGGTGATCTCACCGAGCTGGTCGATCCATTCCGGTGTGGGCACCAGACGCTACACCTTTATCTGGGGCATGGTTGGCGAGAATCAGGTTTTCGGTGACATGGATCACGTCAAGGTCAGCGAGTTACGTTAATCGCCGGCGGCCGGAATAACCGATATTCCCTACAGTAACAGCTAACGACTGAGTATTGTCGCTTATGGAGAGATTATGGCTATGATTTTAAATTCCTTCGATTTACAGGGCAAAGTGGCGCTTATCACCGGTTGTGATACGGGTCTGGGCCAAGGTATGGCTATCGGACTGGCGCAGGCCGGTTGCGATATCGTCGGCGTCAATATTGTCGAACCCAAAGACACCATCGAGAAAATCACCGCGCTGGGACGCCGTTTCCTCAGCCTGACGGCGGATGTGAGCAATATTGCCGGCCACGCCGAACTGGTGGAAAAAGCCGTTGCCGAGTTTGGCAAAGTTGACATTCTGATCAATAACGCCGGCATTATCCGCCGCGAGGATGCCATCGATTTCAGTGAAAAGAACTGGGACGACGTGATGAACCTGAACATCAAGAGCGTATTCTTTATGTCGCAGACGGTTGCCCGCCAGTTTATCAAGCAGGGCAACGGCGGCAAGATCATCAATATCGCGTCGATGCTCTCTTTCCAAGGCGGTATCCGCGTACCTTCCTACACCGCCTCGAAAAGCGCGGTAATGGGCGTCACCCGTCTGCTGGCCAATGAGTGGGCCAAACACCATATTAACGTCAATGCCATCGCCCCCGGATATATGGCCACCAACAATACCCAGCAACTGCGCGCGGATGAAGAACGCAGCAAAGAAATCCTGGAGCGCATCCCGGCGGGTCGCTGGGGCCTGCCGCAGGATGTCATGGGCCCGGCGGTATTTCTGGCGTCCGGCGCTTCTGATTATATCAACGGCTATACCATCGCCGTTGACGGCGGATGGCTGGCTCGCTAATACCTCTTTTCGCGTCGGCAATTATTTTCGGATCGCTATAAAAGGCACAATTCATATTGTGCTTTTTATTTATTTTTCAAAAAGTTATTTTTATATTTACGCTATTCCCCATATTAAAATCCCGCTTTAAAAAAAATCAAAACAACGTTCCGACTTTGATCACACTTTCGCTATCGGGTACATGACGGCAGGGCGAATAGCGCCATATAATCAATCGAAACAGCGTTTCTATTTATAAGGAACTGTTAACTCAGTTCCATAAGAAGGTACTTGATGAGTATTTTTGCCCGTCTGTACACCAGCAGAGAAAACAGGCTTGACGAGTGGATTGCCGCACTGGACAAGCATATTGGCACCGTAACAAAGCGAGCCAGCAGCCGCAGCAATCCAACGCCGCTGCTGGCCGATGGATTTGACGTGCTGAGTCATGATCCCGTCGTATGGCAATTTCCCGACGGGCATAGCGCGCCGATTTCCAATTTCGCCAGCCAGCAAAACTGGTTGAGAACGCTTTGCGCGATGAGCGTCATCACCGGGGAAAACAGCTATCAGCAGCAGGCCGCCGCGCAGACGGCGTACTTTTTGACAAATTTCGTCGATGCTCACAGCGGCCTGTTTTTCTGGGGCGGACATCGTTTTATCAATCTGGATACGCTGCAAAGCGAAGGACCGGAGTCAAAAGCCCAGGTCCATGAACTCAAACACCACCTGCCCTATTACGCGCTGCTGCATCGCATTGATGCCGCCAAAACGCTGAACTTCCTGCAGGGCTTCTGGAACGCGCACGTCGAGGACTGGAACTCGCTGGACCTCGGGCGCCACGGCGATTATGCCAAACCGCGCGATCCCGACGTTTTCCAGCATCCCCGTCACGACGTGGTTAACCCCGCGCGGTGGCCGGTTCTGCCGCTGACAAAAGGGCTGACCTTTGTTAACGCCGGCACCGATCTTATCTATGCCGCCTTCAAGTATGCGGAATATACCGGCGATCGGCAGGCGGCGAAATGGGGCAAGCATCTGTACCGGCAATATGTGCTGGCAAGAAACCCGGAGACCGGGATGCCGGTTTATCAATTCAGCTCGCCGCTGCAGCGCCAGCCGGTGCCCGCCGACGATAATCAGACCCAGTCCTGGTTCGGCGACCGCGCCCAGCGCCAGTTCGGCGCCGAATTCGGCGAGATAGCCCGCGAGGCCAACGTGCTTTTCCGGGATATGCGCCCGCTGTTGATTGATAACCCGCTGGCCATGCTGGATATCCTGCGCGTTCAACCCGACGACGAAATGCTCGGCTGGGTGATTTCCGGGCTGAAAAATTATTACCAATACGCCTACGACCTGAGCAGCAATACGCTGCGCCCGATGTGGAATAACGGCCAGGATATGACCGGTTATCGTTTTAAGCGCGACGGCTATTACGGAAAAGCCGGCACGGAATTGAAACGCTTTGCTCTGGAGGGAGATTATTTATTGCCGCTGGTGCGGGCTTATTGCCTGAGCGCCGATGAGGAGCTGTATGCGTTGATTAACACCATTCTCAGCCGTCTGGCTAACGAAAACGCGCAGCATATCGCCAGCCCGGCCTTAGTGTACGCCATGACCGAATTGGCCGAACGCCGCCAGTCGGAAAAATGGGCGCAATACGCCTGGCAACTGGCGGAAATTCTGTTTGAAAAACATTTCCATCGCGGATTATTCGTACGTTCGGCACGGCATCGCTATCTGAGGCTGGATGACCCGGCCCCGCTGGCTTTATCCGCTTTCGTCGCCGCCTGCCGCAACAGGCTAAACGAGATTCCGCCGTTTTTAACCCAGGGGGGATATGTGCACGGCGACTTTCGCGTTAACGGGGAAAATAAAATTATCTATGACGTGGAGTTTATTTATCCAGAGTTATTAAAGGTTTGATTTTATGTTTGTTAATAATTATTCCCAATTACTAATAGGTAAGCATGATGAATGAAAACAGAATGCTGGGGTTAGCCTATATCTCCCCCTATATCATAGGGCTGATAGTTTTTACCGCTTTTCCCTTTATTTCGTCATTTATACTCAGTTTCACCGAGTATGACTTGATGAACCCTCCCGAATTCACCGGGATGGAAAATTATCATCGGATGTTGCTGGAAGACGACCTTTTCTGGAAATCAATGCTGGTTACCTTTGCCTACGTCTTTCTGACCATACCGCTGAAATTAATATTCGCCCTGCTGATTGCCTTTGTGCTCAATTTTAAATTGCGCGGCATCGGTTTCTTTCGTACCGCTTACTATGTGCCTTCCATTTTAGGCAGCAGCGTGGCCATCGCCATACTGTGGCGGGCGCTTTTCGCCATTGACGGCCTGCTGAACAGCTTTCTCGCCGTGTTCGGTTTTGATGCCATCAACTGGCTCGGCGAGCCTTCTCTGGCATTAATGTCGGTCACCCTGCTGCGCGTCTGGCAGTTTGGCTCCGCCATGGTTATCTTCCTGGCCGCCTTGCAGAACGTCCCGCAATCGCAGTATGAAGCCGCCATGATCGACGGCGCCTCCAAATGGCAAATGTTTATGAAAGTGACCGTGCCATTAATTACGCCGGTTATTTTCTTTAACTTTATTATGCAGACCACGCAGGCATTCCAGGAATTTACCGCCCCTTACGTCATCACCGGCGGCGGTCCGACCCATTACACCTACCTGTTCTCGCTCTATATCTACGATACGGCATTCAAGTATTTCGATATGGGCTATGGCGCGGCGTTGGCATGGGTGCTGTTCCTGGTGGTGGCGGTATTCGCGTCGGTTGCCTTTAAGTCGTCCAAATACTGGGTGTTCTACTCCGCCGATAAAGGAGGAAAAAATGGCTGACCTGCATTCAAATATCAACGCGGTGCAAGAAAGCGCGGCGCTGGAAATTCGCCGGACGCTGCGTAAAGAGAAAATCAACGCCGCCGTTCGTTACATTATTTTGTTAGTTGTCGGCCTGCTGATGCTGTATCCGCTGGTATGGATGTTCTCGGCATCCTTTAAGCCGAATCACGAGATCTTCACCACTCTCGGATTATGGCCGGCGCATCCGACCTCGGACGGCTTCGTCAACGGCTGGAAAACCGGCACGGAATACCATTTCGGCCACTACATGATTAACACCTTCAAGTATGTGATCCCGAAAGTGATTCTGACCATTATCTCTTCCACCATCGTCGCTTACGGCTTTGCCCGCTTCGAGATCCCGTGGAAGAACTTCTGGTTCGCCACGCTTATCGCCACCATGCTGCTGCCCAGCACCGTACTGCTGATCCCGCAGTACATCATGTTCCGCGAAATGGGCATGCTGAACAGCTATCTGCCGCTCTATCTGCCATTGGCGTTCGCCACCCAGGGCTTCTTCGTCTTTATGCTGATCCAGTTCCTGCGCGGCGTACCGCGCGATATGGAGGAAGCGGCGCAGATCGACGGCTGCAACTCTTTCCAGGTGCTGTGGTATGTGGTGGTGCCGATTCTGAAACCGGCGATCATCTCCGTTGCGCTGTTCCAGTTTATGTGGTCGATGAACGACTTCATCGGTCCGCTGATCTACGTCTACAGCGTGGATAAATATCCGATCGCGCTGGCGTTGAAAATGTCCATCGACGTGACGGAAGGCGCCCCGTGGAACGAGATTCTGGCCATGTCCAGCATTTCAATTCTGCCATCCATCATTATTTTCTTCCTGGCGCAGCGTTACTTCGTGCAAGGCGTGACCAGCAGCGGAATCAAAGGTTAATAGAGGATCTATCATGGCTGAAGTCATTTTCAACAAACTGGAAAAAGTGTATTCCAACGGTTTCAAAGCGGTACACGGCATCGACCTGACCATTAACGATGGCGAGTTTATGGTGATCGTCGGCCCGTCCGGCTGCGCCAAATCCACCACGCTGCGCATGCTGGCCGGCCTGGAGACCATCAGCGGCGGCGAAGTGCGCATCGGCGAACGGGTGGTGAATAATCTGGCGCCGAAAGAACGCGGGATTGCCATGGTGTTCCAGAACTATGCGCTCTACCCGCATATGACGGTAAAGGAGAACCTGGCATTCGGCCTGAAGCTCAGCAAAATGCCGAAAGCGCAGATTGAAGAGCAAGTGGCCGAAGCCGCCAAAACCCTGGAGCTGGAGGAGCTGATGGACCGTCTGCCGCGCCAGCTCTCCGGCGGCCAGGCGCAGCGCGTCGCGGTGGGCCGCGCCATCGTTAAAAAGCCGGACGTATTCCTGTTTGACGAACCCTTATCCAACCTGGATGCCAAGCTGCGCGCCTCCATGCGCATCCGTATTTCCGACCTGCATAAGCAGTTGAAGAAAAGCGGTAAAGCCGCGACCACCGTGTATGTCACCCACGACCAGACGGAGGCCATGACCATGGGCGACCGTATCTGCGTGATGAAGCTGGGTCATATCATGCAGGTGGATACGCCGGACAACCTGTACCACTACCCTGTCAACATGTTTGTCGCCGGCTTTATCGGCTCGCCGGAAATGAATATCAAACCCAGCAAACTGGTGGAAAAAGACGGCCAGATTGGTTTGACCGTCGGGCACTACACGCTGGTACTGAATAGCGAGCAGCAGGATAAGGTGCGAGCCTATTCCGGCCAGGATGTTTTCTTCGGTATCCGTCCGGAATACGTCACCGTTTCAGAGACCCCGTTTACGGCCAACCACTCGCAGGGCGAGCTGGTGCGCGTAGAAAACATGGGCCATGAATTCTTTATGTATATAAAAGTCGATGGCTTTGAATTAACCAGCCGCGTCCCGTCCGATGAAGCGCGGCAGATTATAAAAAACGGCCTGCATCGCCAGATATTCTTCCAGTTCGATATGGAAAGATGCCATATCTTTGATGCAAAAACAGAAAAAAATATCTCTCTTTAACTGGAGTAATAACCGATGAAAAAAGCGATCCTACACACGCTGATAGCCTCATCCCTGGCCTTACTGGCGGCGCCGTCTTTTGCCGCCAGCCAGGTTGAACTGAGAATGTCCTGGTGGGGCGGCAACAGCCGCCACCAGCAAACGCTCAAGGCAATCGAAAGCTTCCATCAGCAATACCCCAATATCAAGGTGAAAGCAGAGTACACCGGTTGGGATGGACACCTGTCCCGCCTGACCACCCAGATCGCCGGTAAAACCGAGCCGGACGTGATGCAGACCAACTGGAACTGGTTGCCCATTTTCTCTAAAAACGGCGATGGGTTCTACGATCTAAACCTGGTCAAAGATTCATTGGACCTGAACCAGTTCGACGCCAAAGAGCTGCAGGGCACCACCGTTAACGGCAAGCTGAACGGCATTCCCATTTCCGTTACCGCCCGCGTTTTCTATTTCAACAATGAAAGCTGGAAAAAGGCCGGACTGGAATACCCCAAAACCTGGGACGAGCTGTTGAACGCCGGTAAGGTGTTCAAAGAAAAACTGGGCGACCAGTACTACCCGGTGGTACTGGAACATCAGGATTCACTGGCGCTGTTAAGTTCTTACATGATTCAGAAGTACAATATTCCCGCTATCGACGAAAAAGCGCAGAAATTCTCTTATAGCGATGCGCAGTGGATAGAGTTCTTCAGTCTGTACAAGAAGCTGGTTGATAGCCACGTTATGCCTTCGGCCAAGCACTATGCCTCTTTCGGCAAGAGCAATATGTATGAGATGAAGCCGTGGATTAGCGGCGAGTGGAGCGGCACCTATATGTGGAACTCCACCATCACCAAATACTCCGATAACCTGCAGCCGCCGGCCAAACTGGAGTTGGGCCCTTATCCCATGCTGCCGGAAGCCAAAGACGCCGGGCTGTTCTTTAAACCGGCGCAAATGTTGTCTATCGGTAAATCAACCAGGCATCCCAAAGAGTCCGCCCTGCTGATTAACTTTCTGCTGAACAGTAAGGAAGGCGTTCAGGCAATGGGATTAGAGCGCGGCGTACCCTTAAGCAAGGCCGCGGTGGCGCAATTGACCGCCGATGGGGTGATTAAAGAGGACTCCCCCTCCGTTGCCGGGCTAAATCAGGCATTAAATTTACCGCACGCGTTGAAAACGTCGCCCTACTTTGACGACCCGCAGATCGTTTCCCTGTTTGGCGACGCCATTCAGTATATCGACTACAGCCAAAAATCCGTTGAAGAAACGGCAAAATATTTTCAGCGTCAGTCTGAACGTATTTTAAAACGCGCAATGAGATAACGGAAACCTGTTACTCTACTCGTATTTCCCCTGCCGTAAACCGGCAGGGATTTTTCAATTAAATTAAAACAAGAAAATTACCCGATCCGATCCCCTTCACATTTTGAAATTCATTTTTACTTTTTGTTACTCAAGCCGATCGCGATCACAAAACGGATAGTAATAATAAATAAAATAGAACTTGTTCCAAAAAGCGTAATGCGTCTTTTGAATTAATCCCCATCATAACTTCTGGGAAATATAAAAAATGAAATTAAAATTATTAGCTTTGGCGGTAACATCGTTAGTCAGTATTAATGCAATGGCCGTAACCATCGATTACCGCCATGAATTCCAGGATAGAGCAGGTAATACACATAAAGATCGTTTATTGATGTCTCATCGTTTTGCAAGTGGTTTTGGTTTATCCGTGGAAGCCAAATGGGCTGGAGCAGACGATAAAGATAAACCATATCATGAGACTGTCAGCAATGGTACGGAAGTGGTTGCCAGCTACGTATATAACTTCAACAAAACGTTTTCCCTGGAACCCGGATTCTCTTTAGATTCAAGCTCTTCATCTAACAACTACCGCCCGTATCTGCGCGGTAAAGTCAATATCACTGACGATCTGTCTGCCACTCTGCGCTATCGTCCTTATTACAAACGCCATAGCGGCAACATCGGTACACAAAAAAACACCTCCGAGAATGGTTATAATCTGACTGCGGTTGTGAGCTACAAATTCCTGAAGGGATTCCAGGTTGATTACGAATTGGATTATAAGAAAGTTAATACTGAATATTTCACCCCGGTATCGGATAACGAAGATTACGATATCGCACATGATGTAAAACTCTCTTATAGACTGGACAAAAACTGGAGGCCCTATATGGCTGTCGCTAACGTATCCGGTAGTAAATTTACTGACGAGCGCCAGACCCGTTACCGCGTAGGCGTGCAGTATAATTTCTGATCACGGCCCGGTTATTTACATAAATCCTGATATTAGAATAGTAAAAGGGATGTTAAATTTATCGTATCGAATTGAAGTAAATTCGTTTAATTATTAACATCCCTTTATTATGAAGTGTGTTATTAGTTGAGTAAGTTAGCGTTTTAGCCGTATCAATTCCCGTGTCTGAATTACCCTCTTGGTCTATAAATATTATTGCTTTATTTTTTAGTTTCAGGGCACTCGTTTTTCTGTGTAATGAGTGCCCTACTTTTAAATCGCAATTCCTTTCCCCCCAACAACCTCCTGAGTGGGATTACCGATCCATTTGCGGTGAACGCCCCCTGGCAGAGGCCCTGACTTACCCAACCTTACGCCCTGCGTCGTTCCGCGGCGTTTGGTCGATAGCGGCCTTCACATCCATATAACAAACTTATGAAAGAACTGTTATCCTTTCACCGTTTGTCTTTATTTTTTGAAAAAATTACGCATTTAACTGATAGGGAGAAGTGGAGATGAATTTTCCGCTGCTGTTGAATATTGCGGCATTCGCCGCGCTATTGTTGCTGCTGGGATACGCCAGCAGCAACAAGTCATGGAGCCTGGCGAAAAAAGTATTACTGGGTTTGGTCGTCGGGGTTTTGTTCGGTCTGGCATTACACCTGATTTATGGCGGCGATAACCCGGTCATCAGGCAGTCGGTGGCCTGGTTTAATATCGTCGGCAACGGCTATGTGCAACTGCTGCAGATGATTGTTATGCCGCTGGTATTTGTCTCCATCCTCAGCTCGGTGGCGAAGCTGCATAATGCCTCTTCGTTAGGCAAAATCAGCGTCCTGACGCTCGGCACCCTGCTGTTTACCACGCTGATTGCCGCTTTGGTCGGGGTTTTCGTCACCAACCTGTTCGGGCTGACCGCCACGGGATTGGTTCAGGGCGCGCAGGAAAGCGCCCGTCTGTCGGCTATCGAAACCAACTATGCGGGCAAGGTGGCCGATCTGAGCGTCCCGCAGATTATCCTGTCGTTTATTCCCAAAAATCCGTTTGCCGAGCTGACGGGAGCCAATCCCACGTCAATCATCAGCGTGGTTATATTTGCCGTTTTTCTCGGCGTCTCCGCCCTGCAACTGACGAAAGACGACGCGGCGCAAGGCGAGCGCATCCTGACCGCCATCGATACGCTGCAGGCCTGGGTGATGAAACTGGTTCGTCTGGTGATGAAACTGACCCCCTATGGCGTGCTGGCGCTAATGACCAAAATGGTCGCCAGCTCCAATCTGCAGGATATTCTCAAGCTGGGCAGCTTTGTGGTGGCCTCCTACCTCGGACTGGCCATTATGTTCGGCGTGCACGCGCTGCTGCTGTCGCTGACCGGCATCAACCCGGCGCGCTTTTTCCGTAAGGTATGGCCGGTGCTGACCTTTGCCTTTACCAGCCGCTCCAGCGCGGCGACCATTCCCCTCAGCATCGAGGCGCAAACCCGCCGTATCGGCGTGCCGCAATCCATCGCCAGCTTTGCCGCCTCGTTCGGCACCACCATCGGTCAGAATGGCTGCGCCGGGCTTTATCCCGCCATGCTGGCGGTGATGGTGGCGCCGACCGTCGGCATTAACCCGCTCGATCCGGTGTGGATCCTCACCCTGGCCGGCATCGTAACCATCAGTTCGGCGGGCGTGGCCGGCGTGGGCGGCGGCGCAACCTTTGCCGCGCTGATCGTGCTGCCGGCAATGGGGCTGCCCGTCACGCTGGTGGCATTGCTGATTTCCATTGAACCATTGATAGATATGGGGCGCACGGCGTTAAACGTCAGCGGTTCCATGACCGCGGGCACGGTAACCAGCCAGTTATTGAAACAAACGGATAAAACGGTGTTTGACGCTCAGGAAGAGGCGGAATTGGCACATCGCTAGCATTGGCGCATTAAAACAACAATCTGTCGGCGGCGCTGCGCCGCCGACAGGTTCATCTTCTGTTACGGCTAGTTTAACGCGCCGTTCAGCAGAATAGCCGTGATTATCCCCGTGGCCGCGGCGATCAACACATAATTGCCATTAATATAGGCCCAGTGCTGACCGGCAGGCGGCTCACGCAAACCGCGGGCATGCCAGTCGTTTACCCGATAATCATCCCCGCGAAAACGTTTGGGGGCCGGGTGGCCTCTCCTGAAGTTATTCCCCTTCCATGCAAAATGATCGCGTTCACGGAAGTTGCCGGCATTGCGATGCTCGCGGGAAGTCTGTTTATCCGCTCTTTTCCCTTTGTCGCTATTATGATTGGCGTTAGGCAGCATTCTTTGCTTACCGTCGGCGCCCTGCGCATTTCTGCGCTCCCCGCTATTTTGGTTATTGCCTTGATTATTGCGTTGTTGCAACTTCTGCTCTTGCGGTCCGTTCGTCCTTTCAGCAAAAGTGATGGTTGAAAAAGAACTTGTCGCCAGGAGTAACGACATCGTCAGCGCCAGTGTTTTTTTCGTCATTGTATTTTCCTCGACATATTTACAGTCTGGTAAACCGGTTGATAGCAATATCGGATACTATGGCGCCGGACGAAAGGTGGAAATATCTTAAAACCCTATTTCTGACAATAGTTTACCAAATCCAGGCAGATTCTTAACACTCCTGCGGATAGCGTTTAAAGGGGCGAGGTCGTTATACGGCGTTTGGCGGGATATTCACAGATGAAACTGAAAGACGCGGTTCTCCGCGGAGAACGCGTCTTTCAGTCTGTTTTCAGATATAAAAATGCGGATATTACAGAGGGTTACGCAAGTCCGTGGGTGACGTTATGATACTCGTCATCACTACCGCTGCGGGTTGGTGTCATAAGCCTGGCAGCTTTGGAAGCCTTTATTACGCACCGTCCCGGTTTCGTCATAGCTGACAAAATAGTTCTGCGCCGTGCCATCACGATTCTTCAGCAGATAATCGCTACAGGTGCCTGTCGCGTTCACCAGCCTTCTTTCCACGCCTATCGAACCTGCAATCTGACGAACCTGCTGCTTCGTCATTCCCACCTTCACGTCTTTCACTACCGGTTCATTCACATAACTCTCGGCTTTGTTATAAGTCGAACATCCGGAGAGTAAAACTGCTCCTGCCGCCGCAATACACAATAGTAGTCGATTATTTTTCATTACATTACCTCGTAGGAATGGGTATTGATAAGGGTAGACGGCAAACCCCGTTTTTTCAAATTATAGCCATACTTATGCGCATATTGGCTAACATCTGGCATGACTTCACCCATAGGTAAAACTGCTGGCAGCGCGCTTATTCTTTTTCTTCACGCTGATTAGCTTTACACTCTGATGATTAAGACAATTTTGGACGGCATCAACAAATTCAGCAAAGGGGGGATTATGTCATTACAACAAGAGATTATCAGTGCGCTGGGCGTGAAAAGCAGCATCGATCCAACGCAGGAAATCCGCGTCAGCGTCGATTTTTTAAAAGATTACCTGACGGCGCATCCGTTTGTGAAGTCGTTGATTCTGGGGATCAGCGGAGGCCAGGACTCCACGCTGACCGGTAAACTGTGCCAGATTGCCATCACCGAACTGCGTAATGAAACCGGCAGACAGGATTATCAGTTTATCGCGGTACGTCTGCCTTACGGCGTTCAGGCCGACGAGGCCGACTGCCAGGACGCCATCGCCTTTATCAAGCCGGATAAGGCGCTGACCGTCAATATCAAACCGGCGGTGCAGGCCAGCGAAGCCACGCTGAAAGCGATTGGCATCGAGCTTTCCGACTTTGTCAAAGGTAATGAAAAAGCCCGCGAGCGCATGAAAGCCCAGTACAGCATCGCCGGGATGAACGCCGGCCTGGTGGTGGGAACCGACCATGCCGCAGAAGCGGTGACCGGCTTCTTCACCAAATATGGCGACGGCGGCACGGATATCAACCCGATATTCCGCCTGAATAAACGTCAGGGAAAAGCGCTGCTGCGCGAATTGGGCTGCCCGTCGAACCTTTACACCAAAGCGCCGACCGCCGATCTGGAGGACGACCGCCCTGCGCTGCCGGACGAAGTGGCGTTAGGCGTGACCTATGAAAAAATTGATGACTACCTGGAAGGTAAAACAATCGACGCCAAAGAGGCGGCGATTATAGAAAACTGGTATCGCAAAACCGAACATAAGCGTCGGCCGCCGGTTACCGTTTTCGACGACTTCTGGCGTTAATCGGCTTTAATTTTCTCTGGCGGATGCCGGCCCCGGCATCCGTTGCCGCTGTTTTTACCTATGCTGGCATCAGTAAGCCGACATAGGCACCGGGCCGTGAGTGTCCCCCTCGGGGCAATAACCTGTTATAGTGAATTTCACATTTATTTAACTCAAAAAAAACACGGCATGTTACGGCGTTTCTTCTCTTATTACGCCCCTTACAAGGGGTTGTTCGTGCTCGACTTCGGCTGCGCTATTATCGCCGGTTTACTTGAGCTCGGTTTCCCGATGGCGATCAAGGCGTTTATCGACAAGCTCCTGCCGGAGCAGGACTGGTCGTTGATTCTGCTGGCCTCGGTGGCGTTATTGGTCGTCTATTTGCTGAATACCGGACTGATGGCCATTGTCAACTACTGGGGTCATGCGCTGGGGGTTGGCATCGAAACCGATATGCGCCGCCAGGCGTTTGAACATCTGCAAAAGCTGCCTTTCCGCTATTATGACAATATGAAAACCGGTCATATTATCACCCACGTCACCAAGGATCTGGAAGAGGTGGGGGAAATCGCCCATCACGGCCCGGAAGACCTGTTTATCGCCATTATGACCTTTATCGGCGCGTTTATTCTGATGGCGACCGTGCATCTGCCGCTGGCGATGCTCACTATCGTTATCGTGCCGTTTATGACCTATCTGGTCAGCCGCTACGGCGCGCGCATGACCGATACCTGGCGTCAGCTATTTGGCCAGGTCGGCAATTTCAACGCCCGCATTGAAGAAAGCGTGGGCGGTATTCGGGTGGTCAAAGCGTTCGCCAATGAGGCGCATGAGCAAAAGCTATTCTCTCATGACAACGAAAGCTACCGCCGCACCAAACTTCAGGCCTATCGCATCATGACCGCCAGTTTGACGCTTAGCTATCTGAGCACCAGGCTGATTCAACTGATCGTCATGCTGGCGGGCATCTGGTACGTTATTGCCGGCGAACTTACCTACGGCGGCTTTATCGGCTTCCTGTTGCTGATCGAAGTATTCTTCCGCCCCGTGGCAAAAATCACCGCGGTGCTGGAGAGCTATCCGAAAGGGATTGCCGGTTTCAAGCGCTTTACCCAACTGATTGACACGGTGCCGGAAATTGCGGATTCCCCCAATGCGCGCGATGCCGGGGCGCTTAAGGGCGATATTCGCTTCAGTGAGGCTTGTTTTGGCTATTCGCCCGATCGCCCCATCATCCGTAACGTTAATCTGTCGATTCGCGCCGGCGAAACGGTCGCCTTCGTCGGGCCTTCCGGCGCGGGAAAAACCACGCTCTGTTCGCTGCTGCCCCGCTTCTATGATTTAACCAGCGGCAGTATCACCATCGACGGCATCGATATCCGCGACATGACGCAGGCTTCGCTACGCAGCCAGATTGGCATCGTGCAGCAGGATGTCTTCCTGTTTGGCGGCACCATTCGTGAAAATATCGCCTATGGCAAACTGGGCGCAAGCGATAAAGAAATCATGCAGGCGGCGCGGCGCGCCAGGCTGGATGAGCTGATTGAGAATCTGCCGGACGGCCTGGATACCGTCGTGGGCGAACGCGGCGTCAAATTGTCCGGCGGGCAAAAACAGCGTTTATCCATTGCACGGATTTTCCTGAAGAACCCGCCGATTCTGATCCTGGATGAGGCGACCTCCGCGCTGGATACCGCCACCGAACAGGCCATTCAACAGTCGCTCAGCGAGCTTTCGGCGGGACGAACCACGCTGGTTATCGCCCATCGTCTGGCCACCATTCAACATGCCGAGCGCATTGTAGTGGTTGATAACGGCGGGATCATCGAGCAAGGCAGTCATCGGGCGTTAATCGAACGCAGCGGGATTTACGCCAGGTTGCATCAGGCGCAGTTCGGCCACGCCTGATGCTCTTTGCGTGCGGGGGACCTCTGCCCCGCGCATTTTTATTCCCTTCCGGCGGCGATGCGGATGGTTTAAAGTTGCATAAATTGCATTTAAAATATAGCTATTATCACCCGCTCGGAAAATAACGCACATGGCGAGAAACCCCCCAGGCAAACACCGGCAGCGTGAGATCCGTACCGTCGGGCTGATGATCGACCTGTACCAGAAGCACCATCCCGCGGCCGACGGCGACGATAAATATCAGCGTCTGTTCGATTACGCCGTCAATCGCCTGGAACGCTGCTATTTCGGCGAGGAGAAACCGGCGTGCAAGCACTGCCCCATCCACTGTTATCAACCCGCCAGGCGGGAAGAGATCAAAGCGATTATGCGCTGGTCGGGGCCGCGTATGCTGCTTCGCCACCCTATTCTGGCCATCCGTCATTTGATTGACGATCGTCGGCCGGTGCCGGATTACCCGGCGCCGAAAACCGGCGCAAGGAAATAGATTGCTCCAGCGGCATTAAAGCCGGTAGCATTTATTACCAACGGCTCACACCCCTGACTTAATCGGATATTCGCAATGCACGTACTTTGCTCGGTAACAACAGAACAATTCACGACGCTGACCGATATATGGGAAGCATCTGTCCGCCAGACGCATTCATTCCTCACTGAACAGGATATTTTACTTTTGCGCCCCCGTATTTTGCATGACTACCTGCCGTCACTGGAATTACGGGCTTGCCAAGACCGCCACGGACGGCTGCAAGGATTTGTCGGCACTTTAGAAGATAAAATTGAAATGCTATTCGTCGCGCCTGAATATCGGGGAATGGGGATAGGAAGCTCGCTATTGAACTATGCCGTTAACACGGTAAAGGCTGTCAAAGTCGATGTGAACGAACAAAACCCACAGGCCAAAGGTTTTTATGAGCATCATGGGTTTCGTGTGATCCGGCGTTCAGAACAAGACGGTTTGGGGAATAACTTCCCATTGCTGCATATGTCGCTTAAGTAAAACCGCCCTGCCAAAGTAGCTATTGGTAATAGCGACTCCAAATCTATCAACTCTGCAGATATCCCCCTCATTCGCGCAGATATCCCCCGTCATTCTCGCGCAGGCGGGAATCTGCTTTTCCCAAACAACTCGGTGTTGCCTGAGATGCCCGCCTGCGCGGGCATGACGCGAGAGAGTGTCTGCCGGAAGAACGAGACTTGACGCCGAATGGTCAACACAATATCTGCGTAGGCAGGAGTCTCCGGCAACACCGAACCGCTTGCGGAAGAGAATCCCACCTGCTGCCGCATGGATGATTGGTGGTGGTTTCGGAGATGACTATTTCGGTGTGGGTTTATCAGTAATCTGAAAAAAGGCCGCTTGCGCGGCCTTTTGGGTTATCACTTTTACTCTTTGGGAGAGGCGTTCTCTACCCTGCTTTTTAGCTTTTGCCCCGGACGGAACGTGACCACACGGCGCGCCGTAATCGGAATATCTTCGCCAGTTTTTGGGTTACGTCCCGGTCGTTGGTTTTTGTCTCGCAAATCAAAATTGCCAAATCCCGACAATTTGACCTGCTCGCCATTTTCCAAAGCGCGACGAACTTCTTCAAAAAACAGCTCGACTAGCTCTTTGGCATCCCGTTTGCTCAGCCCAAGCTTCTCAAACAGGTATTCTGACATTTCAGCTTTAGTAAGCGCCATAGGTTCAATCCCTCAAGGATGCTTGGAATCGCTGTTTTAATGCTGCTACACACTGCGCAACGGTAGCGGCAATTTCCTCTTCTGCCAGTGTACGAGAGTTATCTTGCAAGATAAGACTGATAGCCAGGCTCTTATACCCTTCCGCTACGCCCTTCCCTCGGTACACGTCGAATAAGTTTACGCCAACTAACTGATTTGCGCCAACTTTCTTACACTCGGCTAAAATATCGCCGGCGGGAACGTTTTCAGCCACTACCACAGCGATATCACGACGGTTTGCAGGGAAACGAGAAATGTTGCTCGCATCAGGCAGCACGCGGTCTGCGACCTTGTTCCACAACAGTTCGAAGACCACGGTACGTCCGTTAAGATCCAGCTTACGTTCCAATTCCGGATGGATAACTCCAATAAATCCAATGCGTTCCCCGCACAGATAAATAGCAGCACTTTGCCCCGGATGCAATGCCGGATTACTTTCCGCGCGGAATTCAACCTCGGACACTTTGCCGGTCAGCGCCAGTATCGATTCCAAATCGCCTTTCAAATCATAGAAGTCAACCGTCTGACGCGCCAGATCCCAATGCTCCTCATAGCGGCCGCCGGTAATCACCCCCGCCAGCATCACATCCTGACGAATGCCCAGCGGAGCGCTGGCGTCCGGCACGAAGCGCAGTCCGCTTTCAAACAGGCGCAGGCGGTTTTGCTGACGGTTCTGGTTGTACACCACCGCACCCAGCAGGCCGCTCCATAGCGACAGGCGCATCGCCGACATCTCGGCGGAGATCGGGCTGGGCAGAATCAGCGCCTCTTCGCCGGGGTGAATCAACGCCTGAATTTTGGGGTCAACAAAACTGTAAGTAATTGCTTCCTGATAGCCATGATCGACCAATAACGTCTTGACCCGCTTGAGAGAAAGGTTCGCTTCACGATGCGAGGTCATCTTCAGCGGCGCCTGAGTGGCGATATTGGGAATGTTGTCGTAGCCGTAAAGGCGGGCGACTTCTTCCACCAGATCCTCTTCAATTTCCATATCGAAACGCCAGCTCGGCGCCACCGCCTGCCATCCGGCGTCGGTCTTGGTCACCTTGCAGCCGAGGCGCTGTAAAATATCCGTCACCTGCTCGTCGGCAATAACGTGGCCAATCAGACGATCCAGTTTTTCGCGGCGCAGCGTAATGGTGGCGCGCAGCGGTAAATCCGCTTCGCTGGTCACCGCCGCCACCGGGCCGGCGCTGCCGCCGCAAATATCGATCAGCAGACGGGTGGCGCGCTCCATCGCCTTAAACTGCAACGACGGATCGACGCCGCGTTCATAGCGATGCGACGCATCCGTATGCAGGCCGTAGCGCCGCGCCCGTCCGGTAATCGACAGCGGATTAAAGTAGGCGCACTCCAGCAGCACATTCTGCGTCTCTTCGCCGACGCCCGAATGCTCGCCGCCAAAAATCCCGCCCAGCGCCAGCGCCTTCTGGCGGTCGGCGATAACCAGCGTATCGGCGTCCAGCTTGGCCTGGTTGCCATCCAGCAGCGTCAGGGTTTCGCCCTCCTGCGCCATACGCACCACAATGCCGCCGTCCAGCCTGTCGAGGTCAAAGGCGTGCATCGGCTGGCCTAACTCCAGCAAAACGTAATTGGTGACGTCAACCACCGCATCGATGGAGCGGATACCGCTGCGGCGCAGCTTTTCACGCATCCACAGCGGGGTGGGCGCTTTAACGTTAATGCCTTTCACCACCCGGCCCAGATAGCGCGGGCAGGCCTGCGGCGCGGCGACCTGAATGGGAACGGTATCCTGAATGGTCGCCGCAACGGGCGCGATTTCCGGCTCCGTCAGCGCTAGCTGGTTCAGTACCGCCACGTCGCGCGCCACGCCGATAATCCCCAGACAGTCGGCGCGGTTTGGCGTTACGCTGATTTCAATGGCGTTGTCGTCCAGCTGCAGATAGTCGCGAATATCGGAGCCGATCGGCGCATCCGCCGGCAGTTCGATAATGCCGTCGTGGTCTTCGGAAATACCCAGCTCAGAGAATGAGCACAGCATCCCTTCCGACGGCTCGCCGCGCAGCTTGGCCGCTTTGATTTTAAAATCGCCCGGCAATACCGCGCCGATGGTGGCGACGGCGACTTTCAAGCCCTGACGGCAGTTAGGCGCCCCGCAGACGATATCCAGCAGGCGATCGCCGCCGACATTTACCTTGGTTACGCGCAGTTTGTCGGCGTTCGGGTGCTGGCCGCACTCCGCCACTTCGCCGACCACTACGCCGTGGAACGCCGCGGCAACCGGCTCAACGCCGTCCACTTCCAGACCGGCCATGGTGATTTGTTCGGATAACGTTTCGCTGTCAACCGCCGGGTTTACCCACTCGCGCAACCAGAGTTCACTGAATTTCATGATGATATTCCCGCCTTACTTAAACTGTTTGAGGAAACGCAGATCGTTTTCAAAGAATGCGCGCAGATCGGTGACGCCGTAACGCAGCATGGTCAAGCGCTCCATGCCCATGCCGAAGGCAAAGCCGGAGTAGACTTCCGGATCGATACCCACGTTGCGCAGCACATTGGGATGCACCATGCCGCAGCCCAGTACCTCCAGCCACTTGCCGTTTTTACCCATCACGTCCACTTCGGCGGAAGGCTCGGTAAACGGAAAATAGGAGGGACGGAAGCGCACCTGTAAATCTTCCTCAAAAAAGTTGCGCAGAAAATCGTGCAAGGTCCCTTTCAGATTGGTAAAGCTGATGTTTTTATCCACAATCAGCCCTTCCATCTGATGGAACATCGGCGTATGCGTCTGATCGTAATCGTTGCGGTATACGCGGCCGGGAGCGATGATGCGAATCGGCGGCTGCTGGTTTTCCATGGTGCGGATTTGTACCCCGGAGGTTTGCGTACGCAGCAGGCGTTTGGCGTCGAACCAGAAGGTATCGTGATCGGCGCGCGCCGGGTGATGGCCGGGAATATTCAGCGCGTCGAAATTATGATAGTCGTCTTCGATTTCCGGCCCGGTCTCCACGGAGAAACCCAGCTCGCCGAAAAAGGTTTCAATGCGATCGATGGTGCGGGTTACCGGATGCAGGCCGCCGTTTTCGATGCTGCGCCCCGGCAGCGACACGTCGATGGTTTCCTCCGCCAGCCGGGCGTTCAATTCCGCCGACTCCAGCGCCTGCTTGCGCGCATTCAGCGCCGCCTGTACGTCCTGCTTGGCCTGGTTGATAACCGCGCCCGCGGCGGGACGCTCTTCAGCAGGCAGCTCGCGCAGCGAGGTCATCTGAAGGGTTAAGTGACCTTTTTTGCCGAGATATTCGACGCGCACGGTATCCAGCGCGGCAACGTCTCCGGCCTCTTCTATGGCTGTTCTGGCTTTGGCGACCAGCTCTGCGAGATGTGGCATTGCATTCCTCTTCTTCTGCCTGTACGGCCAACTGTCACGTTGGCAAAATTGTGTCGTATGAAACAAAAAAGCCTCCCTGTGGGAGGCTTAGGCGCTACTTTTCGTTTCTTTTCTTACGCGCAAAGCCACCCCAAGTTCAGGCGCTAAAGTAAAAAAAGAAACGGAAAATAGCAGTATGCATACTTGCGTTACCTTGTCGTAATCGTAAAACGTAAAAATAAAACGGCTTTAATTGAAAAATGATGCCGGCTAAATGTCAACAGCCACCGGCGTTTTCTTTGAAGCCAATAACTAGCCGATAACTAAAAGAGGGAGCAAAGCTCCCTCTTTTAACTGACTTATGCCAGTGCTGCTTTCGCTTTTTCAACCAGGGCGCTGAAAGCGACCTTGTCGAATACCGCGATATCAGCCAGGATCTTACGGTCGATTTCAACAGAGGCTTTTTTCAGGCCGTTGATGAATTTGCTGTAAGACAAGCCATTTTGACGGGCTGCTGCGTTGATACGTGCAATCCACAGCTGGCGGAACTGACGCTTACGTTGACGACGGTCGCGGTAGGCGTACTGGCCGGCTTTGATTACTGCCTGGAAGGCAACACGATAAACGCGCGAACGGGCACCGTAGTAACCTTTCGCTTGTTTCAGTATTTTTTTGTGACGTGCACGAGCAACCACACCACGTTTTACGCGAGCCATATGCTCTCTCCTAAAGTCTTATTCTAAATTCAAAAAGGTTACTTATGCGTACGGCAGACATGCGATGACAAGACCCAGATCCCCTTTGGAGACCAGCCCCTTCGGACGCAGATGACGTTTACGTTTAGTCGCTTTTTTGGTCAGAATATGACGCAGGTTAGCATGCTTACGCTTGAAACCACCGTTGGCGGTTTTTTTGAAGCGTTTAGCGGCGCCGCGTACTGTTTTGATCTTTGGCATGTTAATTTCCACTTCGCATTGTTAATTACAACGAATCAGATTAAGGCGAACAAAACCCGCACTGCGCGAACGCGGCGCGGGTTCGGCTACTTGAATGCCTTACTGTTTCTTCTTGGGTGCGAGCACCATGATCATCTGGCGGCCTTCAATCTTCGATGGGAAGGATTCAACCACCGCCAGTTCACTCAGATCGTCACGAACGCGGTTAAGCATTTCGATGCCAATCTGTTGGTGCGCCATTTCACGGCCGCGAAAACGCAGCGTGATTTTGGCTTTATCGCCGTCTTCCAGAAAGCGAACCAGGTTGCGTAGTTTGACCTGATAGTCGCCATCATCGGTACCAGGACGGAATTTGATTTCCTTGACCTGAATAACTTTTTGCTTCTTCTTTTGTTCCTTTGTGGCCTTACTCTTCTCATAGAGGAATTTGCCGTAATCCATGATTCGGCAAACCGGCGGCTCGGCGTTCGGACTGATTTCAACTAAATCAACACCTGCTTCCTCGGCTTTTTCTAATGCTTCATTCAGACTGACAATGCCAAGCTGTTCGCCTTCGACGCCTGTCAGGCGTACCTCTTGTGCGCGAATTTCTCTGTTGATGCGATTAGGACGCGCCGGTTGAACTCGTTTTCCGCCTTTAATACCTTATTCCTCCAATTGATGAAGACTACGGCTGCGAATCTCTTGCTGCAGCTTACTGATCACTTCACTAACGTCAATGCTTCCCAAATCTTTGCCCCGACGGGTACGGACAGCAACTTTCCCTGCCTCAACCTCTTTATCGCCGCAGACCAGCATATAGGGAACACGCCGCAAAGTGTGCTCGCGGATTTTAAAGCCTATCTTCTCATTTCTCAAGTCTGCTTTTACGCGAATACCCGCTTCTTGCAATTTTCTGGTTAATTCGCTGACATAATCAGACTGGCTATCGGTGATATTCATAATCACCGCTTGTACCGGGGCCAGCCAGGTCGGGAAGAAACCGGCGAACTCTTCGGTAAGGATACCGATAAAGCGCTCCATTGATCCCAGAATAGCCCGGTGAATCATTACCGGCACCTGCCGTTCGTTACTTTCGCCTACGTAGGAGGCGTTCAGACGACCCGGTAATGAAAAGTCGAGTTGCACCGTACCACACTGCCAGGCGCGATCCAAACAATCATGTAGGGTAAATTCAATCTTCGGACCGTAAAACGCCCCTTCCCCCGGCTGATATTCGAACGGAATGCCGTTTTCGGTCAACGCGGCCGCCAGATCTTCTTCGGCGCGGTCCCACACTTCATCGCTGCCGATGCGCTTCTCGGGACGGGTAGACAGTTTCACCACGATTTTTTCAAAACCGAAGGTGCTGTACATATCATACACCATTTTGATACAGCTATTGACCTCAGCGCGCACCTGCTCTTCGGTACAGAAGATATGGGCGTCGTCCTGGGTGAAGCCGCGCACGCGCATCAGTCCGTGCAGCGAGCCAGACGGCTCGTTACGGTGACAGCTGCCAAATTCGGCCATGCGCAGCGGCAGGTCGCGGTACGATTTCAATCCCTGATTGAAAATCTGTACGTGCCCCGGACAGTTCATCGGCTTGATGCAATATTCACGGTTTTCCGACGAGGTGGTAAACATCGCGTCTTTGTAGTTATCCCAGTGGCCGGTTTTCTCCCACAGCACCCGGTCCATCATAAACGGACCTTTCACTTCCTGATACTGATAGGCTTTCAGCTTCATGCGCACAAAGGCTTCCAGCTCGCGGAAAATGGTCCAGCCGTCGTTGTGCCAGAACACCATGCCCGGCGCTTCTTCCTGCATATGGTAGAGATCGAGCTGTTTGCCGATTTTGCGGTGATCGCGCTTCGCCGCTTCTTCAATACGCTGCAAATAGGCGTTGAGCTGTTTTTTGTCCGCCCAGGCGGTGCCGTAAATGCGCTGCAGCATTTTATTGTTGCTGTCGCCGCGCCAGTAGGCGCCCGAGGTTTTCTGCAGTTTGAAGTGATGGCAGAAACGCATATTCGGCACATGGGGACCACGGCACATATCAACGTATTCTTCATGATGATAGAGCCCCGGACGGTCGTCATGACTGATGTTTTCGTCCAGAATGGCGATCTTGTAGGTCTCGCCGCGCGCGGCGAAAACATCGCGCGCCTCCTGCCAGCTGACCTTTTTCTTGATAACGTCGTAATCTTTATCGGCCAGCTCATGCATGCGCTTTTCAAGCAGATCGATATCTTCCTGGGTCAGCGTGCGGTCGATATCCACGTCATAATAAAAGCCGTTGTCGATCACCGGGCCGATGGCCATTTTGGTGTCGGGCCACAATTGCTTGATGGCGTGCCCCAGCAGGTGAGCGCATGAGTGACGGATAATCTCCAGGCCAGTTTCATCTTTCGCGGTGATGATGGCTAATTGAGCATCGTTTTCAATCTTGTCGCAAGCGTCCACCAGTTCGCCGTTGACGCGTCCGGCGATACAGGCTTTCGCCAGTCCGGGACCGATATCAAGCGCGACGTCGAGGGGGGAAACGGGGTGATCGTAGTGACGCTGACTTCCATCAGGAAGAGTAATAACAGGCATTGTAATTCCCTTATTTGCAGTGGTGACCCACACGAAAGATCACATACAAAAAACAATTTTCTTTGATTTCAGATAATTGCCCATCAAATCAGACCCACAATGTCGGATTGAGGAGCAAGTTAAGGGTACGCGATTCAACCGCGTACGCCCTGCGGCCTAAAAAACAGCCGGGATAATATCACTAAATAAGGCAAGGATAAATGCGCGCCCTGGATATAAATCAACGTCATACCATCCCACGCTAGCTTTATGGGAATAGAGTAAATCTGTTAAATAGTCCACTTTTTTTTATCAAACCGCAGGTTACTCTACCGCTTGATCGCCATTGGCAATCGTCATCCTTTTTATTGCCAATAACGAGCCTCTCTACCCCGTACAAAGGAAATAAGTCATGCAGACGAAACTTTTAGCCGGCATTCTGGCCGGTCTCTTTGCTGTAACCGCTTTTGCCGCAGACGGTATAATCAAAGACGGCACCTATAAGGCGGAAACCATCAATTTTGATGACCATGGATGGAAACCTTTTGTGGAGCTAACGTACAAAGATGGAAAAATTGCCGGCGTAAAATTCGATTATACCAGCGAGCAAGACGGTCATCTAAAAACGTCGGATAAGGAATACGGTAAAAAAATGGCCTCAGTGGCGAAAACGTCCCCTGAGGTATATACGGTAAAACTGGCTCAGAGCCTGCTGGAAAAACAAAATATCGAGGATGTCGATGGCGTAACGGGGGCAACGCACTCCACGGAAGACTTTAAAATACTGGCCGGCGCGGCAATAGAAAATGCCAAAGCAGGGAATACAGAGACAGCGAAAATCGAATAAATTTTTTCACCACAGGCTATCCCGAATAGCGTCGCGATACGGGATAGTCCGCATTTAACGCTCGGGAATGACGTTTTTAAAATCAAGGGCAACGTCATCCTGCGCCTGTAAATCATCGCTATCTTCCCTTGCCTGCTGCGGCACCAACATTTTCAGCAGATCCAACTGTTGGCGTTGCTGCTCGGCTATCTCGCGCAGCAACTTGATTTGCTCATTCGCTCTGACGCTCGCCCGGTTGATAAAAAACCACACCAGCGCGGCCAGAAGCGCAACGAGCACGATAAAAATCATTTCTAATGTGTCCACACCTATTCCACTCATAACAATCTGCCAGACAACGACTCACGGGCTCCCATCTTAGCACCAAGCCCGAGGTAAGTTCGATACGAGGATTCCTAACCGCTACCCGGCGCCCGTCATAAAAAACCTGCCGCAGGGACAGGTTGATTCACAGTACGCTTAAATCAGAACGGGTAGTCGTGATAGCCCATCTGTTGCGAGATATTTCTGGCCGCGGTATGCAACATGTCGGCATAGCCGAGTTTGTTCTCTTCAGAAAAACGAATGGTTGGGAATGAAATGCTCAGACCGGCGATAACCACGCCAAAACGATCAAAAACAGGAACCGCGATGCAACGCAGTCCTTCCTCCTGCTCTTCATTATCTTCGCCGTATCCCTGTTTGCGCACCAAATCCAGCTGAGTCAGCAGTTCCTCAGACGAACCAAGGGTATTCGGGGTGCTGCGCGTAAACTCCATGGTGGAGAGGATCTCTTTCACTTCCTCGCTATCGCGCCACGCCAGCAGCACTTTACCAATGGCCGTGCTGTACAGCGGGTTACGGCGCCCGATACGGGAGTACATGCGCAGGTTGTACTTCGAATCGATCTTGTGGATATACACGATGCTGTCTTCGTCCAGCGCGCCAAGATGAATCGTTTCCCGCGTAAGTGCGGAGAGCTCGCGCATTTGTATATCGGCGCTGCGGATCAAGTCGACGTTCTGCAACGCTTTCGCGCCGAGCTCAAACAGCTTTAGCGTCAGCGAGTATTTCTCTGATTCACCTTCCTGAGCCACATAACCCAGGGATTTCATCGTCTGCAAGAAACGGTATACGGTACTTTTAGACATCATCACACGTTGAGAGAGTTCGGTGATACCGATTTCACGCTCTTCACCCAATGCCTGCAAAATACCAAAAACCTTTAAAACGGACGACACGGAATCGGGTTGTTTATCTAAATCTGCAATAGCCATTTTTGTGATTACCCTACTCAGTTTTCTTGTTTTAAAAAAAATAGAACAATGGTTTTAGTATAAAGGGAACGCTTTGATTATGGCAATGGAACAACGACGATAATCAGGCAAGTTTGCCAACGATGGAAGCCAGAAAACTTTACTAATGAATATGTAAGTAAATTTATGGCAATAAACCGCGGCGTCGATGACGCCGCGGTTTATTGCTCAAGATTAATGCCGCACGGCGTCTGGAACCCGAGCCAGATAAAGCGCCGGTTTGCCATCGACGTCGGAGGTAAACAGAATCTGTTTATCATCCGGCGTAAAGGAAGGATGCGGATGCGTTACCTGGCGATCGCCTTGCAGCACTTTCCACGAGGTATTGTGCTGAGCAACGCGATGCTGCCGGGCGGTCCGCATATTAAAGACGTACAGGAAAGGATCATTTTCAATCTTGTAACCGCCGTCATCCTGCACGTCAACCGGGGCGTCGGAACCATCTCCCACCAGCAGCGAACCGTCAACGTTGCTCATCAGGTGAGAACATGGGGGCATCACGGTCAGTTGGCGGTTTTCCAGCGTGACCGGATCGACGCTGCAGATATAACGATGCGGATTGCCTTTGTGATAAGACACATAGATCAGCGCCGAACCATTCGGCACCCAGAACTCATGGGTGCAACTCTCGCCTGGCGCGTGCTCCTTCACTTTACGCATATTGCTGCCGTCTTCATTAATAAACCACATCCGGGCATCGACCAGATCGTGCGGACCTTCATGACAGAAAGCAACGGTGTTATCGTCACCGGGACGGTAGATCGGGTGGCCCAGCCAGCGGTTTTCCTGCAGGATGGTTGCCGCTTTACCGCTGGAGAGATCAACATTTATCAGGCGGCAGCACGGATTCGTAAAGTAAAACGCCTGGAATTTTTTCCAATCCGTCAATGGTTGCCAATCCTCTTTCCTGATTTCAATCCCCACCATTTTGCTACAGTCGGAATTGGCCACCCAGGTGCCGTAACCCACCCAATCCTCGGGAACCTGATAAATCGTCTTCTCTTCCAGCGTTTGCAGATCGACGCGCATCAGGTCGCGTCCGTTTTTCACGTAATAGAGCGCGTCGTCATCGGGAGACAGAAAACCGCCAAAGGTATTGTCGCCCTCTCCCTCGGTCAACTGCGTGGCCTGCCGCGTTTTCAGATCCAGCAGGTAATAGTTCCACGGGCCGTCAAACGCGCCGCCAAACAGCAGCTTGCTTCCGTCGCGGGTGAAGCATTTCTGATAAAAGTAATTGCGGTGGCAGATGACATCGGGCGGGGTTAAACGCACAACTTCGGTGCCGGTTACTGAATCCTGATAAGTATGAAACGCCAGGGGGAACTTGTTGCCTTTGGCCATCCGTAAAATCCTTAGCACTGATCATGAAGAATCTGGCGCCGCGCGCACAAGCCATATGTTTATCTGTGGTCGTCTACAGCCAGGCGACCCGTCTCGCGCGATAACGCCGTTACCTTGATATTATAGAAACAATGTTTCATTTTTCCGTGATCGCGATTTTGTTTTATAAAACATAGGCTATATTTTTATCTGGAGCTGCAGATTCAAGGACATTGCCACTATGGAGGAAAGGCGGCGAATACGCTCGCCGGAAAACAGAAATGACAAAGGCCCGCATGGGCCTTTGAGGTTACCGCCATCATCATCCCCGCGTACTGATGCGAGGATGACGGGTTACTTCAGGTAAGCGCCCGAACGCAGGGCTTCAATACGCTTGTCCAGCGGAGGATGCGACATAAACAATTCGCTGAACGACTTGGATTTACCGTTGATGCAGAAAGCCAGCATGCTGCTCTCTTCCTGTGGTTCATAACTGGTTTTCAGCCGTTGCAACGCGGCAATCATTTTTTCGCGCCCTACCAGCTTCGCAGAGCCGGCATCCGCATGGAATTCACGATGGCGGGAGAACCACATGGTGATAATGCTGGCGAGAATACCGAACACCAGCTCCAGCACCGTCGCCACGGCAAAATAGACCATCGGATTGCCGCTGCCGCCGCCCTCTTCCCGATTGCCGGACAGAAAGCCGGAAGCGACCTGGGCAATCAAGCGGGAAATAAAGATGACAAAGGTATTCACCACGCCCTGAATCAGCGTCATGGTAACCATATCACCGTTGGCCACGTGGCTGATTTCATGAGCGATAACCGCTTCCGCCTCATCGCGGCTCATGTTTTGCAGCAACCCGGTGCTTACCGCTACCAGAGATGCATCTCGCCGGGCGCCGGTGGCGAAAGCGTTAATATCCGGCGCGTGGTAAATCGCCACCTGAGGCATCACGATGCCGGCCTGTTGAGACTGCGTACGGACGGTTTCCAGCAGCCAGCGTTCCGTTTCGTTACGCGGCCGTTCAATGACTTCGCCGCCAACGGATCGTAATGCCATCCATTTAGATAGCAGCAGCGAAACGAACGCGCCGCCAAAACCGAACAGCCCGGCCATAATCATTAGGCCCTGAACGCTGCTGGATTGAATTCCCGTCAGGCTAAGTACCAGCCCGAAAACCAACATCACCGCCAGGTTGGTGATCAGGAAAAGCGCAATACGCATCATAGCAGTCTGATTTCCTCTCGCAGAAAGATAAAATTTTGTAACACCCATATCGTATGGGCTGCGGCGGCATTTTCAAGCATTCTTAACTTTTAAGTTACTAAATCCACATAACTTTACATTTTATAGGGCGAAAGGCTTATACGACCGACAGGAGCGCGATGGCTCCTGTCGGGGAAGGTCGTTGCTAAAATTTTACCTTTATTTATCAGCTTTGCGCATGCGCCATCGCGGCCTTGACGGAGGATGAACGTTGTCGTTGCGGCGGTTTAATCCACAGAGTTATGGTTAACGAAATCAGAGACATAACGATTATCGCCACGAATGTCGCGTGAAAACCGCCCAACTGCGTCGCAATAAACGATCCGGACAGCGCGCCGATGCCGAACCCCTGATAGATCACGCCATAGTTTTTACTGTGATTTTTCAACCCGAAGAAGTCGCCCACAATCGCCGGGAATACGGTGATATTGCCGCCGAAGCAGAAAGCGACGGCGCTGACGCAGATAAAAAACAGCAGCGGATTGAGCGGCAAAAACGTCATCACCGAAACCGCGATGGCGGTCACCAGCAGGGTAAAGGAGATCACCCGCAGGCGGCTCATATTATCTGAAATCGCCCCCAGCACGATACGCCCTACGGTGTTGAAGATGGCAATGACCGACACCGCGTTGCCCGCCGTCGCCATATCCATGCCGGCCATCTGTACCCCGATATCTTTCACAATGCCGATCAGATACAGGCCGCTCATGCAGGCGGTGAAAAAGATGATGAACAGCAGGTAAGACTCTTTTACCGCCAGCATCTCACCCAGGGAAAAATCAGCGGCGCGATGCAGGGACGCCGGCGAGCTCGCCACCGAATCAGCGTTTGGCTCTTTCAGCAACGAGCTGCCGAGGGCAATCATCGCCATCACCATGATCCCCCAGTAAAAAAAGGCTTGCGATACGCCGACTTCGGCAATCAGAAAACTGTTCACGTATTTGAACAGCAGGCTTCCGGTGCCGAAAGCGCCGACGGAGATACCGGCGATTAATCCTTTTCGCTCCGGGAACCACTTAATCAGATTGGAAAGCGTGGTGATATAGGCGGCGCCATCAGCAAAGCCGACCACCATCCCCATCAGAATATAAATCAGCGCCAGCGAGGAAGCGCCGGCGCTGGCCATCAGCCCCAATCCCAACGCTACGCCCGCGAACAGGGTCAGGCGGCGGATACCGATTCGTTCCTGAAGTTGCCCGGCGAACAGCGTCGCCACCGCCAGACAGAAGCTGGTGATGGAAAAGGTGGTGGCCACCGAACTCAGCGACCAGCCAAATTTATCGACCAGCGGTTGATTAAACAGACTCCAGGTATAAATCGTTCCCAGCCCCATTTGCGTAATAACGGTGCCTAAAACGATCAACCCCCGGTTTACTGGTTTGGCATTCATGGGTTTTCCCCTGCATCAAAGTTTGCGCCGAATCACTCGGCACGCTAAAAAAAACAGGCTGACGCGCGGAAGGAAATATCGCCGCAAACGCCGTCAGCCATGGCATGAGGCCAGTATACAAGCGGGCTGACGGCGATTGTTCGAATGGGGAATGAGATGCCTGAAATGCGGAATGAAATGCCGTTAAAGACGCATCAACGACCTGAACTCTTTTATTTTGCTGCGGCTCACCGGAACTTCAAAATCCAGATCGTTCAGCCGCAAAATATAGGTATTGTTAAACCAGGGAACGATTTCGCGAATTTTGGTCAGATTTACGCCGTAAGAACGGTGGCAGCGGAAGAAATAATCCTCCGGCAGGCGGCTGCAAAACTCGGTGATATTCATCGGCATGATGAACTCTTCCCGCCGGGTATACACCAGCGTGACCTTTTCCTGGGCGGCGGCATAGTAAATATCACCGATGTCCGTGACGATAATGCGTTCATCCTTCATCAGGTTAACGGTCTGATTTCGCGTCGCGCCCTGGTTATTTCCCTGCTCTACCGCCGTTGCCGTCTGCCGCTGTCGCCAGTCCGCTTCCAGTTTGCGCAGCATGGTGACGATGCGCGATTCATGATACGGCTTGAGAATATAGTCGAAGGCGTCGACTTCAAACGCTTCGACCGCGTGTTCCTTATACGCGGTAATAAAAATGATATAAGGCTTATGCGCAAACTTACTGATATTTTGCGCCAGGCAAACGCCATCAAGGGAAGGAATATTGATATCCAGGAAAATGACATCGACTTCGTTATGCTGCAGATACTTTAATACGTCGATTCCGTCGTCGAACATCGCCTCAATACTAATGGCGCCGTGCTGTTTGATAAGATAGCTCAGCTCCTGCTGCGCCAGGAACTCATCCTCAACAATAATGCCTTTCACTGACTCTCTCCTGACTGGATAACGGAAGCGTTCATCGCGTCGCGCACGCCTGGCGTTTGCGGAATAATCGGCTGCTGTTTATCGGACCGGGGAATATAGAAAGAGATTTCCGTTCCCGGCTCTAACCGCCGAATATGCAATCCTTCGCCGTAAAGTAAACGCACCCGATGATGAACGTTCAGCAGGCCGATTTTATTGCCGGGCAGTTCGTTGCGCGCCACCCTGTCCATGGTTTCCTGGCTGATGCCGTGCCCGGTATCTTTGACGGCCACCAGCAGGCGGTCGCCCCGATCTTTCACCGACACCACGACGGTGCCTTTTCCCCGGCACGGCTGAATGCCGTGCACAATGGCGTTTTCCACCAATGGCTGAATTAACAGGCTGGGGATTTTATACGACAGATCGTCGTCAATATCGTAGATAACGGTTAATTTCGCGCCGAAACGCGCCTGCTCAATGGCGATATAATCGCGTATTTGATATAGCTCTTTTTTTATATCAATCGGTTCGTCGTCGTTAAGTTCCAGGTTGTAACGCAAATAGCGCGACAGATTGATCACCAATTGGCGAGCGGTGTCCGGATTGATGCGTATCGAAGAGGAGATGGCATTCAGCGCATTAAACAGAAAATGCGGATTAATTTTACTCTGTAACGCCCGCAGCTCCGCCTTGTTCGCCATGTCCCGCAGTTGCTCCATGCGGGACACCTCAATCTGCGTGGACATTATCTGGGATAACCCCACCGCCATCACGCGCAGCGAATAGGTGATTTTGTGCGCGTGGCAGTAATAAATTTTCAATGTGCCGGTGACTTGCCCATGTTCCCACAGCGGGATGACGATCATCGAGTGAATTTGCGGCGTCAGATGTTGTTCATCATTATTCTTGATAATGATTTTCCCGTCGTTAATCGCCAGTTGCGTCATAGGGCTGATGATATCCTGCCCACTATTATATTTTTCTTCTCCGACGCCGACATAAGCCAGAATATGCTGCGTATTGGTGATCGCCACCGCGTCGGCATTAATTTCGCTGCGAATGATATTGCAGATGGTGGTTAACGAATCGCTGTTGATATTGCGGAAATACGGCAGGGTTTTATGGGCGATATCCAGCGCGAGCTTTGCCTGCCTGGCGGCGATCGCTTCTTTTTCGTTGGCGACGCTCTGCACCAGTAGCACGATCAAGCCGATGCATACCGACCCCAGAATCATCGGCGCCGCTATTTTCGAGACGATCTCCAGCCCCAGCGCCGTAGGCGTCGCCCAGGCCACCACCAGCAGCATGGTCAACGACTCGCACAGCATTCCGCCCAGAATGCCGATGCTCCACTGCCGCTCCTTTTTCACCTGCTTATTAATGCAGCCGGCCGTCACCCCGGCAATAACGCTGGTGATCAAACAGGGAACCGAGGTAATGCCATCAACATCAATTAAATAACGATGAACCCCGGCGATCGCCCCGGTGGCGACGCCGACCCAGGGGCCAAACAGAATACCGCCGGACATTACCGCAATCACGCGTACGTTGACCAGCGAGCCCTCAACGTTAATGCCGGAGTAAGTGCCGAACAGCGCGAACAGAGAAAAAATGGCCGTAACCGTGATGCGCTCGCCGAGAGAATGCCGATCTTTTTGCAGCAGCTGACGAAACTGCCGCGTCCGGGTAAGGAGGAACAGACAAATCAGCATCAGCGCGGCGCGATCGAATACCGCCAGCAGCATCTCAAATATTTCGCTCACGGAGCATTCCAGCAGCAAGAGAATGGCTGGTCACTATAGAAAAAATGTGATCCGTATTCCACTTTTAACTGCACTTACCCCCTGGCATCGCTCCGTACGCCGAGACGGTGAATCACCCGTTTGCCGACGATTTATGCAACTTGAGCCGCCGGGTGAAATCCCGCGCGGACATCGGATGGCCGAATAAGTATCCCTGAGCCTCTTCGCAGCCTTTGCTTCTTAGCCGCTCACACTGTTCCAGCGTCTCGACGCCTTCGGCAATAACCGCCAGCCCGAAACTTTTTCCAAGATAGAGTATCGCCCGGACAATCGCCGCATCCGAAGGCGACTCGCACATGGTGCGAACAAAGGTTTGATCGATTTTAAGGCGCGTTACCGGATAGTTTTTCAACATGCTGAGCGAAGCGTAACCGGTACCGTAGTCATCAAACGCGATGCCGATACCCGCACTCCGTAGTTCATTGAGCGGCTGCAACATATTTTCATCGTAACGCAGAATGATATTCTCGGTAATTTCCAGCTCCAGCGACTCAGGCGGCAAACCGGTCCGCTGCAGCACATCCATAATCTTCTGCGCCAGCGTACCCGAGCGAAACTGGGCGCTAAACAGATTAATGCTGATACGAAAATTTTCGGCGCCGGCATGCCGCCAGGCGGCGGCCTGCTCGCAGGCCGTCTGCACCACCCAGTCGCCGATACTTTCGGCCCAGGTGCCATGTTCCAGCGCCGCAAGAAACGCCGCCGGACCGAGTAACCCCTTATGCGGATGACGCCAGCGAAGCAGCGCTTCCGCCCCCACAATTTCATTATTCGACAGCCTAACCTGGGGCTGGTAAAACACCTCGAACTCATGCTGCTCATATGCACGGGCGAACTCGAGCTGAAAGGCATGCTTTGCCTGAAAAATATCCCGCAGTTGCTGAGTAAAAAAGCGGTGGCAGTTGCGGCCTTCGGATTTGGCCTGATAAAGCGCCAGATCCGCGCTGGTCAACAGGTCCTGGGCGGTAATGCCGTCCGTGGGGTAAAGCACCGTACCAATACTGGCGCTGATATTGATTTGCTGGTCGTCAATAACCATAGGCTGGGAAATTTCGTCAATAATATGCTCGGCAATTTGGGCCGCCGCCTGCTGATTATCCAGACCCGGGAATAATAATGCGAATTCGTCTCCGCCCATGCGCGCCACCAGATCGCCGGTACGTACGCTGGACCGGATTTTTTTAGCCACGTTCACCAGAATAGCGTCGCCGCTGGCGTGCCCCAGGCTGTCGTTAACATCTTTAAAACCATCCAGATCGACCATCATTATGCAAACCGACGCTTCATTCTTCAGCGCCTGCACCAGATTTGAAGTCAATAAGGTGCGGTTGGCCAGACCGGTCAGCGGATCCATATGCGCCAGCAGAAATAACCGTTCCTCATTGCGGCGGCGCTCGGTAATATCACGCAGGATGGCGCCATAGCTGACATGCGCACGATCCTGCCACGTAGAGATGGAGAGCTCGACGGGAACCAGCGCCCCGCCTTTGGTCCGTACCTTTAATTCCAGCGTAACGCCCTTAGCCAGAGAATCGCTATCCGCAATCAGCATATTTAGCTGATCGAGAAAAGGATCAGGGATGATGGCGCGAATCTCCTGTCCGACGACCTCGCTGCCCGTATACCCGAGCATCTGCTGCGCCGCGGCATTGCAGAACGTAATCATGCCCTTTTCATCGGCACAGATAATGGCATCGGGAGAGGTAGTGGAAATATTTTCAAAACGCACCTGGCTCGCCTTGCGCGCCAGCGTCAACCTGCGCATCTCCAGTCTATCCATAACCAGCGTAGCCAGATCCCGCAAATTGTGCTTATCCCTGCCGTTGAGAGTGGAGCGAGGCTTGATATCAATGATGCACAGCGCGCCGATGGCATGGCCGGATTGCGCCCGTAACGGGATGCCGGCATAAAATCGAATATAGGGAGCGCCGGTGACCAACGGATTATTGCTGAAGTTCGGATCCTTATGCGTATCGGGAACCACCAGAATTCTCTTTTTCAGAACGGTATGCAGACAGAAGGCAATATCTATTGGCGTTTCACTGAAGGAAGCACCAACGCCTGCGGCAAGGAGCTGCCGTTCGGATTCTAATAGCGAAACCAAAACAATAGGTACGTTAAAAACGTTCGCCGCCAGATTGACCAGATTATCAAGGCCGGGATCGGCCAAGGCATTTTTAATGCCATATTCATGGAGAGCGGCAAGACGACTGGCTTCATCACCTACTGTTGGCGCATGCCTCATGGGTTTCCCCCTATACTATCTGTCGTTTCTATATGCAGATTAATCCGCAATTATTCAGATATAAATCTAACTAGTTGCGCAACGGTACAAAACGGACACGCACTGAAAATCAGCGCTGGAAAGCAAAATAAATGAGTAACATTTTCAGTTATAACGTAACGAAATCCCATAACCTTTTATAGAATTATGGCAAAACATCGCCGATCTATCATCCCCGGGCCGGTAAAATAATAACAAATGTGAATATTAAAATCTGATGATGTATTAACCTTTCAGGATAGTACAAAAACAGACCGACCGGTCAGGCCCCTCATACCTGACCTTGCCGCCGACATACCGATAGCCGGTAAACTCTTTGCCGGCGACACATCAATAATGCACAAGTTGATCAAACGATGTATGCTAACTATGTTAAATATTCGTTAGAGAAGCATGAATTTACCTTTGCGGAAAAGTATCTTCCGCAAAAGCAGACGCGGTTTATCCAGGGCGGCATCCGACCATGCGACGGCGTCTGAGCGCAACCATGTGGAAATACGTTTCCCCTAAGCTGAACCAGCGTATTTTCACCTCGACAAGGAGAAATAATATGGCATACGCCACCACGAACCCTTACACAGGGGAACTGATCAAAACCTTCCCTGATGCGACAGATGCTGAAGTGGCATCGGCGATAGAACACGCGCACGCGACATTCCAGACATGGAAAAACACCTCGTTCGCCGAACGACGCGCCATCATGCAGCGTGCGGCCGATTTGCTGCGCAAAGATAGCGACAACCACGCGAAATTATTGACCCTTGAGATGGGTAAGCTGTTTACCGAAGCGAAAGCCGAAGTGGAATTGTCCGCGCAGATTTTTGAATATTATGCAAAATACGCAGAGTCGCTTCTGGCGCCGGAAAAACTGCCGGTGGCCGATCCCGCTGAGGGTGAAGCGGTCATATACCATGACCCGCTGGGCGTACTGCTGGCTATCGAACCCTGGAACTTCCCCTACTATCAGATTGCCCGCATTATTGCGCCGCAGCTGTCGGCGGGTAATACCATCCTGCTGAAACATGCCTCAAACGTGCCGCAGAGCGCCGCGCTTTTTGAACGACTGATGCTTGAGGCGGGTTTACCGCAAGGCGGGTTCAAAAACCTGTACGCCACCCGCTCTCAGATTGAACTTATTCTTAACGATACGCGGGTTCACGGCGTGGCGCTCACCGGTTCGGAAGACGCCGGCGCGCTGGTTGCCCAGCAGGCGGCTAAAGCGCTCAAAAAATCGACGCTTGAACTCGGCGGCGCCGACGCCTTTATCGTGCTGGCTGACGCTGAGCTGGACAAAACCGCCAAGTGGGCGGTGTTTGGCCGCCACTGGAACGGCGGACAGGTATGCGTATCCTCCAAACGGATGATTATTGTCGATGAAGTCTACGATGACTTCCTTGAACGCTATACCGCAGGCGTTGCGGCATTACGCGCGGGCGATCCGCTCGATCCAGCCACCACGCTGGCGCCGCTCTCTTCACAGAAAGCCGCCGATGAAGTGAGAGAGAAAATTCAGTTCGCCGTGGATCATGGGGCAACCGCAACGGAAGTCGGCCCCAAAGTGCCGCAGCAAGGGGCATTCGTCCAGCCGACCATTCTGACCGATATTTCACCGGACAACCCGGCCTATTATATGGAGTTCTTCGGACCGGTATCGATGATTTTCCGCGCCAAGGACGAAGACGACGCGATCCGCATCGCCAACGACTCGCCTTTCGGTTTAGGCGGCTCCGTCTTCACCCAGGATGCTCAGCATGGAGCGGAAGTGGCGAAGAAAGTCTCGACCGGGATGATTTTTGTCAACCACCCGACCATGGTCAAAGCCGACCTCCCCTTTGGCGGCGTCCGCCGTTCAGGGTACGGACGTGAATTAATCGGATTAGGCATCAAAGAATTCGTTAACCATAAACTGGTCAACATTGTTGATATCGATGCTGAATTCTGATTCTGCGGTTTCGTAGCAGGACGACCCGTATAAGATATTTCCGCAGTGGAAACTTAATACGGGTCTTTATTTAAACGCGACTTTTAGCTAGAGAAGTAACTATTATGGCAACGATTAATCTTGTGGGGATTGCGGGCAGTCTACGCCAAAAATCAACCAATAAAGGCTTACTACGGGCGGCGCAATCGCTATTGCCCGACAACGTATCGCTGGATATCGCCGATTTAAGCCAGGTGCCGTTTTATAACGCGGATATAACCTCCGTACCCGATGCGGTGCAGCACATAATACAGCAGGTCAAAAAAGCGCACGGTCTGGTTATCGCCTGTACGGAATATAATTACTCCATCGCTCCGGCGTTGAAAAATATTCTGGACTGGATATCCCGTGATGCGGATAAAACATTATTAGCAGGAAAGCCATTAGCAATAATGGGGGCCGGCGGCGGTATGGGAACGTCACGCGCGCAGTACCATTTGCGTCAGGTGTGCGTATTTCTTGAATTACAGCCGTTGAATAAACCAGAGGTTTTTTCCAACGCCTTTAGCGGCAGTTTCGACGCGGACGGCAACCTGATTGATGAGAAAATCAAAGCGTTAATATCACAGCAGATAGCGGCATTGACAGACGCCGTCAAGAATAACGCCTAACCACGACTCTGTTACCCTAATAACCTGAATGGTCAGCATTAATCCGAAAAGCGCCGCCTGGCGGAGATAATAGGCGACGGCGCTAATCAAGTATGCCGACCATGATGGCATCAGGCCGGGAAATAGGATATCGAGTGCTCGGGCGTATCATTCTTTGCATTGATGATTAAATCCCACTCGCCAGTGTAAGGAACCGTTAAATAAACCTCCCCTTCAGCACTTACGCTAATAGCGTCTTTTTCTGCTGTTTTATGCTGAGGGTTCGTGACCGGCGAGCCATTAATCATCTGAAGATCAAAGGTATTAGCACATCGAACAATTACCGTATCACCGCCAAAAAGACTCAAACACGTGCGAATCACAGACATACATCCTCCGCGGCACACCGCCATTAGCATGCCTTTATAAAGCCAATCTATCGATCATTTCCCACAACGGGATTTTCATAACAACAAAATGTATACCGACCGATTGTGATTTAGATCAAATTAATTCCACGTTTCCCACCAATGGCCGCTGGAATAAGATGAACCTATGCCAGGCAGCGTCTTATTAGGTTTTTTGATAATTCTTCATAACCGCGATAAACAATATAATCAACGCGCCACGAGGGGAATTTCACAGAATAAAATGCGTCGCAAGCCGGTAAATAGCGTTTTCCACCAATTTTGATGCTGAACTCAACGCACAAAACGCGCTACTTGAAAATCTGCGGCCTATACTTTTATGGTCATAGTGAAATTGCAGAGGCTTGTATGCTTTGGTTTGAGGAAGGTTTATATCTGAGAATAAAACAGTTGGACAACGGCCCGACTCCCTTGCCGCTTAACAGCGGATTTAACTGCGAGACCGCCTACCGAGCCATTGGCGTGTTTAATCCGTCGGAAACGTCAGACGCCTATTACATATTCTCCAACGATAGGGACGAAGTGTGGTTTATCTGCAACCGCCATCTGCGCACGGTAGCCATATCGCCTGAACCGGCGGATTTCCGGCGGCCGCTGGCTTCATTTTAATTATTGGCCCGCTAATGGATATTTGAGATAGACAGGGCCACGCAAGGTGACCCTATACAATATCACCTTACACATCGGAAAAAGCTATGGAATCATTTTTCCCTGGCGAACCGGAATCGACGATAATCAACCCTGAAAATAGCTTTATGCGTTAATGCGTTGCCATTTATCCGGCAAAGCATCAGAGGAAAATTTGCATGTCCCGTATTCATGACCGGCTTGACTGGAATCTGCTGCGCACATTTCTGGCGATTGTGCAGGAAGGGAACATCAGTCGGGCGGCCACCCGGCTGCATCTGACGCAGCCGGCGGTCAGTCTGGCGCTGAAACGTCTGGAGGAGCGGCTCGGACAAAACCTGATCGCCCGTAACGGCAACACTTTCGATCTGACCTCAGCCGGAGAACTGGTGTATCACGAGGCGCTGGCGATTTACGGCAGTATCGCCCGGCTGTCGATGACGGTGCAGAATACGCCGCACGACCTCAGCGGCGTGGTGCGCCTGGCGTTGGTTTCCGGCGTCAATAGCGACATTCTGGATAGCGTGATATGCGAGTTCCACCACCACCACCCGCGCGTCAATTTTGATATAACCAGCGGTTCAAGCGCCGACGTGCAGCACGCCCTGCTGCATTATCAGGCCGGGCTGGGTATCTGCTTGAAAAACAAAAGTATACAGGGGCTGTTGGATACGCCGTTGCTCCACCAGCGATACTTTCTCTACTGTGGGAAACCGCATCCGCTGTTCGGGCAACCGCATCTGAATGTCAGCGATCTGCATAATGAGGATTTTGTCTCTTTCGCCAGCGAGCAACTGGACGGCGTACTGGCGCCGCTGGCGCTGTTCCGGGCGCAGCAGGCGCTGGAGGGACGGATTATCGGCACCAGCGCCAGTCTCGACGAAGTGCGGCGCATGGTGCGCGCCGGGCTGGGGATCGGCGCGCTACCCGAACATGTGGTGAATTCGGAAGTGGAGGCGGGGCATTTGTGGAAACTGCCCCCCGACGACGGCATCGCGCGCATCACCCTGTACCTGATGTGGAATCAGGCGCCGAAACACAACCAGGCCGAAGAAGCGTTCCACCACCGTCTGCTTGAGGCGCTGCAACTGGCGGGCTATTAACAAATGCGTTAAATCAGTAAACGGGTATCGCTTTTCGGCAGCAGCGTAGCCGCCAGCAGCTTGCGGGTGTAGTCATGGCGCGGGTTGGCGAACGTCGCCGCGCACTCGCCCTGCTCCACTGCCTTGCCCTGATACATCACGCACACCCGATCCGACAAGTGCTCCACCACCGCCAGATTATGGCTGATGAACACCATGGCCAGATTGAACTCCCGCTTCAGCGACAAGAGCAGGTTGATGATTTGCGCCTGCACCGAGACATCCAGCGCGCTGGTCGGCTCGTCGCAGATCAGCGCCGCCGGGTTGAGTATCAGCGCCCTGGCGATCGCTACCCGCTGCCGCTGCCCGCCGGACAGCTCGCCGGGATAGGCATAGGCCAGCCGGCGGGGAAACCCGACGCGGTCCAGCATATCCAGCACCTCGCGCCGCCACTCGCCGCCGCGCCAGTGAATACGCAGCGGCTGCAACACGGTTTCATAAATGGTGTAGGACGGGTTCAGCGACGAATAGGGATCCTGAAATACCGGCTGCAACAGGCTGGCGCGCGCCAGACGCTCCATGTCGCGCACCGGTGTGCCGCGCAGCAGCACCTCGCCGCTTTCCGGCAGGTTCAGCCCCAGCATAATATTGGCCAGCGTGCTTTTGCCGCAGCCTGACTCTCCCACCAGTCCAAGCGTCTCCCCGGCGTTCAGCGTCAGCGAGACGTTATCCAGCGCCTGTACCCGTCTGGCCGGCTTCATCAGCCCGCCGCCGATGCTGAACGACTGGCTGACGCCGTTCACCTGCAACAGCGGGCCGCTTTCTGTTTCACGATTCATAGCGGCTCCTCCGCGGTGCGAACGCACTCATAGCGATGTTCCTCGCCGGTTTGCCGAACCGGCAGCGTCTGCCGGCACACCGGCTGCCGCCAGGCGCAGCGCCAGCGGAACGCGCAGCCGTCCATCTCTCCCAGCAATTCCGGCACCCGCCCTTCAATCACCGGCAGATCGGAGCCGGGTTGCGTTTTACCCGGAACCGGAATGCTGGCGATCAATCCGCGCGTATAGGGGTGCATCGGCCGTTGCAGCAACTCCCCGGCCGGCGCGGATTCGACAATGCGTCCGGCATACATCACGCTTACTTTGTCCGCCATCGCCGCCACCACGCCAAAATCATGGGTGATCAGCAGCAGCGCAAAATTGTGCTGCCGCGCCAGATCGCGAATCAGCGCCAGAATCTGCGCCTGGATCGTCACGTCCAGCGCGGTGGTCGGTTCATCGGCGATCAACAGCGACGGTTTGCCCATCAGCGCCATGGCAATAACAATGCGCTGGCGCTGCCCGCCGGAAAACTGGTGCGGATACTGGCGAATGCGCTCGGCGGGCTGGGGAATTCCCACCTGCTCCAGCAGTTGCACCGCCCGCTCTCGCGCCTGCCGGCGGTCAATTTTCTCATGCCGCATCACCCCTTCGATCATCTGTCTTTCGATGGACAGCGTCGGATTGAGCGTAGTCATCGGGTCCTGAAAAATGAACGCGATATCGCGCCCGCGCAGCGCATCCAGCTCCCGCTGCGACAGCTTGTCCAGCGCTTTCCCCTGAAAGGTCATCTGCCGGGCGTTGATTTTCGCCTTGCTGGTTTGTAGGCCAATCAGCGACAGAGCGCTAATCGACTTGCCGCAGCCGGATTCGCCCACCAGACACAGCGTTTCCCCGGCCCGCAGGTCGAAATCCACCCCGCGCACCACATTGAATTCCCCCTGTTCGGTGGGAATGGCGATGCGTAAATCGCGTACCCTCAGTATCGGTTCATTATTCATCGTTTCACCCCCGTCCCCATCACATCGCGCAGACCGTCGCCGAACAGATTGACCGCCAGCACCAGCAGGCAGAGCGCCCCGCCCGGCAACGCAATCAGCCACGGCTCGAACAAAATATTATCGCGCCCTTCGGCGATCATTAATCCCCAGGAGGGCGTGGGCGGCCTGACGCCCAGACCGAGAAAGGAGAGCGCGGACTCCAGCAGGATCACATTGGCCACTTCCAGCGTGGCGATAACGATAATGGTATTGCGCAGGTTCGGCAGAATTTCCCGCAGCATGATAAACGCATGGGACGCGCCCACCGCCCGCGCCGCGCGCACAAACGCCTCGTTGCGCAGCGACTGGGTTCTGGCGCGGGTGACGATGGCGAACTGATCCCACACCAGCAGGCCGAGAATGGTCACCAGCGTCATGATCGACGCCCCTTTCAGCGCCACCGCCGCCAGCGCCACCAGTACAATCGGCAGCGACAGACGCGTGGTGATCAGAAAGCTGATCAGCATATCGACGCGGCCGCCGAAATAGCCGGCCAGCACCCCCAGCGAGGTGCCGATAACCCCGGCGACCATCACCACGCCAATGCCGATACCCAGCGAGATGCGGGTGCCGTAAATCAGACGCGACAAATAGTCGCGCCCGAGCTGGTCGGTACCGAGCCAGTGGCCGCCGCTCTCCGCCGCCTGCCAGAACGGCAGCGCCAGCCGGTTGTCGAGATCCTGGGCGATGGGGTCGTATGGCGCCAGCCACGGCGCCAGCAGCGCAATGGCGATCATCAGCAGCAGGATGCCGCCGCCGATAATAATGCCGGTCTTGCGAAAACGCTTCAGACTACGGCGCGCAGGCTGGTTTTCCGCCGCCGGTGAAGAATCTAACTGTGACATCTCAGGACTCCCTAATCCGCGGGTCAAGCCAGGCATTAATCAAGTCGGCCAGCGTGGTCAGCACCACATAGATTAACGACAGGATCAGAATAATCCCCTGTACCACCGGTAAATCGCTGCGCAACAGTGATTCCCAGGCCAGACGCCCCAAGCCGTTGAGGGCAAACACGCTTTCAATGACAATCGAACCGGATAGCAGGATGCCGAGCTGAACCGCCGCGACGGAAACCAGCGCCAGAATGGCGTTACGCATGGCGTGGCGCGTCACCACGGCCCGCATGCCGATCCCCTTGGAGCGCGCCGTACGGATGTAATCGGCCTGCATCACGTCCATCATGCTGGCCCGCATCAGCCGCATCAGCGCCGGCGTCGCGTAGTAGCTCAGCACAATCACCGGCAGCAGATAGCCCTGCCAGCTATCGGCGCCGGAAATCGGCACCACGCCCAGCCAGACGCCGAAAATCACGATCAGGATCAAACCGAGCCAGAAGCTGGGGATCGCCTGCCCGGTCACCGCAATCAGCAGCGCCAGCCGATCGACGATGCCGCCGGGCTTCAGCGCCCCCAGCACCCCCAGCGGAATGGAAACCGCCAGCGCCAGCAGAAACGCGCTGACGCCCAGCAGCAGCGTGACCGGAATACGTTCGCCGATAATCTGGCCGACCGGCATGTTGAAGTAGTAACTGTTGCCCAGATTGCCTTGCAGTATGCCGCCAATCCAGCGCAGATACTGTTCCGGCAGCGGGCGGTCGAAACCATAAAGCCGGCGCACCAGCTCGGCGTCTCTGGCGCTGGCTCCCGATCCGGCAATAGCGATGGCCGGATCGCCGGCCAGATAGGCCAGCGCGAAACTGATTGCCGATACCGCCAGCGCGACCAGCACGGCGACCAGCAATCTTTTTAGTGCGAATCTCAGCATCTCGATGCGCTCATTGCAGTGTGAACATGGACCACTGCCCGCCAGCGCGGGCACCATATTACTTCCAGCTTGACAGCCACCAGCGGGCGAACTCATCGGGCTGCGGCGTAAAATTCAAATCCTTCGACAGGCCGTAGTTGATATTGTAATTATACAGCGGTATCCAGTAGGCCTGGTCGGCGATCTTTTTCAGCGCCAGACTGTAGTTCTGCTTGCGCACGTCGCTGTCCGGCGAGCCGTCCGCCACTTTCAGCCACTCCGCCAATTCGTCATCCTTGATCATGTCGTCATCGCCGCCGCCGAAATAGTTGGACAGAATGAAGGCCACGTCGCCAATACCGTAGCTGCCCCAGTTGGACATCAGCGCCGGCAACGTCCCGGCGCGCCATTTCTGCACCGCCGCCGCGAACTGGTTTTCATTCAAACGCACGCGAATGCCCACTTTGGCCAGATCGGAGGATACCGCTTCCGCCACCGGCCGCGGCATGGCGGCAAACACCATCTCCAGTTCAAAACCGTTCGGATAGCCCGCTTCTTTCAGCAAATCCCTGGCTTTTTGCGGATCGTAGCCATAGACGGCGACATCCTGCTCACAGCCGAACTGCAACGGATTACAGGCGGAATTCAGCACCTGTGAAGACTCTCCGCCGAACACGTTGGCGATCTGCTGGCGGTTAATCGCATGCAGCATGGCTTTGCGCACCAGCGGCTGGGCGATTGGCGTGTCGCCGCCGGTAGCCAGGCTGATATAGCCGATACGCATAATCGGCGCATTGATGATGCTCACCCGGTTCGCCAGCCGTTTGGCCTGATCGGGCGGTACGCGCCAGATCCAGTCCAGCTTGCCGGACATCAGTTCCGCGTATTGGGTGTTCATCTCCGGGATGGTGCGGATCACAATACGTTTAATCGCCGGTTTGCCTTTCGGACTGCCGGCGTAGTGGCCGTCGAAACGCTCCAGCACATAACGCACGCCCGGCGTCTGCTCAACCAGCTTGTACGGCCCGGAGCCGACCGGCCGCTCCGCCATACCCGCCGACCCTTTCTCGGCAAAATAGGCGTGCGGGTAGACGGGCAGCGCGTCGGCCAGCATCTCTAGCGCGCCGGCAAACGGCTTGGCCATATGGATACGCACGGTATAGTCATCCACTTTCTCCACGCCGGCGATCCAGTCCACGGAGATTTGGAAACGGGTGCCGTACTCTGGCTTGATCACGGTATTTAGCGTGGCGATCACGTCATCGGCGCTGAAATCCGCGCCGTTATGGAATTTCACTCCTTTGCGCAGCACAAATTCGAGGGTTTTGTCGTCGGTGAATTTCCAGGACTCCGCCAGCGCCGGTTTGATTTCGCCGCTGCTCAGATCCTTGTACAACAGGCCGTCATAGATGTGGCGGGCAATGATCAGCCCTTGCCGTCCGGCGATTTTGTAGGAATCCAGCGGCTCTGGCTCGTCGGAAAAGGCCACGTTCAGCGTATCGTCCGCTTTCCCGGCCAGCGCCGGCGCGCCGTGCAGTGCGGAAAAGGCCAGCGTGGTGCCAAGCAGTGAAGCCAGCAGCGTTTTTTTCAGCGTCATATTCGCGATCCCCATAAGGTGTTGGTAAATGTAAAAACATCAGTGTTGATGGCGGTAAATCTCGGCCAGGCTAACGCCCTGCCGCAATTTCTCGATAATCAGCGGCTCCTGCCGCTGAATGCGGATCGCCTCCTCCGCGTAGCGCGCCATCTGCGCCGCCGGCAGTGCGATAACCCCATTTTCATCCGCCAGCACCAGGTCGCCGGGACAGACGCGGACGCCGCCGCAGGTCACCGGCCGGTTGACCGTACCGCCGGTTTTACCCCGTTTGGTGGTCAGCGGCGAACGCCCCTTGCACCAGACGGGAAAGCCGTCGGCGCAAATGGCGGACAGGTCGGTGATGTAACCGTCCAGGATCACCGCGGCAATTCCCGCCTGCCGCGCCGCCGCCGTCATCACCGCCCCCCAGCAGGCGTGGCGATCGTCGTTGACGCGCTCAATCACCAATATGTCCCCCACATGCGCGGCCGCCAGCGCCAGCGGCAGGCTGTAGCCATCGTCCTCCGGCAGCGACACGGTCAGCGCCGGGCCGCAGCAGCGTACGCTGACCGGCAGTACGCACTGTAGCCGGGGAGGCATAAATCCCTGATCCAGCAGGTGGCCCAGCGTGGCCGTTTCCACCTGTAATAACCGTTCAATCAGTGACGCCGTCACATCATGCGGTAAAGACATGCGCTTTCTCCTCTGTCGGCGCCGGTTCAGCGGGCAAGCTGGATCCAGGTTGATTTCGGGTCGGTATATTTATCCAGCGCGTGCACGGACTTATCGCGCCCGAAGCCTGACTGCTTGCGCCCGCCGAACGGCATGGTGATGGCGCCGTCGGCATAACAGTTAACCCATACCATGCCGCTGTTAAGGCGGCGGGCAACGCGGTGCGCCTGACTAAGATCGTCGGTCCACAGACCGGCTCCCAGGCCGTAATCCGTATCGTTGGCCAACGCCAGCGCTTCTTCTTCACCGCTGAAGCGGCATACGCCCAGCACCGGGCCGAAAATTTCGCGGCGCATGGCGATATTGCCGTTGTCGCAGGCCAAAATGGTGGGATTGAGGAACAACCCGCCGGCCTGCGCCGGCTGCGGCGTAAGGCGGTGCGCTCCCGCGGCCAGCGCCTCGTTGATGCCGTCAACCACCCGCTGATACTGCGCGCCATCCACCATCGCCCCCACCCTTGTTTGCGGGTCCAGCGGATCGCCCGGCAGATAGTTCCCCGCTTCAAGCAATAGCTGTTCCATAAAACGGTCGTAAATGGCGTCTTCCACATACAGCCGTGAACCGGCGATGCACACCTCGCCCTGATTGATGAAGATCGCCGCCGCCGCGACCGCCGCCGCCTGTTCCAGCCGCCGGCAGTTGGCGAATACCAGATGCGGCGATTTGCCGCCGCACTCCAGCCAGACACGCTTCAGATTGGAGTCCGCCGCGTAACGCATAAAATGCTTGCCGGTGGCGGTGGAGCCGGTAAAGGCCAGACAGTCCACCGCCATATGCAGGCCGAGCGCCCGCCCCGCCACCGCACCGCGTCCCGTCACCACCTGCAAGACGCCGTCGGGAAGTCCGGCCCGCTGCGCCAGTTCGGCCAGCTTCAACACGCTGAGGCTGGACTGTTCCGCCGGTTTCACAATCACGCTGTTTCCCGCCGCCAGCGCGGGCGCCAGTTTCCAGCAGGCGATCATCAGCGGAAAATTCCACGGCACCACCGCCGCCACCACGCCCACCGGCTCGCGCACCACCGTGGCCAGCACATCTTCCGGCGTCGGCAGCACGTCATCGGTGGCGGTTTCAATGGCGCCGGCATAAAAACGCAGGCAGCGAATGGATTCGGGGATATCAAACGCCATGCTGTCGCCGATGGGCTTACCCATATCCAGCGTCTCCAGCAGCGCCAGCGTTTCGCTGTTCTCCTCCATCAGCTGCGCCAGCCGCTCCAGCGTTTTACGCCGCTGGGCGGGCGAACTGCGCGACCAGACGCCGCCGTCGAACGCCTGACGCGCATGGCGCACCGCGCGATCCACATCGGCCTCGCCGCAATCGGCGATGTCCGTCAGCTTGTCGCCGGTCGCCGGATTGATGCTGGGCAGCACCGCGCCGTTTTCCGCGTCGGTGTAGCCCGCGCCGATCCAGGCGCGCCCTTCGTAAGTCAGTTCCGCCGCGGCCTGCCGCCAGTACGCCAGAGAATAGTCGCTCATGCCTCTTCCCCCTGTTTCACCATAGCCTGTTGTTGTATCTCACTGAGCAGCACGCCGGGCGCGATGCCGTTGCCGTCATAACGCAGTTCGACGATCGCCGGACGCCGTTTCTGCGCGGCAAAGCGCAGCGCCTCACGGAACGCCGCCTCGAACGCGCCTGTATCCTCAACCACTATGCCCAGCCCGTCATAGGCTTCCGCCAGACGGGCGAACGCCGGATTAGTAAAGCGCAGCGCCACTTCACGGCCGGGGAAGTGATGTTCCTGATGGGCGCGGATGGTGCCCCACATACCGTTGTTAAACACCAGCACCACCACGCCAAGCTGATATTGCAGCGCCACGCCCAGCTCCTGCATGTTCATCTGAAAACAGCCGTCGCCGGCAAAACAGACCGCCGGACTATCCGGGTGCTCCAGCTTGTAGGAGATGGCCGCCGGCAGCCCGTAGCCCATCGCGCCCACCGTCGGCGCCAGCGAACTGCCCAGCCCGGCGAAGGGAACGTAACGGTGCGGGTACAGCGCATAGTTGCCGGCGCCGACGGTGATGCAGCCCTGGCCGTCCAGCACCGAGCCGACGATATTCGCCACCCGGTCAAGGCTCAGCGCCCCCGGCGACGGCAGCGGATTGAGGGTCGCCAGATAGGCGTCGCGGGCCTGAGCGCGCAGTTGCTTCCAGACCGGCTCGGCCGCCGGCGACAGCCCTTGCAACGCGGCGGCAAAGGCGTTGACGCTGGCATTGATGGCCAGCGCCGGCCGGTAAACGTGCCCCAGTTCTTCAGGATCGGGATAAATATGAACCAGCGTCTGCCGCGGCGTCGGCGAGGCGATCCAGCTATAGCCTTCGCTGGTGGCTTCGCCGATACGCGTACCGACGGCAACGATCAGATCGCTGTCGCGCAGCTGCCGGCGCAGGGCGTCGTGCATGGCGTAACCCACATGGCCGACAAACTGCTCGTCGCGCTGGTCGTAGCACTCCAGACGCCGCCAGGCCACGCCGACCGGTAGATCAAAACGGCGGGCGAACCGTTGCAACTGCTGCTGCGCCTGTGCGCTCCAGCCGCTGCCGCCCACCAGCAGGAAAGGACGCCGCGCCTGCTTCAACCGCGCTTCCAGCTCCGCCATCTGCTCGTCTCCGGGATAGCTCTCCAGCCGCGGGCGGGCCGCCACGATGGCGGCGTCCGATTCCCCCCACAGCACATCCTCCGGCAGCGCCAGCACCACCGGTCCCGGGCGGCCGCTGGTGGCAACCGCCCAGGCGCGCGCCACATATTCAGGAATGCGCTCGGTACGATCTATCTGCGCCACCCATTTCGCCATCTGGCCGAACATGCGGCGGTAGTCGACCTCCTGAAACGCTTCGCGTTCGATAAAATCGTTGCCCACCTGCCCCACGAACAGGATCATCGGCGTTGAATCCTGATAGGCGGTATGCACGCCGATCGAGGCGTTGGTGGCGCCCGGCCCGCGCGTCACCATGCATATACCCGGCTCGCCGGTCATTTTTCCATAGGCTTCCGCCATATAGGCCGCGCCGCCCTCCTGGCGGCAAACCACCGACTGGATGCTGCCGGTATGTTCATTAAACGCGTCAATACAGGGAAGAAAACTCTCGCCCGGCACCAGAAATATGCGTCTGGCGCCCTGCTCACGCAGTTGTTCCAACAGGATCTGACCGCCATTACGGGAAACTTGAGAGGGGTTCGGCATTATTTGCTCCAGGGTGTTAAATAATCTTTGTTATGGTCCGTATGGTCCGTGCGGATATTCTGCGACTGCCAATACCGTGTTTGCTCAGGCGCGATGGCGCAGCGTGAGCGATAGCCGGCGCGCAGGGACTGTTCACAATCATCGGCAAAGCCGTCTTCGCCGATATTTTTCGGCCAGGGGCCGTCGATCGCCTCCGCGCCGTGGCGCCGGCAGCGCTCGATAAACTGACGGCGCAGCGGCAATAAATGCGCCATACGGCGCGGATCGTCGGCAATGCCCATATCCAGCGATAAATCGCCGCTGCCCAACAGCGCGGCCCTGACCCGGCTCGTCGCCGTCAGAATCGACTCCAGTCGGCTTAATCCCTGCCGGCTTTCGATGGTCGGCACGATGGCGCCGTCGGTTAAGCCGTGGCGCGTCATCAGTTCATCCAGTTCAATCAGCTGCCGCGCGTCCTCGATCTGCGGCAGGAAGACCGCATCCGGCGCGGCGGCGGCAATCGCCGCCAGTTGCGCCTCTCCGCCCCGCGCCAGGCGATCCAGCCGGATGGCGCAGCCGATGGCGCGGCGGCGGCACATCTCCGCCGTCTCGGCAAACAGTCGGCAGGCCGCGTCTTTTTCGCCCGGTGGGGTAAACTCTTCCAAATCCACCACCAGCACGCCCGGCCGAGCATCAATGGCCTGCGCCAGCTTCGGCCTATCCTGTCCGGCGACGAATAGCCAGCTTACCGCTTTGCTTCCCGCTTGTTTGTTCATCGGTTAGTCCATCCGCGAAGGGAGATACAGCACCAGCTCGGGAATAAACACCAGCAGCAGCAATACCGCCAGCATGGCAAAGAGCATCACCAGCAGGGGCTTAAAGGTTTCGGTGACCGTGATGCCGGATACGCGGCAGGCGGCCATCAGATCGATGCCCAGCGGCGGGGTATTCGCGCCAATCGCCATATTGACGGTGAGCAGGATGCCGAAGTGAACCGGATCGATGCCGTACTGCTGTAGCAGAGGCATGACGATCGGCGTGATGATAATGATGATGGCGATGGTTTCCATAAAGGTTCCCAAAACCAGCAGCAAGCTCATCAGCATCAGCAACACGGTATATTTGCTATCGGTGATATTGCCGATAAGCGAGGCTATCGCCTGGGGAACCTGTTCATAGCTCAGTCCCCAGCCAAACAGCCCCGCCGCGGCGATGATGGTTAAAATCGCGGCGCTGATTTCCGCCGTTTCCCGCAGCGAAAGCCAGATCTCCCGCCATGAAATACAGCGGTAAAAGAAAACCCCCAGAACCAGGGCATAGGCAATGGCGGAGATCGCCGCCTCGGTGGCGGTGAATACCCCCATGCGGATACCGCCGATGATCAGTACCGGCACCATCAAGGCCGGCAGCGCATCGAGCCAGGCGCGGATTTTTTCCCTGCCGGAGTAGCGGCGGCCGCCGGCCCAGTTATGTTTGCGCGACAGATAGAGCGCGGCGACGACCAGCGCGGCGGCCAGCATCAGACCGGGGATCACCCCGCCCATAAACAGTTTGCCGATGGAGGTATTGGAAGTGGTGCCGTAGACGATCATCACGATACTGGGCGGCAACACCGTGGCAATGGAGCTTGACGTGCCGATAAGCGCGCTGCTGAAGCCCGGCGCGTAGCCTTCTTTGCGCATCGCGGGCAGCAACATGCCGCCAACCGCCACCACGTCGGCGACGCCCGAACCGGACAGAGAACCGAACAGCATGCAGGCCAATACGGCGACCACCGCCAGACCGCCGCGAATATCGCCGACGCTGGCCATGCACAATTTAACGATACGGGTCGTCAAACCGGCATGGTTCATTAGCTGCGCCGCCAGAATAAACATCGGGATGGCCAGCAGCGTGAAGCTCTGCATACCCGCCACATACTGCTGGGCCGCCACCATCAACGGCGCGCCGTCGAAAATCAGCAGGTAGCTCATCGCAGCGACCAGCAATCCGAAGGCGACCGGCATATCCAGCAGCAACATCAGGGCGAACATGCCAATCAATACCCAGGCGCCATCACTCATGACGCCCCCTTGTTCTGAAAAGCTGGCCGAGATTAATCAGCACGACCGCAAGGCAACTCAGCGGTACGCTGCCATACACCACCCCGACCGGCCATTGCAGCGCGGTGGTTTTTTGCTCCATCGTCAGCACGGTTAAATCCCAGCCGGCTTTCGCCAGGAGCAGCATAAATACCACCAGCACCACCTGCATAAGCTGGTGAACGGCGTGCTGCCGATTGCGGTTACGCAGCCACAGCCCCAACAGCCCCGCATTGAGATGACTGCGGCGCTGGCTGCAATAGGCCATCCCCAGCATGGTGGCCCATACCAGTACGATTTCCGGCAGTTCCTCCGCCCATTGCGGCGTGCTGCCCCAGAACCAACGCATGCAGATCGCCCAGCCCATCAATATTGCCAGCGACGCGATGCCGATGGCCGCGATAACGATAAACAAGCTTGAGATACGGTTGATCATCACCCCTCCCGCATCACTGCGCGCTATAACGTTTGACTTCATCGATCAATTCCGGCCCGAACACCTGCTGATAGGTTTGCCAGACGCTCTGTACGCGCGCGGCGAAAGGTTTGGGATCGACTTCATTGATCTGCATGCCTTTCTCTTGCAGTTTGTCGATCAGATCCTTGTCGTCCTGCCGGGTCAGCCGCCGCTGCTCATCGCGCCACTTATCGGCCAGCGCCTGCAACCTGGCCTGATCCTGCGGAGAAATCCGTTTCCAACTGGATTCAGACATCACCAGACAAGCGGGCGCCCACACATGGCCGGTCAGGGAAAGGTATTTCTGCACTTCAAACAGTGATGAGGAATCGATAATGGAGAGCGGGTTTTCCTGCGCATCGAACACCCGCTGTTGCAACGCTGAGTAAAGCTCGCCAAACGCCAGCGGGGCGGGGCTGGCGCCCAGCGCGGTAAAACTGTCCAGACGCATTTTATCCGGCGTGACGCGAATCTTCAGGCCCGCCAAGTCGTCAGGACCCGCGATCGGAGCACGGTTATTGGTGACGTGGCGATAACCGTTTTCCCACCAGGACAGGATTTTTAAATGGTATTTTTCAGCCAGCGTTTCCAGTTTATTGCCTAATTCGCCATCATAGGCCGCATAGGCCGCCTGACGATTCGGCCAGGAATAAGGCAGTTCGACAATGCCGAATTTGGCATCAATAGGCTGAAGCGAACCACAGCCGATTATTCCGGCTTGCAGACTGCCTATTTGTAAACCTTCGACCAGGTTTTTCTCATTGCCTAATTGCCCGTTAGGAAAAAGTTTTATGCTTACCCGACCGTCGGTTTGCTTTTGCACATCGTCGGCAAAACCGGAAGCGGCGATATTCCAGTTATGGCTGGTTGGTAAAACATGTCCCAGTTTTAATTCAATGGCATTGGCATGCCACGAAAATAATAATGCGGATACAATTAGCGCGGCTACTTTGTGATTACTTTTCATATCACCTCCGGTATCAATTTATTTTTAATTCATTGACAGAGTCTTCCCGCGAGGAAAATTAGTCAATTTTAACGATTTAATAGCGCGTATAATTCCCATTTATATAAAAAACAAGGTTACTTTCCCTATCGCAATGCATTAATTCAACAATCACCCCAATAATGTGCAACGATTGCACCATTAAATATCTTTGCGATAGGTTGATTGAATATTTTATTGCACCACAATCGAACAACCCATTTTGGATATTAGCCAGGCTAATTAGAATAGCGAAAAAGATGTTTACTCCGGAGAGTAAACACGGGCGCGTATTTCTTTTTTTACTTACTGCGGATATACGGGTTGCGGGACAAAATGATTACATCGCGCGCAGCAGCACGGCATTAAGCAGGACGTCACACCCTTTGGTCACATCATCCGGTAATGCGGCTTCACTCTCGTTATGGCTGATGCCGCCGACGCAGGGAATGAAAATCATGGTGGTCGGGCAATGTTTCGAGATATTGATCGCATCATGCCCGGCGCCGCTGATAATCTCCCGCCAGGGATAGCCCAACGCCTGTACCGCGCTACGCACGGTAGCAATACAGTCGCGATCGAAATGCGTGGCGGGGCTTAGCCAGTGCCGTTCAATATGGAGCGTCAATCCCCGTGCCGCGGCAATATCGGTTAACCGCCGGCGCACGCTGGTTTCCATCGCCGCCAGGACCCGATCGTCGGGATTGCGCAAATCCAGGGTAAATTTCACCCGGCTGGGAATGGTATTACGCGACGATCCTGGGATCTCCACCTGGCCGATGGTGAACAGCCCGCCAGGAAAGTTTTTGCGCAGCGACGGCTCCAGCGACGTCAGCATTTCCCCCACGCCGAACAGCGGGTCAAAGCGCGATTTCATCGGCGTCGTGCCCGCATGCGCGGAAACGCCGACCACATCGATATCCAGCCAGCAGATCCCCTGCCCCCCGGTCACCACGCCGATGGGAATGCCCTCCTCTTCCAGCACCGGGCCCTGTTCAATATGCGCCTCGTAGTAGGCATCGAACGTGCGGGCCAGCGGCGTATTCCCGGCATGGCCGATATCGGCGAGCGACTGGCGAATGCTGACGCCGTCGCGATCGGTGATTTCCAACGCGTTTTCCAGCGCCAGCGCCCCGGTAAACACCGCCGATCCCAGCATCGCCGGCGTGAATCGCGCTCCTTCTTCGTTGGTCCAGACGGCAATCTCCAGCGGCTGTTCGGTGGCAATCTGGTTGTCGTTCAGGGTTCGGATCACCTCCAGCCCCGCCAATACGCCGTAAATCCCGTCAAACCGGCCGCCCTTCGGTTGCGTATCAAGATGACTGCCCATCACTATCGGATTCGCCTGCGGATTTTTCCCTGCGCGCCGGGAAAAAAGATTGCCAATGGCGTCAAAATAAATACTCATTCCGGCATCCCGGCACCATCGAATAAATAACTCCCGTCCCTGTTTATCTTCCACGCTCAATGCCAGACGCGTATTTCCCCCCGCGGCCGTCGCGCCGATTTTCGCCATCTCCATCAGGCTGTTCCACAGACGCTCGCCATTCGCTTGCAACATTCCCGGCTCCTTAACCCCGTTATTATTCATCAATATTATTTTTCAATAATAAAAATATTCGCCATTTACTTTTTATTTTATCTCTTTCTGACACTGCCGGTGTCAATCTATTATTTTTAATAGCCGACATTAATATTATTAATAACCTTACTTCATAAATATTCCCCACATACTCTATACCCTAAATAATTCGAGTTGCAGGGAAAAACGTTACGCGGCCGGGCAGATCATCACATAACGCCTCGCGATGATCTTTGCGGCGGTTCTTTGTTTCTATCGGGTAAATAATAATCCGGTTCTTACGGGGGTATCCAGTTGGCCCGCTAATGGACATTTCAGATAGACAGGGCCACGCAAGGCGACCCGATACAACATTAGCGCTTTATTATTCAAAAGATTGAATGGAATTAACCTTATGCTGAAAAACATAGGGATCGGAGATTAATTCAAATTTTTCATCATCGGGATAGGTGACGGCCACATGATAGTCGTCACCGGCAAATTGCCGAACGGCCGCAATATCTTGCCAATAGGTAGCCAGAAAAAAATGTTCGTAGTCTCCCTGCGTTTCCTGGCGCACAAACGCCGCCAGATTGCCGGCGATGCTCCGCGCGTGCTCAACGCCGGTAATTTGCAAATGATTAGAAAAGGCTTCCGCTTTACCTACGGGCACACACCCATGCCAGGTTCTTACAATCATTTTTACCTCAATTAACTCGGCCATCTCGTAACGGTAGACAAATACGCAAACGGGAGCACCCGGCTCCCGTAAAACATGCAAGTGACGAAGCCACTTACATATTATCGATAATGTCCTGCGCGAACTCGCTACATTTCCGCAGTTTAGCGCCTTCCATCAGACGTTCGAAATCGTAGGTCACGGTCTTGTTGCGGATCGCGCCCTCAACGCCTTTAACAATTAAATCCGCCGCTTCGAACCATTGCAGGTGACGCAGCATCATTTCAGCGGACAGAATAACGGAGCCCGGGTTTACTTTATCCTGACCGGCATATTTCGGCGCCGTGCCGTGAGTCGCTTCGAACAGCGCGCATTCGTCGCCGATATTGGCGCCCGGCGCAATACCGATACCGCCAACCTGCGCGGCCAGCGCATCGGAAATGTAGTCGCCGTTCAGGTTCATACAGGCGATAACGTCATACTCCGCGGGACGCAGCAGGATCTGCTGCAAAAACGCATCGGCAATCACGTCTTTTACTACGATATCTTTGCCGGTATTGGGGTTTTTGATTTTAACCCACGGGCCGCCGTCAATCAGTTCACCGCCGAATTCTTCACGCGCCAACTGGTAACCCCAGTCTTTAAAGGCGCCTTCGGTGAATTTCATGATGTTGCCTTTGTGTACCAGCGTGACGGAATCGCGATCGTTGGTAATGGCATATTCAATCGCCGCACGCACCAGCCGTTTGGTGCCCTGCTCGGAACACGGCTTGATGCCAATGCCGCACTGTTCCGGGAAACGGATTTTATTTACGCCCAGCTCTTCGCGCAGAAACTTGATGACCTTATCGGCTTCCGCTGAGCCCGCTTTCCACTCGATGCCCGCATAAATATCTTCCGCGTTTTCACGGAAGATCACCATATCGGTCAGCTCCGGGTGCTTGACCGGGCTTGGCGTGCCTTCGTAGTAGCGCACCGGGCGCAGACAGACATACAGATCCAGCTGTTGGCGCAGGGCCACGTTCAGCGAACGAATCCCGCCGCCCACCGGCGTGGTCAGCGGGCCTTTAATCGCCACGCGATATTCGCGGATCAGGTCCAGCGTTTCTTCCGGCAGCCACACGTCTTTGCCGTAAATCTGCGTTGATTTTTCGCCGGTGTAGATTTCCATCCAGGAGATAGCGCGCTTGCCCTGATAGGCTTTTTCTACTGCGGCATCAACAACCTTGATCATCGCCGGCGTTACGTCGACGCCAATGCCGTCCCCTTCAATAAAGGGAATAATCGGATTCTGGGGGACGTTCAGCTTGCCTTGAGCATCAACGGTAATCTTTTGACCCTCTTGCGGTACCACTACTTTGCTTTCCATTAACCTCTCCTTCGAGCGCTATATTTGTTAATGACTTGTAAGACGTGTGTCGATACTACTTGAATATTTAGCCCGCGCCAATCGTAAACCATTTCGAGTATAATGCTTTTGTTATTCGCGGCTATAAAGATGATGAATAAATTCTCTGTTAAAAATCACCAAGTTAAACGATTCAGCTCACAGGCGACGAAAAAACGCGGCGCCGTGGGGCCGCGGCGCGTGCTGTTGTTCAATAAACCCTTTGACGTACTGCCCCAGTTCACCGACGAGGCCGGACGCGCCACCCTGAAAGACTATATTCCGCTCGGCGATGTCTACGCCGCCGGGCGTCTGGACCGTGACAGCGAAGGGCTGATGATCCTCACCAATGACGGCAGGCTTCAGGCCAGGCTTACCCAGCCGTCGCAAAAGACGGCAAAAACCTATTACGTTCAGGTTGAAGGCGTTCCTGATGAAGCGGCGCTGGCCCGGTTTCGCCGCGGCCTGGAGCTTAAAGACGGTAAAACCCTGCCGGCGGGCGTTGCCATCGTTCCCGAACCCGACTGGCTGTGGCCACGCCACCCCCCGATTCGGGAACGAAAAAACATTCCCGTCTGCTGGCTGAAAATCACCCTGTATGAGGGGCGCAACCGTCAGGTTCGGCGTATGACGGCACATATCGGTTACCCCACGTTGCGCCTGATCCGCTATGGCATGGCGAATCAGAACGTGGAAAACCTGTTACCCGGAGAATGGAAGGAGATCGCTGATGTTTAAGCCACACGTTACCGTAGCCTGCGTTGTTCAGGCGGAGAACCATTTTCTGGTGGTCGAAGAGTTAATTAACGATAAATTGTTATGGAACCAGCCCGCCGGCCATTTAGAGGCCGATGAAACGCTGATTCAGGCCGCCACCCGGGAGTTATGGGAAGAAACCGGCATTCAGGCCGCGCCGCAGAGTTTTCTGCAGCTGCACCAGTGGATCGCCCCTGACCGGACGCCGTTTCTGCGCTTTTGCTTTGCTCTCGACCTGCCGCAGCGGCTGGCGACGCAGCCGCATGACAGCGATATTGAATGCTGCCGCTGGCTGACGGCGGAAGAGATCCTGCATTCCAATCAGCTGCGCTCGCCGCTGGTGGCGGAGAGTATTCGCTGCTATCAACGCCCGCAACGCTATCCATTAACCCTGCTGGGCGCCTTTAACTGGCCTTTTTAGCGTATAGCGCCGCGGGAATAGCGGTGCAGGCCCCGGCGCAACATGATAAAATGCGCCGCTCGTTTTTCGCTTCAAATTCAGTTCGTGAGACTCCCATGTCAGATAACAGCCAGAAAAAAGTGATTGTCGGTATGTCCGGCGGTGTTGATTCATCGGTTTCCGCTTACCTGTTGCAGCAACAGGGCTATCATGTTGAAGGCCTGTTTATGAAAAACTGGGAAGAGGACGACGACACCGAGTATTGCTCCGCGGCAACCGACCTTGCCGACGCTCAGGCCGTCTGCGACAAACTCGGCATTGAGCTGCATACGGTTAATTTCGCCGCCGAATACTGGGATAACGTCTTCGAACTGTTCCTGGCGGAATACCAGGCGGGCCGCACGCCGAACCCTGATATCCTGTGCAATAAAGAGATAAAATTCAAAGCCTTCCTTGAGTTCGCCGCCGAAGATCTGGGCGCCGATTATATCGCCACCGGTCACTATGTGCGTCGTCGCGACGTCGACGGCAAAAGCCGTTTACTGCGCGGGCTGGACGGCAATAAAGATCAGAGCTATTTCCTCTATACGCTCAGCCATGAACAGATTGCGCAGAGCCTGTTCCCGGTGGGCGACCTGGAAAAACCGCGGGTGCGCGAAATCGCCGCGCAATTGGATTTAGCCACGGCCAAAAAGAAAGACTCCACCGGCATCTGCTTTATCGGCGAACGCAAGTTCAGCGATTTCCTGGCCCGCTATCTGCCGGCGCAACCGGGCCCGATACTGTCCGTTGACGACGGCAAACCCATGGGACAGCATCAGGGGCTGATGTATCACACCCTGGGACAGCGTAAAGGGCTGGGTATCGGCGGCGTCAAGGACGGCGGCGAAGACCCCTGGTATGTGGTGGATAAGGACGTGGAAAATAATATCCTCTACGTCGCCCAGGGACATGAGCACCCGCGCCTGATGTCTGGCGGATTAATCGCCCAGCAGCTGCACTGGGTTGACCGTCAAGCGTTAACCACGGAATTACGCTGCGTGGTGAAAACCCGCTATCGGCAAGCCGATATTCCCTGCACCGTCACCCCGCTTGGCGCAGATCGCATTACCGTTCGTTTTGATAAACCGGTGGCTGCGGTAACCCCAGGACAGTCCGCCGTTTTCTATCAGGACGAGGTTTGCCTGGGCGGCGGCATTATTGAAGAACGTTTACCGTTTATAAGTTGATCGCCATTTAACAGTAAGCGGCAGTGGAAAACCGCCGCTTACTCAATTAATCTATTCCGGCTAGCAAGATCTATCCCGGGGTGAGCGACGGCCCCGCCAGGTGAAGTATTCCGGTATATAAATCTTGAGCAGTTCCATCACTACATCATATATAATTACAACAACAGCCAATCGTGACGTTTGAGATAGTGGCACTTAGTGTTCTATTAAAGACAAGGAAAGTACTATGATTGAAAGCTCATATTTAAAAGCAAAAATGCAATCTGACAGAGAGTTGGCTCTGAGACCTTCAGAGTCTAACTGGAGAACAAGGTGAAGCCTTATATAACGGGATGAAACGTTTAACATGGTATACGTCGTGTTTTTTTGATAATTATCAGGACGTATGCGAAAATTTAAAAAATGAAGATCACCGAATGATTAAATCCATCAGACAGGTGTTTGAACATCCAGACGTCATCTTTGACATGGTGAAAATGTATATAGATATATTACTCCGCCATGTAACGGATGAAGACATAAAGAAAATACAAAAAATCTTATTGAAAATCTCCAGCACATATGCAGGAACAATCCTTACAAATCAAACAGTTGCATATACTGTATCAAGAGCAATTTGTTATAATTTTAGTTTTAGGTTTTCGGTAGAAAGAATAATAAACAAATATTCTAACTTTGCTGTAATGGGATTAGGTTTGTATGGACGAGTTCAATATGCTGCTGAGGCAGCAGAACGGTTGAAAACAATGAATTTTACTTACTATAGTGTTCTTTATGCTGCCCAACTAGAAATGCTCTATTTTATTATTGAACCACATATATCAAAGAGTGTTTATTTGGGAGGGAATGCATCTACTTCTGATAGATTAATCTCAATAATTGACGAGTTAGTCCGATGAGAAATTTTCTTAAAAAACGGCTGGCAGATTTTTATGAGTACATTTTGTACACTCATATCCCGATCGTGGTGATAATATTATTCGCTATTCTCGCCGACCATTTTTATCCAGAGCATTCATTGGGGTTGACATTCGGGTTCATTATTTTCGCATGCATTTTTCTCGGGATTTTTATCTGGCATAAAGAACGGAGGAAACGTGATAAAAACACCTCTGATTAAAGCGGATTCCATATTATCTGCAACAGTATGACCTGAAATCACAAAACAAGGCGAATAGTGAAATTAACCTTTTAAATCAATGGGATATTTTATGAGAAAAATAATCATCACGTTAAGGAATATTATTTTATTTTTAGCATTTATGTTTTTTTATTTTCAATATATATTTGGCTTTATCTTTAAAAAATTCACTTCGAATCAGATAATCAATACTACTGATTCAATTTTTCTCGCACGCATAATAGGAACGTATAATACGTTAATAACAATAATGCTGTTTTTTTCCGTGTTGTTATCCCTGATAACGATAAAAATAATTTTTATCGTTATCAAAAAAATCAAAAGTAAAAAAACGCTTGATTAACGTTACCGCTGGTCCCGCCCGCCGCCTGAACCATTGTCAGCATTGTAACTATCGCGCTTGGCAACAATAGCCTCGGGATGCAATATTTTCCATCCTCATGGCATTGAATAATCATGGTAATACGGCGTGTTATAGATTGTGGATATGGTGCTCAATTCGCTGGGTTTATACCGCCATTTGTGGCATCATCTACAGCATATTGTTCCAGTCATTGTTGTTGAAGCATGAGATCATCCCCATCACCCGTGGTTATCACTCGATACCCGAAGATACAGAAAACTTTTCAAATGTTGACGCCCTTAGTGTTTACTCATAAGAAAAATACCATTAAGAACGTTTACAGGAGTGATCGTGGCCAAGAATTATCATGATATTACCCTGGCGCTGGCGGGTATCTGCCAGGCCGCCCATCTGGTGCAGCAGCTGGCCCATAGCGGCAACTGCGATAACGACATTCTGCGCACATCGCTCAACAGCATTCTGGTGGTGAATCCGGCGTCGACGCTGGCGGTATACGGCGATGCGGAAAGCAATCTGAAAACCGGGCTGGAAACCCTGCTGGGAATATTGAATACCAGCGGCAAAGGTCCGGGCGCCGAGCTGTCGCGCTATGCCTTCAGCCTGATCGCCCTTGAGCGCAAGCTGCACGCCAAAAGCGCGGCGCTTGACGAACTGGGTAATCGCATCGGCCAGTTGGAACGTCAGTTGGAGCATTTTGAACTGCTCTCTGATACGATCGTCGGCGCGCTGGCCGGTATTTATGTCGATGTGATCAGTACCCTGGGGCCGCGGATTCAGGTGACCGGCTCGCCGGAGATACTGAAAAACAGCCAGATCCAGGCCAGGGTGCGCGCGGCGCTATTAGCCGGTATTCGTTCCGCGGTGCTGTGGCAACAGGTGGGCGGCGGACGCCTGCAGCTGATGTTCTCCCGCGGTCATCTGATAAAAGAAGCGAAACAGATATTGGCGCGCTGCTGAGCAGCGATTAAGCTGCGGAGCCAGGCGCGCGAATCGCCGGTCGGCGAAAGAAAGAGATGCTCTCGGCAGATCCCCGCCTACGCGGGGATGACGTTTCGCCTACGCGGGGATGACGTTTCACCTACGCGGGGATGACGTCCCGCCTGCGCGGGGATGACGAGCGATGGGCCGACAGTGTTATATTTATTTTTATTAAAACCGATCCAGGAGTTGCTTGCGATGGAATTATCCTCACTGACCGCCGTTTCCCCGGTAGATGGCCGCTACGGCGATAAAGTCAGCACGTTACGCGCTATTTTCAGCGAATTCGGTTTGCTGAAGTTCCGCGTACAGGTTGAAGTGCGTTGGCTGCAAAAATTGGCGGCCTGTGCCGAAATCCGGGAAGTTCCTGCATTTGACGCCGACGCAAACGCTTTCCTCGACCGGATTGTGGCGGAATTTGACGAACAGGACGCCGAGCGCATTAAAACCATTGAGCGCACCACCAACCATGACGTTAAGGCCGTTGAGTATTTCCTGAAGGAAAAAGTCGCCTCCGTGCCGGCGCTGCACGCCGTCAATGAATTTATCCACTTCGCCTGCACCTCGGAAGACATCAATAACCTGTCTCATGCGCTGATGCTGGACACCGCGCGCCGCGAAGTCATTCTGCCCCACTGGCGCAAGATCATTGATGCATTGGCCGATCTGGCCCAGCTATATCGCGATATTCCGCTGCTGTCGCGCACCCACGGCCAACCGGCCACCCCCTCCACCATCGGTAAAGAGTTCGCCAACGTCACCTACCGTATGGAGCGGCAGTACCGTCAACTGCAACAGGTCGAGATTCTGGGTAAAATCAACGGCGCCGTGGGTAACTACAACGCGCATATCGCGGCCTATCCCGACGTCGACTGGCACCGGTTCAGCGAGAGTTTCGTCAACTCGCTGGGGATTGTCTGGAACCCGTACACCACCCAGATCGAACCCCACGACTATATCGCGGAACTGTTTGACTGCATTGCCCGCTTTAACACCATTTTGATCGACTTCGACCGCGATATCTGGGGTTACATCGCCCTGAATCATTTCAAGCAGAGAACCATCGCCGGTGAAATCGGCTCTTCCACCATGCCGCATAAGGTCAATCCGATCGATTTTGAGAATTCGGAAGGCAACCTGGGGTTAGCCAACGCCGTATTGGGACATTTGGCCGGCAAACTGCCGATCTCCCGCTGGCAGCGCGATCTGACCGACTCCACGGTACTGCGTAATCTGGGCGTGGGAATTGGCTATGCGCTGATCGCTTATCAGGCGACGCTTAAGGGCATCAGTAAACTGGAAGTCAACCGCGACCACCTGAGTGACGAACTGGATCACAACTGGGAGGTGCTGGCGGAACCGATTCAAACGGTGATGCGCCGCTACGGCATTGAAAAACCATATGAAAAACTGAAAGAGCTGACGCGCGGCAAACGCGTCGACGCCGCCGGCATTCAGGTATTTATCGACGGGCTGGACCTGCCAGAAGCCGAAAAAACCCGGCTGAAAGCCCTGACGCCGGCGAATTACATCGGCCGGGCTATTAAAATGGTCGACGACCTGAAATAAGCGCGACACCACCGGCGGGCCGCCCGCCGGTTACCCCGCAGCCCTTCCCCTTTTCCGCCGGTCCCGTTTATCCGCCGTTTATTATCTATGTGGATAATTTGCTGGATTAATATTGCATATAGTCTGAATAATTCGAGCTGCAGAAAAGCCGACGCGCATGCAACTTGAAGTATGACGGGTATAATACGATTAATTCCGATTGCGGATGACTATGATACGCAAACAGAGTTTGCCTATGGACCGTTTTGCCAGTGTGACAGAGGAAACAGCGATGCGCATTCTGGTTGTCGAAGATAACGTTTTATTACGCCATCACCTTACCGTGCAAATGAATGAAATGGGGCATCAGGTCGATGCCGCCGCAGATGCCAAAGAAGCCGATTATTTCCTGCGCGAACACGCCCCGGATATCGCGATTGTCGACCTCGGGCTGCCGGATGAAGACGGGATGAGCGTTATCCGCCGCTGGCGTTCGCAGCAGGTCAAATTACCCATTCTGGTGCTGACGGCGCGCGAAGGCTGGCAGGACAAAGTGGCGGTGCTGGAAGCGGGCGCGGATGACTACGTCACCAAACCTTTCCATATGGAGGAGGTCGTCGCCCGTTTGCAGGCCCTGATGCGCCGCAATAGCGGACTGGCGTCGCAGATTATCAGCATCCCGCCGTTTGAAATCGACCTGTCGCGCCGAGAAGTGATGATTACAGGGGCGGCGATAAAGCTGACGGCATTTGAATACACCATCATCGAAACCCTGATCCGCAACAGCGGCAAAGTGGTCAGCAAGGAGTCGCTGATGCTGCAGCTATACCCCGATGCGGAGCTGCGCGAAAGCCATACCATCGATGTACTGATGGGGCGCCTGCGCAAAAAAATACAGAGCGCCGGTTCACCGGATGTGATTACCACCGTGCGCGGCCAGGGCTATCGTTTCGACATTGCCACCGTTCAGGCGCCGAATGAGTAACGGAAGATCGCCTTTCTCACTGCGCGTCCGCTTTCTGTTAGCCACGGTCGCCATTGTTCTGGCGCTGTCCCTCTCTTACGGCGTGGTGGCGATTATCGGCTACAGCGTCAACTTCGATAAAACCTCCTTCCGCCTGCTGCGCGGTGAAAGCAACCTGTTTTATAGTCTGGCGCAGTGGCGGGATAACCAGTTGACCATCGCCACGCCGCCGGATATCGATATCAATTTTCCCACGCTGGTTTTAATTTACGACCAACAGGGGAAAATACTGTGGCGGGAAAAAGACGTGCCCGAACTGGAAGCGCTGATCAACCCCGACTGGCTGAAAAAAACCGCCTACCATGAACTGGATACCGATACCGATACCAGCAACGCCGTGCTGAAAGGAAATACGCTGGTGCTGAATAGCCTCAAAGCGCTTAACGGCATCCACGCCAATACGCTGACGCACTCCATCGCCGTGAATGTCTATCCGCACACCGAGCACCTTCCGCCGTTGACCATCGTGGTGGTGGACCGCATCCCGCAGGAGCTGCAGCAGGAGGATATCGTCTGGGAATGGTTCAGCTACGTGGTTATCGCCAATCTTATTCTGGTTCTTCCCCTGCTGTGGCTGGCCGCGCACTGGAGCCTGCGGCCGATCAAAAATCTGGTCAGGCAGATTGCCGAACTGGAAAACGGCACCCGCGAACAGCTGGATGAAAACCCGCCGCGCGAACTGTTCAGCCTGGTGAGAAATCTAAACATTTTATTGAACAACGAGCGCCAGCGTTATCACAAATACCGAACCACCCTGACCGACCTCACCCACAGCCTGAAAACGCCGCTGGCGGTGTTGCAGACCACGCTGCGGGCGCTGCGCACCGGCAAGGAGACCAATATCGATCAGGCGGAACCCATTATGCTGGCGCAGATAAGCCGCATCTCGCAGCAAATTGGCTATTACCTGCACCGGGCCAGCGTGCGCTCCGAACACCATATGCTGATGCGCGAAGTGCATTCCGTACCCGCCATGTTGGACGGGCTGTGCTCGGCGCTGAATAAAGTTTACCAGCGCAAAGGGGTGGAGCTGACGCTCGACATTTCGCCGGAGCTCACCTTTATCGGCGAAAAGAACGACTTTATGGAAGTATTGGGCAACGTGCTGGATAACGCCTGCAAATACTGTCTGGAATTTGTGGAAATCAGCGCCCAGCATTCCGATCACAAACTGCATTTGATTATCGATGACGACGGCCCCGGCATCCCGGCAGGCAAACGGGCGCTTATTTTCCAGCGCGGCCAGCGCGCCGACAGACTGCGTCCCGGCCAGGGGATCGGCCTGTCGGTGGCGGCGGAAATTATCGAGCAGTATCAGGGCGAGATCATCATCAGCGACAGCAAGTTGGGCGGCGCCCGGGTAGAGGCGATATTCTCCCGCCAGAACCCCGGTCCGCATGAGGCATGAAAGTCGGTACAGCCAACGGCGCTTCCGCTATAATTGCTGCAGCCCCCGCTTTCAGGAAAACATGGTATGGACTATCAACTCAATCTCGACTGGCCGGATTTCCTGGCCCGCTACTGGCAAAAGCAGCCGGTTATCATCAAACGCGGCTTTAATCACTTTATCGATCCCATCTCACCGGATGAGTTGGCCGGTCTGGCATTGGAAAATGAGGTCGACAGCCGTCTGGTCAGCCACAATGACGGCCGCTGGCAGGTCAGCCACGGGCCGTTCGACAGCTTCGATCACCTGGGCGAGAACAACTGGTCGCTGCTGGTCCAGGCCGTCGACCACTGGCATGAACCCTCTCTGGCGCTGATGCGTCCGTTCCGCCAACTGCCGGACTGGCGGCTGGACGACCTGATGATCTCGTTTTCCGTTCCCGGCGGCGGCGTCGGTCCGCACCTGGATCAGTACGACGTTTTCATTATTCAGGGAACCGGCCGCCGCCGCTGGCGCGTGGGGGAAAAGGTGCCGATGAAACAGCACTGCCCTCACCCGGACCTGCTTCAGGTCGAACCGTTCGACGCCATCATCGATGAAGAGATGGAGCCGGGCGATGTTCTGTATATTCCGCCCGGATTCCCGCACGACGGCTATTCCCTGGAAAACTCGCTCAACTACTCGGTGGGCTTCCGCGCGCCGAACGCCCGCGAGTTGTTGAGCAGCTTCGCCGATTATGTGTTATCCCGCGAACTCGGCAGCCATCGCTATAGCGATCCGGATATTCCCGCGCGCCAACATCCGGCCGCCGTTCTGCCGCAGGAGCTGGACCATTTACAGCATATGATGCTGGAACTGGCGCAGCGGCCGGAGCATTTCCAGAACTGGTTTGGCGAATTTATTACCCAATCGCGCCATGAGCTCGACCTGGCGCCGCCGGAACCGCCCTATCAGGCCGGCGAAGTCTATGATTTTCTGCAACAGGGGGAGCAACTGCACCGTCTGGGCGGATTACGCGTGCTGCTCATCGGCGAAAACTGCTTTGTCAACGGTGAGCTAATCGACAGCCCGCATAAGCCGGCGCTGTCGGCGCTGGCCGAGCATCACGTGGTTGATGCCGCCATGCTGTCGGAAGCGCTGGACGATCCGGCGTTTCTGGCGCTGCTGACCATATTGATTAACAGCGGCTATTGGTATTTCGCCGACTAGGCCGCGGTGAACCAGCCCTCCCGTTCATCGGGGAGGGCGGCTTTTCCGGCGGTTTTTATTTTTAGCCTTTGGCGCGTAATGCGGTGAGTTCGGCGATACGCATAATCACCGCCACCGACTGCTCCATGCCTTCCAGCGTGACGAACTCATGTTTGCCGTGATAATTGTAGCCGCCGGTAAACAGATTGGGACAAGGCAGCCCCAGGAACGACAGATGGGCGCCGTCGGTGCCGCCGCGGATGGGCTTAAGCACCGGTTCGATATCGCAATCGCGCATGGCCTGCTGCGCCAGCGCGATAATATGCGGATGCTGCTCAACCTGCTCGCGCATATTGTAGTAGCTGTCGGTTATCGTCACCTCGATATAGCAGTCGGGATGCAGTCCTTTTCCCACTTTTTCCGCAATATCCAGCATTTTTTTCTTGCGCTGTTCAAACCCGTTGCGATCAAAGTCGCGCACGATATAGTGCATTTCCGCCCGCTCGACCACGCCTTTGATGCTGTGCAGATGATAAAAGCCCTGATAGCCGTCGGTGTTTTCCGGCGTCTCATCGGCGGGCACCTCCTGATGATAGCGTGCGGCCAGATTAAGCGCGTTGACCATCACCCCTTTGGCGCTGCCGGGGTGGACGTTATTGCCGACGATTTTCACCGTCACCGAGGCGGCGTTAAAGTTTTCATACTCAAGCTCCCCCACGCCGCCGCCGTCGACGGTATACGCCCATTGCGCATTGAACGCCGGCACGTCAAAGAATTGCGCGCCTTTGCCGACCTCTTCATCCGGCGTAAAGGCGATGCGTATCTCCCCGTGCGGCACCTGGCGTTTTCGCAACCGCACCAGCGCGGTGATAATTTCCGCGATGCCGGCCTTGTCATCCGCGCCGAGCAGCGTTTTGCCGTCGGTGGTGATCAGCGTATGTCCCAGCAGCCGATGCAGTACCGGAAACATCACCGGCGAAAGCACTTCGTCGCCGATGCCCAGCGCGATATCGCCGCCGCGATAGTTTTCCACAATCTGCGGATTAACGTGCTTCCCGGAATAGTCGGGAGAAGTATCCATATGGGAAATAAAACCGATGGTCGGCACCGACCAGGCAACGTTGGCGGGCAGCGTGGCCATAACGCAGCCATGCTGGCTTAGCGTGACCTGCTCAAACCCCAGTTCGAGCAGTTCCTGTTGTAATGCGCGGGCAAGCTTCAACTGACCTTCGGTACTTGGCACCTGCCGGACACTCGCTTTTGATTGCGTATCAAAAGAAACGTAATTTAAAAATCGATCGAGTAATTTATCCATCGCTATTGCCTCTTGAACCCTGCGTTTCATTATGGGGACGGCACCTAAGGCAAATATTGCGTCAGGTCAGTTTTTACCGTGTTAGCACGCGCAGGGAAAACCTTGATGTTTATCCGCCGCGGCGCTCAAATAACGGCATAAACCCGGCGGCGCACCGACTGTAACTTACAAAGTTCACTCAATAAAACAACAAGCATACAACATAATGATCCGGCGTATTATCCGCTCGGCACGGGATTTGTGCTGGTTATCGCTAAGTATCGCGGCACAAGTTGGCGTTCGGCGCGCTTTCCCGTAGAATGCCGACCCTTAACTGAGCTCGTAGGCTGAAAGGTGATAACCCTTGACATAGATCGCGCCGAATACCCGCGTAGATGCGTCATACCAGGAAATAGAGCAATAACCCTAAATGAAAGATAATCGTCCTGCTACTCCGGTCGTTGAACTGCTCGACGTCCATAAAAGTTTTGATGGCAAAGAGATCATTTCCCACTTTAATCTCACCATTAATAATGGTGAGTTTCTTACCATACTCGGCCCTTCCGGCTGCGGGAAAACCACGGTGCTGCGCCTGATCGCCGGTCTGGAAAACGTGGACGGCGGCAATGTCATCCTGGATAACGAGGATATTACCCACCAGCCTGCCGAGCATAGGTATATCAACACCGTATTCCAGAGCTACGCGCTATTCCCCCACCTCAGCGTTTTTGACAATGTCGCCTTCGGATTACGGATGCAAAAAACCCCCGAGGCGCAAATTGCCCCGCGCGTGCTGGAAGCGCTGAAAATGGTGCAGTTGGACGAGCTGGCGCCGCGCCGGCCGCACCAGTTGTCCGGCGGACAGCAGCAGCGCGTGGCGATCGCCAGAGCCGTGGTGAACAAGCCCAAGGTTCTGCTGCTGGACGAGTCGCTCTCGGCGCTGGACTACAAACTGCGCAAGCAGATGCAAAACGAGCTGAAGGCGCTGCAACGTACCCTGGGCATCACCTTTATTTTCGTCACCCACGATCAGGAAGAAGCCCTGACGATGTCCGACCGCATCGTGGTGATGCGCGACGGGCGCATCGAACAGGACGGCACGCCGCGTGAAATCTACGAAGAGCCGCGTAACCTGTTCGTGGCCAGTTTTATCGGTGAAATCAATATATTCGACGCGACCGTTATCGAACGGATTGACGACCAGCGCGTGCGCGCCCGGGTTGAAGGCTGCGAGTGCGTCATCGCCGTCGGTTTCCCGGTGCATGCCGGGCAGCACCTTAATGTGCTGCTGCGCCCGGAAGATCTGCGGGTAAAAGAGATCGACGAGGGAGCGCAGACGGACGGCATCGTCGGCTATGTGCGCGAACGTAACTATAAGGGCATGACGCTGGAGTCCAGTATCGAGCTGGAAAGCGGCAAAATGGTGATGGTCAGCGAATTCTTTAACGAGGACGATCCCGACGTGGACCACTCGCTGGATCAGAAAGTGGCGGTCACCTGGGTAGAAAGCTGGGAGGTCGTTCTGCACGATGAAGAAGCCGCGTAAACGCTTTCAGAACACCATTATCACCATTATCGTCGCCTGGCTGGTGCTGTTCGTTTTCATGCCCAATCTGATGATTATCGGCACCAGTTTTTTAACCCGCGACGATGCGAACTTTATCAGCCTGGCGTTTACCCTGGATAACTACGCGCGGCTGGCCGATCCGCTGTACGCCTCGGTCTTGCTGCATTCGCTGAATATGGCGGCCATTGCGACGCTGTGCTGCCTGCTGCTGGGTTATCCTTTCGCCTTTATTCTGGCGCGCCTGCCGCAAAAGGTGCGCCCGCTGCTGATGTTTTTACTGATTGTCCCGTTCTGGACCAACTCGCTGATCCGCATTTACGGGCTAAAGCTGTTTCTGAGCACCCGCGGCTACCTGAACGAGTTTTTACTGTGGATCGGCCTTATCGAGTCGCCTTTGCGCATCATGTACACCTCGCAGGCGGTGATTCTCGGTCTTATCTACATACTGCTGCCGTTTATGGTTCTGCCGCTCTACTCCAGCATTGAAAAGCTGGATAAATCCTACCTTGAGGCCGCCCGCGATCTAGGCGCCGGCAAATGGCAGCGCTTTGTAAAAATCATTATTCCGCTCACCATGCCCGGCATTATCGCCGGCTGCCTGCTGGTGCTGCTGCCGGCGATGGGGTTGTTTTTCGTGGCGGATTTAATGGGCGGCGCCAAAAACCTGCTTATCGGCAACGTAATTAAAAGCCAATTCCTGAATATCCGCGACTGGCCGTTCGGCGCCGCCACCAGCATCTGCCTGACCTTGATCATGGGGCTGCTGCTGCTGGTTTACTATCGCACCGCCCGCATGCTGAACAAAAAGGGGGAGCTGGAATGATAGGACGTCTGCTGCGCGGCGGATTTATGTCCGTTATTTACGCCTATTTGTATATCCCCATCATCATCCTGATTGTGAACTCGTTTAATCAGGCGCGTTTCGGCATCAACTGGCAGGGGTTTACCCTCGACTGGTATCGGCTGCTGCTGAATAACGACAGCCTGTTGCAGGCCGCGCAGCATTCGCTGACCATGGCGGTATTTTCCGCCACCTTCGCCACGCTGATCGGTTCGCTGACCGCCGTGGCGCTCTATCGCTATCGCTTTCGCGGTAAGCCTTTCGTCAGCGGCATGCTGTTCGTGGTGATGATGTCGCCGGATATCGTGATGGCCATCTCCCTGCTGGTGCTGTTTATGCTGCTGGGGATATCGCTGGGATTCTGGTCGCTGCTGTTTTCCCACGTTACCTTTTGTCTGCCCTTTGTAGTGGTCACCGTCTATTCGCGCCTGAAAGGGTTTGATGTGCGAATGCTGGAAGCCGCCCGCGATCTGGGCGCCGGCGAGGCGACCATTCTGCGCAAAATCATTCTGCCGCTGGCGATGCCCGCGGTGGCGGCCGGCTGGCTGCTCAGCTTTACCCTGTCGATGGACGATGTGGTGGTGTCCTCTTTCGTCACCGGGCCGGCCTATGAAATCCTGCCGCTGAAAATTTATTCGATGGTCAAAGTGGGCGTATCGCCGGAAGTGAATGCGCTGGCGACGATTCTGCTGATGCTATCCTTATTGCTGGTGCTCGGCAGCCAGTGGGTGCTGCGCGACCGCAGCGGTAAATAATAACGGGTATAACCTTTGGGACCTATAAGGAGATCGACGCAATGAAGAAGTGGCCACATCTGCTGGCGGCCTGCGCCATGGCATTCAGCCTTAACGCGGCGCAGGCCGACGCCGGTAAAACGCTCTATTTCTACAACTGGACTGAATATGTTCCCCCCGGCCTGCTGGAACAGTTCAGCAAAGAAACCGGCATCAAGGTGATTTACTCCACCTATGAATCCAACGAGAGCATGTACGCCAAGCTGAAAACCTATCAGGACAGCGCTTACGATCTGGTGGTGCCTTCGACCTACTTTATTTCCAAAATGAGTAAGGAAGGCATGCTGCAAAAAATAGATACCAGCAAGCTCGGCAACTTCCATCATCTCGACCCCAACCTGCTGCACAAGTCGTTCGATCCCCATAACGACTATTCGGTCCCCTATATCTGGGGCGCCACCGCCATCGGCATTAACCGTGAGGTCATCGATCCGGCCAGCGTCGACAGCTGGGCCGACCTGTGGGATCCGCAGTATAAAAACAGCCTGCTGCTGACCGACGACGCGCGCGAGGTGTTCCAGATCGCCCTGCGCAAGCTGGGCTATTCCGCCAACACCACCGATCCGCAGCAGATAGAAGCCGCCTACAAAGAGCTCCGGAAGCTGATGCCCAACGTGCTGACGTTCAATTCGGACAACCCTGGAAACCCGTTTATGGAAGGCGAAGTAAACCTGGGAATGGTGTGGAACGGCTCGGCCTACGTGGCGCGCCAGGCCGGCACGCCGCTGGATATCATATGGCCGCGGGAGGGCGGGATTTTCTGGATGGATAGCCTGGCTATTCCGGCCAACGCTAAAAACGTCGAAGGGGCGATGAAAATGATCGACTTCCTGCTGCGCCCGGAAATAGCCGCGCAGGTGGCGGAGACCATCGGCTACCCGACGCCGAACCTGGCGGCGAAGAAACTGCTGCCGCCGGACGTTTCCGGCGACAAGACGCTGTATCCCGATGAAGCGGTGATTAACAACGGCGAATGGCAGAACGACGTCGGCGGCGCCAGCACGCTGTATGAAACCTATTTCCAGCAGTTAAAGGCGGGACGCTAACCGCTATTCCCCGAACGGCAGGCGGATGCCCTGCCGTTCGGGAGAACAAAACTACCGGCCGGCCCACTCATAATACTGACCCAGGCTTTTATCGCACGAACAGCAGCTGCCGCACGTTTCACCGACCTCGGCCTGATAAAGGCGTATTTTTCCTTTCTGCACCCAGACCGCCAGCATCCCTTCGATAACGCCCGGATCGGCGCGAAACGCGCGGCTGATATCCTGCAATGACGCCCGCTTTTGCTGTCGCACATAATCGCGTAATTCAATTAAGCTCATATATCCTCCGAACAGGCGGCATGCCCCCGCCTGCGGAATTCACCACTCAGGCGCTTTCGTTCAGGTTATGCGCCGCGACCCGCGGGTTGGCGCCGGCACTGCGCCGCAGGCAAAGCACGGTTATCAGCAACGCCAACAGCACGCCGGCGATCGCCAATGTTGAATACGCCGGATGCTGGGCAAAGCGTCCGATCTGATAAACCAGCACCGCCGCGCCGTAACCCAGTTCAATGGTCCAGACCACGCAAAACAGCGTCCACGCCGTGCCGACCTCGCGCCAGATAGCGGCTACCGCCGCCACGCAGGGAACATACAGCAGCACCATCAGCAGGTAGGCGAACGCCCCCAGCCGGCCGTCAAACAGCTGGCTTATCACCGTCAGCGACGTTACCGAAAATTCGTTTTCCTCGGCCACCGCCGCGCTATCGCTTAAATCGCCGACCTCAATGCCCAGCGGATCCAGCAAGGCGCCGCCCAGCCCGCTAAGATTTTCAGGAATGGTCGCCAGCGCGCCGACTATCCCCGCCTGCAGGCTGAACGGCTCTTCCGGCTGCGCGGCGTCCTCGCTCTGCGCTTCCGCCATGGCGCCATAGAGCGAATCCAGCGTCCCCACCACCGCTTCCTTGGCGAAGATGCCGGTAAATACGCCGACCGCCGCCGGCCAGTTTTCCTGTTTTATGCCCATCGGCGCGAATAGCGGAACGATTTTTTGCCCGACGGCCGACAGCACGGATTTATCGCTGTCCTGATTGCCGAAGCTGCCGTCCGTCCCCATCGAATTGAGAAAACCCAATACGGTGACCACGATGACAATCAGCTTCCCGGCCCGGAAGATAAAGTTTTTCAGCCGGTCCCAGGTGCGGATCAGCACGCTGCGCAACCCCGGCAGATGGTAGGGCGGGATCTCCATAACGAAGGTGGATGCCTCGCCCTGCAGCGCGGTGTTTTTCAGCATAAACCCGGTGGCGACCGCGGCGATAATCCCCACCAGATACAGGCCGAACACCAGATTCTGCCCGCCGCTGGTAAACAGCGCGGTGGCGAACAGCACATAGACCGGCAGACGCGCGCCGCACGACATAAAGGGCGCCATCATCACGGTGACGATGCGGTCGCTCTGTTTTTCCATGGTGCGGGTGGCCATCACCGCCGGGACATTGCAGCCGAAGCCGACAATCAACGGCACAAACGCCTTGCCGGGAAGGCCGATGCTGCGCATAAAACGGTCCATAACGAACGCGGCCCGCGCCATATAGCCGGAGTCTTCCAGATAGGACAGGAACAGATACAGGCAGCCAATCACCGGAATAAACGTCGATACGGTCTGAATACCGCCGCCGATGCCGTCGGCGATAAGCGTTTTCAGCCAGGCGGGGGTATGGACGGCAAGCAGCAGTTCCCCCAGACCGTCGACAAAAATAGTGCCGAAGAACTGATCGAAGAAATCGATAAAGGCGCTGCCGATATTGATGGTGAAAACAAACATCAGGTACATCACCAGCAGGAATATCGGGATGCCCAGAAAACGGTGCAGTACGATGCGATCGATTTTATCCGTCAGCGTGGCCGACATTTCGCCGCGGCGGGTAATTACCGCCGAGGCGATCGCCGAGACAAACCGATAGCGGGCATCGGCGAGGAAAATATCCAGCTCGTCCTCATAGCGTTCGATCAGCTCCGCTACCCTGGCGTCCGCCATCGCCAGCTGCGCGGCGGGAACAGCGGCGCGCACCGTGGCGTCGCCCTCAAGCAGCTGCAGCGCCAGCCAGTAGGGATTTTTTACGCCGGCCTCTTCAGACAGCCGTTGCGCCATCTCTTTGGCCGCCAGCTGCAGCGGCTCATCGTAAGGAATGGCGACGTCGGGAGTTACCGGATGGGCTACCGCCGCGGCACAGGTCCGGCGCAGGTTTTCGATGCCTTTTTTCCGGCTGGCGGTAATCGGAATGACCGGACACCCCAGACGCTGCTGGAGCGCCGCAATATCGATGTCCAATTTACGCGACGCGGCGATATCCATCATATTAACGGCGACCACCATCGGGACATTCATATCCAGCAGCTGCGCGGTTAAATAAAGATTTCGCTCCAGATTGGAGGCATCGACGATATTCAATACCAGATCCGCCGCGCCGGATAAAATATAATCTCTGGCGACGCGTTCATCTTCCGAGCTTTCCGACGAGGGGTTAAGCGAGTAGACGCCGGGAAGGTCGACCAGCGTAGTGAACTGGTTTTGATAACGATAGCGGCCGACCTTTTTCTCTACCGTCACTCCCGGCCAGTTGCCTACCGTCTGCTTACCGCCGGTAAGCACATTGAACAGCGTCGTTTTACCGCAATTAGGGTTGCCGACAACACAAATAACCGGTTGCGCATCCATAAGTTTTCCTACCTGATTTTATTGATTCAGCATTTTTCGAGAATAAGTATTTGCGCTTCGCCCTTACGCACGCTGATTGCCGCGCCGCGCAAGCGCAATTCGATCGGGTCGCCCAACGGAGCAATGCGCGATACGGCGAACTCCACGCCGGGAGTCACGCCCAATGCCAGCAAGCGCTTGCGATAATCGGGCGAGCCTTTTTGAAAGCCAATAACGCGCCATTTGGTCGCGACCGTTAATTCATCCAGAGACATCATCACTCACCTTCTGTTAGTGCGCCTGCTGTGGGGAAACCCACACCTGTTTTCCCATATCCCAATTAATGGCGATGCGTCCGTCGCCGGCGGCCAGCATCAGCGGCTGATTTTCTTCCCGCTGAATAACGCGCACGTTACCGCCCACGCGGATGCCCAACTCGGTCAGGCGCTGCTGGCTTTCCCCGCTCAGCCGAATACGCGCGACCACGGCGTTGGCGTTAAGAGGAATATCCAGTAATGTTTGCAGTAGTAACGCCATTTATATTTCCTTTGCTTCTATAAAATAAAATTAAAATCAAATAATTATATTTAATATCGTCATCCGGCACCGGGGGTGAATATGACTAATAATTATTTTCAATCATATTCCCGACCCGATATGCGCCCTTGACTCATATCAAGCAAAGTAAAAAAAATGGCCCGTCCCTTTGGGACAGGCCATCGATAGCTGGATTTGCGACCTCCCCGGCGAAGGGGAGGCGTTGGGGTGGAGTCAGGTCAGCGTTTTTCCTGCTGCGCCAGATCCTGGGCGATATGCACCGTTTCGTCCAGATAGGGATCGGGACCCTGATAGTCTTTCGGCAAATCTTCCAGCGACTTCAGCGGCTTCTTGCCTTCTCTGGCCAGCCGGTCGTTAATCCGGTTCAGACGCATCGCTTCGTCGTCGTCGTTCTCTTTCTCGCGCTGGGCAAGATTGAGCGATACTATATTACGTTTATCTTTCAACGCGTTATAGCGAGCGATATCCTCGGCGATATATTGAAACTCCGGATCCTTGGCAATGCGCTGCTGATGAAGCTCATTCAGCGTGCCGATAAGCGGCTTCAGGTCGCCGCTTTTGGCGTAGCTGGCCGCTTTTATGCTATCCCACGGCAGCGCGTTGTCCTCGAATTTCTCGCCGGTGTCCACCGTTTCGGTTCCGGTCGGCATCATCACGTCAGGCGTTACCCCCTTCATCTGGGTGCTGCCGCCATCGATGCGATAAAACTTCTGGATGGTGTACTGAACGGAGCCCAATGCCGGCCAGTCGGGGCGCAGCATCTGATCGTAAATACGATTCAGGGAGCGGTACTGCTGTACGGTGCCTTTACCAAAGGTAGGCTCGCCGACAATCAGCGCCCGGCCGTAATCCTGCATCGCCGCGGCAAAGATTTCCGACGCCGAGGCGCTGAAACGGTCTACCAGCACCACCAGCGGTCCTTTGTAGTACAGGGTGCCGTCAGTGTCGCTGTCTTCGCGGATTTTGCCGTTATTATCGCGGATCTGCACCACCGGTCCGCTGGGGATAAACAGGCCGGACAGCGCTACCGCTTCGGTCAGCGCGCCGCCGCCGTTGCTGCGCAGGTCGATGACCACGCTGCTGACGTGCTGTTTTTCCAGCTTCTGCAACTGTACTTTCACGTCATCCGTCAGCCCGACGTAGAATCCCGGAATATCCAGCACGCCGACTTTCGCCTGGCCGACGTTTTTCACCGACATCTTGACCGCCCGGTCTTCCAGACGGATGCGCTCGCGCGTCAGCGTAACGATACGGGTTTTGGTGCCCTTGCCCGCCGGCAGAATTTCCAGCCGCACCTTGCTGCCTTTCGGTCCTTTAATCAGCGCCACCACGTCATCCAGCCGCCAGCCGATGACATCCACCATCGGTTTTCCATTCTGACCGACGCCGACGACGCGATCGCCCACCGTGATGTTTTTGCTTTTCGCCGCCGGGCCGCCGGGCACCATGGAATTAATCACGGTGTAGTCGTCATCCATCTGCAATACCGCGCCAATCCCTTCGAGCGACAGGCTCATTTCGGTATTGAACTGTTCGGTATTTCTTGGCGACAGATAGCTGGTATGCGGATCGATTTCCCGCGCGAAGGCGTTCATGATCAGTTGGAAGACATCTTCGCTGTTGCTCTGCGCCAGACGGCGAATGGCAAACTGATAGCGCTTGGTCAGCGTTTCCTTGATGTCCTTATCTTCTTTACCGGTCAGCTTCAGGGTCAGCCAGTCATATTTGACTTTGGCATCCCACAGGCGGTTCAGCTCGCCGGTATTTTGCGGCCAGGGCGCCTTGTCGCGCTCCAGCTCGAAGGTGTCGTTGCCGGTCAGATCCACCGGCTTGTCCAGTACCGACAACGCATACTGAAAACGCTCAAAACGCCGTTTCTGCGCCAGATTATACAGCGCATAGGGAAGATCCAGCCGGCCGGACTTCAGTTCGTCGCCCAGCTTCGTTTTCTTATCGGCAAACTGCGCGACGTCGGAGGCCAGCAGCACGTTATGGCTGTAGTCCAGCATATTGAGATAGCGGGTAAAAATCTTCTCGGAGAACTGCTCATCCAGCATAAACTGGCGATAGTGCGAGCGCAGAAAACGCGACGCGACCCTGTCGCTCACCGTGGCATGCTGAGGCTCCTGATGCAGCTGAGGAATCTGTTCAACACGCGTAATATTCTCATTGGCAAAACTCGCGCCCGCCAGCAGTAGTCCTGCGATGGCGGTCATTCTGGCTAATTTGTTCATGCCCAGGTTGGCCTCCGTATCAGAACTGCAAATGTTCTGCGCGTACAATCATCGCCATTCCCGAAGCCAGCTGAACCCTGACTTCGCCTTTGGCAATCTCAAGCACAGTGGCATCCATGGCGTCTCTGCCAGCTCTGACTTTGATTTCCTGACCGATTTGCAGTTTGGTGACGTCCGTAACCGCGACCCGCTGCTGCTGAGGCTCGTTGCCGGCGGGTTTTGCCTGACGGGACTGCGCGCTGGCGGCTTGCTGAGTGGAGGACGGCGACTGGCGGGAAGACGGCTGGCGAGGTTTACGCGGCGAGGCGTTCGCGGCGTCACGCTCGCGGCGCGGCGCATTTTTTCCGTTTGCCGGACGAGTACGCGCGGGGTCGGCCTTTTCTCCGGCTTCACGTTTCTTCGCCTGTTGCTCGGCGCGCTGGGCCTGAACCCTGGCTTTCGCTTCTTCCAGCTGTTTACGGGCATGGTCGACGTGCTGCTGTTCCAGCTCCCCGCAGGGATTGCCGTCCAGATCCACACGCTGTACGCCCAGTTTCACACCGTACAGATAACGCCAGCTAGAGGTGTAGAGCCTCAATGCGGAACGCAATTGCGTTTTGCTAAGGTTATCCGTTTCAGATACGCGCTCTACAAGATCTTGAAAAATACCGATCTTTAACGGACGTGTTTCACCTTCGGCGGTGAAACAAAGCGGGAACCGCTCTGCCAAAAGGGCAATGACTTCTTTGCTACTGTTCAACTTAGGTTGATTTTCCATGAAATTTCCTGATTACAACGGGTTTGCCAACCGGCGCAGGCATGAACAGGCGTCATTATAATGACGCCATCGGCAAATGCTACGTTATCCTTGCCTCAACGAGGGAGAATTGATAAAAGTCAGCACATCGCTCTCTGCCAGTTGCGTACAAAGTGCCGTCACCACAGCCTTAAGCCCTTCCTCATCGTCTGCGTCAAACCGTTGATAAACAGTGCTATCAATATCTAAAACGCCGATCGGACGGCCGCTAACCGTCAACGGCAGTACAATTTCGGCGTTACTGGCGGCGTCACAGGCAATATGGCCGGGAAACGCATGTACGTCGCCGACGCGTTGAATCCGGTTTTCTGCGATCGCCCGACCGCATACGCCTTTACCCAGCGGAATACGCACGCAGGCGACCCGCCCCTGAAACGGCCCCAGAAACAGCGAGTCCCGTTCCAGCAGGTAAAATCCGGCCCAGTTAACTTCAGCCAAACGTTCAAACAGTAACGCACTGCTATTCGCCAGGATGGTGATAAAACGATTTTCGCCCGCAATCAGCGCGGATAAATCGCCGATCAGGTCGCTATAAAATTGTTGTTTGCTCATAAAATACTATTCTATCTTTTTGAATCTACCCAGCCATATGCATGCACCGCAATAGCCATATATGAGGATCCGCTACAGCATGCCACAAGATTTCTTCATTAGCGCGCAGAATCATTCTCTTTAAATAGCGGGACCGCGCATATCGTGCTATTTGTCATTTAATCCTGTCGCATACCAAGTGTAGTCCCGTTTTGCCTGACGCCGCATCCCGTTATGCGCCATGGTTCTGCTACCGTGGTGACCGGCACCTGATATACTAGAAGGCGAGTCAATCCGACAGCAGGGAATATGAAAATAGTCAACATAATGAGCCCTGCGCCATTCCCGTCGGCCAGGCCGCCCTATGCCGACGGCGCCGACATGCCCGCCGGGAAAGCGCTGCGCTATCACCGCTGTCCCGAGTGCGATGCCTGTTTCACGTTGCCGATCGTTAAACGCAATCAGACGGCAAACTGCCCGCGCTGCAACGCCAGAGTCAGTTCCGGGCGCGACTGGTCCATCTCCCGGCTGGCGGCCATGGCCGTCGCCATGCTGGTGCTGATGCCGTTCGCCTATACCGAACCGTTGATCAGTATCCGCCTGCTGGGCGTCTCCATTAACGCCAGCCTGTTTGAAGGCATCTGGCAAATGACGCGCCAGGGGCATCCGATAACCGCCAGCATGGTGGCTTTCTGCACCGTCGGCGCGCCGCTGACGCTGGTGTTTTCGCTGCTGTATCTGTTTTTTGCGCCGCGCATCGGCATGAATCTGCGCCCGATTCTGCTAATGCTGGGGAAGCTGAAAGAGTGGATGATGCTGGATATTTATCTGGTCGGCATGGCGGTGGCCGCCATCAAGGTGCGGGAGTTCGCCGACGTGCAGCCCGGCGGCGGCCTGATTGCCTATCTGGTGTTAATGACGCTGAGCGTACTGACCATCATCCACCTGAATACCGATCAGCTATGGCAGCGGTTTTATCCCCGTCTGCGGCCGATTATCTCGCCGCAACGCTACCGGATATGCCTCGCCTGCCATTTTACCAGCGCGCCCGATAACCGGGGACGCTGCCCGCGCTGCCATGTGCCGCTACGCCCGCGGCGCAGACACAGCCTGCAAAAATCCTGGGCGGCGCTGATCGCCTCCGTGGTCCTACTGCTGCCGGCCAACCTGCTGCCGATCTCCATTATTTACGTCAACGGCGTGCGTACCGAAGACACCATTTTCTCCGGTATTTTGTCGTTGGGCTCGGGCAATATTCCTGTGGCGCTGGTGGTGTTTATCGCCAGCATTCTGGTGCCGTTTACTAAAGTGATTGTGCTGTGCGGCTTGCTGTTAAGTATTCATCTGCGCATTGAGGACGGCCTCTCCGCCCGGATGAAGATGCTGCGCATGATGCGCTGGATCGGCCGTTGGTCGATGCTGGACCTGTTTGTCATAGCGCTGACGATGTCGCTGGTCAACCGCGATCAATTACTCGCTTTTACCATGGGGCCCGCGGCGTTCTATTTCGGCGCCGCGGTGATTCTAACGATTCTGGCCGTTGAATGGCTGGATAGCCGACTGATGTGGGATAACGATGCAAGACAAAACACCTGAGACACCAACCGCGGCCACGGTGAAAAACAAACGCCGCCTGTCGCCGTTTTGGCTGCTGCCGTTGATTGCCCTGCTGATCGCCGGCTGGCTGGTGTACACCAATCAACAGGAGCGCGGCACCACCGTCACCATTGATTTCATCTCCGCCGACGGCATCGTCGCCGGCCGTACGCCGGTACGCTACCAGGGGGTCGAAGTCGGCACCGTGCAGGACATTAAGCTCAGCGACGATTTACGCACCATCCAGGTCGAGGCCAGCATAAAAAACGATATGCAAGAGGCGTTGCGCAGCGGCACCCAGTTCTGGCTGGTAACCCCGAAAGCGTCGCTGGCCGGCGTTTCCGGCCTGGACGCGCTGGTGGGCGGCAACTATATCGGTATGATGCCCGGCGAAGGCGAACCGCAGGACCATTTCTCCGCGCTGGATACCCAGCCCAAATACCGGGTCAATACCGGCGAACTGCTGATCCATCTGCACGCCGATGATTTAGGCTCGCTCAGTAACGGCTCGCTGGTCTATTACCGCAAACTCCCGGTGGGCAAAATCTACGACTACACCGTCTCGCCGGACCACCATGGCGTGATGATCGACGTGCTGATCGAACGGCGCTTTACCCATCTGGTCAAGAAGAACAGCCGCTTCTGGAACGTCTCCGGCCTTAACGCCGACGTCGGCTTCAGCGGCGCCAAAATCGAAATGGAAAATCTGGCGGCGCTGGTCAACGGCGCCGTGGCGTTTGACTCCCCCGACGACGGCGAAAAGGCCGGCGCGGAGCAATCCTATCGTCTCTACCCCAATCTGGCGCAAAGCCAGCGCGGGGTGGTGATCACGCTCGACCTGCCGTCCGGCGATAATCTGACGGCGGGCAGTACGCCGCTGATGTATCAGGGGCTGGAAGTGGGAACGCTGGAGAAGATAACCCTTATCCCCAACGGCGATAAAGTCAAAGGCGAGCTGATTATCGACCCGGCGGTGATCGCGTTAATGCGTGAAGGGACGCGTATCGAGCTGAGCAAACCGCGCCTGTCATTCAGCGATCTGAATATTCCCCGCCTGCTAAGCGGTCCGACGCTGACGCTGATCCCCGGCGAGGGCGAGCCGCGCCACCACTTCACCGTGGCGGACGGCGGCCCGCAACAGCCCGGCGCCCTGTCGATCCAGCTTAACGCCGCGCAAAGCTACGGTATCGATAGCGGACAGCCGGTGTTGCTGCACGGCGTGCAGATCGGTCAGGTGGTCAAGCGCTCGCTGGACGAAAAAGGCGTCGGCTTTGTGCTGGCGATAGAGCCGCAGTACCGGCAGTTGCTGCATAGCGACAGCAAATTCGTCGCCAACAGCCGTCTGGACGTCAAACTGGGGCTGGACGGCATTCAAATGCAGGGGGCCAGCGCGCAGGAGTGGATCAGCGGCGGCGTCCAGGTGTTGCCCGGCGGCAAAGGGGAGGTGCTGCAACGTTATCCGCTCTACAGCGACCTCGAAAAGGCGCAGGAAGGCGTTCGCGGCGCCGCCCCCTCTCCGACATTGACGCTGGTGACCGATAGTCTGCCCGATATCCAGGACGGCTCCATCGTGCTGTACCGCAAGTTTCAGGTCGGCGAAATCATGCACGTGCGCCCGAAAGCGGATTATTTCGAGGTGGACGTCTATATTCGCCCGGAACACCGCAAATTGCTGACGGATAACAGCGTCTTCTGGGCCGAAGGCGGCGCCCGCATCCAGTTAAACACCTCCGGGCTGACCGTGCAGGCATCGCCGCTTAACCGCGCCCTCAGGGGCGCCATCAGCTTTGACAATCTGGCGGGCGCGCCGGAAATCAAAGGCGGCAGGCGGGTGCTTTACGGCACGGAAACCGCCGCGCGCGCCGTCGGCAGCCGCATTACTCTGCGAACCTTCGACGCCGGCAAACTGGCGCCGGGCATGCCGATCCGCTATCTGGGAATCGATATCGGCCAGCTTGAATCGCTGAAGCTGGCGGAGCGGCGCAATGAAGTGTTGGTGCAGGCGGTGCTTTATCCCGAATACGTAAGCGGCTTCGCCCGCGCCGGAACGCGCTTTTCGGTGGTGACGCCGGAGATTTCAGCGGCGGGGGTCAATCATCTGGAAACCCTGTTCCAGCCCTATATCAACGTCGAACCCGGCGGCGGCGGGGTTACCCGCAGTTTTGAGCTGCAGCAGGCTTCCATTTCGGACTCCCGCTATCAGGATGGATTAAACATCAGCGTGGACGCGCCGGAAGCGGGTACGTTACAGGTGGGCACGCCGGTGCTGTTCCGCGGGATTGAAGTGGGCACCGTGACCGGGCTGTCGCTGGGCGTTTTGTCCGACCGCATCTCCGTCGCCCTGCGCATCAGTAAACGCTACCAGCATCTGGTGAGAAACAACTCGGTATTCTGGCTGGCGTCCGGCTATAACCTGGAGTTCGGCCTTACCGGCGGAGTGATAAAAAGCGGCACCTTCCAGCAGTTTATCCGCGGCGGCATCGCCTTCGCCACCCCGGCCGCCACCCCGCTCTCCCCGCGGGCGCAGGAAGGAAAACATTTCCTGTTGCATAACGAAGAGCCGAAAGAGTGGCGGCAATGGGGCACGGCGATCCCCGCCAACTAAATCCCCTCCCCCTGCGAAGGGCTGTCTCTTAGTCACATATACTGTTAACGGTATATGTGAGTTCAGCGCTATTTCGTGCGCGAAAAGAAAGGGATTTTTATGCCACGTCGAAGCACGCGCCCGACGCAGGGCGCTCAGTCGCCGCAGCCCTGCGAACCCTGGCTATCGGCTGAAATTATGCCGCTTCGCGGTGCCTTCGGAATCGGAGGTCTCCTGTCGAACCGCCATTGACGCGCTCCCGCCGCGGCACTGGCTTTCGCCGCGTCCGTGCGGCTCATTCGGGAGACCTCCCATTCCTCAGCATAATTTTTTACGCCGACGAAAAGCAAAAAACAAAGAACCAAGAATGAACCCAAGACCAGAATACACATGGTCTCTAGAGGTTCCTTGGATTTGTGTATAAGAGACAGAGCAAAGGGGGAGATTACAACACCTTGGTCAAACCGATACTCTTTTCAATCACCACCAGGGTAATTATCGCGACGAAAATAAATATCACCGAAATGGCGTTGACCGCGGGATCGAAGGTCTGGTCGATATAATTGAAAATCCTGACCGGCATGGTGACCGTCTGCGGCGCGGTGAGAAACAGGCTGACCGACACCTCGCCAAACGAGGTCACGGCGGCGAACACGGCCCCCGCCACCATGCCGGGTTTGATCAAGGGCAGCGTAACGTGCCAAAAGGTATACAGCCGCCCCGCCCCGAGACTCATCGACGCGTCTTCCAGACGGCGATCCATGGAGGCCAGGCTGACGCTGGCCGTGCGTACCGTATAGGGCAGCGCGACGATAACGTGCCCCACCGCCAGCCCGGCAATCGTGCCCGCCATGCCCGCCGCGGTGAGCACATAGAGCAGCGCGATGCCCAGCACCACCTGCGGGATCATCAGCGGCGAAAGGATAAAAGCCTGCAAGGCGTCGCGAAACCTGAATTGCAGCCGCGCCAGCGCATAGGCCGCGCCGGTTCCCAGCAGCACGGTGACCGGCGTGACGATCAACAGCAGCATAACGCTGGCGCTAAGCGCCTCTCCCCAGCCGGGATTTTCCGCCAGGGCGTAGAACCAGCGCAGCGAAAATCCCCGCGGCGGAAATTGCGGATAGGCGTCGGGACTGAACGCCGACAGGGCGATAACCAGCACCGGCAGCGCCATAAACAGATAAATAATCACCGCCGTCGCCCCCGCCAGCAGGGTGAGCCAGCGGCCGTGCGCGGCGGCGCGCCTATTGTTAGTGACCATAGGTTTTTCTTTCCCAGCGTTTCAGTATTCCCCCGGCTAAAAACGCCACCAGCAGCGTGGCGAACAGCAGGGTCAGCGACAGCGCGGCGGCCAGCGGCAGATTGGCGATCTGCAACGCCTGCTGGTAGATGGCGATCGGCAGCAGCGGCTGTAAACGTCCGCCAATCAGCAGCGGCGTGATGTAGCTGCCGGCCGCCAGCGCAAAGACGATGATAAAGCCGGTCAGCATGCCCGGAATCGTCAGCGGCAGGACAATGCGCCGAAAGGTTTCAATCCGCCCCGCGCCAAGGCTCATCGACGCCAGTTTGAGATTGGGGGCGATCTCATTGAGCGAGGTGACCAGCGGCAAGACGGCGAACGGCAGCATCACCTGCACGTAGGCGATGATCACCGCGGGCATATTCCACAGCAGCGCCAGCGGCCGGGGAACGACGCCCGCGGACACCAGCAGATCGTTGATCAATCCGTTCTGGGCCAGCAGCACAATCCAGGCAAAGGTGCGGATCACCACGCTGGTCAGCAGGGGCGAAACCAGCACCACATACAGCAGGGTGCGCCATCCCCGGCCGCGCACCGACACCAGCAGCCACGCCGCCGGATAGGCCAGCAACAGGCACAGCAGCGCGGTAAAGACCGCAACCCACAGGGTGGTCCATAAGGCGTGCAGGTAGTCGGGCGAGGTGAATACGATCAGGTACTGCGACAGACCGTAGCCGGGCAGCGGTTCGAGCAGGCTGTCGACGTTGCCGAGGCTCTGCACCGCCAGCAGCGCCAGCGGGGCCAGCAGAAACAGCAGCAGGAAGATCAGCGCCGGCGTCAGTAACGCCCAGGAGAATCGCCCGGCGTCGCGGGAGTATGACCTTACGCTCATCACGCCTCCGCCGCATTGGGCAAGGCGATCACGTCATCGCTGCGCCAGCTCAGGGTAAACGGCGTGCCCGGCGCGGGGATGGCGTCGAACTGCCCGTCGGCGCTATGCGCCAGCAGCTCGCCGCCGCCGGGCAGTGCCAGCCGCAGCCGCATAACGGCGCCGGTATAGCTGGCCTCCCGCAGGATGGCCGGCGTCTGATTGACCGCTTCCGCCGACGGTTCCGTCGTTATCCGGATACGCTCGGGGCGCAGCATCAGTCCGGACGGCGCATCGGCCGGAGTCTGCTTGACCCGCAGACGCAGCGGCCGATCGGCGGCGGAAAAATGCCGCTGCGCCGCAAAGTCGCCCTCGCCGCCCGCCGCATGCACGTCAAAAAGATTCGCCTGACCGATAAACTCGGCGACGAACCGGTTGGCGGGTTGCCGGTACAGCGCCAGCGGCGTGCCCACCTGTTGCAGGCGTCCCTGGCCGAGAATGCCGATGCGATCGGAAAGCGCCAGCGCCTCTTCCTGATCGTGAGTGACCAGAATGGTGGTGATGCCCACGCGCCGCTGCAAGGCGCGCAGTTCATCCTGCATCTCTTTACGCAGTTTGGCGTCGAGATTCGACAAGGGCTCATCCAGCAACAGCACCTGCGGTTCGATAGCGAGCGCGCGGGCGATCGCCACCCGCTGCTGCTGACCGCCGGAAAGCTGATGGGGCATGCGTCCGCCGAGGGCTTCGAGCCTGACCAGTTCCAAAACCTGTTTCACCCGGTCGGCGATAGCCTTGCGCGGCAGCTTTTTCACCTTCAGGCCGTACGCCACGTTATCAAACACCGACAGGTGCGGAAACAGCGCGTAGTTCTGAAACACCATCCCGATGGCGCGCTGATACGGCGGCAGCGGCGTAATATCCCGGCCGCCGAGCAGCACCGCCCCGCGGCTGGGGGCGAGAAAACCGGCGATAATATTCAACAGGGTGGTTTTGCCGCAGCCGCTGGGGCCGAGAAGGGAGAAAAATTCCCCCTGCTCAATCTGCAGGCTCACGCCGTCCAGCGCCACGTGCTCGGCGAAACGGCGTTCAATATCCTCGAGATACAACCAACTCATTGCCCTCCTCCGAGCGCCTTGCTCCAGCGGGCGGTCCACTCCGCCAGCTTCGGCGTCGCCGTGGCGTAGTCGATCCAGATCAGCTGGTTATAGGCTTCCTCCCCCACCTGCACCTGGCTCTTCAGGCTATCGCTGTATTGCACCTCTTTGTTGGTCATGCCGTAGAGCGATTTGTCGGAGAAGGCTTTTTGCACCTCGGCGCCGGAGAGGTAATTCACCAGCTTATAGGCGTTGGCCAGATTGGGCGCGCCTTTGGGGATCGCCCAGTTCGCCGCCCCCACCACCGGACCGTCCGACGGATACACAAAGTCGATTTTCAGCCCCTGCTGTTTCAGGGCGAAAACGCGGCCGTCCCAGTAGGGCACCACCCAGGCATCGCCGCGCTCCAGCAGCGTCTGAATGGCGCCGGGACTATCCGGGAAAGCCACCGCCTGGCCTTTCAGTTCGGCCAGCTTGGCGAACGCTTTATCCACGTCGGCGCCGTTTTCCAGCTTGCCGCCGAGGGCGTGCACCAGTCCGGCGAAAAATTGCAGCCCGGCGGCGTAGGTGGGCGAGGAGATGGCGACGTGGCCTTTATAGGCCGGGTCCCACAGATCCAGCCAGCTTTTCGGCGCATGCGGCACCAGATCGCTGCGGTACGCCAGCCCCAACTGGCCGAGGCTGAAAGCGGCGGCGTAGGTTTTGCCCTCGCTGACGAAGCGCTGCTGCACCGAGGCGTACAGCTTGTCCAGATTGGCGATATGCCGCGCGTCCAGCGGCTGCAGCAGACCGGCGGCTATCGCCCGCTGAATGGTATCGGGCTGAAACACCACGATATCGTACGGGGCGCGGCGGCCTTTGGCGGCGCGCAGTTTGGCGAACCACTCGGCATCCGCCCCGGCCACCACGGTGACTTTGATATTGTTTTCCTGCGCGAACCGATCGAGTCCGGCGCTGCGGATATTCTTTTCCCAGTCGCCGCCATACACCCCGATCACCACGCTGTCGGTCGGCGCCGGGGCGTCGTCGGACGCCGCCTGGCCGGCAAACGACGCCAGGCCGATGGCAAGGGAAAGCAGTAACCGTTTAAAGGGCAGTTTACGCATAGCATTACTCCTGGCTGATTAGTCGGTAGATAACCTGTTATTGGCTTGTTGTAGCGCCAGCAGCCGCTGCGGCCACTGTCGCCGAATGCGCTCGCGCGTCTGCGGATCGGGCGCGACCTGGGGAAAATCCGCCGGCAATTGCGCCAGAATGGCGGCGTAAAACTCCCGGCGCAGCCGGCTGCGCCGGGAAGGCGGATGGGCGTAAAGCGCCGCGTTGAGCCGGTCGAGGGAGTCGCTGTCGAAGATCTGCTGCCAGTTGTCCCAGTGCGCGCCGCGTGAAGAGATCTGACGTATTGACCGGCGCGCCCGCGCCGTCGCGGCGACGTCGATCCGCAGGTCATTCAGCACCACGCCGTACTGCTCGCGGGCGGCGGCGGCGCTGACCAGTCCCAACGCCACGTCGCGCTTCACCAGCTCGGCATCGCGCAAAAAGGGATCGCCCCAGCCGCCGCCGCCGGCGGTTTGCAGCAGAATTTCATCCCCGCGCTTGACCGGCAGCAGATCGATTTTTCCCAGCGTCCGCGCATCGTCGCGCTGCGGATTGAGAGTCAGGCGCGTCGCGCCGCCCGGCAAGCCGCCCTGCGCCCCCCAGGGCTGGAAGCGCAGGCGCTCCATGCCGCGCGCCAGAATCAGGGTGTCATCCTGTAAAATCCGCACGCGGATTTGTTGCCCGCAGCCGCCGCGCCACCGTCCGGCCCCGGCGGAATCGGCGCGCAGGGCGTATTCGCGGATCTCGACCGCCGTTTCCGCTTCCACCATTTCGACGGGATTGTTCGCCAGATTGGAGATACTGTTATCGCGGCCGTCCACGCCGTCGCAGCCAAAGCGTCCCCCTCCGCCGCCCACCATGGGTTCGATAACCTGCACGTTCTGCCCCCGTTCGCTGCGCTGCGCCACCACCAGCGGAATAATGGCGCCGCCGCTGGCCGCCGGCATAATGTCGGGCAGCGCCTGTCCCAGCACGCCGTTGAGCACGTCATTGATGCGCACCGCCGCGGCATGGCGGACGCCGACGGCGGCGGGATAGAGCGGGTTGACCAGTGAACCGGGCGGCGCGAAGAGCGTAACCGGCGCCAGCAGACCGACGTTGAGCGGCACGGTTTTGTCCAGCGTACACACCAGCGCCAGGATGCGCAGGGTCAGCCAGCTATGCACCTCGCCGTGGCTGGGAATATTGATGGCGGCGGCCACCTGCGGATCGGTGCCGCGGAAATCCAGGTGGATGTTCCCGTCATCCACCGCGATTTTCAGCGCCAGTCTGACCGGCAGGCCGCTGCCGGCCTCATCGTCGAGATAGTCCGAGAATTGGTAATGGCCGTCGGGGATGCGCCGTAACGCCTGGCGCGCCCGGCTGGCGGAATAGGCCGGCAAATCCTGCTGCGCCGCCAGAACGCCGTCTGCCCCATGCCGGGCGACGATGCCGGCGAGACGCCGGCGCCCCGCGGCCAGCGCCGCCAGCAGCGCCTGAAGATCGCCATGGTTGGCATCCGGCGTGCGGCTGTTGGCGCGCAGCAGCAGAATAATATCCTGATTGAGCTCGCCGCCGCGCACCAGTTTGACCGGCGGGATTTGCAGCCCTTCCTGAAACAGATCGCTGTTGGTCGGCGAAATACTGCTGGGAACGTTGCCGCCCACGTCGGAGGCATGCAGAAACGCCCAGCCGTAGGCGATAATCTCGCCCTGATGAAAATAGGGTTCGATAACCTGCAGGTCGGGCAGATGGGTCGCCAACCCGCGGGAGCGATAGGGATCGTTGGTAAGGATGACGTCGCCCGGCTGCAGCTCGCCCACCGCCTGAATGGCGGCCAGGCAGTTCAGCCCCACAAAGCCCGACACGCCGATGCCGCGCGGATAGGCGAAAAAACGCCCGTCGCGGTCGGCCAGCGCGCAGCAGAAATCGGCGGTCTCTTTCACGTACAGGGTTCTGCCGGTGCGTTGCAGCGTATGGCACATCTCCTCGGTTAAGGCGGTCAGTTTGTTGTTGAGTATTTCGAGCGTCACCGGATCGAGTTTCATAGCGCGTGCTCCTCCGGCGGCGCCAGGCGGGAAAGATGTAAATTGCCCAGCCGGTCGGTAGTGGCTTCCCAGTGCGGCAACACCAGTACGGTGGTGTCTTGCTGCTCAACGATGGCCGGACCGCTAAAGCGGTCGCCGGGGCGCAGCGCCGCCCGCTGATAGACGCGGGCGTTCAGCCAGCGCTGCTGCAAAAACACCGGCCGATGAGAAACCGCCGGGGCATCGCCGGCGTCGGCGGCCGCCATCGCCGGCAGGGCGGGCAGTTGGCCGATCAGCGACAGCCGCAGCGTGGTGAGCTCAATCTCCGCCTCGTCGTCGCGAAAACCATAGCTCCGCTGATGCCGGCGGTGGAATGCCTGACGCAGTCGCTCCACCGTCAGTTCCGCCACGGTCAACGACGCCAAGGCGGCCTGCGTGTCGGCCAGCGCGATCTTCAGCTCATAGGCCTGCCCGGCATAGCGCATATCGGCGGCGATATTCACCCGGACGGTTTGCGTCAGATGACGGGCGCTGGCGCTGAACCATTGCTCCGCCTGGGTAACCAGTTGCCGCAGGGTGGCGTTGATTTGCGGCAGACGGTGCGCGGTGACGCTCACCCGTAAGCTGCGCACGAAATCGCGGCGCAGGCTGGCGGTGGCCGCCCCCTGGGCGCAGAAGGTTCCGGGGCGCGGGGGGATAAGAATGCGCCTGATGCCGGCCTCTTGCGCCAGAAAATTGGCGTGGGTCGGACCGGCGCCGCCAAACGGCACCAGCGTGAGCGCCGCGGGCTCCAGCCCGCGCTGCGCCAGCGCTTTTAGCATTTCGGCGGCCATTTGCGCGGTGGCCACGGCCAGCGCGCCGCTGGCGGCGCGGGCGACGGCATCCTCCCCGCTGAATGCAAGCCGCTCCGCCACCCTCGCCAGCGCGGCCCGCGCCTTTTCCGCGCTAAGCGGCATCGCGCCGCCGAGAAACGACGCCGCATCGACAATGCCGCACGCCAGGTAGCCGTCGGTCAAGGTCGCCTGCGTTCCGCCGCGCCCGTAGGCCGCCGGTCCGGGATCGGCGCCGGCGCTTAACGGGCCGACTTTCAGCACCCCGTAGTCATCCACCGAGACAATGGAGCCGCCGCCGGCGCCGATGGCCGACACGCCGACCACCGGCAGCACCAGCGGTAAACCGCCGATTTCGGTGCGCGTGACCATTTCCGCCTCCCCGCCCTGCGCGATGGCGATATCGCTGCTGGTGCCCCCCATATCGAAGCTGATAATGTCGCCGGCGCCGCAATCCGCCGCCAGCTGCAGCGCCGCCGTCACGCCGGAAGCCGGGCCGGAAAGCAGCGTGTCCACCGGGCGGCTCAGGGCGGAATCCAGCGGCAGAACGCCGCCGTTCGATGCGCTCACCAGCAGCGGCGCCGCGATGCCCAACTCCTCGATCAGGGACGCCAGACGGGTAAAGTAACGGCTCATCAGCGGCTGAATATAGGCATTCAGCCCGGCGACCAGCGTGCGTTCATATTCGCGGATTTCCGGCCAGAGCGCTGCCGCCGACAGAATATTGATATCCGCGTCGTGCAATTTCCGCCTCAGAATGTCGGCCAGGCGCTGTTCCTGCTGCGGATTGGCGTAACCGTTAATCAGCATCAGGGCGACGGCGCTGACGTTAAGACCACGGATCCGCCCGGCCAACGCATCCAGCTCAGGCTCGCCCGGCCAGTCGGTCACCTCGCCGGCGGGATTGAAGCGGGCGTTGATTTCCAGCACCCGGTCGCGCGCCACAAACGGGGGCTCGCGTCCGGCATGGAAATCAAAGGATGAGGGCATACGGGCGCGGCCGATCTCCAGCACATCGCGGAAGCCGCGGCTGACCGCCAGGGCTATGGGCGCGCCCTGGCGCTGGATAATGGCGTTAAGCCCCAGCGTGGTGCCGTGCAGCAGCAGCGCGACGTCGCGCGCCTGCAGGCGGCTTTGGCTCAGCAGCTGGCACAGCCCCTGGCTGACCGCCAGCGCGGGATCCTGCGGCACGCTGGGCTGCTTATGATAGAAGAAGCGATCGCCGGCGGGATTGAACAACACGAAATCAGTAAAGGTGCCGCCGACATCGATGCCGATGCGCACCCCTTGCAGGGGCTGGTTAAGACTCACAGTACCCTTTCTCCTGGTTTGAAAGACAGGTAATGGCATTCATCGCCTGACAAATAATTTTTATCGTTTAATGAGCGGTGAGCGGGATCCTGACGGGGCCTGATAACGATATCGGCGGATCGCTAAACCAATACGGTTGGTGACGACAGAGGATGCTAACAGCAGGAAAAGTTAAATCTAAATAACAAAAATGATAATAGCTATTAACTTATTGGAAATAGAATTAACCATTACGGCCCAATAATAGCCTCTGCCGCTGCGGGCCGAACCTGACGGGAGAACTTGGGTTGCCGTGCGTCGCCGCACGCTCGGCGGCGCATTATGCTACACTGCGCGCTGACAATTTTTCCCCTTGCAACGAGACTTTCTATCGTGGCTAAACCGACGCCGACCCCTTTACCTCCTGAGTTTCTCTCCGCCATTCAGGCCGTTATGCCCGCTCATCTCTCCATGGATGAGTTTATTGCCGCCTGTCGGCGGCCGTTACGCCGCAGCATCCGCGTCAATACGTTAAAAATCGACAGCGCGGCGTTTTTAAAGCTGGTGGAACCCTACCAATGGCGCCTGGAACCCATTCCCTGGTGTCGCGACGGTTTCTGGCTGCTGAACGCGGATGATGATGAAACCCTGCGTCTTGGCAATACGCTGGAGCATCTGAGCGGCCTGTTTTACATTCAGGAAGCCAGTTCCATGCTGCCGGTCAGCGCCCTTTTTCACCATGACGCCGCGCCGCAGCGCGTGCTGGACGTGGCGGCGGCCCCCGGTTCCAAAACCACGCAAATCGCCGCCGCCATGGATAATCAGGGAGCGATTATCGCCAATGAATACTCAGCCAGCCGGGTGAAGGTGCTGCACGCCAATATCAGCCGCTGCGGCGTCGCCAATACGGCGCTGACCCACTTCGACGGACGGGTATTCGGCGCGGCGCTGCCCGAGTATTTCGATGCGATCCTGCTTGACGCCCCCTGCTCCGGCGAAGGCGTGGTGCGTAAAGATCCCTCCGCGATGAACCACTGGTCGCCGGAAAGTATCGCCGGCATCGCCGCCACCCAGCGCGAGCTGATCCTCAGCGCCTTTCACGCCTTAAAGCCCGGCGGAGTGCTGATTTACTCCACCTGCACGCTGAACGCGCAGGAAAATCAGCAGGTATGCCACTGGCTGCGGCAAACCTTTCCCGACGCCTGCGAATTCGAACCCCTCACCGACCTGTTCCCTGACGCCGCGCTGGCGGCGACGGAGGAAGGATTTTTACACGTCTTTCCGCAAATTTATGACAGCGAGGGGTTTTTCGTGGCGCGCCTGCGTAAAACGGCCAGCGTTACGCCGCTTCCCGCCCCCGGTTACCAGGTGGGGAAATTCCCGTTCTCGCCGCTGAGCGCCAAAGACCGGGCGGCGGTCGTTCAGGCGGCGCAACAGCACGGGCTTGAATGGCAAAACGACCGCTTGCAGCTGTGGCAGCGCGACAACGAGATCTGGCTTTTTCCCGCTGCGCTGGCCTCCGCGCTGGGAAAAATCAGATTCTCGCGTATCGGGATCAAACTGGCGGAACGCTTCGCCAAGGGCTATCGCTGGCAGCATGAAGCCGTTATCGCGCTGGCAAACGCCGACGCCGGCCACGCCTACGCGCTCAGCGATCGGCTGGCCTGCGAATGGTTTCAGGGGAAGGACAGCTACCCGGAGCCGGCGCCCTCGACCGACGAACTGTTGCTCACCTACCGCCACTGCCCGGTGGGCCTGGCCAAACGCATCGGCAGCCGGATAAAAAACAGTCTGCCGCGCGATCTGGTGCGCGACGGCGCCTGCTGCGCCGCAGCGGATAAGCGCTAAAACAGATTCCGCTTGCAACGCCGTCAGGTGGCGATAAAACCACCTGACGGACCGCTCCGCCTCACTTCTCGCTGATTCTCATCTACAATTGCCTACAGAGCGAAAATAAAACCGCAGCGCTATTAAGCAAAATTTGAGGGTTACGAAAAATTGAGGACGTTATGTTCGCACTGGTGATATTTGTTTGTTATCTCGGCAATGGCTGCGATGAACTGGTGATCGGCGCGTATAACACCGAAACCCAGTGTCTCAAGGCCATGAAGGAACAGCGCTTACGCCGCGCCGGGTGTTATCCTATCGAAGAATTTATTGATGGTTTCTGGTTGCCAGCCCAGGAATACGCCGACTTTTAATCCGCTTCCGCCCCGCCGTTACCGACACACGCCAAAGCCGCGCATGCCCAGATGAAAATGGTTGGCATGGGCGGCGTTGTATTCCGGTCCCAGCGCATTGCCAAAGAAAGCGCAGCTCTGTTCAAAGGTGGCGCGCAGATAATCGCCGCGCTCGTCCGTCGCCCGCCACTGATTCAACACGCTGATACGCCGCCCGTCCGCCAGGCGAAAGGCGGAAATATCCCAGGCGTCCGCGGTGGCGTGTTCGCTCAGCCGCCCTTCAGGGCGATGATAAATATTGCGGCAGGCGAAGCTGCCGAGATGATCAATGCGCGCCAGCGTCGCGCCCAGCCGCTGCGCCTGCGGTATCGCCGCCTGGGTGACGAACATGGTGCTGCTCAGCGCCAGCGGACAGCTGGCCAAGAAGCCCGAGCTGAGGGTCACGGTTCCAAAACGCTGCACGCGCACCGGGGAAGAGAGCGGACACTGCCCGTCAATATCCCCCGGCAGGCTGAAGGTGACGCGCCCCTTATCCTGCGCCTGGCGCAGCGCCGCCAGACAGGCGGCGGGATCGTCCGCCAGGCGCCGCAGCTTAAAGCGGGTTACCAGCGTCGGCGGGTCGTCGACCGACAATGGAGAAAAGGGATCGTAGCCGGGGGGAAGATGGCCCTGGATCCAGGGCGCCAGCGCAATCAAAGCCCCCAGAATCACCAGTACAACCAGCAGTCCCCGCATATATTCCGCCGCCCCGTTATTACGCGCCTTATGCAATAGTAGGTCATATCAACCAGATGGCGCCCTTTTTATTCCGGGCTGGAACGCTACAGGGCAAACGCCTGCGGCGCCATGCCAAGCGATATGCCCGCATCGACAATTTTTTGCCACTCCGCATCGGAAATCACGATGCCGGCGGCCCGCCGTTGCGCTCTGGCGTTGAGTTCCGGCTCGCCGGCAATCAGGATCGGCTGCGCGGGGTCCGGCGCCCGCGACGAGCGGACATAGTCCAGCATCGCGTCGTACTCCTTCTGCAACCACGCCATCGACACCAGACTGGCGGGATCGATCACAATGGTGGTCATATTATTCACAATCACCCCCTGGCGCGGATTCTCCGGCTGAATGGTGCCGCCGCCCGATAACACCCCGGCCAGCAGCTCCGCGGCAAGCACCAGCCCGCCGCCTTTATGCCGGGCAATGGGCTTTAGCGCGCCCTGTTTTTCGCCTTCCCACATCACTCGCGGATCGTTGGTGGAGACGCCGTCGCCGTCGATCATCACCTCTTCATCAAACTTTTTGCCCGCCAGATAGGCGACGCGGGTTTTGCCCAGCGCCACGATGCTGGTGGCGAAATCGAGCACAAAGGCGGCGTTATTTTCGCTTTTCGGAAAAGCGATGCAGATCGGGTTGGTGCCAAAACGCGCTTCGCTGCCGCACCAGGGCGCCACAATCGGATCGTGATCGTTGACGTTGACGAAATGAATCGACACCAGCCCCGCCTCGGCCGCCATTTCGCCGTAGGTGCCGATACGTCCCAGATGGCAGGTTGACGACAGCGTCATCAAACACACCCCGGTGGTCTTGACGCGTTCGATCGCCGCCTCCATCGCCTCTTTGCCGGTACGCTGCCCAAAACCCCGATCGCCGGAGAACTGCAACACCGCGCCGCCGTCGCGGATCTTGCGCGCCGGGGTGTTGGGATGCATCTGGCCCTGCGCGATAAAGTTTACGTAATGCGGCAGCATGCCCACGCCGTGGCTGTCGTGCCCTTTCAGGTTGGCGGCGACCAGATGTTGCGCCACGCAGGCGGCCTCCGCCGCGTCACACCCCGCCTGCCGCAACAGCGCCCGGGTAATATCCAATAAGCGACCTTCTGAAATCTGCATCTCTCTTCCCTTCACCCTGTTTAAATAAGTAGGTTATCTGCCGACGTTTATCCTACTGCTGAATTTATCGGCGTTAAAACTTTTAAATAAACAAATGGATCCGGGCGGAAAAATCAAACGATGGCGCACTTAAGGCCGCGCCGTCGTCCGTACCCGCGCTTTTCCCGCCGGCGGCCCGGCGATAAACCACGGCAGGCAGAGCTGGATCAATGGCCCGATGGTCAATGCGTACAGCACCGTCCCCACGCCGACCGTGCCGCCCATCAACCAGCCCGCCAGCAATACGCTGACCTCGATGGCGGTACGCACGCGCCGCACCGGCCAGCCGGTACGGGCGTTGATGCCGGTCATCAGACCGTCCCGCGGGCCGGCGCCGAAACCGGCGCCGATATACATTCCCGTGGCCAGCGCGTTAACCACCACCGCGGCGATTAACAATGCGCTGCGGGCCATCAACGAGGTCAGCGGCGGCATCAGCGCCAACGTCGCGTCCGCCGCCAGCCCCAGCACAATCACGTTGCTGACGGTTCCCAGTCCGGGCCGCTGGCGCAGCGGGATCCACAACAGCAATACCAGCGCGCCGACGATGATCATCACCATGCCGATATCCAGCGAGAAGATCGCCGCCGCGCCGAGATGGAACACATTCCACGGGTCCGCCCCCAGGTTGGCGCGCACCAACATGGCGGTGGAAACCCCGTATAACACCAGACCTATATAAAGCTGAACCAACCGACGAACCATTCTCTTATCCTTAATACGCCACCGTGTTGTGGCTATACCTTTACGCAAAATGGACTTAGTATTAAGGTCCAGTTTTTATAAAGTGGACCAGTATATATGGCACAGCGCAGAATAGGCGCCCCGTCGCTGCTTCGGTTACTGGGACGCTGGCGTCAGGATCTACCGCGTACCCCGGTCTATCGCCAGTTGGCGGACGGACTGCGGCTGTTAATTCTTGACGGTCGTCTGCCGTTGGAGAGCCGTCTGCCCGGCGAACGGGAGCTGGCCTCAGCCCTCGAGATCAGCCGTACCACGGTGGCGACGGCGCTGGCGCAGCTGCGCGAGGAGGGATATCTGGCCAGTCGCCATGGGTCCGGCTCGGTGACGATGCTGCCGGAAAACGGCTCGGGCGCCGCTCCGTTGCCCGCCGGTGCGGCGCCTACGCTGGACCTCTCCACCGCCGCGCTGCGCGCCGGCCCGGAAATTCATCAGGCCTATGCCAGCGCGCTGATCGCCCTGCCCGAACACCTTGGCACCACCGGTTACGGCCAGCAGGGGCTGCCGGAGCTGCGCCAGGTTATCGCCCGGCATTATGCCGCGCGCGGATTGCCGACCAGCGCGGAGCAAATTATGGTGGTGAACGGCGCGGTTAGCGGTTTCAGCCTGATTCTGCGGCTGCTCACCGGTCCCGGCGACCGGGTGGTGATTGATCATCCCACTTATCCGCTGGCGTTGGCGGCCATTACCGGCGCCTCCTGCCGGCCGGTATCGGTAAGCCTGCCCGAACGGGGCTGGGACACCGCCGGGCTGGCGACGACGATCGCCCAGACCGCCCCGCGCCTCGTCTACCTGATCCCCGATTTTCATAACCCTACCGGGCGCTGTATGGATGCGGCGACCCGCCAAACGGTAGCGGATATCGCCGCCCGGACGCGCACCGCCATCGTGGTGGATGAAACCATGGTCAATCTGTGGTTTGACGCCCCGCCGCCACCGCCGCTGGCGGCGTTCGACGATGCCGATCGGGTCATTACGCTGGGCTCCGCCGGGAAAAGTTTCTGGGGCGGTCTGCGCCTGGGCTGGATCCGCGCGCCCGCCCGCACCATCGCGTCGTTGGTACAGATACGGAATACGCTGGATTTGGGTTCGCCGGTACTGGAACAACTGGCCGCCATCGCGCTGTTTAACGAGGCGGACAATTTTTTGCCGCAGCGGCGGGAAACCCTGCGGCGGCAACGCGACGCCTGCGGCGCGGCGATTGAGGAACTGTTCCCGGACTGGCGGTCGCGCCCGCCGGAAGGCGGACTATCCTGGTGGATAGAGCTCCCCAAACCGCTGGCCACCATGTTCGCCGCCAGCGCCGAAACCATCGGCATCCGCATCGGCGCCGGTCCGCGCTTCGGCACCGAGGGCGCTTTCGAGCGCTTTCTGCGCCTGCCGTTCGCGCTGGAAGCGCCGCAGATGCGCGCCGCGCTGCAACGCCTACAGCCGCTGTGGCGGCACCTGGCGCAGACCCGGAGCGATGGCGGACGCGCAACGGTGGTATAAAGCGCAAAAAAGCGCCGGATAACGCTTTGCGAACGGACGTCGCCTTCACCAATATGTCGAGGATTATGCGCGTGGCCGTGGGGCCAAAGGGATTGCCCTGGATACGGCCAAACCCGCCGAGCGATTAATCGCGCTCTACGAACACTGGGGGTATCGGATTGTCGCCGAGTGCGACTGGCGGCCCTATACAAACTATTCGAGCGTGGTCATGTATCTTCCGCTTTCCGCGGTAGGATATTGAGATTGCCCGGCAATCGTGGAATCAATATTAAGAAGGGTTTCATGCTCGGCCCATCGTTTTTAGGTGGGCGTTTTAATCGGTCGAGCCGACAAATCCACATCCAACACAAACCAGCTATCATAATCGGCATAGTCGGGCTGCCCCGCATAGACCAGGTGCCCGGCATCATTACTCTGTTCGATATCCACGTTACCGAGCGTCACCATTTCATCCACGATGGCTAAAATCGCCTCACGCGCCATACGCGCAATCTCTTTCTGGCTGTCAGCGGCAGAGAAACACCCGTAATCATCAGTGCACAGTGCCGGAACAATCAGACCGTATGCGGTGCGTTCATCTTTTGGCGTCTCTACACCCACAGAGAAAAACATATTCACCTCCAGAAAAGCGGAAATTAGATCCCCGCCATTTTTTTGATGGATTTGACCGTACCGAGCGGTAAATTTTTTTCGGATGCGGCACCGGAAACGTTTTTCCCGTTATGGGTGACCACCATATCTGATGACTCTCCCGTAACCCCCCTACCCCCAGGGATTGACAATAGGTACGCCCGTCGGCTCGAAATCAGCCACATTACGGGTGACTACCGTCATGCCGTGAACAAGGGCGGTTGCCGCGATTAGCGCATCACGATCGCCGCGCTTGTCGGGGACATGAAGGCGAGCACACCGTAACGCCACGGCGGTATCGACAGGCAACGTACGCCCGACGAACTCCGGCAGTACGTGCTGCTCCAGCCACGAACGCAGCATGGCCCCCTGCGTGGCGTCCCGGCGCTCAACCGACAGAATGCCCATCTCCAGTTCCATGATGGTGATGGACGAAACAAAGAGATCGGCGGCATCAACGCTTTCCGTCCAGGCCGCCACCTTCGCATCGGCCTTGCCAGCCCGCACTTTTCGCAGTTCGGATACCACATTCGTGTCAAGAACGAACATCATTAGAAATCAGCCGCCTTAGCTCCGATGTTCGCTTGAGGCGGCTCAAATTCGATGTCCGCAATACCCGGCATAGCCAACGCATCAGAAATGTTGCGACGTTGCTTTGTCAGCCGTTGATATTCCTCGATGCTTAGTAGCACATGCGCCGGCCGGCCGCGATCCGTAATGAATACCGGGCCATTCAATGCCGCCTTTTTGGCGCGGGTAACGTCCTGATTGAGTTCTCTACTGGATAAAGTCGTAATGGTCATAGCAGTACCTCCTGCCCGATGCGATTTGTAGTAACGTTACTACAAAATAAATAGAGGTGCAATAATAGGCTGCTGATGCACTTTCGACGGGATGATAAATCCTGACAGCCTCACAAAAGGTTTTGTAAAAACGAGGAAAGGAGTTTGCCCAGAAGTTACTCGGCCATAAATCGGCCAAAATGACAGATAACTATCTGAATACAAGGGGCAAGAAATATACTTATCTATAAAAGACCGAATATCGATTTTCGTGGAATTTTCGTGGATCAAAAAAATAAATAGTTATAAATCAATGATTTAAAAAAAAGACCGAATACGATTCCTGTATCCGGTCTAGGGAAATGGCTCTTGGGAGAGAGCCGTGCGCTAAAAGTTGGCATTTATACAAGCTGAACAAGCCTTGTCACCTAAGCGTAGCCAACTCCCTTGCGTTTTCCAGTTTTCTTGCATTTGCAATTATCACAAATGGAACAGAATTCACACTTTATTGTAACCATTAAAGGCTGGTAAATTAACATTCAATTAAGGAATCAATCACTTTATGGTTTAGCATCCGGATCGCAAAGCTGTTCTGCGCGTTCGATAAAAGGCTGTAAACTTTTCTTCTGCCCCGGATGCTTGGGGTCGTCCAACCAGATGGCGTCTATCGGCTGGGCATTAACCTGTCCGGACTTCATCTGGGCGGTAGCGACGTCGTTAAGTGGATATTGCATCAACGTCCCGGTATGCAGGGCATACAGTGCGTTGCCGGGCCGGCAAATAAGCTGAACCTCTTCCCGCGTAAACGCCCAGGTTTCTCCGTATTGCAGACGGCTTATATTCGCCAGCTTGGCGGCGGAAAAGGCATTAACAGACAGTGAAGCGAGAATCAGCAATAACAATATTTTCTTCATCATGTTGTTCCTGAGCATGATTATTCAGGCGCTTACGCCCCGTTCCGTTGCAGCGGCACTATTATCCAGCTCGAAGGCAGGCTTCATACCATATAAAACAGAGGGTTACTATATTAGCCGCTAGCGGCGATCATAACGATAGTGCCGGATGAAGTCGAGGGGGGAAAGTAGTAAAGGCAAGGTTCCGTTACGGCAGGACAATGCGCTCGTTCAACCGATGCGCATTGCCGCTATGCCGGGGTTTCAGTCAGTCTGAAGGACTCAGGACGTTGCGCCACCGGACACATTTGCCGCCATTTTTTTCAGATCCTGATCGATAAAGAACAGGCCGCCTTCGCTGGTGTTGACCAGGGCCAGTTTATCCAGGATAGATCTGAACAGTTTTTCTTCTTCATGCTGCTCGGCCACATACCATTGCAGGAAGTTGAACGTTGAATAATCCTGTTGCGCCATTGCGGCGTGGGCCAGCTGGTTAATTTTGTCGGTAATCAGTTGCTCATGTTCATAGGTGAGTTTGAATACGTCCGCCAGCGACGCAAACTCCACCGGCGGCGCGGCAATGGCGCCTAATATCGGCATACTGCCGGTATCATCCAGATAGTTGAACAGGCGCTGCATATGCTCCATCTCTTCCTGAGAATGGGTTTTCAGAAAAGCGGAAGCACCTTCAAAGCCTTTATCGCCACACCAGGCGCTCATCTGTAAATATAAATTAGCGGAATAAAACTCCAGGTTAAGCTGCTCGTTCAATTTTTCGATCATTTCTTTTTTTAACATAGTCATTCCTTATTTCTCAGGCAGGTAAATGCATCGCGGCTTATTATGCCTGAATAATAAAAATAAAAACATCTCATTAACTAAATTAACAAATAATTATTTTTATGTTTTAAATCATATAATTACATTTTACATAATTGATACTAATTTTCATTTTCAATAAATAATTCGTTATCGTGATTGAGAATTATTTTTATTATCAAAGAAAATGGGAAATATAATTGAACCCGTTTTATACCCACCGCAGCCGGGGCAGCGTCTTGCCATTTCCCCGGCTCTGTTTTACCTTGACGCACAGAATACGGTAATCGATATGCAGGAGAAGACCACATGGGACATAATTTGGCCGATCTGCCCAAAGAAGAGATGGACAAGATTAATGTGGATCTGGCCGCGTCGGGCGTTGCCTTTAAAGAACGCTATAATATGCCGGTTATTCCTGAGGTGGTAGAGCGGGAACAACCGGAGCATCTGCGCGGTTATTTCCGTGAGCGCGTCGGATTTTACCGCCAGCGGTCGCTACAGTTCTCACGCCTGCCCTATGAGCCTAAATCCAAATAGCGTCTGCCGGCGACATATTTCATCGTGATAAAAAATATTTTCTCCTTGCATATCGCAACAAACAAGCGGTTAATGGGTGAGCAACCCAACCTTTTACCAAGCGAGGTCAGAAATGAGTAAAGGAATGGACAGCAAAAAGAACAGCAAGAAAAAACCCCTGAAAACCGCCGTTGAAAAGCGCGCGGATAAAAAGGCCAAGAAAGCGCAGCCTCAGGCGGATATCACTTAAAGCCAACAATGCTGATCGGTAAACCCGCATCAGCGGGTTTACTCTCATCACTTCAATCGATTTCAAGCACCATCAGCAAGAACGCATATTCCAGCGCAATATCCTCATAATGTTTGAAGCGTCCCGACTTTCCGCCGTGCCCGGCATCCATATCGGTATACAGCAGCAAAAAACGCTTATCGGTTTTTAGTTCCCGCAGCTTGGCCACCCATTTTGCCGGTTCCCAATACTGAACCTGCGAGTCATGCAATCCGGTGGTGACCAGCATATGCGGATAAGCCTGAGCGGTTACCCCGTCGTACGGGCTGTATTGCCTGATATAGTCATAATAGCGGCGATCGTTCGGATCCCCCCACTCTTCATACTCGCCGGTGGTCAGCGGGATGGACTCGTCCAGCATGGTGGTCAGCACGTCGACAAACGGCACCTGGGCGACGACGCCTTTAAACAGATCCGGCGCCAAATTCACCACCGCGCCCATCAATAATCCCCCCGCGCTGCCGCCCATGGCGAACATTTTTTGCCGATCGCCATAACCCTTTTCGGCCAGCGCCTGCGATATATCGATAAAGTCGGTAAACGAATGCATTTTATTCAGCAATCGTCCGTCGTCATACCACTGCTGCCCCAGTTCGCCGCCGCCGCGAATATGGGTCAGCGCAAAGACAAACCCCCGGTCCAGCAGGCTAAGCCGGCTGACGCTGAAATCCGCGTCCATGCTGCTGCCATAGGCGCCATAGCCGTAGACCAGAATGGGATTTTGACCGGGTTTGAAATGTTCGCGATGATAGACCAGGGAGACCGGGACTTCAACACCGTCGCGGGCGGTAATCCATAAGCGTTCGCTGCAATAATTATCCGCGCGAAAGTCCTTCACTTCCGCCTGCTTGAGCAACCGTTGCCGGCCGGTATCCATATTCAACTCAAAGAGCGAACTCGGGGTGGTCATGGACGCGTAGCCGTAGCGCAACAGCGCGGTTTCCGGCGTTGGGTTATACGACAGCCAGGTCACGTAGCTGGCGTCATTGAAGGTAATATTTTTCTCTTCCCGCGTCTGCCAGTGAATTTGCCGCAGGCTGGTGAGCCCCCGCTCCCTTTCCTCCACCACCAGCCAGTCGCGAAACAGCTCGAAACCTTCAAGCACGCGCTGTTCCCGCGGCGCAATCAGCGTTTCCAGACTACCTTCCCCGACTTCCTGCGTGCGATACAGGCCAAAGTTTTTTCCTTCCCGGTTGGAGCGCAGGTAAAAGGCGTCCCGATAGTGGTCGACGCCATACTCGTGATCTTTACGCCGGGGGATAAACACCTGCGGTGCGGCATCATGGCGCGCCGCGTCGATCAACAGCACCTCGGTAGTGGTAGTGCTGCTAAGGTAAATGATGATGTAACTTTCCGAGGTCGTCTTGCCCAGGCTGACGTAAAAGGTATCATCCTTCTCCTCATACACCAGCTCGTCGGCCGCCGGATCGTTTCCCAGTTGATGGCGATAGACCTGATACGGCAATAAGGTTTGCGGATGTTTGCGTACGTAATAAAGCATGCCGGAGTCAGCCGACCATTCCGCCCCGGAAGAGACCTTTTCAATAACGTCGGGCAACCACTCGCCGCTGCGCAGATCGCGGAACCGAATGTCGTACTGCCGGCGGGACAGAAAATCCTCCGACAACGCCAACAGCTGATTATCCGGGCTGACCTGCAGCGTCCCCAGACTATAAAACTCATGATTCTCCGCCCGCTGATTGCCGTCCAGCAGCGTTTCCCATTCATCCGTCACGCTCTCGGGCTGGCGACGATAGATGGGATATTCTTTGCCCGTCTCATAGCGGCTCTGATAGCGGTAACCTTTTCTAACGTAGGGAACCGACATATCCTCCGACGGTATCCGGTTGACCATTTCGCCATACAGCGCCTGTTTCAGCCCGTCATAAGGCTCCATCACCTCGCGGCTGTAGCGGTTCTCCTGCTGCAGATAGGCCAGCACGTCAGGATCGCTGCGCTGGTCGTCGCGCAGCCAGTAGTAGTTATCGATGCGGGTATCATTATGAACGGTCAACGGATGGGGTCTTTTTGCTGCTTGCGGTGCTGTCATGGTGTTCAGGTCCTTGGTTCGGGAATAAAAAGAGTGGCACGATTCCCGTCCGATGCCAAGTCACGGCGGCGTTTTCCCTGCGGCGCGCATGGCCTCGGATGCGCACGCAAACGTTTTCGTTTATACTGCGCCCATTTTTCACAACCAGATCGGGTATAGGCTATGTTAACGATTGGAACAGCCCTGCGCGCCGACGCCACGCGCGTGATGCTGCTGGGCTCCGGTGAGTTGGGCAAGGAAGTCGCCATTGAGTGTCAACGCTTGGGTATCGAGGTTATCGCCGTCGATCGCTACGCCGATGCGCCTGCCATGCAGGTCGCCCATCGCAGCCATGTCATTAATATGCTGGACGGCGAAGCGTTAAAAACGTTGGTTGAATCCGAACGCCCTGACTATATCGTGCCCGAGATTGAGGCCATCGCCACCGATATGCTGGTGACGCTCGAACGGCAAGGCAATCGAGTGGTGCCCTGCGCGCAGGCAACCCGCCTGACGATGAATCGCGAAGGCATTCGCCGCCTGGCGGCCGAAACGCTGGGCGTGCCGACCTCAAGCTACCGCTTTGCCGACGACGAAACCGACTTTCATCAGGCGGTGGCGGAGATTGGCTACCCCTGCATCGTCAAGCCGGTGATGAGTTCATCAGGCAAAGGACAGAGTCTGCTGCGGGACCCCGGGCAGTTGGATAAGGCCTGGCGCTATGCCCAGCAGGGCGGGCGCGCCGGCGGCGGGCGGGTTATCGTTGAGGGATTGGTCGATTTTGATTTCGAAATCACCCTGCTGACCATCCACGCGGTGGACGGTATTCACTTCTGCGACCCCATCGGCCACCGCCAGGAGGACGGCGATTACCGCGAATCCTGGCAGCCGCAGCAAATGAGCCCACTGGCGCTGGAGCGGGCGCAAAAAATAGCCGCCGAGGTGGTAAAAGCGCTGGGTGGCCACGGGCTGTTTGGCGTGGAGCTGTTTGTCTGCGGCGACGAGGTTATTTTCAGCGAAGTCTCGCCGCGCCCGCATGATACCGGGATGGTGACGATGATCTCGCAGGACCTGTCAGAGTTCGCGCTGCATGTCCGCGCGTTTCTCGGGTTGCCGATCGGCGCCATTCGTCAATACGGCGCCGCGGCCTCCGCGGTGATTCTTCCTGATCTGGATAGCCGGAACGTACGCTATCAGGGGCTGGAGGGCGCCTTGCGTCCACACACCCAGATCCGCCTGTTCGGCAAACCGGAAATCGGCGGCAAGCGACGCATGGGCGTGGCGCTGGCAAGCGCGCAAACCATCGAAGAGGCCGTCCTGCTGGCGAAAGAAACCGCGGCGGCGGTGAAGGTCAGCGGTTAAGCACCGCCGAGTCGGTAAAAAAGCCATCCGCGTGGATGGCTTCGGACCGTCGTCAACCTTGGCTTACTACCCTTTCGCCCCGGCTACCGCTGCGCGCGCCAGTTCGGTGATACGCGCATAATCGCCGCTTTCCAGCGCATCGTTCGGCACCAGCCAGGAGCCGCCGACGCACAGTACGCTTTTCAGCGCCAGATAATCACGGTAGTTGTTGGGAGTAATCCCCCCGGTCGGGCAGAAACGAATTTGCGCGAACGGCCCGGCGATCGCCTGTAACGCTTTAACGCCGCCGTTGGCTTCCGCCGGGAAGAATTTAAACTCGCGTAAACCGTAATCCATCCCCAGCATCAGTTCAGAGACGGTGCTGATCCCCGGGATCAGCGGGATGCTGCCTGCCGTTGCCGCCCGCAGCAAAGGTTCCGTCAGCCCTGGGCTGATGGCGAATTGCGCGCCGGCCTCGGTTACCGCGGCCAGCTGTTGCGGATTGGTTACCGTACCCGCGCCGACGATCGCTTCCGGCACCGCTTTAGCAATGGCGCGAATAGCGTCTACGGCGCAGTCGGTGCGCAATGTCAGTTCCAGAACGCGAACGCCGCCGGCAACCAGGGCTTTTGCCATCGGCACCGCATATTCCAGTTTATTGACCACAATAACGGGAACCACGGGACCCGACGTCAAAATTTGTTCCGCGCTCGTTTGCCAGTTTTTCATCAAGAGTTATCTCCAGTCATGCCCGCAGGCACCATTAACGATATAGCGCGCCCCTGCCACAGGGGTCTGCATTAGCAGCAGACATCCGACCGCACCGTTAGTCACACAGATATAAAACCGCTATTCAAATTCGTTCCAGGAACGCCCGTCGCGGGTGATCATCGCCACCGACGCCACCGGCCCCCAGGTGCCGGCCTGATAAGGCTTGGGCGCATCGTTGTCCATCGACCAGGCGTCCATAATCGAATCAACCCATTTCCAGGCTTCCTCAACCTCATCACGGCGCACGAACAGCGCCTGGATGCCGCGCATGGTTTCCAGCAGCAGCCGCTCGTAGGCGTCCGCCAGATGCTGCTGATTAAACGTCTCGGAGAAGCTCAGATCCAGCTTCACCGTCTGCAAACGGTGTTTGTGCTCCAGGCCGGGGATTTTATTCAGGATCTGAATTTCAATGCCCTCATCCGGCTGCAGGCGGATAATCAGCTTATTCTGCGGCAGTTGCTGATAGGAGTCGCGGAACAGGTTCAGCGCCGGGTTTTTAAAGTACACCACCACTTCGGAACATTTGGTTGGCAGGCGTTTACCGGTACGCAGGTAAAAAGGCACGCCGGACCAGCGCCAGTCATCGATATCGACACGGATCGAGACAAAGGTTTCCGTATCGCTGATTTTATTCGCCCCTTCCTCTTCCAGATAGCCCGGCACTTTTTTGCCCTGAACAAACCCCGCCGTATACTGGCCGCGCACCGTGGTTTCATGCACGTTGCTGCGATCGATGCGGCGCAATGAGCGCAATACTTTCACTTTTTCATCGCGGATGCGATCGGTGGTCAGGTCGGAAGGCGGCGACATGGCGATCATGGTCAGAATCTGCAGCAGATGGTTCTGGATCATATCGCGCATCTGACCCGCTTTATCAAAATAGCCCCAGCGCCCTTCAATACCCACCTCTTCGGCCACCGTGATTTGTACGTGGTCGATCGTCCGGTTATCCCAGTTGGCGGAGAACAGCGAGTTGGCAAAACGCAGCGCCAGCAGGTTCAGCACCGTCTCTTTGCCTAAATAGTGGTCGATACGGTAAACCTGGCACTCGTCAAAATACTCGGCGACCCGATCGTTAATCACCCGCGAGGAGGCCAAATCCGTCCCCAGCGGTTTCTCCATCACCACGCGCGACGGCTCTTTGTTCAGCCCCGCGGTGCCCAATCCCCGGCAGATAGCCCCAAACGTACTGGGCGGCATGGCGAAGTAGTTAATGGTGGTGCGATTTTTCTGATCGAGCATTTTGCCCAGTTTGCTAAAACCCGGCGTATCTTCAACATCGAGATTGCAGAATTCCAGCCGCGCGCTTAAGGTTTGCCACAACCCCTCGTCAATGGGTTCTTTCATAAACGTATCCAGCGCATCGCGGATGATGCGGGTATATTCCGCTTTATCCCATTCGGCTCGCCCGACGCCAATAATCCGCGTTTCCGGATGGATATGACCCGCTTTTTCCAACTGGTACAGGGAAGGCAGCAATTTACGGCGCGCCAAATCGCCCTTCGCGCCGAAAATAACCAGGTCGCACGCCTGGGCTGTTGAAGTTACCGCCATGTTCATCTCCTCGTTGCAGGATACTGTAATTTTATTACAGCAGTAATGTACTCTTTTTAACTCCGGCCAGTAAACCCGTCCCCCACGGCAAAATTAGGTCTAAACTGACTAAGCGCCACATAAAAGCTAGCTTGTAACCAGGACGAAAGCGCATGCCGCCTATGGCTGTAAGAGAAATTTTTCACCGTTTCTGACAACGGATTACTTTTCTGAAAGTTAGACACATGTCATGTTCTGGCAAAAAAAACGCGCAACTTCACGTTTTGCCCTCTGCCAACCTTTACAGGGTCGTAGTATATTTTCACGAAATCCGCATCGATTGCTGCTTATAGTTGAAATCGGGAAAACTTACATGGACTTTGTTATATGAATATGCTGGAAAAAATTCAGAGTCGCCTGGAAATTCTGAGCAAATCGGAAAGAAAAGTCGCTGAAGTGATCCTGAGCGCGCCGCAAACGGCAATCCATTCGAGTATTGCAACCCTGGCCAGAATGGCGGTGGTGAGCGAGCCCACCGTCAACCGTTTTTGCCGCCGTCTTGAAACCAAAGGTTTCCCTGATTTTAAACTGCATCTGGCGCAAAGTCTGGCGAACGGCACACCTTATGTGAATCGTAACGTCGAAGAAGATGATAGTGTCGATGCCTATACCAGCAAAATTTTTGAATCGACGATGGCCGGTCTGGAGCATGTGAAATCCTGTCTGGATATTGCCGCGGTTAACCGGGCGGTGGACCTGCTTACCCAGGCGAAAAAGATCTCCTTCTTTGGTTTTGGCGCCTCGGCGGCGGTCGCCCATGACGCCATGAACAAATTCTTTCGCTTCAATATTCCCGTGGTCTACTTTGACGACATCGTGATGCAACGCATGAGCTGCATGAATTCCAGCGATGGGGATGTCGTGGTGCTTATTTCACACACCGGGAGAACCAAGGGCCTGGTTGAGATGGCGCGACTGGCGCGCGAGAACGACGCGACGGTGATCGCCATCACCTCCGCGGCAACGCCCTTGGCCCATGAAGCCTCTCTGGTTCTGCGGGTCGATGTTCCGGAAGATACGGACGTTTATATGCCGATGGTATCCCGTATTGCGCAACTTACGCTGATCGACGTGCTGGCCACCGGCTTCACGCTACGGCGCGGAGCAAAATTCAGAGATAACTTGAAGCGAGTCAAAGAAGCGCTGCGGGAATCACGCTTTGATAAAGGGGAAGGTTTTAGCAACCCTTTCGGCTGATTTTTTAACGCTTAACGTATTTTATTATCAAGTTATAATCGATTGGCATAAGAGATATAATAACCATAAACGGACCAGGCTCAATACGGAATCCGGGTAACTCAGATGAAATAGTTTGGTTGTAAAGTTACACTTTACCCTGTTACCTGACATTATTCGCACCACTACTGCTTCACCAGTCAACGGAGTTATACATGTCCAGACGGCTCAGAAGAACCAAAATCGTTACTACCCTGGGGCCAGCTACGGACCGCGACAATAATCTGGAAAAGATCATTGCCGCAGGCGCTAACGTAGTACGCCTGAATTTTTCTCACGGCACAGCAGAAGACCATCAATTACGTGCCGATAAAGTGCGTGAAATTGCGGCAAAATTAGGCCGCCATGTTGCCATTCTTGGCGATTTGCAGGGACCCAAAATCCGCGTTTCCACCTTCAAGGAAGGTAAAATTTTCCTCAATATCGGGGATAAATTCCTGCTGGACGCCAATTTGTCCAAAGGCGAAGGCGATAAAGAAAAAGTCGGTATCGATTATAAAGGTCTGCCCGGCGACGTGGTTACCGGCGATATTCTGCTGCTGGACGACGGCCGCGTACAATTGAAAGTCCTTCAGGTTGAAGGCATGAAGGTTTATACCGAAGTTACCGTCGGCGGGCCGTTGTCCAACAACAAAGGGATAAACAAGCTCGGCGGCGGGCTTTCCGCCGAAGCGCTGACGGAAAAAGATAAGCAAGATATCCTTACCGCGGCAAAAATCGGCGTTGACTATCTGGCGATCTCCTTTCCCCGCACCGGCGAGGATCTGAATTACGCCCGCCGACTGGCGCGCGACGCCGGCTGTCATGCGAAAATCGTCTCCAAGGTTGAACGCGCGGAAGCGGTTGCCTCCGATGAGGCCATGGACGACATCATTCTGGCTTCCGACGTGGTTATGGTGGCCCGCGGTGATTTGGGCGTTGAAATCGGCGATCCCGAACTGGTTGGTATTCAGAAGAAACTTATCCGCCGCGCCCGTAAGCTCAACCGCGCGGTGATCACCGCCACGCAGATGATGGAGTCGATGATCACCAACCCGATGCCGACGCGCGCCGAGGTTATGGACGTGGCCAACGCCGTGCTGGACGGCACCGATGCGGTGATGCTTTCCGCCGAAACCGCCGCGGGACAGTATCCGGCCGAAACGGTGGCGGCGATGGCCAAGGTGTGTCTTGGCGCGGAAAAGATCCCCAGCATCAACGTCTCCAAACATCGTCTTGATACGCAGTTCGATAATACCGAAGAGTCAATCGCCATGTCGGCGATGTACGCCGCTAACCATCTGAAAGGCGTGACGGCGCTGATCGCCATGACGGAATCGGGGCGCACCGCGCTGATGATGTCGCGCATCAGTTCCGGCCTGCCCATTTTCGCCATGTCGCGCCATGAGCACACGCTGAATCTGGCCGCGCTTTATCGCGGCGTTACGCCGGTTCATTTCGATAGCTATACCGACGGCGTCGCCGCCGCCAACGACGCGGTGATCCGGCTGCGCGACAAGGGGTTCCTGATGTCCGGGGATCTGGTTATCGTCACCCAGGGTGACGTGATGGGCACGGTTGGCACCACCAACACCATCCGCATTCTGCGCGTGGAATAACCGACGGCGCGCGTGATGCCGATACGCGTTTAGATAAAAACCGGACGGTTCGCACCGTCCGGTTTTTTCATTGCGGCCATATTCTAGCGGCTGGATATAATCCCGCGATTCAGTAACTGACATAGGCGTCGTTATATACAGGATCGAGCGCGCCTTATCAAATATTGTAGTCAATCACCCTATCCAATAGCCCGCTGCCCTTCAAATGCCGGGAAAGAAATTGTATGGTGCGCGCTTCCCGGGGATTAAAGAAAATATCTTCCGGCTTGCCTTGTTCCAGAATAACGCCCTGATCCATAAACGCGACGCGGGTTGCAACATCGCTGGCGAAACCCATCTCATGGGTGACAACCACCATGGTAATACCCGATTCGGCCACCTTGCGCATCGCCTTCAATACGTCGTCCACCAGTTCGGGATCGAGGGCCGAGGTAGGTTCATCGAACAAAATAACTTCCGGCTTCAACGCCATAGCCCTGGCAATACCCACCCGCTGTTGCTGCCCTCCGGATAGCTGGGACGGGTAGTAGTGGGCGAAAGCGCCCAATCCGACATTATCCAGATGACTAAGGGCCAGCTCCTTGGCTTCGCTTTTGGCATACCCCTGAACGGTAACAAGACCTTCGGTGATATTTCCCAGCGCGGTTTGATGAGCGAAAAGATTATAATGTTGAAACACCATGGCCGTTTTGCGGCGCAACGCCAATATTGATTTCATTTTCGCACCGGCTTTAACGGTAATGTCTCCCACGCGGATCTCGCCGCTGGTGGGTTGTTCAAGATAATTAATGCAGCGCAACAGGGTGGTTTTACCGGCGCCGCTGCCGCCGATAATGGCGACGACATCACCTTGGGAAACAGAGAGATCGACGCCGCGCAATATTTCTTTATTGCCGAATGATTTACGTAGATTCTTTACCTCTATCATATTTCTCACCGCCCCTTTTATTAAGGAAACGCATCGAACCCCATAACCGGAAATAATCGCCGACGAAATAACCTTCCAATATCGTTTTAAACTAGAATAAAATAAGAAAAAACAAAACGATGTTTTTCTCCAATGCATATATAATTTTGCTATTGAAGATACAGGGGAAACTCTATTTTTAAGGCGGCGAGCATGGCTGCATTTTGCCGTGATTGGCGGGCTATCCCTGCCCGCGCCTTTCAATGCCTGGCGGATAAAGCGGGGGAAACTAATCGCGGTAAAGATCGTCCCGGCGATAAGGTTCAATTTCTCCCGGCTTGCGGGTTTTCAGCAATTTTAAAATCCAGGTGTATTGCTCGGGGTGCGGTCCGACGAAGATTTCTATTTCCTCGTTCATGCGCCGGGCAATATAGTCATCCCCGGCGTCGGCCAGATCGTTCATCGGCGGGCGGATAAACACCTCCAGACGGCACTCCTTGGCATTATATACCGGGAACAGCGGCACAATATCCGCACGACACACTTTCATCAGGCGGCCGACCACGGGTAGCGTCGCCTTATAGGTGGCAAAAAAGTCGACAAATTCGCTGTGCTCTTCGCCATGATCCTGATCGGGAAGATAATATCCCCAATATCCCTGCCGCACAGAGCTGATAAAGGGTTTGATGCCATCGTTACGGGCGTGCATATGTCCGCCAAAGCGGCGACGCAGTTTGTTCCACCAGTAGTCCACCAGCGCGTTTTTCTGATTGTGGAACATGGCGGCCATAAGCTGTCCGCGAGAACTAAGCAGCATTGCCGGAATATCCACCGCCCAACCGTGCGGCACCAGAAAAATCACGTTGCGGCCCTGCTCCTTCAACTGCTGCAAAATCTCTTCGCCGTGCCAGCGGACGTGTTTTCCCACCGCTTCGGGGGCGCGTAGCCCTACTTCCACCATCATGACCATCGCCTGCAGGGCGGTGGCAAACATATTGTCGATAATGGCTTCGCGCTGCGACTCGCTTAACTCGGGCATGCAGTACAGCAGGTTAATGCGGGCGCGCCGGCGAGCGCCCTTGGCCAATCGCCCGACCAAACGGCCTAATCCGCCCAGAACAGGATTTCTCAAACCGGCAGGCACATACGCGATGAGCGCCATGACTCCGATACCCAGCCAGGTGCCCCAGTAGCGTGGATGATAAAAAGCCTTTTGGAACTGAGGAATAAACTCAGCGTGCGTTTTTTTTTCTTTTTCCATACATCAACTCTTCAGATAAATTATGGATAGCTCGCCATTGTCATCGCCATCGTGTCACCGAAGGCAAAAAAGAGCATAACCCATAAATAAAAACGCCGGCGGCGCAGGCCACCGGCTGAAAACTCGCAGCAGAAATTAATCAAACCGAAGCTGCGGAACAACCTCTTTTACCTGCGCCAGATAATCACTGCGCTCTTTACCGCTCAGGCCTTCAGAGCGCGGCAGTTTAGCCGTTAATGGGTTGACCGCCTGCTGGTTTACCCAGAATTCATAGTGCAGGTGCGGCCCGGTAGAGCGCCCGGTATTGCCGGATAAACCAATGCGATCGCCGCGCTTGACCTTTTGCCCCGGTTTCACCAGGATGCGGTTCAGGTGCATATAGCGCGTGGTGTACTGGCGACCGTGGCGGATCGCGACATAGTTACCCGCCGCGCCGCTGCGCTTGGCGATGACCACTTCCCCATCGCCCACCGCCAGCACCGGCGACCCTACCGGCATCGCGAAATCAACGCCTTTATGCGGCGCGACGCGACCGGTAACGGGATTAAGACGACGCGGATTGAAATTCGAAGAGATGCGGAACTGTTTAATGGTGGGGAAACGCATAAACCCGCGCGTCAGGCCGGAACCTTCACGATCGTAGAATTTACCGTCCTCGGCGCGGATGGCAAAATAATCCTTACCGCCGGTATTCAGGCGAACGCCGAGTAATTCACTCTGTTCACTGCGGCCGTCCAGTATCTCGCGCGACAGCAGCACGGAGAAGGTATCATCTTTGCGCAGCTTGCGAAAATCCAGTTGCCATTGCAACGCCTTGATAACCGAACTGACTTCACTGTTGGTTAAACCTGCGTTTCTGGCGCTATTGACGAAACTGCCATTCAGCCTGCCATTCAGCACGCTGTTGCGCCATTCTCCCTTCAGCGTTTCAATCCGTTCTTTAAAATCAGAGCCGGCGCGTTCATAAATCCGGGTTTCACGACGGGACATCTGCCAGGTCAGGCTCTGCAATTCGCCATTCTCCCCCAGCACCCAGGATATTTGCTGACCGATCTTGAGATTACGCAAATCGCGGTTCTGTTCGGCAAGCCGGGTGACGTCCGCGATATCGATGCCGTACTGGGTGAGAATGCTGCTTAACGTATCACCGGTTGAAACCACATATTCATGCACCCCGCCGTCGTCAGCGACTTTATCATCCAGCTCATCCTGCGGAATTTCATCATCCGGCGTGGGCTGATCGATAGGCTCGCTGGCCTCCGGCGTCAGCGTGCGCAACTGCTGGCTGGTTTCCAGAGCGATATCTTTCACTATCACCGGGGCATCATTAACGGGGGCATAAACAAAAGGCCGCCAAACAGCAACGGCCAATGTGATAACGGTAAGCGACCCCAGCATGACGCGGTGGGGTCTAGGTAAGCTGTTATACGCCAGAGCGATAGTTCGGACTATCTGCTGCACTTATTCGTATCCTCATGATTTTTCCTCCAGGCAGCTCAGATACTGGCTCGACAGCCGTGACAGGAAATCCACATAGCTGTCTTTACCCAGTGCGATATCGCTTCCCAATGGATCCAGCACGCCCGAGCGCACGTCAGTTCCCTTGGCGACAGCATTAATAACGGCCGGCCTGAATTGTGGCTCAGCAAAAACACATACGGCTTTATGCTCAACCAACTGTGTTCGAATTTGATGTAAGCGCTGTGCGCCGGGTTGAATCGCCGGGTTGATGGTAAAATAGCCTAATGGGCTTAAACCATAGCGTTGCTCAAAGTAACCATAGGCGTCATGAAAAACAAAATAACCCTTACCCCGCACAGGCGCTAGCATGTTAGCAATTTTTTCATCTGTTTGCGCGATTTTATCTGTGAAATAAAGCAGATTCGCGTCTAGTTTGTCTTTATTTTGAGGCATAAGTTCCAATAATTTTTCATGAATAGCGATCGCGGCCTGTTTTGCCATCTCCGGCGACAGCCAAATGTGCATATTGTGCTCGCCATGGTGATGCCCTTCGCTCTCTTCCTCATGCGCCGCATCGGCCGTATGATGGTGCTCGGCCGCGTGCGATTCACCATCATGGTGATGCGCATCATCATGGTCGTCGCCCTCTTCGTGCCCATGCCCGGCCTCTTTTACCAGCTGCGCTTTTACCGCCGGTAATTCCGCCAGGGTAATCTTCCTGGCCGGATCAATCTGCGATAGCGGCTTGCCGAGGAAAGCTTCCATTTCCGGCCCCACCCAAATAATCAGCTCGGCGGATTGTAAACGCTGGACATCAGTCGGGCGCAGGGCATAATCATGGGGCGAAGCACCGTTGGGCAACAGCACTTCAGTTGGCGTAATCCCTTCCGTTATCGCCGAGGCGATAAAACCCAGCGGACGGATTGAGGCCACCACCGCGGCGCCAGCGGTGTTAATCGACGCACCGGAAACCATCAGTGCGCTGGCAACAAACACACTTTTTAACCATTTATATTGTTGAATAGGCATTTGCATGTCATCTCATCGATTTAACGTGTAGTTTGTTATATTATAACATTACAGAATCTCTGCAAACCGAATTCTATGTCCACATTGGTATCACTCAATAATATTTCAGTGTCGTTTGGCAGCAGGAAAGTCCTGTCGGATATCTCCCTGTCTCTCCAGGCGGGGCGCATTCTTACGCTTCTGGGCCCCAACGGCGCGGGAAAATCAACGCTGGTGCGGGTTGTTTTGGGCCTGCTGTCGCCCACCGCCGGCACCTTGCAGAAAACGCCGGGGTTGCGTATCGGCTACGTCCCGCAAAAGCTCCATCTGGACCCTACGCTGCCGCTGACCGTCAGCCGCTTTATGCGCCTGCGCCCCGGCATTAAGCAGCAGGATATATTACCGGCGCTGAAACGCGTGCAGGCGGCGCACCTGCTGCAACAGCCGATGCAGAAACTGTCCGGCGGCGAAAATCAGCGGGTTCTGCTGGCGCGCGCGTTGATGAACCATCCGCAGCTGCTGGTACTGGACGAACCGACGCAGGGGGTGGACGTCAACGGTCAGTTGGCGCTTTATGACCTGATCAATCAGCTGCGTCAGGAGTTTAACTGCGGCGTGCTGATGGTTTCCCACGATCTCCACCTGGTGATGGCCAAAACCGATGAAGTGCTGTGTCTCAACCAGCACGTCTGTTGTTCCGGCACCCCGGAAGTGGTGTCCCTGCATCCCGAATTCTTAGCCATGTTCGGCCAGCGCGGCGCCGAGCAGTTGGCGGTTTACCGGCATCATCATAATCATCGTCACGACTTGAACGGACGTATCATCCTGAAAAGACAAGGTGGAAACGACGCATGATTGAACTTCTGTTTCCTGGCTGGCTGGCCGGTATATTCCTCGCCGCGGCCGCCGGCCCGCTGGGGTCGTTCGTCGTCTGGCGGCGCATGTCCTATTTCGGCGATACCCTGGCGCATGCCTCCCTGCTGGGCGTGGCCTTCGGCCTGCTGCTGGACGTCAATCTGTTCTATGCCGTTATCGCCGTTACCCTGGCGCTGGCGCTTGGACTGGTCTGGCTGGAGCGTCGCCCCTATCTGGCGATCGATACCCTGCTGGGCATTATGGCGCACAGCGCCCTGTCGCTCGGTCTGGTGGTGGTCAGCCTGATGAATAACGTGCGAGTGGATTTGATGGCGTATCTGTTCGGGGATTTGCTTTCCGTCACCAGCGACGATTTGTGGATTATCGGCGGCGGCGTCGCCGTGGTGGTTGCGGTACTGAGCTGGCAATGGCGGCCGTTATTGTCCATGACCATCAGCCCCGAACTGGCGCATGTGGACGGCGTTAACCTGCAGCGCAGCAAGCTTATCCTGATGCTGGTGACCGCCTTGACCATTGGCATCGCCATGAAGTTTGTCGGGGCGTTAATCATCACCTCGCTGCTGATTATTCCCGCCGCCAGCGCCCGCCGCTTTGCGCGCACGCCGGAGCAGATGGCCGGTTTCGCCATCGGCGCCGGTATGATCGCCATTACCGGCGGTCTGGCCTTTTCCGCCGCTTACAATACCCCCGCCGGACCGTCGGTGGTACTTTGCGCGTCGCTGCTGTTTATCGCCAGTTTAATCAAGAAACAGCCTGCGTAGAGCAGGCTATTCCTCCCGCGTCAGGCCGAAATGGCGGTAGGCGTGCTGCGTCGCCATTCTGCCCCGCGGGGTGCGTTGAATAAAGCCTTGCTGGATCAGATAAGGCTCCAGTACATCCTCAATGGTTTCCCGCTCTTCGCCGATGGCCGCCGCCAGATTATCCAGCCCGACCGGGCCGCCCATAAATTTATCGATAATCGCCAGCAGCAGTTTCCGGTCCATATAGTCGAAGCCTTCGGTATCCACCGCCAGCATATCCAGCGCCAGCGTGGCGACTTCGGCGGTGATCGCCCCGGCGGATTTGACCTCGGAGAAGTCACGCACGCGGCGCAGCAGCCGGTTGGCGATACGCGGCGTGCCGCGCGCGCGCCGGGCGACTTCCAGCGCTCCGTCATAGGTGAGATCCAGCCCCAGGCACTGCGCGCTGCGGCTGACGATATGTTGCAGATCGGCGACTTTATAAAACTCCAGCCGCTGGACGATGCCAAAACGATCGCGCAGCGGCGAGGTGAGCGAACCGGCGCGGGTGGTGGCGCCAATCAGGGTAAACGGCGGCAAATCAAGCTTGATCGAACGGGCGGCCGGCCCCTCGCCAATCATGATATCCAGTTGGTAATCTTCCATCGCCGGATACAGGATTTCCTCCACCACCGGCGACAACCGATGGATTTCATCGATAAACAAAACGTCGTGAGGTTCCAGATTGGTGAGCAACGCGGCCAGATCCCCGGCTTTTTCCAGTATCGGGCCGGAGGTGGTGCGCAGATTAACCCCCATTTCGTTGGCCACGATGTTTGCCAGCGTGGTTTTCCCCAAACCGGGAGGGCCGAAAATCAGCAGATGATCCAGAGCGTCCCCGCGTTGGCGCGCCGCCTGAATGAAAATTTCCATCTGTTCGCAGACCTGGGGCTGACCGACATATTCCGCCAACAGTTTCGGGCGAATGGCGCGGTCGATAAATTCCTCTTCGGGGACGGCCTCGGCGGAAATCAAACGATCTGCTTCAATCATGCATACCTCACAGCGCAGCGCGTAGTGCGTCCCTGATCAGGGTTTCGCAGTCTGAATCCGGACGGACGACTTTGGCGATCAGGCGGCTGGCCTCCTGCGGCTTATAGCCCAGGGCAATCAGCGCCGATGCGGCCTCCGCCTCGGGATCGCCGACTTCGCTATCGGCGGAGGAAGAAGGCGTCGGGACAACATCGCCCGTCAAATTAAACAGTTCGCCGCTCAATCCTTTAAAGCGGTCTTTCATTTCAACCACCAGACGTTCGGCCGTTTTTTTGCCGACGCCGGGCAGCTTGATCAACGCGCCGATCTCTTCCCGCTCCACCGCGCTGACAAACTGCGCGGCGGACATACCGGAAAGAATGGCCAGCGCCAGCTTCGGCCCCACGCCGTTGACCTTAATCAGCTCACGGAACAGCGCCCTCTCCTGCTTATCATTAAAGCCGAACAGCAGCTGCGCGTCTTCGCGCACCACAAAATGCGTGAAGATGACGGCTTCCTGAGAAAGCGCAGGAAGTTCGTAAAAGCAAGTCATCGGCATGTGAACTTCATAGCCAACGCCGTTGGCTTCTATCAGCACCTGCGGCGGTTGTTTTTCCAGAATAATGCCTCTGAGACGACCTATCACCTTCTCTTCCTTTTGCGTTTTACGTTTTATCAACCAAGAATATTGTATAGCTTATAACATAAAAAAAGCTGGATGAATATCCAGCCTTAAGTTTCAGCGCAAGCGCCCCGGCGCCGGATAACGTTTCTCAACGCCAAGGCGGATCAGCTTCTGATTGAAATGACAGTGGGTGATGGCTATCGCCAGCGCATCGGCGGCATCCGCCTGCGGGCTGGCGGATAACTTGAGCAGCGAGCGAACCATATGCTGCACCTGTTTTTTATCCGCCGCGCCGGTGCCCACCACGGTCTGCTTTACCAGCCGGGCGGCGTACTCATACACCGGCAGTTCCTGATTCACCGCCGCCACGATCGCCGCGCCGCGCGCCTGCCCCAGTTTAAGCGCCGAGTCGGGATTCTTGGCCATAAACACCTGCTCAATGGCGAAACAATCCGGGTGAAACTGGGTGATGATTTCACTCACCCCGGCGTAAATCAGCTTGAGGCGCGTGGGCAAATCGTCGACCACGGTGCGAATGCAGCCGCTGCCGAGATAAGCCAACTGACGCCCCTGCTGGCGGATGATGCCGTAACCCGTCACGCGCGAACCGGGGTCGATGCCGAGTATGATTGTCATCGTAACCCTCCGCCGGTTCGCCGGACGGAAAGGCGCGCCCTTTCCATCACCGTGCCGCCATTATAGTAATGCCGCCACCTCATCGGAGATCTCACCGTTGTGGTAAACCTCCTGCACGTCGTCGCAGTCTTCCAGCATATCGATCAGGCGCATCAGCTTCGGCGCGGTTTCCGCGTCCATGTCCGCTTTGGTTGAAGGCACCATGGAAACTTCCGCCGCTTCGGCCACCAGGCCCGCCGCATCCAGCGCATCCTTGACTTCGCCAAAGGTTTCCCACGGCGTGAAAACGTCAATGGCGCCGTCGTCATAGGTCACCACGTCGTCCGCTCCCGCTTCCAGCGCAGCATCCATCACCCTATCTTCATCCAGACCCGGCGCGTAAGAGATCACGCCCTTTTTGCTGAACAGATAAGCCACCGAACCATCGGTGCCCAGGTTGCCGCCGCTCTTGGTGAAAGCATGGCGCACCTCGGAAACGGTGCGGTTGCGGTTGTCGCTCAGGCATTCCACCATCACCGCCGTGCCGCCGGGGCCGTAGCCTTCATAAATGATGGTTTCCATATTGCTGTCGTCATCGCCGCCCACGCCGCGGGCGATGGCGCGGTTCAGGGTATCGCGCGTCATGTTGTTGGACAGGGCCTTATCGATGGCGGCGCGCAGACGCGGGTTGGCCCCCGGATCGCCGCCGCCCAGCCGGGCGGCGGTAACCAATTCGCGGATAATTTTGGTAAAGATTTTGCCGCGTTTTGCGTCCTGTGCTGCTTTACGATGTTTGGTATTGGCCCACTTACTATGACCTGCCATAAAAATCTCCGAAAAAAGCCTGTTCAGGCCGGATAAATAACAAATTCCTCAATCGCCTGCCGGTTACTCCACGACTTGGTAAGCTGCGCCGCATCGGGCGCATCCAGCCACTGGTATGCGAGATGTTCGGTAATGACCACCTCGCGTTCCTCGGGCAGCGCCAGACAGAACCAGTGTTCCGTGTTGCGCGTCACCCCCGGCGCGTAGCGACGTCTTAAATGAGCAAAAAGCTCAAACTCAATACAGCGCTGACAGTCAAAGAGTGATAATGCCTCGGCGGATATATCAATATTAACCTCTTCTTTGACTTCACGCTGTGCGGCGCACGCCGTGCTTTCCCCGTCCTCCAGGCTGCCGGTAACGGATTGCCAGAAGTCGGGGTCGTCACGCCGTTGCAGCATCAGCACCCGCCCGGTGTCGCGGGCGTAAATCACCACCAGAACCGAGACGGGTCGCTTGTATGCCATCTCACTGATTCTCGAATTTATCGTCCTGCGCCGCTTTCCCTTTTCCCACCACCGCAATCGACAGATCCTCCAGCGCGACGGGATTGGCGAAGCTGGGGGCTTCGGTCATCAGACAGGCCGCGGCCGTGGTTTTCGGGAAGGCGATGACGTCTCGAATATTATCGGTGCCGGTCAGCAACATCACCAGACGATCCAGACCGAAAGCCAGACCGGCGTGCGGCGGCGTGCCGAATTTCAGCGCATCCAGCAGGAAGCCGAATTTTTCGCGCTGGTCCCGTTCATTGATGCCCAGGATGCCGAACACCGTTTGCTGCATATCGCCGTTATGAATACGCACCGAGCCGCCGCCCACTTCATAACCGTTCAACACCATGTCATAGGCGTTGGCGATGGCGGATGCCGGATTGGCCGCCAGTTCGGCGGGCGTCATATCGCGCGGCGCGGTGAACGGATGGTGCATGGCGCTCAGGCCGCCTTCGCCGTCCTCTTCAAACATCGGGAAGTCGATAACCCACAGCGGCCGCCAGCTATCTTCGCTGGTCAGTTTCAGATCGCGTCCCAGCTTCAGACGCAGCGCGCCGAGGGCATCCGTCACCACGCCGGCGCGATCCGCACCGAAGAACAGAATGTCGCCATCGGCGGCGCCGACGCGATCCAGCAGCGCGGACAGCAGGTCCGCGCTGAGGAATTTGGCGACCGGGCTCTGTACGCCGTCAAGACCTTTGGCGCGCTCGTTGACCTTGATATAGGCCAGCCCTTTGGCGCCATAGATTTCGATAAACCTGGCGTACTCGTCGATCTGCTTGCGGCTCAGCTGCGCGCCGCCCGGAACGCGGATCGCCGCTACGCGGCCTTTGGCGTCGTTTGCCGGGCCGGAGAACACCTTGAATTCGATATCTTTCACCAGATCGGCCACGTCCACCAGCTCCAGCGGGTTACGCAGATCCGGTTTGTCGGAACCGAAACGGCGCATGGCTTCGGCAAAGGTCATGATCGGGAAATTCCCCAGATCCACGCCTTTGATCTCCAGCCACAGCTCGCGCACCAGTTTTTCCATCACTTCACGCACCTGCGGCGCGGTCATGAACGAGGTTTCCACATCGATCTGGGTAAACTCCGGTTGACGATCGGCGCGCAAATCTTCATCGCGGAAACATTTGACGATTTGATAGTAGCGATCGAAACCGGACATCATCAGCAGCTGTTTGAACAGCTGAGGCGACTGCGGCAATGCGTAGAATTTACCTTTATGCACCCGGCTCGGCACCAGATAGTCGCGCGCGCCTTCCGGCGTCGCCTTGGTCAGCATCGGCGTTTCAATATCCAGAAAACCGTGCCCGTCCATAAAGCGGCGGACAAAACTGGTGATGCGCGCGCGGGTTTTCAGACGCCGGGCCATTTCCGGGCGGCGCAGATCGAGATAACGGTACTTGAGGCGCGCCTCTTCGGTGTTGGTCTGGTTGGAATCCAGCGGCAGCGGCTCGGCGCGGTTGATGATGGTCAGCGCCGTCGCCAGCACCTCGATTTCACCGGTAGCCATATCTTTGTTGATTTGACTGTCTGGACGGGCACGGACGACGCCCTTCAGTTGAATACAGAATTCGTTGCGCAGTTCGGACGCCTGTTTCAGTACGTCCTGGCGGTCCGGATCAAAGAACACCTGCGCCAGACCTTCGCGGTCGCGCATATCGATAAAAATCAAACCACCCAGATCGCGGCGGCGGTTAACCCAACCGCACAATGTCACTTCCTGGCCCACGTGGGACAAATTCAACTGTCCGCAATATTCAGTACGCATCACTATTTCCTTTTACTCAGCCGCACAACCCACCCTTTTTCGCCGCGTCTGGCAACGGAAAAAGCCGTGGTCTCTTTGCTGAACGGCATGGTTTTTCTGGATTACTGTCCGGTGAAAAAAGGCGGCTATTATAAAGGAAATTCCCCCGGACGATAAGTATGAAGGTAACGCTCTGCGGTTTGCCCGCACACTCTTTTTGACAATTTTCATTATCGGTTAATGAAATGATCGCTAATATAGCCTTAATTTGTTACCGGAACAGAATAATGTATATCGGATTACCTCAATGGCAACATCCTGCCTGGAGTCGTTTAGGATTGCACGATCTGGCTGATTATTCCCGCTACTTTAACTGCGTGGAAGGGAATACCACGTTTTACGCCTTACCCGGCCGCGAGCTGGTGACGCGCTGGCGCGATATGACCACGGACGAATTCCGCTTCTGCTTTAAATTTCCCTCCGCCATCAGCCATCAGGCCGCCTTGCAGCACTGTGAACAGGAGGTAGCCGCCTTCTTTCACTGTCTGGAACCGCTGGCGGGGCGCATCGGGCAACTCTGGGTGCAACTGCCCGCCGCTTTCGGTCCGCCTCAGCTTGCGGTTCTGTGGCGCTTTCTCGATGCGCTGCCGCAGGGATTCAGCTATGGCGTGGAGGTTCGCCACCCGCAGTTTTTTGCCAAAGGCGACAGCGAACGCGCCTTGAATCAGGGTTTACAGCAGCGCGGGATTAACCGCGTCATCATGGACAGCCGCCCGGTGCATCATGCCGCGCCGGACAGCCAGGCCATGCGCGAAGCGCAACGCAAAAAGCCGCGCCTGCCGGTTCATGCGCTATTGACCGCCGACCAGCCTTTGATTCGCTTTATCGGCAGTGAAAATCTGCAGGAGAATCGGCACTGGTTTCAGCCGTGGCTGAAAAAACTGCCGCAATGGTCGCACGCCGAGCCTTTTCTGTTCATTCACACCCCCGATATCGGCGATGCGCCGGCGCTGGCGCAACGGCTGTGGCCGCTGCTGAGCGACATTATTCCCGCTATGCCGCCGCAGCCGGACTGGCCCAGACAGGAGTCGCTATTTTAACGGCCGTCTGCTTGCGGCCGGCGAATAATGCCGCCCACTGCGCCGCCGCCATGCATTAGTCCCTTTTCTTATAAACAATGCCTTACCCCGACTCATTTCAGATAAAAAAAGTTGCCTTGTACAGGCGACAGTTGTGCTGCGGGAAGCTATTATTCTGCAAGCCGTTTTCGGTCAGGTCACGGAGTTAAACATGGTAAGCGCGCTCTATGTGGTGTTTGGCGCATTGTTGTTGATAAAGTTGTCTGTCGACGTAGTTAAACTCAGAATGCAGTACCGCGTAGCCTATGGCGACGGCGGGTTTTATGAACTTCAGACGGCCATTCGGGTTCATGGCAATGCGGTGGAATATATTCCTATCGGCGCTATTCTGCTGGTTTTGATGGAAATGAACGGCGCCATCGCCGCGATGCTCCACCTGTGCGGCATACTGTTGATCGTCGGGCGCCTGTTTCATTACTACGGCCTGCGACAACGTGAATTTCGCTGGCGACGCTCGGGCATGGCGGCGACCTACGCCTCGCTGATCCTGATGTCCCTGGCCAATCTCTATTATCTGCCGTGGGAAATGGTTTTTACCCTGTATTAAGACGCGGCGGGTGATGGGACGGAAAGGATGACGGCGCCGGCTTCATCCGCTCTCTCGCTGAAGCCCCGTAGCTCGAAAGGTGAAGGGGATACATGCTTTATCGCGTCATTCTGCTAGAATACGCCCCCTTGATTACCTATCTCAGCCATTATTTTTATCATGCCAAACCGCGACCTGCTTTTTTCCGCTCCTATCGCCAATCTGGGCGACTGGACATTCGATGAACGCGTTGCTGAAGTCTTTCCCGATATGATTCAGCGCTCCGTTCCCGGTTATTCCAACATCATTTCGATGATTGGCATGCTGGCGGAACGTTTCGTGCAACCCCATAGCCAGGTTTACGATCTGGGCTGTGCGCTGGGTGCCGCCACCTTGTCGATGCGCCGCAATATTCGCGTGCCGGGCTGTACAATTATCGCGGTGGATAATTCGCCGGCGATGATAAAACGCTGTCGCAATCATATCGAAGCTTTCCGCTCCGACACGCCGGTAGAGGTGCTTGAAGCCGACATTCTGGATATTGAAATAGCAAACGCCTCCATGGCGGTGCTGAACTTCACCATTCAGTTTCTGGAGCCGGCCGACCGCCAGCTGTTGATCGACCGGGTCTACCAGGGATTAAAACCGGGCGGCGTACTGGTGCTGTCCGAAAAATTCAGCTTTGCCGATGACAGAGTGGATGAGTTGCTGTTCAACATGCACCACGACTTCAAACGCGCCAACGGCTACAGCGAATTGGAAATCAGCCAGAAACGCAGCATGCTGGAAAACGTCATGCTGACGGATACCGTGGACACGCATAAAAATCGGCTCAAACAGGCGGGCTTTGAGCACGTCGATCTGTGGTTCCAATGTTTTAACTTCGGTTCATTACTGGCGCTCAAGACGGAAGGATAGGTTGTGATCGATTTCGGCAATTTTTATCAGCAAATCGCCAAAGGCCCGCTGAGCCACTGGCTTGATACCCTGCCCCCGCAGTTGAGCCGCTGGCAGCAGGAGTCGCTGCACGGTAAGTTCAAACTGTGGTTCAACACCCTGGAACATCTTCCCGCCCTGTCCCCCACCCACCTGGATCTGGCCGACGGCGTCACCGCCGGCATGGCGCCGGATATTTCCGCCGGCCAGCGCGAAGGGATAGAAATGCTGCTGCGCAACCTGATGCCGTGGCGCAAAGGGCCGTTTTCGCTTTATGGGGTAAATATCGACACAGAATGGCGCTCTGACTGGAAGTGGCGGCGCGTGCTCCCCCATATCAGTCCGCTGCGCGATCGCCTGGTTCTCGACGTCGGCTGCGGCAGCGGCTACCACCTGTGGCGCATGGTGGGCGCGGGCGCGCGCCTGGCGGTCGGTATCGATCCCATGCAGCTGTTTTTATGCCAGTTCGAAGCGGTGCGAAAACTGTTGGGCGACGACCAGCGCGCCCACGTCCTGCCCCTCGGTATCGAACAGTTGCCGGAACTGGCGGCGTTCGACACGGTTTTTTCCATGGGCGTGCTGTACCACCGCCGCTCGCCGCTCGACCATCTATGGCAGTTGAAAAACCAACTGGTGTCCGACGGCGAACTGGTGCTGGAGACGCTGGTCGTCGAAGGCGATGAAAATCAGGTACTGGTGCCGGGAGAACGCTACGCCCAGATGCGTAACGTCTACTTTATCCCTTCCGCCGCCGCGCTGACCCAGTGGCTGAGAAAATGCGGATTTGCCGATGTTCGGGTGGTGGATATCTGCGCCACCACGTCCCAGGAACAGCGCAGAACCGACTGGATGATCAGCGAATCGCTGGCCGATTTTCTCGATCCGCACGATCAAAGTAAAACCGTGGAGGGCTACCCGGCGCCGGTACGCGCGGTATTGGTCGCCCGCAAGCCCTGACTCGGCGCAGAAATGGTGCCAAAGGGAGCCGGATGGAGCGCTAGACCCCGTCCGGGAGCTTGGAGCGCATCATCTCCTTTCTGTCAATCCTGCGGCCATCGACGATAAACGTACCATCGCCGACGGCGTGGATGGTTCTCTTTTCGGTACGCGTGTCATCGTAGTACGCCGCAATGCCGTTGAGCACGATGATGCCGTATTGATCGATGATATCGATAATCCGGCACTCTATGTTGGCGAGACTCTCCTTGATAAGCGGCGCCCGGACGTGCCGGCCCGGTAATGGCGTAAGGCCGAACCGGTCAAACTTGTCGGTGTCTTGCCCCGAGCATGTCCCAATACCGACAACCGTATCGATCATATCGACGGTGGGGATTGAAATCACACATTCTTTTGTGGTTTGCAGTGCGGCATAAGAGTAGTTCCAGGGGCCGGTCGTTATGGCGAATGATGCCGAGAAATCCATCACCATCGTCCAGGTGATGGTCATCAGGTTATCTTTCCGGCCATCGTTCGTGGTAACCAGCACAGCCGGTCCCGGCTCCAGCAGAGTGAACGCTTTCCCGATAGGAAGACTTTGCATATTTGCCTCCACCTTTTATTTTGCGCCCCTGGTGCATGAATGATACAAACCGCCGGGCGCACCATAAAAAAAGCCCCGGCAACACGCCGGGGCTTGGTACTCGCAAGCAACCTGTAGGTATGCTGCGCGGCAAGGGTGCTCTGGCAGGCCGAGTATGACTCAACCTGAAAACTGTTATGAAACCGATGAGATTTCATAGTCCGAACTCAATGCCCGTTTCATCGCGGCCACGATATCGCCGTCAACGCCATACTGGCTGAACTCATCCATATCGCTATCCGAACACATGGAGACGCCAATTTTGCGATACCGCATAACGGATGAAGACCACTGTCCGGCGGAGCTGTGCAGCTCCTGAATACCGCTTTGTCGGAACTTATGGAGATTGGTTAATCGCACACCGGATCCGGCCATAATGATTGGACCACGGCTGGCCTGAGTTAGTTCACGCAATAATAGCAATCCGTTTTCCGCGGTCTGCTGCTGCCCGGAGGTCAGGATCCTGGAAACGCCCAGATCGGTCAGCTGTTCCAGCGCCAGATAAGGGTTCAGACACAGATCGAAGGCGCGGTGAAAGGTCACCGCCATACCCTGCGTCAGCGACATGATTTCTTTCATCCGCAGTAAATCGATATGTCCTTCGGCATCAAGAATGCCTACCACCACGCCAGGGAATCCCATATCGCGTATTTGCTCGATATCATATTTAATCGCCGCGAACTCCGTTGCATCGTAGCAAAAATCACCGCCGCGCGGCCGAACGATAGGATGAACGGGAATCGCTATTTTTTCGTTCGCCAGACGCAAGACGCCGTATCCCGGCGTTAACCCGCCGTCGCGCAGCCCGGAACAGAGCTCAATCCGATCTGCGCCGGCCTGCTCGGCGGTTATTGCGCATTCAATGCTATAGCAACATACCTCCAGCTTGGGCATAACCACCTCCATTTAAAACCGCTGAATATCACTCAATTACATTTCCCCTAATTATATGAAGATCGCCGGACCATTCTTAATTACGGGAATAGCTAATCACTATGACATTCAAGCGCGCATCGTGAGGAGATGACGGTCACAATGAACGCGATATAACTGAAATAAATATGACATAAACCATAGTTCTATTAATGTATTAAACCGGTTGAAAAACCATGCAACGCCAACAACTCAATCGTCACGGTTTTCATCCGCTACAATATCCCGAATATCAAACGGATGAAACTTTATGGTTACCTTTCCATTGGTTACAGCCGTTGTCGGATTAGGTATTCGTTCCTTTTCACCTCGCGGCGCACTGAAATGAAGTTTGACGCCGGAGGTACGCAGAGCCTGGTCGGATAAGCAGGCCAGCGCTCTCTGATGCAGCGAATCCGCATCGCCCGGCAATAGCAACTCCACATGCTCCCATCCTTCATGGGGATAACGTTTCTTTCCCGGCCAGGGCAGCTCGATGCAGTCAATCCGCCAGGGACCGACTTTTATCGCCGAGTCTAATATAAACAAGCAGATAGTACGCCCGTTAATCAGGTTTTCGGCGAGCAGCGTGCCGATGCGCAATATTTCTGCCTTCCAGCGCTCAGCGGTCGAATCCTGATGGCAGCGCAACGAAATATGATCGGCGCTGAACCTGCTCAAATCCAGCTGAAGTACCGCTGCAAACTCATTTAATTCCCGCTCAAAACGAACTAAATCCACCGCTAACTCTTCTGGCAACATACCGGGTATGAACTCCTCACTATCCACGCAAACCGTCAGGGAATAATTTACATGGTGATAATATCGCATCCATGTTTTTTTAACGCAGTTCTATTTCGATTCTTTTTTTAGTTATTGGTTCTTTTAGTTATTCGTGCTTTAAGCACTAAACGCCATAGTAAAATCTAAAGAAAGTAAAGTAATCAGATGGATTAACAAACAAACCTGGCGGTAGTTGGCATTGGCTACTCTACGCAACTTTTCTTGAGAGTTGTCTTAAATAAAAAAATGTCCATTGAATGAAGAAACGAAAAAGGATAATTTAAACTTCTTAATAATAAGGTCGAGTTATCATCATGGTGCTATTAATCATTTCAATTCTGCTGATCGTCATCGCGGCGTACGCTATTTTTCGTCATTTTAAAATCAAAAATGAGCACAAAATCGGCGTGAACTCCAGAACCAGGAAACGTTAACCGGGCGCGCTTAGCGGTTCCCCTTACTATACATAAAAAATTGCCAGCAACCCTCGCGAATATCATCCTGTTTTACCTTACCCTCCCCCCACTTTCAATGTAAGCATGTCACCCGCCGCGGTATGCCATCTGCTGACTCGTAAAGGCAAATATGGTATAAGCAGGGCTTGATTTTTTATTTAAGGTAAACCGGTGAATATTCAGGCTCTTCTCTCCGAAAAAGTCAGCCAGGCATTGGCTGCGGCGGGTGCCCCTGTAGGCAGCGAGGCACAGGTCCGCCAGTCGGCAAAAGTACAGTTTGGCGATTATCAGGCCAACGGCGTGATGGCCGTTGCCAAAAAACTCGGCATGCCGCCGCGTCAGTTGGCTGAAAAAGTGGTCCAGCTTTTGACGCTGGACGGCATCGCTACAAAAACAGAAATCGCCGGCCCGGGCTTTATCAATATCTTCCTTGATAAACAATGGGTCGCCAGCCAGGCAGAGAATGCGCTGAATGCCCCGAAACTGGGCGTAACACCGGTTGAACCGCAAACTATCGTTGTCGATTATTCCGCTCCCAACGTCGCGAAAGAAATGCACGTCGGTCACCTGCGTTCCACCATTATTGGCGATGCGGCCGTTCGTACCCTGGAATTTCTCGGCCACCATGTTATTCGCGCCAACCACGTCGGCGACTGGGGCACGCAGTTCGGCATGCTGATCGCCTATCTCGAAAAAGTGCAGAATGACAACGCCGGCGAGATGGCGCTGGCCGATCTCGAAGCGTTCTACCGTGAAGCGAAGAAGCACTACGACGACGATGCCGCATTTGCCGAACGCGCCAGAGGCTATGTGGTCAAGCTACAGGGGGGAGATGAATATTGCCGCCAACTGTGGCGCAAACTTATCGACATCACCATGACGCAAAATCAGCTCACTTACGATCGTCTCAACGTCACGCTGACCAAAGATGACGTTATGGGCGAAAGTTTGTATAACAGCATGCTGCCGGAGATTGTCGCCGACCTGAAAGCGAAAGGTCTGGCGGTGGAGAGTGAAGGCGCGACGGTGGTTTTCCTGGATGAGTTCAAGAACAAGGAAGGCGAGCCGATGGGCGTTATCATCCAGAAGAAGGATGGCGGCTACCTCTACACCACCACCGATATCGCCTGTGCGAAATACCGCTATGAGACGCTGAATGCCGACCGCGTGCTTTACTATATCGACTCACGCCAGCACCAGCATCTGATGCAGGCCTGGGCCATTGTGCGCAAGGCCGGTTACGTACCGGATTCCGTCAGCCTGGAACACCATATGTTCGGCATGATGCTGGGCAAGGACGGCAAACCGTTTAAAACCCGCGCCGGCGGCACCATCAAGCTTTCCGACCTGCTGGACGAGGCGTATGAGCGCGCTTGCCAGCTTATCGCCGAAAAAAATCCGCAAATGGAGAGCGATGAGCTGCAACAGCTCGCCAACGTGGTTTCCATCGGCGCGGTAAAATATGCCGATCTGTCCAAAAACCGCACCACCGATTACATTTTTGACTGGGATAACATGCTGGCATTCGAAGGCAATACCGCGCCTTATATGCAATATGCCTATACCCGCGTTATCTCGATTTTTAAACGCGCCGGCATTCAGGAAGACAGCCTGACTCAGCCCATTACCCTGCATGATGAGCGTGAATTTGTTCTCGCCACTCGCCTGCTGCAATTCGAAGAAACCGTCACCACCGTCGCCCGCGACGGCACTCCGCATGTGATGTGCGCCTATCTGTATGATTTAGCGGGCCTGTTCTCCGGTTTTTACGAGCATTGCCCGGTTTTGAATGCGGAAAATGACGAACTGCGTCAAAGCCGCCTGAAACTGGCGCTGCTGACGGCCAAAACGCTGAAGCAGGGTTTGGATACTCTGGGCATTGATACCGTAGAGAAGATGTAATCTTTTGCCGCGCAAGCGTGACAAACGCCCGAATTCCGGGCGTTTGTTATTTCACGCCGCGCCGGGCGAAATCCCGCGGGCGGAACCCCAGCAGGGCCAGCGTGGCGAAGTAGGCCCCCGCGCCGACAATCACCAGCGCCATCAGCCGCAGCAGCCTGAAAGCCATACTGCCGCTGTCCCAGGCGGGCATCCACCACAGCATGCCGATCAACACCAGCGACATAACCACAACCGCCGCGGCCAGCTTCAGCAGAAAACGGCGCCAGCCGGGTTGGGGATGGAAAATATCCTGCTTGCGCAGTTGCCAGAACAGCAGTCCGGCATTCAGACAGGACGCCAGACCGATGGAAAGCGCCAGCCCCGCGTGTTGCAGCGGACCGATAAAGATCAGGTTCATGACCTGCGTCATCACCAGCGTTACCAAGGCGATCTTTACCGGCGTCTTGATATCCTGTCGCGAATAAAAACCGGGTACCAGCACCTTGACGACGATAAGCCCCATCAGCCCCACGGAATAGGCAATTAACGCACGCTGCGTCATCGCCGCATCAAAGGCGCTGAATTTCCCATATTGGAACAGCGACACCGTCAACGGCTGCGCCAGAATACCCAAGGCGACCGCGCTGGGGAGCGCCAGTAAAAAGCACAGACGCAACCCCCAGTCCATCAGCCGCGAGTATTCATCATGGTTGCCGCTGGCGAAGCTTTTCGCCAGCGAAGGCAGCAGAATGGTGCCCAACGCCACGCCCAGCACCCCCGATGGAAACTCCATTAGCCGATCGGCGTAGTACATCCACGACACCGCCCCCTCGCTGAGAAAAGAGGCGAAAATGGTATTGATGATCAGCGATATCTGGCTGACGGAAACCCCGAGAACCGCCGGGCCCATCAGTTTCATCACCCGCCAGACGCGGGGATCGCGCCATTTGAGGCGCGGCAATACCAGCATGCCGATCTTTTTCAGATGCGGCAGCTGGTAGCCGAGCTGAAGTATCCCCCCCACCAGCACCGCCCAGGCCAGCGCCATCACCGGCGGATCAAAATAGGGCGCGCCAAACAGGGCGAAACCGATCATGCTGACGTTTAACAGCGTCGGCGCAAACGCCGGAACCGAGAAGCGGTTCCAGGTATTCAACACCGACCCCACCATCGACGTCAGGGAGATCAGCAGGATGTAGGGGAACGTCACCCGCAGCAGCGCCGATGTGAGTTCAAAGCGCTCGGGCGTCGCCGCGAAACCCGGCGCGGTGACCATAATCACCCACGGCGCCGCCAGCATACCCGCAACGGTGACCAACGCCAGAATCAACGTCAACATGCCGGAAACGTAAGCCAGAAAGGTGCGGGTCGCCTCGTCGCCCTGCTGGCTTTTATATTCGGCCAGAATAGGAACAAAAGCCTGAGAGAACGCGCCCTCGGCAAAAATGCGGCGCAGCAGATTAGGCAGCTTAAAGGCGACGAAAAAGGCGTCCGTCGCCATGCCCGCGCCGAAAACCCGCGCCACTATCGCATCACGCACGAAACCCAACAGGCGCGAAAGCATGGTCATTGAACTGACGGCCGCCAGTGATTTAAGTAAATTCATCCGATTATATTCTGAAATGTCCGGGGACTATTATCGACCGTTCTGCGGTCATCCTGATTGCGCGGTGCGACTAGTCTACGCATTGCGCGCCCAATAGCCACCAGGTATTGCGATAAGCGCCGAACTTTTCAGCGCTTTCTCAGCCATCCGTTAATGCCGCGCCGGGTCATCGGGCGTTCAGGCCAACAACTCCGCCAGTTGGCGCTTAAGCTCGGCGACCTCTTTCTCCAATACCTCCACCCTGGCGGCCAGCGGGTGCTCTTCAGCCGCGCGGTCATCCGTCGCCGGCGCCGTCTCTTCACTCGGTTCGCCGCTGAAAAGATGCATATAGCGGCTTTCCCGCTTACCGGATTCACGCGCCAGACGCACCACGAACGGCCCGTCTTCCCGCTGCTGTAGCTGCGCCAGCACGGTTTCCACTTCATTGACGTCGGCAAACTCATGCAGACGGGCGGCGCGCGTGCGCAACTCGCCGGGCGTTTGCGCGCCGCGCAGCAGCAGCGTCGCCACCAGCGCCACCTCTGCCGGGGAAAACTTCAGATCGCCGAACTCAGAATTGCAAAAGCGATGCTCATATTTCATCACCCGATTGCCGAAACCGCTGAGGGTGCGCAGGAAATGTTTTTTTACCAGTAAATCGAGCGTTTGCTGGACGTCGCTTTCGCTCAGATCCATCACCGGTTCGCGGTTGGTTTTCTGATTGCAGGCGGCCGTCACGCCGTTTAACGACATCGGATACTGTTCCGGCGTGGTGATCTGCTTTTCCAACATGCAGCCGATCACTCTGGCCTCTCGGGCCGTTAGCTGATATTTCATCACAATTCCTTAGCGCTGCGGCGTCCAGTCATTGTTAGTGAGGGCGGTCAGAACGTGGTCCTGCCATTTGCCGTCAATAAGCAGATAATTTTTCGCATACCCCTCGCGCACAAATCCCAGACGGGACAGTAAATTTCCGCTGCGATGATTATGCGGCATATAGTTAGCCATAATTCGGTGCATGCGCTGTTGACGCAGCATATAACGCAAAGCGGGCTGGAGCGCCTCGTACATCAGCCCCTTCCCTTGCCATTTTTCGCCCAGAGAGTACCCCAGATAGCAGGCATGGAACGATCCCCGCAGCACATTACTGAAATTCGCCACCCCCCAGACCTCGTTTTCATTCGGATCGAGCAGCAGAAAATAGTAGGCGCTGCCCTGCTTGTGCATATCATTAATCACGCTCAGGCGCGCCTGCCAGCCAGAGGGGTAGCAATGGCTGACATCCCGCACCGGCTCCCAGGGCTTAAGAAAATCACGATTCTCCGCATAGTATTCAGCAAGACGCCAGGCATCTCGCTCATAAGCCAAACGCACCACCAGCCGCTCGGTCGTTAAATGAACCTTTGCCGGCGTAGAACGATAGCCAAACATTCCTCCCCCCTGGGTTGCGGGTTGTTCGATAAGTAAAATTCATCGGATATAGACAGAACAAGACTTCCTGTAAGCAGAAAATATCGTATACCGTCGGTAAGCTTACTATAACCGGATAAATTCGCTGCCGTAAAACCCCCGTCGCTGAGTTATTGTTCGATCGGTTCGCTAGAGCTGATTTTTTTACTCAATACCTACCCGGATAGCGCTCGGACGATAAAAAAATATTATCCAACAATAGGCTACCCGAAACCGGAAATAGAGTACAAAATAGTCACGTCCGTTATTTTTCTCCCTTATTCCTCGTGGTGAAACATGCCTCTGATGTCGCAAGCTCGGAGCTTGGGTAAATATTTTCTCTTACTCGATAATATGCTGGTGGTGCTGGGATTCTTTGTGGTATTTCCCCTTATTTCCATTCGCTTTGTCGATCAGTTGGGGTGGGCCGCGCTATTAGTCGGTATTGCGCTGGGATTACGCCAGCTGATTCAGCAAGGACTGGGAATTTTCTCCGGCGCCATCGCCGACCGCTTCGGCGCGAAACCGATGATTATCACCGGCATGCTATTACGCGCCGCGGGTTTCGTTTTTATGGCGATTGCCGACCAGCCCTGGATTTTATGGCTGTCCTGCGCCCTTTCCGGGCTGGGCGGCACGCTATTCGATCCGCCGCGAACGGCGCTGGTGGTTAAGCTGGTCCGCCCCCAGGAGCGCGGCCGTTTCTACTCCCTGCTGATGATGCAGGACAGCGCCGGGGCGGTGCTCGGCGCGCTGATCGGCAGTTGGCTGCTCAAGTACGACTTCGAGGTGGTTTGCTGGGTCGGCGCGGTTATTTTCGTGCTGGCGGCGGCGCTGAACGGATGGCTGTTGCCGGCGTATCGCACCTCGACGATCAGAACGCCGATGCTGGAAGGCATGACGCGCGTTATCCGCGATCGTCGTTTCCTGACCTATGTGTTAACGCTGACCGGCTATTACATGCTCTCCGTGCAGGTATTGCTGATGCTGCCGATCATGGTCAATGAAATCGCCGGTACGCCAACGGCGATAAAATGGATGTACGCCATTGAAGCCGCCCTGTCGCTGACCCTGCTTTACCCCATCGCGCGCTGGAGCGAAAAACGCTACCGCCTGGAACAACGCCTGATGGCCGGGTTGCTGATTATGACCGTCAGTCTTTTCCCCATCGGTTTGACGACCGGCCTGCAATCCCTGCTGATGTTAATCAGTCTGTTTTATATCGGCGCGATTATCGCCGAACCGGCGCGCGAAACGCTGAGCGCCTCTCTGGCGGATGCCCGGGCAAGAGGCAGCTATATGGGGTTCAGCCGTCTGGGGCTGGCGCTGGGGGGAGCCATCGGCTATAGCGGCGGCGGCTGGCTGTTCGACGCCGGACATGCCCTGGAGCAGCCGGAATTGCCCTGGTTCATTTTGGGCGTTATCGGCCTGCTGACCCTGGGCGCGCTCTACTGGCAGTTCAACCAGCGCCGTATTGAACCGGCCATGCTCGGCGGTCACTGATTGCCTCCGTTTTGGCGGCGCATTTGATCTCGCGGGTATTGCACCCCATACTTTCCCCATACATTCAATCGATTGTTATGCCGTCGCGGGACGGCAAACGCCGTTTGCGGCCGCGTTGGCGGCCATTGTCTTCTCAATGGACCAGAGGATAGAAAGTATGAAATTATATGTTTACGATCACTGCCCTTACTGCGTAAAAGCGCGCATGATTTTCGGCCTGAAGAATATCCCTGTCGAACTGCAAATTTTAGCCAATGACGATGAAGCGACGCCTAAGAGACTGATCGGTCAGAAAATGGTGCCGATCCTGCAGAAAGACGATGGCAGCTATATGCCTGAAAGTATGGATATCGTTCACTACATTGATAACTACGACAAACAGCCGCTGTTGACCGGTCCGACGAATCCGGCGATCGACGCCTGGCTGCGTAAGGTATCCGACTATACCCCTCGCCTGATTATTCCGCGTTTTGCCCGCGCGGCGTTTGAGGAATTCGCCTCCGCGTCGGCCCGGCAGTACTTTATCAATAAGAAAGAGGCGCAGCTGGGCAGCTTTGCAGATCATCTCAGCCACTCCGCGGGGCTGATTAAAAAGCTGAATAACGATCTGACGGATCTGGATCCGCTGATTGTCCAGCCCAACGCCTGTAACGGAGAATTATCCACCGACGATATTCATCTGTTCCCGCTGTTGCGTTCCCTGTCCATTGTCGCCGGCGTCACCCCGCCGTCACGCGTCGCCGCCTACCGTGACAATATGGCCAAACAAACGCAGATCACCTTGCTAAGCAGCCTGGCGCAATAAATAAAACGGCAGGCAACCCGATGAGCCGTTTAGCGCCGAAACGACTCATCGCCATTATTCACTTTCAGGGCTATCCGATTGGTGAACCCATCTCTGGCGGTACACACTGCACTGGCGAGATTATACATCGAGAAATAAATTGAGGTCATAAGAATGAAGAAGTTGGGATTCGCGGCCGCGGCATTGTTGCTGGCATTTACCCTGGGCGGCTGCAACAAGCTGACGCAGTACACGCTCAATGAGCAGGAAATCAACCAATATCTGCAAAAGCATAACGACTACCAGAAGCAGCTGGGCATGCCGGGCGTGGTGGACGCCAATATCGTGTTAACCGATCTGGTCAGCCAAATCGGCAGAGCCGAACCGGGAAAAATCACCCTCTCCGGCAACGCCAAGGTGGATATCGCCTCCCTGCTGGGCAACCAGACCGCCGACATGAAGCTGACGCTGAAGGCGCAGCCGGTGTTTGATAAAGCCCAGGGGGCTATCTACCTCAAAGAGATGGAGCTGGTGGATTACAGCGTGCAACCCGAAAAGATGCAGACCATCATCAAGACCCTGAGTCCCTACCTGAACCAGTCGCTGAAAAGCTATTTCGAACAGAAACCGGCCTATATTCTGAATGCGGATAACAGCACCACCGAGGCGTTGGCGAAGAAAATGGCCAAAGGCATCGAGATTAAACCGGGGCAAATCGTTATTCTGTTTACCGACTGACGCGCGCTTCAGGTGACGGCCGCGCCGTCACCCGATCCCCGCCTGAACTCGTTACTCGACGCTATCCGACGCTTCGTCGGCTTCTTGCAGTTCATCCCGCATGGCTTCAAGCGCTTCACGGCACACCACCGCCAGGGTGCGGTAAAACGCCGTGGCGGCATGGCTTTCCACTTTCCCTAAAAAGCGGCTGCTCCAGGGCAGCAGATACTCGTCAAACAGGGCGATCTGCGCGGCGGTTTCATCCTCCTGCGCCTGATCTTCCAGCCACGACGCCGCCAGCAGCAGTCCGCCGAAGTGGTCGACGGCCCCGTCGTTCAGCGGCATACCGCGCTGTTGCAAAAAGGTCCGCACCTGCGCCGCGTCTGACGCCGTTTCATACGCCGAACGCCAGGGGGATACCGCGCAATCCGCGCCGACAAACAGGGCCTGGTAATCCGCCGCCATGGCGTCAAGGTCATACCCCTTTTGCAAACGCGCCAGCAGCGCATCCTGTTCCAGCGGCCAATGCTGCTGGAGCTTGCCCTCTTTGAGCAGCGTAAACAGCGGCGCCACCAGCGGGTCCTCAGGGTGGCGATAAAACAGGGTGCCCAGGATGCGGCAGACAATCGAGAACTCATTCATTTAAAAAACCCGTCAATTATTAAGTGACATTGTCACAAATCAGCAAATTCGGCGATGGCCGGCCTTCCCCGCTGTTCGAGGAAGTCCAACACCCGCCGGGGACTCACGTTTAACACCCGCTCCGGCGGGAAATCCACTTCCTGCAAAATACGCGCGCAGTGGGTGAAATCGCCCAGGGAAAAAGCGATATGGGAGTCGGAACCTAAAGACAGCCAGCCGCCGGCATCGCGCACCGCGGCGGCAATGGCCCGGCAGTTGGGTTCGCTGCCTTTGCGCGAATGCATAAAGGAGGAGTTATTCAGCTCCAGAGCCACATTATATTGGGCGGCGGCTTCGGCGATGGCGCGAATATCGACGGGAAATTTAGGGTTGCCGGGATGGCTGATAATATGCGCATCGCCGTTGGCCATCGTGGCGATCATCGCGGCGGTATGGGTGTCTTTATCCTGAGGCGGAAATACCGGCTCATGAAAACCGGCGATAATTAAATCCACCTGGTCCAGCATCGGTCCGGTACAATCAATCTCCCCCGCCACGTTTTTAATATTGGCCTCGATTCCGCGCAAAATGCCCACGCCATCCACCAGCCGCGGCCAGACCCGCATGTTCATAAAGTGCCAGTAGTGCGGCGCATCGGCCATATCGGGGCCATGATCGGTAATGGCGAACAGGCGAATCTGCTTTTGCTTCGCCTCGGCGATATAGTCATGCAGCGTACTGTAGGCGTGAGTGCTGGCAACGGTATGCATATGTAAATCGACGGGATACATGATTTCTCCTCAGTCAGCGTTTAGCGGGCAGCATAACATTTTAGCGCTTTGCGCGCAGCCGTCGAACCATCAAGTAACTTTAATTTAACAATAAGCAAACATTGCTGCTGAGCGCATCGGCAGCGATTTTAACCGGGCAAAGGGGGAAAACGGCGAGTAAAGCAACAAATTGCGTTAACTTTAGCTAAACGCACGCCGCGGCGGCAGAAGTTTATTGACGCTGTTCGGCAATTTACCTACATTAGCGCCGTCCGCCGCCAAGGCGACCCCCGGTGAGGTGTCCGAGAGGCTGAAGGAGCACGCCTGGAAAGTGTGTATACGTGAAAACGTATCGAGGGTTCGAATCCCTCCCTCACCGCCATATAAAAGAAAACGCCCTTAGCTTTCGCTAAGGGCGTTTTCTTTTATACGTTGACGGGACTGACGAGAAGCCTCGCCAGGGTTCGACAAAACGGCAGGACTGCCGTTTTGGACCGCCAACGGCGGCCCGCAGGGCGAGCGCCATGGAAGGCGCGAGTCAATCCCGCCCAGCGACGTTACACGCGGGCTAACGCATACTCCGCCTGACCCGCGTTCGCCTCCACGCCATCAACAAACAGCCGCCGCCGTTCACCTGCCGGCAGGGATATTTTCAGCTGACGCCATGCCGGCCGATAGTTGCCTTCCGCGTTAAAACTGACGCGAATGGCCTCCGCATCGCTCTTCATCTGCCAGTTCAGCCACAGCGCGTCGCCCTGCCGATAGCCCCAGGATTCGCCGTCATCTTCAAACAGCACGCCATGCGTCACCCCTCGGCCCCGCGGCGGAAACAGCAGCAGTTCGCGCTGATCATCGGCCTGCGCATCGACATGGCGCAGACGCTGGCTTAATGGCAGCCCGGCGCCGGCACGTACCAGCAGCGGCAGTTTTTCCAGTGGCGCATCCAGCGTGATCCACTGGCCGCCGCTGTACCACTGGTGGGTCGAAAAGTCATACCAGCCATGCTGATTATCCGGCAGCCAAAAACTGCGCTCGCGCGCCCCTGGCTCCACCACGCTGGCCACCAGCAGATCGCGTCCGAGCAGAAACTCATCACATTCGACCAAGGTCTGCGCATCATGCTCATGGTCGAGGAAGGTCGGACGCAGCATGGGCTCATCATCGGCGTGCGCCTGCCACAGCAGCGTATAAAGATAGGGCAGCAGACGGTAGCGCAGCTCAATGGCGGCGCGGATCGCCGGAGTAACGGACGGATACATCCAGGGTTCATTAACGGTGCGATCGTCATTCCATGAATGGATGGTAAAACGCGGATTCATCACGCCATTCTGCACCCAGCGTACAAACAGTTCCGCATCGGGTTTATCGCCGGCGAAACCGCCGACATCGTGGCCGATATTGTACAGGCCCGACAGGCTCATCCCCAGTCCCATACGGATGTTGTAGCGCAGCGAGGTCCAGTTGGTGCGGTTATCGCCGCTCCACGTTTGCACATAACGCTGCATCCCGGCACAACCGGAACGGGAGATCAGATAAGGCCGCTTTTCCGGTGCGAAGCGCTGCTGCGCTTCCATGGATGCGCGCATCATCAGCAACGGCATCACCGGACGAATATGTTTAATCGCAATGCTTTTGCCGAAGCCGTGACAGCGCGCTTCGCCGTCCCACACTTCATACTCGTTGTTATCATTCCAGGTGCAATCGATCCCCTTCTCCAGCAGTTGGCGGGCGACATTCTCCTGCCACCAGGCCACCGCCTGCGGATGGGTAAAATCGAGGTGCGAACCTTCGTCGTCCCAGAAAATGGAACGCTCCGGCGTATCGTTTTCCGAATCGCGGATAAACAGCCCTTGCGCCGCCACCTCTTCATAGCGCGGATGATCCTGCAGCAGACAAGGCTTAATGTTGGCGGCAAGGCGCAGACCGGCATCGTGGAACGCCTGACTCATCGCCTCCGGTTGCGGCACTTTGTCGTAGTTCCAGTGAAACACATAGCGCTTATTGTTAATCGAGGTATAGCCGGAAGAGAGCTGGAACGAATCGCACGGGATCTCATGCTGCTGGCAGAGACGGATAAAATTCATCAGCTGATTCTGCGCATCCGGCGCATCGGTGTAGTGCATGGTGGAACCACTGTAGCCGAGACTCCATTTCGGACCAAACAGCGTTTTGCCGGTCAGGCGCACAAACGCCTTGGTGACATCCAGCACGCGCGCGCCGGTAAAGATGTAGTAGTCGATATCGCCGCTTTCTGCCTGCCAGCGGCGGTAGGGCTGATGGTAATTATCCAGCTCATTGCCCAGATCGAACCAGCTGCTGCTCAGGTTATCGTAGTAGAGTCCGAAACTTACCTCGCCACGGCGGGTAATGGTGAACGGGATATGTTTATACAGCGGATCGGTTGACGCGGCGTTATAGCCCATGGCGTCCAGATTGCGCATTTCGTAGCGTTTGCCGTTGCGCTGCAGGTCGCCCGCTTTCTCGCCCAGGCCATAATAGCGATCGCCACTCATCCGGCGCTGATAATGGGCGACGCCATCACCGTGCGCATTAATCAGATAAGCGCTGGTAGGACGGTCGCTGGTCAGCGGTTGCCACTCGCCCGCGCCGTTGCGGTATTGCCACTCCAGCCATAACGGCTGATGTACGATCGCCCGCAGCCGTTGCGTGGCGACCACCAGCGCATCGCCCTGCCGCTCAACGGTAAAAGCAGGCAAAGCGAAACCCGCCAGACTGTCACGCTGACGCCCTTCCCACGGCACGTCGCTTTCCGGCGCAATACTCCAGGTTCTGTCGAGGGTGAACTGTCCGTGCCGTTTGATGGCGACGCGGAACAGCGTCTGCTCAAGGACGTACAGGCACAGCGTATGTTTACCATCAACCGTTAATGCCACATGGTGATTATCCGAGCCCGCCAAGGACCAATGTTTTAAGGTTTTCATCGTTACCTTCTTTTTCAGGCGCGTTTCGCGCGACGTTCAGCAATAAAAGCGATCAGGAATAGCGCGCCAATCAGGTCAAAGAAGCCCATGGCGACAAACAGCGGATTAAAACCAATTTTATCGGCGGTGACGCCAATGATCAGCGAGAACAGGAAGCTGGAGATCCAGGCGAAAGAGCCGCGCATCCCGTTCACTGTCGCCATCTGGCCTTTATCAAACTTCTCCACCACCAGCGCGCTCAGCATGCAGGAGATAATCTGATGACCAAAACCGCCGATGGAAATTAAGGCAATGGCGACATAAGGGTTTTTGGTGAAGGCGACCAGCGCCAGCGACAGCATCAGGAATGCCCCGGTCACCGAACTGGCGACCACCGAGTTCACCCGGCTGCAGCCGAACAGGCGGGTATAGATGCGCGTCAGATAACCACTCGCCGCACTGCCTATATCCGCCGCGAGGAACGGCAGCCAGGCGAACATGGCGATCTGTTTTAAGTCCATGCCCATCTCTTTCGCCAGATAGAGCGGCACCCAGAAACTCAGCACGCCCCATGCCGGTTCCGCCATAAACGCCGGAATGGCAATACCGTAGAAACGTTTATTTTTCGATACCGTTTTCAGCGCCTTAAAGAAACCCAGCTTCACCGCAGGCGGTTCGTTGTCCTGATTGATAAACTCCAGCTCGGCGGCGCTCAGGTTCGGATGCTTTTCCGGGTTGTGATAAAACAGCCACCACAGCACTACCCATGCCAGCGCCAGAAAACCGCTAAACAGAAACGCGCCCTGCCAGCCAAATGAGGCGTGGGCAAAATAGATGATCGGCGGCGCCAGCATCGCGCCAATGGAAAAACCAACGCCCGCCCAGCCTGCGGCAATCGGACGCTCCTTTTTCGGGAACCATTCGCCGAGCATTTTGGCATTGGCCGGGGTGGCCGCCGCTTCGGCGCTGCCCATTACAAAGCGCAGGATCGCCAGATGCAGCCAACTGGCGGCTCCGGCATGGAACAGACAGGCTAACGCCCAGATCGTGGCGCAAACCAGGAAGCCGACCTTCAGGCCAATCACGTCGATCAACCAGCCGCAAATCGGCTGAAAGAAGGTGTAGGCCAGCTGAAACGCGCCGACGATCCATGAATATTGTTCGGTGGTAATGCCGAGGCTGGTCTTTAGCTCAGGCGCCAGAATGCCTAATGAGTTACGGGTGATATAGTTCACCGTCACACCCGTTAAAAACAGCACCAGCATCCACCAGCGCAAATTACGCCAGGCGCGTTTACTGCCAACTGCGCCTATCCCCGTGTTCAAACTGCGGTTCATCTGATTCTCCACTTATTATTGACATTAGAGAACAACTCCTGCTCCATCGCGGATGCCCGGTCACCGGTGGAATGCAGGAGTACGACCGGAGCCAGACGCAGGAATTGTCGTGTCGTGTTGCTTGAATCAACTTGTTTGACTGAACGGCAACGCAGTCAGAGAGGCGCGCAGGCAGGAAGATTCGCCGCGAATCGTTTCTGACCATCCGGCTGGAGTGAAACATAGTTGCTAATTTTGGTCGCCTGCATGATGCTGCATTTGTGATCTGGTTAACCAAATTAGTTAATTTGGTTGACATGAATAGCTAATTAGCTGAAATTCAGCGTTAAAGAAAGACGTAAGCGCGCTAAATTGGCCTGTCTCATTTATATAAGTCAACCAATTTGCAAAATGGTAACCCGATATGGCGCGGCTGTATCCGGTGCGAGATATTACTGGAGGTAACAACATGAAGCAGACCTGGCGCTGGTATGGCCCCAATGATCCCGTCTCCCTCGCCGATGCCCGGCAGGCCGGCGCTAGCGGCATTGTCACCGCCCTGCACCATATCCCGAACGGCGAAGTCTGGACGGTAGAAGAGATCCTGAAGCGCAAAGCGACGGTTGAAGCCGCCGGCTTGGTCTGGTCGGTAGTGGAAAGCGTGCCGGTCCACGAAGAGATAAAAACCGGCGGCGGCCAGTGTGAGAAATGGATTGGCAACTACCAGCAGTCGCTGCGCAACCTGGCGCAGTGCGGCATCACCACCGTGTGCTACAATTTTATGCCGATCCTCGACTGGACGCGCACCGACCTGGAGTACTCATTGCCGGATGGCGCCAAAGCGCTGCGCTTCGACCAGATTGAATTTGCGGTATTTGAGCTGCATATCCTGCAGCGTCCCGGCGCGGAAAACGACTACAGCGGCGAGGAGATTGCGCAAGCCGGCCGGCGTTTCGCCAGCATGAGTGAAGAGAGCAAAACGCGTCTGACGCGCAATATCATCGCTGGCCTTCCCGGCGCGGAAGAGGGCTATACGCTGGATCAGTTTCGTGCCCAGTTGGCGCGCTACGAAGGGATTGGCAAAGCCGAACTGCGTAAAACCTTCGCCCGCTTCCTGCGCGGCATTATCCCGGTGGCGGAAGAGGTCGGCGTGCGTATGGCGGTGCATCCTGACGATCCGCCGCGCCCGATTCTCGGCCTGCCGCGTATCGTCTCCACCGCCGAAGATCTGCAATGGATGGTGGAAACCGTCAGCAGCACCGCCAACGGTTTCACCATGTGCACCGGCTCCTACGGCGTGCGTGCCGATAACGATCTGGTCGGTATGATCAAGGAGTTCGGCCCGCGGATTTACTTCGCCCATCTGCGCTCCATCCTGCGCGAAGAGAATCCGAACAGCTTCCATGAAGCCCCCCATCTGGCGGGCGATGTCGATATGTATGAAGTGATCAAAGCTATCGCCGCCGAGGAGCATCGCCGCGCGGCGGCCGGACAGCCAGATCTGATCCCCATGCGTCCGGACCACGGCCACCAGATGCTGGATGACCTGAAAAAGAAAACCAATCCGGGCTATTCGGCGATTGGCCGTCTGAAAGGTCTGGCGGAAATCCGCGGCGTTGAGCTGGCGGTTCACCGCGCGTTTTTCCGCTAGCGCCGTTCCGCCTTTCCTGTGACTGGAGTCTGATATGGAAAACACTATTGCCGCCGTGCCGTTAACGGTGGCCCGTCCGCACTGGGAGCGCGCGCGACTACAACCGCGTATCGTCCACCTTGGCTGCGGCGCGTTTCATCGCGCCCATCAGGCGTTGTACACCCATCATCTGCTGGAAATCAGCGACGGCGACTGGGGCATCTGCGAGGTCAACCTGATGTCGGCCAGCAGCAAGTTGCTGATGGAAAAGCTGCGCCGACAACGGCTGCTGTATACCGTGGCGGAGAAAGGCGCAGAGCAGACCGAACTGAAAATTATCGGCGCGATAACCGAGGCGCTGCATCCGGCGCTGGACGGCTGCGACGGCATTCTGCAGGCGCTGACGCGAGAGCAGACGACGATTGTCTCCCTCACCGTGACGGAAAAAGGCTACTGCAGCGATGCGGCCAGCGGTGAACTGGATCTCAATAACGCGCTGATTCAGCACGATCTTGCCCACCCTGGCGAGCCGAAATCCGCTATCGGCTATATTGTCGAGGCGCTGCGACTGCGGCGCGAACGAGGGCTGATCCCGTTTACGGTGCTCTCCTGCGACAACCTGCGCGACAACGGCCGTGTGGCGCGCGCCGCCGTGCTCGGTCTCGCCCATCAGCGTGACGCCGCGCTGGCGGAGTGGATCGCCAGCCAGGCGACCTTCCCCTGCACCATGGTGGACCGCATTGTGCCCGCCGCCACGGAAGAGAGCCTGCGGGAGATCGCCGCGCTGCTCGGCGTATACGATCCCTGCGCCATCGCCTGCGAGCCGTTTCGCCAGTGGGTGATTGAAGACAATTTCGTCAATGGCCGTCCGGACTGGGATCGGGTCGGTGCGCAGTTTGTTGCGGATGTCGCGCCGTTCGAGCTGATGAAACTGCGTATGCTGAATGGCAGCCACTCATTCCTCGCCTATCTCGGTTATCTCGGCGGCTATCAGACCATCGCTGAAACCATGAGCAATCCGGCGTACCGCCGGGCGGCATTTACCCTGATGATGACGGAACAGGCGCCAACGCTGATAATGCCGCCAGGCACCGATCTTGAGGCTTATGCCCATCGGTTAATTGAACGTTTTAGCAACCCGGCGTTGCATCACCGCACCTGGCAAATCGCCATGGACGGCAGCCAGAAACTGCCGCAGCGTATGCTGGACTCGATCCGTCGCCATCTGGCGGACGGCACAGACTGGCGTCATCTGGCGCTGGGCGTCGCGGGCTGGATGCGCTATGTGCTGGGCACGGACGAGCAGGATAAGGCGATTGAGGTGGTTGACCCATTATCCGCCCGGTTCGACGCCATTAACCAGCGCTATCCGGCGGGTGACGAACGCGTCGGCGCCCTGCTCGCCATCAGCGCCGTTTTCGGCGCGGACCTGCCGGCTAATACGGACTTCGTCGCCGCGCTGCAGCAGGCTTATCAACAGCTGTGCCAGTCCGGCGCGCGCGCGGCCGTCGAATCACTGAGCCCGTCCTTATGATCCCATTTATGCTACCACCGCAGAACGCTACTTTGCCTTACCGACGGCATAAGTCCGTTCCGGCCGCCTTATGCAGTAAAATGCGGCGGCCAGGGCAGATATCCGTCACGCCCGGTATGCTATAGTCTGGCGAAAGTAACCGAACTTATTAATCCATTAACCAGCAGATAAACAACAAGATGAAAACACCGACCTCACCACAGCGCCCTTACCAGGAAGTGGGGGAAATGATCCGTAATATGATTACGCAAAAACGGTATGCTGTGGGCGAACGGCTGCCGCCGGAACGTGAAATCGCCGCGCTGCTGGACGTCACCCGTACGCTGGTGCGTGAAGCGCTGATTATGCTGGAACTGGAAGGTTTGATTGAGGTGCGGCGCGGCGCAGGGATCTTTGTGATTCGCGACGGCCCGGCGCAGCCGACAACCCCGCCGGCCGGCTGCAATGACGCCGGACCCTTTGAAATGTTGCAGGCGCGCCAGTTGCTGGAGAGCAATATCGCCGAGTTCGCCGCGCTACAGGCGACGCGCGAAGATATTATCAAAATGCGTCAGGCGCTGGCGCTGGAAGAGAAAGAGCTGGCTTCCGGCGCGGTGAATGAAACCGAAAACGGCGACCGTAATTTCCATCTGGCAATCGCCGAAGCGACGCATAACAGCATGCTGGTCGAGCTGTTTAAACAGTCATGGCAGTGGCGTGAAGATAACGTGATGTGGAACCAGCTGCATCGTCATCTGGTGAATACCCACTATCGCAAACAGTGGCTGGAGGATCATAAAAAAATCCTCGCCGCGCTGATTAAAAAAGACGCGCGGGCGGCGAAATTCGCCATGTGGCAGCATTTGGAGAATGTGAAGCAGCGACTGCTGGAGTTCTCCAATGTCGATGATATCGACTTCGATGGCTACCTGTTTGAATCCTGGCCGCTGGATGTCGCCAATAGCCAGGAAGTGCGTTAGGCGTTCGGCGGCGGGCTGTCGCCCGTAACGCCCGCTCCCTATAAAAAAGCCCCCGCGCAATGCGGAGGCTGCTCCCTCATTAATGACAAGGCACGTTAAGCGGTAACGGCCTTATCCTCCATGGCCTGTCGCCAGCCTCCCAACCAGTAAGACCGGGCATTTATCGATTGATACGGACAAAGCTCCCTCGGTCTGCCTGAAATACCCGCTTGATAACCACGTGAATGAGCCCTTTCAAGGCGATCGCGTTTCTGTCTCTTCATGCCTTATTTCCCTCATTATTAATCTGGTGGAAAGAAAACAGTGATTACTTAATAAGCAACCACAGATTATGAATAGCCATTATGCGGTCAAAGGTCAAGGCGCAAAATTCACGCCAATGTCACATTTGTGAGCCAGAATGGGAGTTTTCCGTAACGGAAAAGAAAGGCGCGACGGAACGCCTGAGAGAGGCGCGCAAGGGGGCAAAAATAAAGCCTCTGCAAGCGATATGCCGCGGCGCATATCCCCTCCAGAGGCTCGGTGATGACGGATGTCAGTCGGCGGCAGCGGCCTGCCGGGCGATGGATTGAGCGACCTGCCGCCATCCCTGCGCCAGTGTTCTGACCAGCGCATCGTAACCGTCTTCGGACTGCGGCAGCACCACGTTAAACGGCTGTTTACGCACCTGCCCCTGATGGTTCAGCACCCATTCCCCGCCGATCACCACGTTACCGTCGTAGCGGCCGTGAAAAGCGGTCACCGAGATATTCAGCACCGACTGCTCGCCGCCTTGCGGCTGCGTCGTCACCAGCCATCCCGGCATGCTACGCCCCAGGTTCGCCACCAGCGACTGCTGAAGCTGCTGGTCCAGCGGACTGGCCCAGAGATTATTGCTGGCAATGACATACTGCACGTCGTTGGTCTGGTAGACCAGACCGGCGTTAGCCAGATAGTCCGCCACGCTGACGTGTTCCAGCCACAGTTGCCCGCCGTTTTGCGTCTTCTCAACCGGCGTCGCCGCCTCCGGGGCAGCCGGTAACTGATAGTAGGTCTTTTGCGAGCCGCCGCTGCAGGCGGTCAGCAGCAGCGCCAACGCCAGAGTCCATCCTTTCATCATTATTTTTTCGCCTTCTTCGGTTGAGGATCTTCGCTGCCCGATGCCTCAAACACCAGGGCGTTGCTCTTCTCATTCAGGGTACGCAGCACCGGCTGCAGCTCGCGCAGTACCTGATCCAGGCGCTGCATATCGCCCAGCATCTTGTTATACGCCGGAGAACCCGGCTGGAAGCCCTTCATGCTGCGGTTCAGCTCACGCAGGGTTTGCTGCATATCCTGCGGCAGATCCTGCATCGCCTTGCTGGCGGTGATCTTGTTGAGCGAAGCCAGGGTTTTTTGCATTTCCCGCAGCGTAGCCTGACTTTCCGCCAGCGTCTGGGTAGCCTCATTAACCATGGGATCGAGCGGCAGACCGTTGATCTTATCCAGGACCGCCATCAGTTTTTGCTGAATTTGCGACAGGCCGCCGCCAACGGTCGGCAATACCGGATAGCCGTCGATGGTCACCAGCTTACCGTTGGTTTTTTCCTGCGGATAGAAATCAATATCGATAAACAGCGAGCCGGTAAGAAGATTGGCGCTTTTTAACGCCGCCCGCAATCCCAGCGGTTGGGACTCGGACAGGTGCTGTTCGAAGTTGAAGTCGTCCCCCAGATCCTTGGCGAAACGGCCCGGCTCGATGCGGATAAGCACCGGAATCCGGTAATCGTTATCAATATCCTGTTTCAGGTCCTTGGTGAAAAACGGCACCTGGGCCACCGTTCCCAACCGAATGCCGCGGAATTCAACCGGCGCCCCCGCCTGCAAACCGCGCACCGATTCGTTGAAGAACATCAGGTACTCCTTGTATTCAGTGTACAGGGAATCCTGAATGCTGCGCTGGTCGTCAAAGAGCTTATATTCGGCCAACGGCGTGGCGGCATCGCCCAGCTCCCAGCCGGCCGGCACGTCAAAGCTGACGCCGCCGCTGAACAGCGTGGCTAACGATCCCATCTCCACCCGCATCCCCTGGGCGGACATATCGAACGCCACGCCGCTGTCTTTCCAGAAGCGAACGTTGGTGGTCACCAGGGTGTCGTAAGGCGCGGAGATAAACAGCTGATAGCGAATTTTGCGCGCCTTGGGATCAAACTCGCTGGTTTCGACCGAGCCGACGCGGTAACCGCGAAACAGCACCGGGTCGCCGACGTTTAGCTGGCCGGACTGCTCGCTATCAAGGGCAATGCGAATGCCTTTGGCGTCGGGGGATGCCAGAGGCGGGGTATCAAGCAGGGTGAATTCCTTTTTTTCCTCGCCGTGCGCCCCGGGCTGAATCTCGATATAAACGCCCGACAGCAGGGTGCCCAAACCGGAGATCCCCGCGCGTCCGACCTGCGGTTTAACCACCCAGAACGCCGAATCCTCCTTCAGCAGCTTATCCATGCCATCGTGCAGGCGCGCCTTGATTTCCACCTGATGAAGATTGTCGCTCAGCGTCACGCTCTCCACCACGCCGACGTCAACGCTGCGGCTCTTGATGGTGGTTTTTCCGGCCTCGATGCCCTCGGCATTTTTGGTCAACAGGGTGATTTGCGGCCCCTGATGGCTGAAATGATAAAATAATATCCACGCTCCGATCAGCACCGTAACAATGGGAACAATCCACACCGGCGACCAGCGTTTAATGGTTTCTACATCCGCAACGGCGTATTTATCTTTCGTCAACGGAGGACTCCTTATGAAAAACTTCACGGCGATCCCACAGTAACCGGGGATCAAAGGTCATGGCGGCAACCATAGTCAAAATCACCACGGAAGCAAACAACAGCGCGCCAATAGCGGGATAAATGCTCATCAACCGCCCGATTCGCACCAGCGCCGACAGCACGGCAATCACAAACACATCGATCATTGACCAGCGTCCGACAAATTCAACGATTTCGTACACCACATGCAAACGTTCGCGATCCCGTTTTTCCCTGCCATGCACGCTCCAGCATAACCACCCCAGCGCCAGCATCTTCAGCGTCGGCACCATGATACTGGCGATAAAAATCACCAGCGCCACCGGATATGAGCCGCTTCCCCACAGCAGGATAACGCCGGACATAATGGTCGATCCCATTTGATTGCCCAGGGATTCGGTGATCATGATGGGCATCAGATTCGAGGGGATATACAGCATTATCGAGGTTATCAATAGCGCCATCGTCCACTGCAAACTGTGCTTCCTGCGCGCATGCCCGCGGCTGTGACAGCGCGGGCAGACCAGGCGGCCGGCAGGCAATATCGCCGTACAGCACGTACAGGAGCGCAATCCCTGCGACAACCCGCTGACGCCCGTTTGCGGCGCCGCAGCCAAATCCGGCGGCGGGGCGATCTCATTCCACAGCCAGCGGCGATCCAGGCTTTGAAACGCCAGCAACTGCAATATGCAAAACAGCACAAAAGGCATAAAGCTGGTGCCGATGCCGATGTCCCCGTAGGCCATCAGTTTGACGAAGCTGACCAATACGCCGGCGAGAAAAATTTCCGCCATGCCCCAGCTTTTTAGCTGAAACAGCACCTTGCCCATCACTTTTTTCAACGGCAACGGCAAAGCGACCCCCAGACAAAGCAGAATCGCCGTTAGCATACAAAAGGCGGGAACCAGCTGCACAAAGAGCATAAACAGCGTGGCGACGCTGGCATAATCTTCCGCCACCATCACTTTGGCGATTTCCACCAGGTTGATTTCACTGGTGATTCCCGCCACCCGCATACTCACGAACGGAAAAAGGTTTGCCAGCAGCAGCATAATTAATGCGCTGATCGCATAACCGAGCGGGCGTTTACCGGGCTCCGCCTGATGACCGGTCAATGCCGCTTTACAACGGGGACAGACCGCTTTTTGCCCATGGGACAGCGCCGGCAGCTGCACCAGCAAATCACAGTGCGGGCAGAGCATGTAGTCATCATGGTGATGCTGGTGGGAACACACTATTAGCCAATCTCCTTAAAGAAATACGCCTGATGTCGCCATCGCGATGACATCAGGCCATCTGTTGCTAAATATTAGCCGTTCCTTTGCGCCTCAAGTTCTTCCCAACGTGCAAAGCAGGACTCCAGGTTTTTTTCCGCTTCCGCCAAAGCCGTCAGCACCGGCTGGGTCTCTTCATACGGACGGCTGTAAAAACCGGCGTCGCTCATTTGTGTTTGCAGCGCGTCAATCCGCTGCTCCAGCTGCTCGATTTGCAACGGCAGTTGATCCAACTCACGCTGTTGGTTATAGCTCAGTTTTGCCGAATTGCGTTTAGCGGGCTGTGCGGAAGTGCTGCCGGCCGCGGATGAGTGATTCGGCGCGGACGCCGCCGGCGCGCTACGCAGCGGTATCGACTCGGCGCGCTGCTTCCGGGCGTCGTAGTAACCGCCGACATAACGGGAGATCTCCCCGTCGCCTTCGAAGATCCAGCATTCCGTTACCGAATTATCGACAAACTGGCGATCGTGACTGACCAGCAGCACGGTTCCCTGGTAGCTGTCGATCAGCTCTTCCAGCAGCTCCAGCGTTTCCACATCCAGATCGTTGGTCGGCTCATCGAGAATCAGCAGATTACTGGGTTTCAGAAACAGACGCGCCAGCAATAAACGGTTGCGCTCGCCGCCGGAGAGGGCTTTAACCGGCGTCATCGCCCGTTTGGGGTGGAACAGGAAGTCCTGCAGGTATCCCAGTATATGACGCGGACGGCCGTTGACCATCACCTCCTGTTTCCCTTCCGCCAGGTTATCCATCACGGTACGTTCCGGATCCAGCTCGGCGCGGTGCTGATCGAAATAAGCCACTTCCAGTTTGGTGCCGCAGTGAACCCGTCCGCCGGTGGGCGTCAGTTCCCCCAGCATCAGTTTCAACAGCGTGGTTTTACCGCAGCCGTTCGGCCCCACCAGGGCGATTTTATCGCCGCGCTGCACCTGAGCGGAGAAATTACGGGCCAGAATTTTGTCATCAATCTGGTAGTTAACCGCTTCCAGTTCGAAAACAATTTTACCGGAGCGCGCCGCCTCTTCCACCTGCATTTTCGCGGAGCCCATCACTTCCCGGCGCTGGGAACGCTCCTGACGCATGGCTTTCAGCGCCCGCACCCGCCCTTCGTTGCGCGTACGCCTCGCCTTGATGCCCTGGCGGATCCACACTTCTTCCTGCGCCAGTTTGCGATCGAACTCGGCATTTTGCAGATCTTCCACCCGCAGGGCTTCCTCTTTCCCCTGCAGATACTTATCGTAGTTGCCCGGCCAGGAAACCAGCTTGCCGCGATCCAGATCGACAATGCGGGTCGCCATATTGCGAATAAAGGAGCGGTCGTGCGAGATAAATACGATGCTGCCCTGGAAGGTTTTCAGAAAGGTTTCCAGCCAGTCGATGGTTTCAATATCCAGATGGTTGGTGGGCTCATCCAGCAGCAGCACTCTGGGCGAACTGACCAGCGCGCGCCCCAGCGCCGCTTTACGCAGCCAGCCGCCGGACAGCGAGGCCAGCGGCGCGTCGGCGCTCAGACCGAGCTGCTCCAGCACTTCGTGGATGCGGCTTTCCAACTGCCACAGCCCCTGATGTTCAAGAATATCCTGCAATTTCGCCAGCTGATTCAGGTTCTTTTCACTGGGATCGGTCTCCACCAGGCGCAGCGTCGCGTGATAATTCTTCAGGTAATCAGCCTGAGCGGCGACGCCTTCCGCCACAAAATCGAATACCGTGCCGGCGATATCGCGCGGCGGATCCTGTTGCAGGCGCGCCACGATCAGGTCCTGCTCGTAGACGATCCGCCCGTCATCCAGCGGAACTTCCCGCGCCAGAATTTTCAGCAGCGTCGACTTGCCGGCGCCGTTGCGGCCCACCAGACAGACGCGCTCGTTTTCTTCAATATGCAGTTCTGTGTTATCTAACAGCGGGGCATCGCTGAATGACAGCCATGCGCCCGATACGCTGATTAATGACATCTGTTACTTTTCCTCGCCGGCGTGCGTCAGCAGCCAGCAGTTGTGAATCTGACGATTGCGGGCAAAATCCGCCGATTGCGTCGCGGCGGTAATCTCGCGCGCCGCCAGACCCAGCGCCGCCAGGCCCGGCGTATCCATGCGGAATCCGCGCTTATTGTTGGAAAACATGATGGTGCCGCCGCGACGCAGCAGCCGCTTAAGATCCTTCATCAACGCCAGATGATCGCGCTGTACGTCAAACGACTCCTCCATCCGTTTCGAGTTGGAGAACGTGGGAGGATCGATAAAAATCACGTCAAACTGTTCGTTGGCCTCGCGCAGCCACGACAGGCAGTCAGCATGGATCAGACGGTGCTGGCGCCCGGTCAGGCCGTTGACCCGCAGATTTTTTTCCGCCCACTCCAGATAGGTGCGCGACATATCCACCGTGGTGGTGCTGCGCGCCCCGCCCAGCCCCGCATGGACGCTGGCGCTGCCGGTATAGGCGAACAGGTTGAGAAAATCCTTGCCCTGACTCATTTCACCCAGCGTTTTGCGGGCTACGCGGTGATCGAGAAACAGGCCGGTGTCCAGATAATCGGTCAGATTGACCCACAGCTTGGCGTTATACTCCGTTACCAGCAAAAATTCGCCCTTTTGCGCCAGTTTTTCATACTGGCTTTTGCCTTTCTGACGCTCGCGGGTTTTCAAAATCAGCTGGTTCGACGGGATATCCAGCACGCTCAGCGTGGCGTTAATCACATCAAACAAACGCTGGCGCGCTTTCTGCGCATCCACGGTTTTCGGCGGCGCGTACTCCTGCACCACCACCCAACTGCCGTAGCGGTCGACCGCCACGTTATAGTCGGGCAGATCGGCATCGTACAGGCGGTAGCATTCAATGCCCTGCTGCCTGGCCCATTTATCCAGCTTGCGCAGATTCTTGCGCAGACGGTTGGCGAAATCCTCGGCGATGCGGCCGCTGTTTTCACCCTGGCCGGCGGCAAGCTGATAGTTCTTCTGCACGCAGTCCAGCGGACCGTTTTTCGCCTTGAACTGGCGTTCGGCGCGCAGTTGCAGACAGCTGAGCAGTTCCGGCGAGGCGCTGAACAACGACAGTTGCCAGCCGCCGAACTCGCTTTTCATCTTGCGTCCCAGCAGGTTGTGCAGCGCAATCAATGCCGGTTCGCTATCCAGCCGCTCGCCGTACGGCGGATTGCTCACCACCGTGCCGACCGGACCCTGCGGCAACGGATTCTGTAGCTGGGCGGCATCCTGCACCGTCAGGGTGATTAATTCGGCGACGCCGGCGCGCCGGGCGTTAGCCCTGGCTATCTCGATCACCCGGCGGTCGTTGTCGGAACCAAAAAAGCGCGCGGAGGTTTGCTGCAATCCCCGTCGCGCGCGCTGCTGCGCCTCCGTCAGCAATTCGCGCCACAGTTCGGCGTCGTGCCGCAGCCAGGCGTTAAAGCCCCAATGGGTGCGATGCAGACCGGGCGCGCGATCGGCGGCGATCATCGCCGCTTCAATCAGCAGCGTGCCGGAACCGCACATCGGGTCGAGCAGCGGAGTCTCTTTTTGCCAGCCGGAACGCAGCACGATCGCCGCCGCCAGGTTTTCTTTCAGCGGCGCCATGCCGGCCTGCTGGCGATAACCGCGCTGATGCAGCCCTTCGCCGCTCAGGTCCAACGCCACGCTGGCGGTATCGCGCTGTAAAAAGACGTTGATGCGGATATCCGGCTGCTGTTTCGCCACGTCCGGGCGCTGCCCCGTTTTACGGGTGAAGCTGTCCACAACGGCGTCTTTGACCTTTAGCGCGCCATACTGGCTATTGCGGATATCGTCGTTGGTGCCGGTAAAATGCACGGCGAAGGTTTTGTCGACGCTGAATATCGTCGACCAGTCGATGGCCTGTACGCCGAGGTACAAATCCAGATCGCTATGCACCTTGAACTCGTTCAGCGGCAGCAAAATGCGCGACGCCAGGCGGCTCCACAGCAGGCTTTGATACAACAGACGATTATCGCCCTGAAAATGCACGCCTCCTTGCACCACGGCACAGGCCTGCGCGCCCAGCGCTTCAAGCTCATTTTTTAACAATTCTTCCAGACCACGAGCCGTGCTGGCAAACAGAGCATTCATATCTTCGATATCACCAAAAAGAAAATTGAGGCGCATTATAGCTAATCCGCGACGCTTGTCATAAAGTTGCCGTTTTACTTCCACAAGGAATCAGCGGTGATCGGCGTAACGCGGCTTTATATCCATCCGGTAAAATCCATGCGCGGCTTACAGTTATCACACGCCGTGGCGTCGGCAAGCGGTCTGGCGCAGGATCGCAGCTTTATGGTGACGCAACCGGACGGAACCTTTATTACCGCCCGCCAGTATCCGCAAATGGTGCTGTTTACCCCGGCCCTGCTGCCGGACGGCCTGTTTATCCGCGCCCCCGACGGGCAAACCGCCAGCGTACGCTTTAGCGATTTCGCCGGCACGCCGCAGCCAACGGAAGTCTGGGGCAGCCACTTTACGGCGCGAGTGGCCCCCGACGCCGTCAATAGCTGGCTAAGCCGCTATTTCCGGCGGCAGGTCCAGCTGCGCTGGGTGGGCGACAATCCATCACGCCGGGTTAAAAAACATCCCGACGTCGCGCTCTCTTTCGCCGACGGATACCCTTTCTTATTAATCAATGAAGCCTCTTTGCAGGCGCTGCGCCAACGCTGCCCGGCAGGCGTCAGGCTGGAGCAGTTCCGCCCTAATCTGGTGGTGGCCGGCGCCGCGGCGTTTGCCGAAGACAGCTGGCAAACCCTGCGGGTCGGCGAGGTGATTTTCGACGTCGCCAAACCCTGTAGCCGCTGCGTGCTGACCACGGTGAGTATTGAACGCGGCAGAAAACACCCGACGGCCGAGCCGCTGGCGACCCTGCAATCCTTCCGCAGCGCGGAAAACGGCGACGTCGATTTCGGCCTCAATCTTATTGCCCGCAACGGCGGCATTATCCGGGTCGGCGATACGCTGGAAGTGCTGGCGACCAAACCGCCGCGCCCTTATGGTTCAGGCAAAGTCGTGGAGAGCGTCGCGCTCAAACCGCAAGGCGAACGGGCGATAACCATTGAATATCGGGGACAAAGGCTGAAGGGAAACAATCAGCAAATCCTGCTGGAGCAGTTGGAGCAGCAAGGGGTGCGTATCCCCTATTCCTGCCGGGCCGGCATATGCGGCTGCTGTAAGCTGACGTTGGTCAGCGGAGAGGTTGCGGCACTCAAGGAAAGCGCCGTCGGCGAAAACGGCGCCATTCTCGCCTGCAGTTGCATTCCGCAAAGCGATATCAGCCTGCAATAAATAAAGACGCCGGGCGTTAGACCACGTTGGCGAACTGAAAAGGAGACGGCGTCTGTTCGTCCGCATCCTGAAGGGCGACGGGCAATAACCTGTCGTGCATGATTTTTATCGCATCCCCCAGCGCCATCATTTTGCCATTCAGCATCAGCTGTTCCTGAGCCAGCAGACACAGGCTGGCTTTATCGCCGGCCTCGGCGACCAGAAAATACGCCGCGTCATTATTTTCCGTCAGGCGAACCTGAACAATATCGCCGGTTTGCGGCGCGGGCGCAGCGCCTGAAGGCTGCTGCACAAAATGCCAGCTTTTGGGCATCAGCGGTTTGAGAAAACGGCTGGCGACCAGCGCGTTCAATATTAATTCGCCCTGAAGGTCGCGGCTCAATGCCATCTTTTGGCATTTTTCGTTATAGGTAAAAAATAAAGCCGCGTCTTCAACGCAGAATGCGCATTCATTAAAAGCATCCGGGGTTAGCATTTTAGACGGGAAACGCGAACGGAATAACATGCCGTTGGCGAGATCCAGCATCAGCCGATCGTGTTCGGTATCAAAATACCAGCGCCAGTTATCGTCAGGTTTCAACTTCATATTATTTACCCTTCGCCTTTTGTTACACCTATTAATAGGAAATGGCTGATTGCAAAACCTTGCAATAAAAAAACCGGCAGTTGTTGATAGCTTATTTATGCAAACGAGTAAAATATAGACTAGCCGGGGGAATAAATAAACCCCCCGGAGATAAATGAAAGGCAGAAATGATTAAATATGTGTCACGATATCTTTAATCAGTCGCGGACCGCGGAAAATAAAGCCGGAATATATCTGAATCAGGGTGGCGCCGGCATCCAGCTTTTCCCGAGCGGCAATCAGAGAATCAATACCGCCTACGCCGATAATCGGCAGGCGTCCGTCTAATTCCCGCGATAACCGACGGATAATTTCCGTACTGGACTGCTGTAAAGGACGACCGCTTAATCCCCCGGCCTGACCGCAGTAATTTAATCCCTGGATCAATTTTCGATCGAGCGTGGTATTGGTGGCGATCACCCCGTCGATGTTATGACGCACCAGGCTATCCGCTATCTGGATCAATTCTTCCTCGGAAAGATCCGGCGCGATCTTTACCGCGACCGGAACATATTTCTGATATTTCTCATTTAACTCGGCCTGCTTGTTTTTTATAGCCAGTAAAAGATCGTCCAGCGCCTCGCCATATTGCAGGCTGCGTAATCCCGGCGTATTAGGCGAAGAGATATTTATCGCAATATAGCCGGCATAAGGATAGATCTTATCCATGCAGATCAGATAATCCTCTTTCCCCTGCTCTACCGGCGTATCTTTATTTTTACCGATATTGATCCCTAATACGCCGCCGAAACGTGATTTTTTTACCTGCTCAACCAGATAGTCGACGCCCTGATTATTAAATCCCATGCGGTTAATCAGCCCTTCCGCTTCGACGATACGGAACAGTCTCGGCTTGTCATTTCCGGGTTGCGGACGCGGCGTTACGGTGCCCACTTCAATAAACCCGAACCCCATCGCGCCCAGCGCATCAATACAGTCGCCGTCTTTATCCAGCCCGGCGGCCAGGCCGAGCGGGTTTTTAAACGACAGCCCCATGCAGTTGACCGGCTTGGTGGGAACGGACTGACGGACGAGAAATTCGAGAGGGGTATTGGTGATACGGCGTAATTGCTGGAAGGTCAGTTCATGCGCTCGTTCTGGATCGAGCTGAAATAAAGCTTTCCTGATAACGGGATAGAACATATCGTCTCCTGAGATCCCCATTGCAAATAAACAAAGTCGGAATACGGCGAAATGGTAGTGCCATCACTGCGGAAAGTAAAACGTTTGCGCGCGGAGACCGGCGCTATTCCTTCTCAGGCAGGAATAGCTCACATGGAAAGTGCAGGTTGCTGATAAACCCACTCCGCCATAGTCATCCCGAACACCACCAGCAGTCATCCCCGCGCAGGCGGGGATCTCCCTCTGAAACCGTTGACAGCCATCGGCTGATTCCCGCCTGCGCGGGAATGACGGGGGTGTAAGTTGGTGGGGAATAACGGATTTGGCTTCGCTATTACCAATGGTTACTTTGTCAATGGTCTGACGCAGGCCAAACGGCCTGCGCATAGATCACTAGCGAACCCGGCTTTAATCCTGCAACGCTTTGCCGATCTTCTCGAACAGATCGCCGGACAGATTTTCCAGCGATTTTAACTGCTCCAGCGCCTGACGCATCAGCGCCTGCCGTTTGGCGTCGTAGCGTTTTAAACGAATTAAAGGCTCGATTAATCGCGCCGCGACCTGCGGGTTGCGGGTATTGAGATCGGTCAGGATCTCGGTCAGGAAGCGATAACCGCTGCCGTCTGGCGCGTGAAAGGCGGCGGGATTGGAGGCGGTAAAAGCGCCGATCAGCGCGCGCAGACGGTTGGGATTATTCAGGCTGAATGAACGATGCCGCTGTAGTTCGCGCACCCGCTCAAGCACATCCGCCGCCGGGCTGGTGGCCTGAAGGGTAAACCATTTATCCATCACCAGGCCGTCCTGATGCCAGCGCTCGTCAAAGTCGGCCAGCAACGCATCACGCACCGGCAACCGGGCGCTTACCGCGGCGGACAGCGCCGCCAGCGAGTCGGTCATGTTATCAGCCTGCCGATACTGCGCGTTCACCAGCTTATCCGCCTCGGCCTCATCGCCAAACGCCAGATAGTACAGGCAAATATTACGCAGGGCGCGTTTACCGATATCGCCGTGCTCAATACGGTATTGCGGCGTCAGGTTGGCGCGATAAACCGCCAGCCACTCATCCGCCATTTCTTTCGCCAGCGCCCGAACCAGGCCGTCGCGCACGGCGGCGATGGCCGTCGGATCGATGGTTTCGAACAGTTCGGCGATCTCATTTTCGCTCGGCAGCGTCAGGATCTGCGACGCCAGCATGGGATCCAGCTTATCGTCCAGCAAAATGGCGCGGAACGCGTCAACCACATGCATGGGCAATGAAAGCGCCTGCTGTTGCTGATAGCGGGAAACATTCAGCCGCAGGTAATTGGCCAGCAGGCTCTGCGCCGCGTCCCAGCGGGAAAACGCGTTGCTGGCGTGGCGCATCAGAAAGGTCAGCTGCGCGTCGCTCCAGGCGTAGTTCAGTTTTACCGGCGCGGAGAACTCACGCAATAGAGAGGGAACCGGCTGGCAGGGAACCCGATCGAAAATAAAGGTCTGTTCAGCTTCGGTAACGTTCAATACCGAGGACACCGGCTGCCCGTTTCTTTGCAGCGGGATCGCCTCTCCTTGAGCATCGTACAGTTCAATATCCAGCGGAATATGCAGCGGCAGCTTCGGCTGCTTGTCGGCGCCTACCGGCGTCGCCTGGGCGACGTGCAGCACATACTGCTGGGATTGCGCATCGTAATCGTCGCGGATGGTCAGCACCGGGGTGCCCGACTGGCTGTACCAGCGGCGGAACTGTCTCAGATCCACGCCGGAGGCGTCTTCCATCGCCTGAACAAAATCGTCGCAGGTCGCCGCGCTGCCGTCATGGCGCTCAAAGTAGAGCCGCATGCCCGCCTGGAATTTTTCCTCGCCCAGCAGGGTGTGCAGCATGCGGATCACTTCCGATCCTTTTTCGTATACGGTCAGCGTATAGAAGTTGTTCATTTCTATCACCTGATCGGGACGAATCGGGTGCGACATCGGGCTGGCGTCCTCGGCAAACTGCGCTCCTCTCATCACCCGCACATTATCAATGCGGTTAACCGCGCGGGAACCCAGATCGGAGCTGAACTCCTGATCGCGGAACACCGTCAGCCCTTCTTTCAGGCTAAGTTGGAACCAGTCGCGGCAGGTCACGCGGTTGCCGGTCCAGTTATGGAAATATTCATGGCCGATCACCGCTTCAATATTCAGATAATCTTTATCGGTGGCGGTTTCGGCCTTGGCCAGCACATATTTGGAGTTGAATACGTTTAGCCCCTTATTTTCCATCGCCCCCATATTGAAGAAATCCACCGCGACAATCATATAGATGTCGAGGTCATACTCCAGTCCGAAGCGGGTTTCGTCCCACTTCATGGCGTTCTTCAACGAGGCCATGGCCCAGTCGGCGCGGTCCAGATTGCCGCGATCGACGTACAGCTCAAGCGCCACCTCGCGGCCGGAGCGAGTGGTAAAACGATCCTCCAGAAGATCAAAATCCCCGGCGACCAGCGCAAACAGATAACAGGGCTTGGGGAAGGGATCCTGCCATTCGATCCAATGCCGGCCGTCGGCCAGCTCACCCTGGGCAATCCGGTTGCCGTTGGAAAGCAGATAGGGATAGCGCGACCTGTCGGCGGTGATGCGCGTGGTGAATTTCGCCAGCACGTCCGGGCGATCCAGGTAGTAGGTAATATGGCGGAAACCTTCCGCCTCGCACTGCGTGCACAGCGCGTCGCCGGACTGGTACAACCCTTCCAGGGCGCTATTGGCCGCCGGGTTGATCTCGGTTTCAATGCTCAGCGTAAATTCGGCCGGCAACTGCGTCAGTGTCAACCCGCCATCCTGCTGCTGGTAATGCGGCCATGACGCGCCGTCCACGCTCAGGCTCACCAGCTTCAGGCCTTCGCCATCCAGCTTTAGCGGCGCTCCCTGCTCGCCCTGCAGCACCACCTGGCTCACCGCCTTTACCCGGGTTTGCTCGGCGTGCAGGTCGAAATCCAGCGCGATCTCGGTGATGGTATAATCCGGCGCCCGGTAGTCGTGGCGATATTTCACTTGCGGCTGTTGATTCATATAAAGTTTTCACCTCGTTATAAGCTTTATCCATCAAGTCTATGCCTGTTGCATCAATGTTACCATGATAAAATAATGCGAATAATAATCATGCCATAGCACGTTTGAATCTCGCCTCGGGCACCCCCATATGTTGTGATAAGGTAATATTTGGCCAAGCAGGGTATACTACTCAGACCTTGCCGATAGTCCCGCTAACGGACACGCGTCTAACGAGGATGCTGTAACGCATTATGACTTTACACACTCCCCCGATCCTGACCTCAGTGCTGGATACCGATGCCTATAAGCTGCATATGCAACAGGCGGTGTATCATCACTATTATCATGTCGACGTGGCGGCTGAATTCCGCTGCCGCGATGATGAGCTGTTAGGGATCTATGCTGAAGAGATCGCCGAACAGGTTAATTTTATGCAACACCTGGTCTTGAGCGACGAAGAATTCAGCTATCTCTCTTCTTTACCTTTTTTCAAAGCGGATTATCTCGACTGGCTGCGGAAATTTCGTTTCAATCCCCGGCAGGTCAGTATCAAAAATCACCACGGCAGGCTGGATATCCGCATTGCCGGGCCGTGGCGCGAAGTGATCCTATGGGAAGTCCCGCTGCTGGCGGTAATCAGCGAGGTCGTCCACCGCAACCGCTCGCCGCGGATCGTGCCGCTTCAGGCGGTTGATCAACTGCACAAGACGCTGGATCACTTCCGTAAAATCAGCGCGGACGTGGATACCGGCGGTTTCAGACTGATGGATTTCGGCACCCGCCGGCGCTTTTCCCGTGAAGTGCAGCGGATGATCGTCGCGACGTTGCAGAGCGAGTTTCCCTATTTAATCGGCACCAGCAACTATGATTTGGCCCGCCGTTTAAATTTGACGCCGGTTGGCACCCAGGCGCATGAATGGTTTCAGGCGCACCAGCAAATCAGCCCGGAGCTTGCCAACAGCCAGCGCGCGGCGTTACAGATGTGGCTGCGCGAATATCCCGACCAGTTGGGCATCGCGCTAACCGACTGTATTACCATGGACGCCTTTCTGCGCGACTTCGACCGCCCGTTCGCCGCCGCTTATCAGGGACTGCGGCATGACTCCGGCGATCCCATCGACTGGGGTGAAAAGGCCATCGCCCACTATCAGCGTCTGGATATCGACCCGCTAAGCAAGACGCTGGTGTTCTCCGATAATCTGAATCTCGATAAGGCGCTGCATCTTTACCGCCATTTCCAGCGGCGCATCAATCTGGTATTCGGCATAGGAACGCGTCTGACCTGCGATATACCCGGCGTTAAGCCATTGAATATCGTTATCAAGCTGGTGGAGTGCAACGGTAAGCCCGTCGCCAAACTTTCCGACAGCCCCGGTAAAACGATTTGTCAGGACCAGGCCTTCGTCAGTGAATTACGCAAGGCGTTCGACCTGCCCCGCGTTAAAAAAGCCAGTTGACCGCCGCTTCGTCCCCCGATGATTGCCCGATCTTTAACCCACCCGCGCCGGAATGCATAAAACTTATGGCATTCCGGCGATTTCTGCTTGTGTCCTGCTCGACGGCAAGTAACATAACGAATTACCCTTTTCAGGGTCATCCACTGTTTCTAAACAATATTTGATTGAAGAGAGAATTTTATGAGCGTAGTGCCTGTAGTCGACGTACTGCAAGGCCGTGTTGCCGTTGACAGCGAAGTCACCGTGCGCGGCTGGGTACGTACCCGGAGAGATTCTAAAGCCGGTATCTCCTTTGTTGCCGTTTATGACGGCTCCTGCTTTAATCCGTTACAGGCGGTGGTGAATAATAATCTCTCCAATTATCAGGATGACGTGCTGCGCCTGACCACCGGCTGCTCGGTGGAAATTACCGGTAAGGTCGTGGCCTCTCCGGGCGAAGGCCAGAGCTTTGAGCTGCAGGCATCCGCGGTCAAGGTTGTCGGCTGGGTGGACGATCCCGATACCTACCCGATGGCGGCCAAACGCCACAGCATCGAATATCTGCGCGAAGTGGCGCATTTGCGTCCGCGCACCAATCTGATCGGCGCCGTGGCCCGCGTTCGTCATACGCTGGCTCAGGCCATTCACCGTTTCTTCCATGAAAACGGTTACTTCTGGGTCTCCACCCCGCTGATCACCGCTTCCGACACCGAAGGCGCCGGCGAAATGTTCCGCGTTTCCACCCTCGATCTGGAAAATCTGCCGCGCACCGAACAGGGCAAGGTGGATTTCAGCGAAGACTTTTTCGGTAAAGAAGCCTTTCTTACCGTATCCGGCCAGTTGAACGGCGAAACCTACGCCTGCGCCCTTTCCAAGGTGTATACCTTCGGGCCGACGTTCCGCGCGGAAAACTCCAATACCAGCCGCCATCTGGCCGAGTTCTGGATGATCGAGCCTGAAGTGGCCTTTGCTTCGCTGGATGATATCGCCGGCCTGGCGGAAAAACTGTTGAAATACGTGTTCCAGGCGGTGCTGGATGAGCGCGCGGACGATATGGCGTTTTTCGCCCAGCGCGTGGATAAGGAAGCGGTCAGCCGTCTGGAAAACTTTATCACCGCTGATTTTGCCCAGGTCGACTACACCGACGCCGTGGAAATCCTGCAAAACTGCGGTCAAGGGTTTGAAAACCCGGTTTACTGGGGCGTCGACCTCTCTTCCGAGCACGAACGCTATCTGGCGGAGCAACATTTTAAAGCGCCGGTGGTGGTTAAAAACTATCCGAAAGATATCAAGGCATTCTATATGCGCATGAACAGCGACGGTAAAACCGTCGCCGCCATGGATGTGCTGGCGCCGGGAATCGGTGAAATTATCGGCGGGTCCCAGCGCGAAGAGCGTCTGGAGCAGTTGGATAGCCGTCTGGAAGAGATGGGACTGAAAAAAGAAGACTACTGGTGGTATCGGGATCTGCGCCGTTACGGCACCATTCCGCATTCTGGTTTCGGTTTGGGCTTCGAACGGCTGATCGCCTATGTTACCGGAGTACAAAATGTGCGCGACGTTATCCCTTTCCCGCGTACGCCAAGGAACGCCAGTTTCTAAATAAAAATTTAATATAAGTAAAACAAATATGTAGAAAAGAAGAGCCGGGTCTCCCGGTTCTTTTTTTTTAATTTTGGTTATAGCTCACAAAGTTCCCTGAAATTTACATTTAGCAATACAATTTTTCCATTTGTTACCCGATTACGAAGTTAGTATCATTTTCGGGGTAGATTAACCGGCTGGTGAATGGAAAACTGCGTTCAGACACAGGACGACACCAAACTTTCAGTAATGGTTCCGTATAGTTCGTATAGTTGCGTAAGGAATTGTTTTTGGCAGTGGCAGGTGTCTGAATAACACCAATGAGGGTAATAATGATGAAGCGCAATATTCTTGCAGTGGTAATCCCGGCTCTGTTGGCTGCTGGTGCAGCAAACGCGGCAGAAATCTATAACAAAGACGGCAATAAGCTGGATCTGACTGGTAAAGTTAACGGCTTGCATTACTTCTCCGATAACGACGGCGACAACGGCGACAACACCTACGTTCGTCTGGGTTTTAAAGGCGAAACTCAGATCACCAGCGACCTCACTGGTTATGGCCGTTTCGAATATGAATTCAAAGGTAACAGAGCCGAATCAGAGCAAGGCGGAGATAAAACCCGTTATGCATTCGTCGGTCTGAAATTCAGCGACTACGGTTCTTTCGACTATGGCCGTAATCTGGGTATCGCTTACGATGGTCTCGCATATACCGACGTACTGCCGGAATTCGGCGGCGACTCCGCTTACACCGATAACCTGACCCAGCGCGTTGGCGGCGTAGCCACCTACCGCAACACCGGTTTCTTCGGCCTGGTTGATGGCTTGAACTTCGGCTTGCAGTATCAGGGTAAAAATGACGAAAATGCCAGTGGCCGTACCGCTCTTGGCAAACAAAACGGCGACGGCTGGGGTACTTCTCTGGAGTATAACACCGACATCGGCGTAAGCGTTGCTGGTTCTTATGCAAAATACGACCGTACTAACCGTCAAACTGCTGACGGTAAAGGCCAGGATGCAGATGCTTGGGCTACCGGCTTGAAATATGATGCCAACAGCCTTTACCTTGCTGCGACTTACGGTCAATACCGTAACCTGACCTACACCAGCACCGACACTTACGGCGGATTTGCTGACAAAACCAAAGTTTTTGAAGCTGTTGCTCAATATACCTTTGATTTCGGTCTGACGCCTTCCTTGGCTTACGTTTCCGCTAAAGGAAAAGACGAGCAAAACGGCATTAATGACTATGTCACCAAGTATGTCAGCGTTGGCGGTACTTACGCGTTCAACAAAAACTTTTCTACCTATGTTGATTACCAAATCAACCTGCTCGACAGCGATAATGACTATGGCATCAGCGATGATGACATCGTTGCTGTTGGTCTGACTTATCAGTTCTAAGCTGATACCGCATCGCGCAGCGGGTTAACCGTGCGCAGCGTATAAAAAAGACAGGGCTTCGGCTCTGTCTTTTTTGCTGCTAAAGTCCCGTATTACCCCGTTAGCCAGTCTTTTATTTTGTATCTCAGATTCCCCCGATTATTTCTCTTTCTTTTTTAACCCAAAGGTTGGCAAAGCCTTTTACTGGCGTTACTCTGAGAATTCTTGCTTAATCTCTGCCATGGAACACCCTACTCATGTTTGAAAATATCACTGCCGCCCCCGCCGACCCTATTCTTGGGCTGACCGATCTTTTCCGCGCCGATGAACGTCCGCATAAAATCAATCTGGGCATCGGCGTCTATAAAGATGAAACCGGTAAAACGCCGGTATTAACCAGCGTAAAAAAAGCAGAACAATTTTTGCTGGAAAACGAAATCACCAAAAACTATCTGGGCATTGACGGTCTGCCGGCATTCAGTCAATACACTCAGGAATTGCTGTTCGGTAAACAAAGCGACATTATCGCCGACAAGCGGGCGCGTACCGCGCAAACGCCGGGCGGAACGGGCGGTCTGCGCGTTGCCGCTGACTTTATCGCCAAGCAGACCGCGGCGAAACGTATCTGGATAAGCAACCCGAGCTGGCCGAACCATAAAGGCGTATTCTCTGCCGCCGGTCTCGAAGTGCGCGAATATGCTTACTACGACGCCGCCAACCATGCCCTGGACTTCGACGGACTGTTAAGCAGCCTCAATGCGGCGCAGGCCGGCGATGTGGTGCTGTTCCACGGCTGTTGTCACAACCCTACCGGCATTGACCCCACGGCCGAGCAGTGGGCCCAGTTGGCCGAGCTTTCGGTAGCAAAAGGCTGGCTGCCGCTGTTTGACTTCGCCTATCAGGGTTTTGCCCGCGGGCTGGAAGAGGACGCGGAAGGCCTGCGCATCTTTGCCGCCAGGCATAAGGAACTGATCGTTTGCAGTTCCTATTCCAAAAACTTCGGCCTGTACAATGAGCGCGTGGGCGCCTGTACGCTGGTTGCCGCCGATACCGCGACCGCCGATAAAGCCTTCAGCCAGGTAAAGGCGACCATCCGCGCCAACTACTCCAATCCGCCGGCTCACGGCGCCGCCGTGGTGGCGACCATTCTGGCTGACGATGCCCTGCGGGCCATCTGGGAACAGGAACTGACGGCGATGCGCGAACGCATTCAGCGCATGCGTCAGCTGTTTGTCAATACCTTGCAGGAGAAAGGCGCCAGGCAGGACTTCTCTTTCATTATCGACCAGAACGGCATGTTCTCATTCAGCGGACTGACTAAAGACCAGGTACTGCGCCTGCGTGATGAATTCGGCGTTTACGCCGTTAACTCCGGTCGTATCAACGTGGCGGGCATGACGCCGGAAAATATGGCGCCGCTGTGCGAAGCCATCGTCGCCGTACTTTAATTCTCTTCTTAACCGGGTCACCGAATCAGTAATTAAAAGTGACCCGGTTCACTTCTCCCCACCAGTTGTCTAACGTTCAACGCAACTATAGAATCGTGCTATCAAACGGGCATATGGATATATGATATGGCATCCATCAACCAGAAAATATTGAAAACGTTGGCACGCAAATATATATGGTGGAAATCACCGGATGAAGCTATCGCTTATCCCCAGCGGATTATTGCTCAGGTAATGAATATCGGCGACTATTCCGACGTGCAAACGCTGGTCGCTCACGTCAACGACGATACGCTGAGGGATGTGTTGACGCATGCGGAAGCCGGGCAGTTCAACGCGCGCTCATGGGCATACTGGCACTACCGTCTGGATGTTTGCGCATTCGATCAGGTGCCGCCGCTGCCCGTACGGAGATTGGCATGAAGCCGGTTTTCAAACCTCGTATGGATGCGTTGCCGCTCGCACAGCAGCGACTCTGGCCCAGTCTGGGCAATGCCGCCAGGCTTGGATTCGTACTATATGGCGGCACGGCTATTGCCCTACGCTTAGGCCATAGGCAATCCGTTGATTTTGATTTCTTTTCTGACAGGCCGCTTGACCGCGAGGCGATCAGATCGGCGTTTTCATTTGTCGCTCACTCGACTACTCTGCACGATCAAGAAAACACCTGGACGCTATTAGTACCCGATAATGAAGCCGAAGAAACGCAGTCCGTTAAAGTTTCATTTTTTGGACCAATAGGATTTGGCCGAGTGGGTAACCCTGATGTTACAGACGATCGCGTATTACAGGTCGCCTCATTTAACGACCTGATGGCGACCAAAGTAAAAGTCATACTTCAACGAGCCGAAGCTAAAGATTATCGCGATATTGCGGCCATGATAAACGCGGGAGTCAGTCTTGCATATGGGCTTGCCGCCGCCAGATTGATGTTTGGCGCTAATTTTCAACCTAGCGAAAGCCTGAAAGCACTGGTTTACTTCGACGATGGCGATCTGCAATCCCTGACTTCTGCGGAAAAAAGAACGCTAGTGAACGCAGCGAAAAGCGTACGGGACCTGCCTGTAACCATGCTGCTCTCCACACGGCTCACCGCCGACTGACGCAGCGGCCAGCGTTTTACCACACCGCCGGCTCGTCGCGAATAAACGGATTGGTCTGGCGCTCCCGGCCGAAGGTGGATATCGGCCCATGGCCTGGAATAAAGGTCACGTCATCCCCCAGCGGCAGCAGTTTATTACGTATTGAGGCGATCAACGCCTGGTGATCGCCCTGGGGAAAATCGCTGCGCCCCACGCCGCCGTTAAAAATGACGTCACCCACCTGCGCCAGACGAGATACCGCGTCAAAAAAGACGATATGTCCGGGCGTATGGCCGGGACAATGGAATACCTCCAGGGTAATATCCCCGACCTTGACCTTGTCACCCTCTGTTAACCAGCGGGAAGGCGTCAAGGCTTTACATTCATCCAGCCCGAACATTCGGCTCTGCGCCGGCAAGCCTTCCAGCCAGAACGCGTCTTCAATCTGCGGACCGATAATCGGCGCCTGATAATACGCGCCCAGTTCGGCGGCGGCGCCGACGTGATCCAAATGTCCGTGGGTCAGCAGGATTTGCTTAACGGTAACGCCCGCATCGGCGACCGCCCGTTTTATCTTATCCGCATCGCCGCCGGGATCGACGATGGCCGCCTCATTGGTATGCTCGCACCATAGCAATGTGCAGTTCTGGCTAAAGGCCGTAACGGGGATAATTTGATATTTCATACCGCTCCAAACAACATAATAACAGCCAGTCAGTTTACCAGGTGCGCACCGGACCGGTATCGATATGGACAAAGTTACTGCGCGGATAATATCCGACGCCGCCGGCGCGCATTTTCATCGCCGCTTTACGCAGGTTGGCAAGCTGGACGCCTTCGATATGGAAGTCCATCGCCTGTCCTTTGGTATGGTAGCTTTGCTTCGCCACGCCTTTGCGGTGCGCGCGCAGTTCGTTATTGGTATCGATGGCGCGATAGCCGGAAATCAGCTGCACCGGTTTGTTGGTTCCCAGCATAACCTGCAGGCGGTAAAGCTGATCAAAAAGCTGCGGGTCGATGGTTTTGATTTTATTCGCCCGGTAATCACGGAAAAAATGATTCAGCCGCGATAGCTCTTCTTTATTATACCGTCTGCCGTCAAAAAACTCGGTTTTGAGGCGTTCTCCGGTATTAAGATTATTAAGCGTCAAAATTCGTGGTCGGGGCGTAGATAAGGTCGCCATTGCCTGACCGGGAAGGAGGGCAATACCTAATGCCGCACCACCCAGCGCAAGCCATTTACGGCGATGATTGTCGATGTCTTCCATAGAGCGGATTACCCAGGCTAAAAGAACGGTGTAAACGGAGGCGCGCCAAACGCACCGTCTTGCACCATAACCGCCTATGAAAAGTGAGTCAACCCGCTTTATTCAAGGGCTTGCGGGGGATCGCAATGATTCCCCCCATGGCGGATTCCCGGTCCGTTTTGTTAAATCCCGAATTTTTCGATAATTATTGCAACAACAGCCCGGCTTGGGGCAGAATCTGCGCCCCCGAGCGCGCCCTGTCGTCATAATTGTAAATATCTGTGCGGAACCGCGGCCTGCCGTCATCCGCCACCCAGGCGGTTAAATAATAAAGGCTTACCGGGATGCGGTGCTTCATCGGCACATAGGTGGTATTGCCCTGCGCCAGCGTTGAAGAGATGCGTTGATTATTCCAGCCGGTATCCTGCAATAACATACCGGCAAGTTCGGACGCTTTATTGACGCGAACGCAGCCGGAACTCAACGCGCGGATATCCCTCTGAAACAGATTATGGTTCGGCGTGTCGTGCAGATAGATCGCTTCAGAATTGGGCATATTGAACTTATAGCGCCCCAGCGAGTTATTGGCCCCCGGAGCCTGACGTAGGCGATAGGGAAAACGGCCTGGCGATACCATCGACCAATCAATCATCAGAGGATCGATGATTTCCGCATCCTGACTCCAGTCCGCCAGAACGGTGTAGCCGTGGCGCTGCAGATACCCAGGGTCCTGAATAACCTTGGGAATAATATCCTGCCGCGTCAGCGTGGTAGGCACATTCCACGGCGGATTGACCACCACGTTATACAGCGAGCTGCTCATTAGCGGCGTTTTTCGCTTCGGCTGGCCAACGATAACCCGCGATGACAGCCTTTGCGCGCCATCCTGATAATAAATCAGCGAGTAATCAGGAATGTTGACCATAATTCCGGTATGAACATTATCCTGCAGCAAGCGCAGGCGCTGGATATTGAGCGCCAGCAGCGTGGCGCGCACCTGCGGCGAGACATTCAGCCAGTCGCGGGTGCGTTTGCCTATTACGCCGTCATCTGCCAGTCCCTGCCAATGCTGGAAACGTTTTACCGCCGCCACCAGCTCATCGCTGTAAAGGTTTTCAGCGGCAGAGAGCCTATCCTCGGCCAGCGGATCATCCGCCGCTTGGCTGGCCGCCGGGGGAACCGTGGCGGTCGGTTCATTAAACAGCGTGATATCCCCACTCGGCTCCAGCATCCCGCTGCGCAGTAGAATTTCACGCAGCGCCGGAATGGCCTGGCTCGACTGCCCCGGACGTAAACTTTCCGACAAACTCAATGTCGGCCAGGGACGATTATCCGCCAGCATCGCCTTCAAGGCTTGATGCATTTTGGCATACTGCGAATGCTGCGGCGCCAGTGATGCGACATAGGCGGCGCTACCGCCCGACTTCACCGCCTGCTGCCACTGGCCGACCACGTTGGCGGCGGGCGACTGCAAACGGTAAGGCACATTACCGTACAACCAGCTGTTGCCATTGCGCTCGACGCCGGAAACGAACTGCAAATAGCCCAGCATGGCATCGGATAAGACGATATCGCGCGCCAGACCCGTTATCTGCGGATCGGTAAGCCAGGTCACCCATCTGGTAAACTGCGGCTGTACGCCGGCAATCGCCAGTTCGGCCAATTGCTGTTGCAACTGCCGCACCGCCTGAGCGTCCGTCCACATCGGCTGCATATAATGCTGGGCATATAATGATGACAGATCGGCAAGATAGTGAAGCGTCACGCCTTTAGGCAAGGCGGCCAGCAAGGTCGCTCTGCTGTTTTCCACGTCAACGAATCCCGCAGATTGGGATTCGCCCGGCAACACCGCGGGTAATGCCGCCAGCGCTGAAAACGAAGGTGACAGGCTACATACCCAAATACAACCAGCACTCCACAGCAGCCTCTGCGCTTTTCGTTTATCTAACAACATCCATTCATCCCCTGTACCCATTAACCACAATGCCTTCCACAACCAGCCCTTTGTTGGCAAAAATAAAATAACCCAGCTTATACCCGTCATACTTCAAGCTACAGGTGCGTTGGCTGTGTTACTCGGCCCTTCCATGGGCCTCGTCCCTACGGGACCGCTGTGAACAGCGTTCAAATCTGCTCCAGGCAGATTTGTCACTCACCCCGGTCACTTACTGGTGTAAGCTCCCGGGGATTCGTTGCGTCGCCGCCTTCCTGCAACTCGAATTATTTAGGGTATATATATTGCAGAGAAAAATAATTGTGCTTTTATGTATTGATATTTGCCTTGCCGGACTAACCTATTTCATCGGTGTTACCGTCAGTATATAAAGAGAAAAATATTTTTGCTTCTATTGTCGCGTGATTATTTTACCGGCCTGACGAATGATTTATTAATAATCCGCCGCTGCAAAACTAAAGCCGCTTTAAAAAAGCGGCTCAGAGCGTTGACAAAGTAGCCATTGATGATAGCAAATCCAACCCCGTCATTCCTGCGTAGGCAGGAATCTTCCTGATATCAACGCACTAGCTGAAAGTAGATCCCCGCCTGCGCGGGGATGACGATGGCGGTATGGTAAAGGCTAGGAGACCGGAGCCTGAAGCTCGGCGTCGCTTCCCGCAAAGCCCCGCAGCCCGACCACGTGAACATGCTCGTTGTTCTGATAAACCTTGCGCACCAGTTTATAGGTCGTACCCTTTTCAGGGCTGATATTTTCCGGCGCGGCGATGATCAACTGCATTTCCAGCCGGTCGCACAGTTCGAACAGCGTGGCGATGGATTTGGCGTCCAGACGGGCGGCTTCATCAAGGAACAGCAGGCGGCAGGGGGATATATCCTTGCCGCGCAAACGCTTGGACTCCTCTTCCCAGCTCTGGACCACCATCACCAAAATCGACATCCCGGTGCCGATCGCCTCCCCGGTGGACAAGGCGCCGCTTTCGGCCCGCAGCCAGCCGTCCGCGCCGCGGTTGACCTCCACTTCCATCTCCAGGTAGTTGCGGTAGTCCAGCAGCTCCTCGCCGATGGTTTGCGGCGTGCGCTGCCCCATATCAATTTCAGGGTTCAGCCGCTGATACAGTTTCGCCAACGCCTCGGAGAAGGTCAGCCGGTTACTGTTAAACAGATCCTGATGCACTTCCTGCTGCTCGGACAGTACGTTAAGCAAGGTGGTATGGGTCTCGCGCACATTCACATTGAGCCGCACGCTTTTCACCTGCCCGAAAGCCACGGATTGCAGCCCCTGGTTGAGCATCCGAATGCGGTTTTGCTCGCGCTGAATGGTTTTGCGAATGATATTCGCCACGCTGCGCGAACTGATGGCCAGCGTCTGCTCGCGGGCGGTCAGCTCTTCGGTCAGCCGGTTCAGCTCGATCTCCATCTGCTCGATGGCTTCCACCGGGTCGTCGGTGCGGATGATATCCTGACGGATGCGTTCGCGCAGATGCTGATAGACGGCGATATAGAACTGAATCTTGCGCTCCGGACGCTTGGGATCTTCGGAAAGCCGCAGCACGTCGCGCAGATGTTCGTTATCCGCCACCGCCAGACGCAGCGCCCCCAGCGCCTTATCCGACATGGATCGCAGTTCGTCGCCGTCCATATAGGCCAGCTCGCGGCGGTGCAGACGCCGCTCGACGCCGTTATCCTTCACCAGCCGCATCACCGCGCACCAGCCCGCTTTGGCGGTCACCACCTGCTCGCGCATCTGGTGGTAATCCCGTTCCAGCTTGCGCAGTTTTTTCTGCAGGCCGTCCATTTCCGCTTCGCAGAAGGTAAGCTGTTTTTCCAGCTGGTTGCGGCGCGACCGGTTGGCGCTTAACGCCGCATGCAGTTCATCACGGCGCTGACGGGCGCGGGATTCGGCATCCGCATCGGCGCGCACGCCGATATCCTGCAACTCTTGCGTCAGCTCCTTCAGCATATCGAGCTTGGCGTCGTAGGCGCTTTTCAGCGAAGCCTGAACCTGGCTGAACTGCGTTAGCTGCGCCTGATGCTGGCGCAGCTGTTCACGCGCTTTACTGCGTTCGGCTTCCGCCTGTTCCAGACGATGACGCAGCCTGTCGTTAAGATCGGCGTTTTCGCCCAGCATGCCGGCGGCGTCGGTATAGCTGAAGTGCGCGCGGCGCTGCACCACCTCGGTCAAGGCAAACGCCTGCTGCTGGGCCTGACGCTGGGCGTTTTGCGCCTGGGTATAATCTTCCTGCAGCTGCTCATGCTGCTGCGGATCGCTTTGCAACACCGCCGCCAGCGGCTCCAGTTTTGCCAGCGTGGCGCCATGCTGCTGGATAAAACGCACCGACTCTTCGGCCTCTTCCAGCTCCGCCCGAATTTCTTCGCCGCGATCCTGCAGGCTGTCGTCGCATAACAGGCTGATGCGCGGGATCAGTTTGTTAAGCTGGGCGCTGCCCTCTTTGGCCTGTTCGTACTGCTGGCGCTGCTGCTGGTTTTCGCCATCGAAATTAACGATCGCCCGTTCCAGCTCGCCGCGGCGCGAATGCAGGGCGCGAATTTCCGCCTCAGGGTCTTCATCAAACGCCACGGCCAGATGCGTGCCGATAAAGCGGCTGAAAGACTGATGCAGGCGCTGCGTTTTCTGTACGTCGAACGACAGCGTGGCGTAGTGCTCCGCCAGGGTTTCACGTTCGTCGCGCAGGGCTTCGAGGCGCGCTTCCCGCGCGGCGCGGCCGAACAACGGCACCTGCGGGAAACGCGAGTAGCGCCACTGGCGATCGGCGACTTTAACCACCACCGCCTTTTCCAGCTCCTCGACCGCAAACACGCTGTCGTCGAACGACTGCGGGTCGCCCTCAATCAGATAGAGATCTTCGGGACAATCCTCCAGCCCCGCCAGCTGTTCGCGCACCAGAGAAAGATCCGCGACCACAATTCCATGACGGGAAGGACCGTACAGCGCCGAGAAGTAAGGCGCATCATCCAGCGTCACGTCATCATAGATTTCCGACAGCAATACGCCGCCAAAACGCTCCGCCAGCGCATTCAGCCGCGGGTCTTCCGAACCGCCGGGCTGGCTGAGGCGCTCAATCTGCGCTTCAATATGCCGTTTGCGGGCGGCGAGCTCGTCACGCTCAACCGAGGTTTCCCGCTCGCGCTCCAGCAGTTGCTGCATATATTCCGTAATCTGCCGGCTGTCTTCAAAGGTTTCGCCGCTCTGTTCGCTCAGCTGCGTCAGCGCTTCCTGCGCCGCCAGCCAGACCGGCGCGCGCGCCGTCAATTGCTGAATACGCCGCTGAACCTGCTCCAGCTCCTGCCGCAGCGCCATGCGGCGTTCTCCGGCCTCCGCCACCAGCGTCGAGAGCGACTCGATGCGCGCCTCAAGCTCCTGCTGCAGCGACTCCAGGTCTTCCGGCTGATAATCCTTTCCGCTGCGCTTGCAGAAGTCCTGCAACAGCCGCTCGGCATCCTGCTGTTCGCGCAGGCGCTGCTCCACTTCCGCCAGGCGCATACGCAGCGGCTGCACCCGCTCGGCCTGATAGCGCTGCGACGAACTGTCGCGCAGCAGATCGCGCGCCACCTGCCAGGCGTCGCCGCGGCTGACCGCGCCGGCAATGCGCGTCACCAGCTGATAGGCTTGCTCAAACTGGCCGTGGGCCGCATCGGCGACGCTCAGCTTCTGCTCCAGCATCAGCAGAACGTCGGTGGTTTCCTGCGCTTTGGCCTGATAGCTTTCCAGCCACTCGTGGGCGTTATCCGCGGTCAGATCCGGCAGTTGGCATAACGTCCGGGCGCGCTCCAGGACCTGCTGCGCCTGTTGATACTGAATGGCGCGGGTTTGCTGAACGTCCAGCGCCTGCTGGTAGTCGGCCAGCTGGCTTTTCAGCTCATCCACTTCCAGCTCCGCGGCGTCGGCCCGCGCTTCGTTTTCCGCCTGCTGTTCACGCGCCTCTCCAACGACCTCGTTCTGCTCTTCGAGCCGATAGCTCAGCTCTTCCAGATCGGCGTTGTAGCGCTCGATTTTTTCCTGCTGGCGCATGGCCGTCTGCACCAGGTTCAGGTGGTCGCTGGCGGCCTGGTAATCCGTCTCCAGATCCCCTTCCGCGCCGCTTTGCTCTTCCAGTTCGCGCGCCATTTCCACATGACGATATTGCTCGCCGGACAGCTGCTTGCGGCCGCCGAACAGCTCGCGGCGCAGCTCCAGCGCGCTATCCAGATGAATACGCCGCTCGTTGGCATGGCGCATATAGTCCGCCGCCACATAAGAAGTGGCTTCGGAGATCAAATGCTTGAACAGATCGCGATCGGACTGGGTGACGCGAATCGCCTCCAGCGTCATGCGGTTCTCACGCAGCGCCGCTTCCATATCCTGGAAGGCTTTGCGCACCCCGCTGTTTTCCGGCAGTAGATAATCCCGCAGCGAGCGGGTAATGGCGCTGGAGATGCCGCCATACAGCGACGCTTCAATCAGCCGGTAGAACTTGCTGCGATCGGCCGACGAACGCAGCCGGCGCGGAACCACGCCCAGGTCGAACATCAGCGAATGATAGTCGGTGATGGAGTTGAACTGTTTGAACTGTACGCCTTCCATCTCCTCCACCCGCTCTTTCAGCTCCGCCAGCGAAAGCACGCGGGCCTGACGGTCGCCCACCGTCTGGGTGAGAAGCTGCGTCGGCTGAATGGCGGTGGGCAGCCCCTGGATGGTGAAGGGTTTGATATCCACCTTGCGGTCGCGCCCGGCGACCTGTTGCAGGCGAACGCCCACCAGCACGCGCTGATGGCGGGAATTGACCACGTCCAGGGTGGAGTAGCACACCCCGGCGCGCAGCTTGCCGTGCAGGCCTTTATCCCGTGAACCGCTGGTGGCCCCGGCCTCGGTGGTGTTGCGGAAATGCAGCAGCGTCAGATCGGGGATCAGCGCCGTAATAAATGCCGCCATGGTGGTGGATTTACCGGCGCCGTTGCCGCCGGACAAGGTGGTGACCAGCTCATCCAGATCAAAGGTGCGGGCGAAAAAACCATTCCAGTTAACCAGCGTCAGCGAGCGAAATTTACCGCGTTCAATCATTCCTGTTCATCCTCAGCACTCTCTGGCGGGGTATCGTCGGTGCGATCGTTTTCATCACTTTCATCCTTCAGCGACAGGCCGCCCTCAACGGGCATCGCCTCGCCGTCGCGAATCATCCGCAGCTGCGCTTCGCGGGCGTCGTCGCCGCTGCGCACGTCGGCGCCGAAGCGGAATACGGATTCGGTAATACGAAATTTGCTGCTGTCGCTGCCCATAAAGTAAATCATTCCCAGGCGACGCAGCCGGTTAAGCGAGGTGCGCACTTTTTCCTGCAGTTTCTGACGGTCCAGATCGGAACCGGTCGAACGCTGGTTAACCAGCTTCAGCAGTTTGTTTTCATCCGCCAGGCCGAGCAACTCTTCGTACAGCTCCTGCTGGCTGAAGATGCCTTCATGGGCAAGGCGCTCCGGGCTGAGGTACAGATAGCAGAGAATTTTCCCCACCATCATATCCAGCTCGGACAAAACCGAACGGGGGATCAGCGTGGTGGAGCGCGGACGCAGGTAGAAGAAACCCTCCGGCGCCCGGATCAGCTCTACGTTGTAGCGGCTGTAAAACTCCTCCAGCTGTTCTTGAAAATCCATCAGAAAGGCGTGATTTTCCAGCTCTTCCATGCCGATATGACGACCCGCGCGCAGTTGGCTGTCCAGCGCGGGAAATAACGTATTCGACAGCGCGGTCGCCAGCCTGGCTGGCATGATTTGTTCAATATTTGTCGATGACATGGGCCTGTACCTTGGCTCCGTAATCATTGATTACCTGCCATAACGCGGGCAATCCGGTGAAATCTGATTCGGCCACACCCAGACGGACCGCCTGGTCGACCACGATTCGGGCAACGTCAAAATGCCGGGAGCGAGGATACTGCGCCAGATAGTCGCGCATCACGTCGCCCAGATTCAGCGGTATTCGTTGCTCTTTATATCTATGCAGCGCCTGTTCCACCAGCGCTATCAGCTGCTCGCGCATCTCGCTGAACTCTTCATATTCCAGTTCCGGCGGCAGTTCCCCGGTCACCTCGTCGCTGCGCAGCGCCAGCTCCTCATCGCGCATATCCAGCAGGCGATCGGCGTTGGCGAAGGTCAACGCCCAGGGACTCTCAAAATAGCTTTGCACCGACTGGCGCAGCCGTTGTGAAAACACGCGGTTTTTATCCATATCGATGGCGGTACGGATAAATTTATGCACGTGGCGATCGTAGCCGATCCATAAATCGATGGTTTGCTGGCCCCAGCTGACGATGCGGTCGAGTTTGCTTTGCAGATCGAATACCAGCTTATCGACGAATTCCAGATTGTGGGGGTTATGCAGAATCGCATCCTGAATACTCAGCAGGCTGGCCTGCAGCTTGTCGCCGGCGGCCTCCAGCGTATCCTGCAACTCGCGCAGGGTGTCCGAGGTTTCGGTCAACAGCTGTTCGCAGCTGACGATCGCCGCGCGCCAATCCTGATTCAGCAGGGCGGCGATATCGTCTTTTACCCCCTGCTGCTGTTCATCCATCACCCGCTGGGAGAGATCGATGCTGTCGAATATTTCCGCCACCGAATATTTCAGCGGCGCAAAGACGTTGCGGTGCCAGTGAAACTCATCGCCGCCCTCTTCCGCCGCGTCCGCCGCGTGTTTCAGCTCCTGGGCCACGATCGAGAGCTGCATGGAAAGACGCAGCGTCGAGAACTCGCGCTGGCGAATATAGTAATCCGTAATGCCGATGCCCAGCGGCGTCAGGCGATAGATGGCATTGCCGTCCGCCAGTTCGCTGATAAACCGGTTGAGCAGGCGCTGGCGCACCAGATCGTTAATCGCATTGTTGGCGCGCACGCTGATGGTTTCATTGGTTTGATCAAATCCCTGACTGACGTGGCGAAAGGCATCCACCAGTTCGCCTTCGCTCATTTCACCGTCCATGCGCTCACCGTTGAGCGTCGCTATCGCCAGCAAAAAAGCCAGACGCTCGGTGGGAAGGGAAAGGGAAAAATCATTTTTTCGTGCCCAGGCGACCAGTTCGGGTACAGTCTGGGAAAAATCACTCATAATGCATCCTTCAAATGGTTTTTTTGCGCCATGACATGGATATAACGCCCCAGGCTCACAAAGGGTTCCTGCCGGCAATAACGCTGTTCCAACTCCAGAATCTCGGCAAAATTATCATTCTGTTGCTGCTTATTCTGCAAATAGTCATGAAACACCCGGACGCCCGTTTTACCCAGGATGGCGAGCCCCATCTCATCAAGCCAGCCATACACCTGCTGCGGATCCAGCGGATGGTCGGGCGACAGCGACCGCCGTTTACGCTTCGGCATACCGGCCTGCACGTAGGCGAAATTACCCAATACCATGTTACGCATCAACAGGCCATGCCGGTTATAGAACATCAGGGATAACACGCCGCCCGGCGCCAGACAATCATACAGTATATCAAGCGCCTGCCGAGGTTGCGCCACCCATTCCAGCACCGCGTGAAACAATATCAGATCGGCGGGCCGAGACATATACCGCCCGATATCCTGCGCGGCGCCGTGCACGAAACGCATATTGTGGATCACCCCTTGCGCGGCGGCGGCATCTTTGGCGCGCTGAATCATCTCATCTGACAGATCGCACAACAAGACCTGATGTCCTAAAGCGGCCAGGCGGCAGGCCATCTGCCCCTCGCCGCCGCCCGCATCCAGCACGTTTAACGGCCCGTCGGGAAGCTGCGCCAGCAGACCGCCGAGATCCTGCCATAATACCGCCTGTCGCAGTTGACCCTTGGTGGTGCCATAAATATTCTGGGCGAACTTTTCAGCAATGTCGTTAAAATTGCGATCCTGCATCGGTCGAAGGTTCCGCTTCATGATGGTTACGGCGAATAAAAAAGGCCTGGCAATCCAGCGCGCCGGGATTTATTGAAACTGCTATTCTGGCACAGGCTGGCTTAGAATAAATCGTCTTGCCCCAGGATATTTGCCCGGATGCGGTTTTTTCACCCAAAAGGAAGATGATTTTATGTTGTTCATAGCAAAAAAGTTTATTGGCGGCCTGTTGCAGCCGCTTCCGCTGCTGCTGCTGATGATGGGCGCCGGTCTGTTGCTGCTGTGCTTCACGCGCTGGCAGCGCGGCGGCAAGACGCTGATTCTACTGAGCTGGCTCACGCTGGTACTGATCAGCGTTCAGCCCATCGCCGATCGGCTGTTATCGCCGTTGGAAAAACACTATCCCACCTGGCAGCCGGGGCGCATTCATGCGAACTATATCGTGGTGCTGGGCGGCGGATATACCTATAACCCCGACTGGGCGCCAAGCTCCAACCTTATCGGCAACAGCCTGCCGCGCGTTACCGAGGGGGTACGGCTTTATCACGCCAATCCGGGCGCCAAAATGATTTTCACCGGCGCCGCGGCGCAGGGCAACCCGGTGAGCAGCGCGAAAACCGCGGCGCTGGTGGCCGAAAGCCTGGGCGTCCCGGCTGAGGATATTTTGACACTGGACACGCCGCGGGATACGGAAGAAGAAGCCGCCAGCAGCGCAAATATCATCGGCAAACAGCCGTTTTTGCTGGTGACATCGGCGAATCATTTACCCCGCGCCATGCGTTTCTTCCAGGCGCAGGGGCTGAACCCCATTCCCGCGCCCGCCAATCAGATGGCGATTACCTCGGCGCTGAATCCGTGGGAGAAGGTATTTCCGTCGGCCTACTACCTGTCGCACAGCGAACGGGCCTGGTATGAAACATTGGGACGCCTGTGGCAACGCCTGAAAGGCGGCGAACCGGCGCCGGACGCGGCCGGATAAACCAGGCCGGGAGCGCTATTCCAGCCAGGGAGACAGCTCGTGCGACGCGGTGTCAAACAGTTGGCGATCCAACTGCCCGGTATGAATATAGCGCGAGACCGCTTCCCAGATAACGTACAGCCAGCGGCGGTAAACGAACGACTCGGCCACCGGCGCCTTATTGAGATAGCGATAGAGCAGCTGTTCCGGCATCCCCGATTCGCACAGCCGCAGCAGTTCGTACTCTCTGGGCGCCCAGAGCATCATGCCCGGATTAATCATCGCCAGCAGCTGATCGCTGCGCGCATCTTTCAGCATGCTGCGTAACGAGAGATTGCCGTGCATCAGCACGCAGCTATCGTTGAAGTCATCGAATAACGCCGGCAAGCACTGACGGGAACGGTATAGCAGGCTGCGATCCCGTTGGGTCAACAGCGGCGCGTTGACATTAAGAAGGGTGGCCCACAGCACTTCCAGCCGCTGCCGATACCAGCTAAACCAGTCGTTTTCCTGGGTGCTGTCGACGGAACCGACGCAGCCGTGGCTGTCGATACGGTGCCAGGCCAGCACGCTCTCCACGATTTGATCCATCAGCAGCGTCCAGCGTTGCGCCGTGCGGCAAGGCGCCTCGACGGAAACCCCGCGCAGGCGCTCGATCAGCAACAGCTCTTTGTAGGGCGCCTGCTGGCTAATCACCAAACCGTATACCGTCGGCAGCCGGACATCCCCTTCGCGCGCCAGCATGGAAAGCTTGTAGGCCTCCTGCTGCGCCACGCCCTGGCAGACGTAGCCTTTGGCCAGCAGCGGAATGGCGTGGCCTTCTTTATCATACAGCGCATAGAGATGGGCGTAAGGTTGTTCGCTTACGCACTCCAGCCGGCTCAGGCTTTCACCCAGTACCGTGCTTAATTCAGCTTTCAACTGTTCCATAAACGGCTAACCTCGGCAGAGCAGGATCGCTCCGCATGCCATCATGCGGTCAGCGCATGACAATTTCCTCAATACAGATCAAAGATAGGATAGATCGGCCGCGATTCGGCAGCGCCGCGGCCCGATGGATGCCGTCAATTCAGCCGCCGGCCATCGCGATGCGCACCCGGGCCAGATCTTCCGGGGTATCGACGCCCACGCTGGGGACCGATTTCGCCACCGCGACGTGGATTTTTTCGCCGTACCACAATACACGAAGCTGTTCCAGCAGCTCGATTTGCTCCAGCTGGCTGGGCGCCCAGCCGACATAGCGGCGCACAAAACCCGCCCGATAGGCGTAGATGCCGATATGGCGCAAAAAGTGGTCGCCGATGCTCTCTTTCGAGTGGCTAAAACGCTCGCGTTCCCAGGGGATCGGCGCCCGGGAAAAGTAGAGCGCGTAGCCTTCGGCATCCGTCACCACTTTAACCGCGTTGGGATTGAACGCCTCTTCGCTGCTTTCAATCGGCACCGCCAGCGTGGCCATGCCGGCCCGGCAGGCGGCCAGATTATCCGCCACCTGACGAACGATCACCGGTGGAATCATCGGTTCGTCGCCCTGCACGTTGACGATGATTTCATCATCGGAAAACCCATAGCGTTCAATCACTTCGGCCAGGCGCTCGGTGCCGGAATGGTGATCGGGGCTGGTGAGGCAAACTTCCCCGCCCGACTTGCGCACCGCCGCCTCGACGTCGGGGTGATCGGTGGCCACAATAACCCGCCGCGCCCCCGACTCCTGCGCACGCTCCATCACATGCACCACCATCGGCTTACCGTTGATATCCGCCAGCGGCTTACCCGGCAAGCGGCTGGAAGCAAAGCGAGCCGGGATAATAACGTTGAAATTCATTGTGTGATCTCGTCAGCCCCTAAGGTACGCGCTTCGTGATCCAGCAGTACCGGAATGCCGTCGCGCACCGGATAGGCCAGCCCGTCAACCTTGCAGATCAGTTCCTGTTTTTCTTTATTGAAGTATAAGCGTCCGTTACATACCGGACAGGCAACAATTTCCAGCAAGCGGTGATCCATGCTTCCTCCATCAAGAAGCCATTATTTAGAGTAGAACAAATTAATCGTCACCGCCGACTGGCCAGCAACGTCTCCAATCGGTCGAGCAGCCGGGCGGCCGCCGGTTCCGCCAGCGTGGCGTCCACCGGCAGATACCACCAGTTGCGGCGGGCAAACGCCCGGCACTTGACCGCATCCTTTTCCGTCATCAGCAAGGGCTGTCTTTCATCATCGGTCAGCGGTTGCAGCTGTTCCAGCCGATAGCCTTGGTGATCGGCAAACGCCACCTCGCGCGAAATAGTTACCCCGGCATCACGTAGCGTAGCAAAAAAACGCTGCGGGTGGCCGATGCCCGCCATCGCCACCGCGTTCTGCAACTGATTGACCGGGCGTGTTTCCCCGGAAGCGAGATTGACCGCCATGCCGGCCGTCAGCCGCATGGCGATCTCGCCGGGCCGCGCGCTGCCGCCATTGACGATAACCGCATCCACCGTGCGCAGGCGGCTTTCACGCTCGCGCATCGGGCCGGCGGGCAGCCACCAGCCGTTGCCAAAGCGCCGCACACCGTCAACCACCACCAGCTCGATATCGCGGGCCAGCGCGTAATGCTGCAAGCCGTCGTCGGTGATCACCACGTCCAGCGGATAGCGCGCCAGCAGGGCCTCCACCGCCAGACGACGTTTGGGCGCCACCGCCACCGGCGCGCCGGTGCGTTGATAAATCAGCACCGGCTCATCGCCGGCCTGGTCGGTGGTGACGTTATCATCCACCACCAGCGGATAGCGTTGCGCTCTGCCGCCGTAGCCGCGGGACACCACGCCGGCCCGCAAGCCTTGGCGCCGTAACTGCTCCACCAGCCAGATAACCACCGGGGTTTTGCCGTTCCCCCCGGCGGTCAGATTTCCCACCACCACCACCGGCACCGGCGCTCGCCAGCTTTTACGCCATCCCCGGCGATAACTTTGGCGGATCAGAAAAGCGATCAGCCCGTAGAGCAGCGATAAGGGGATTAACAGCCGGTAAAGCGGCGAGCGTCCCGACCAGATGCGCTCAATCATTCGCCGAACTGCATTTTATGTAATTGGGAGTAGGCGCCGTTTTTCGCCAACAGCGCGGCATGTTCGCCACGCTCGATAATACGCCCGTCTTCAACCACCAGAATCTCATCGGCTTTCTCGATGGTGGACAGCCGGTGGGCGATAACCAGCGCGGTGCGATCGCGCTGCAGCTCATCCAGCGCCGCCTGAATCGCCCGCTCCGACTCGGTATCCAGCGCCGAGGTCGCCTCATCCAATACCAGAATAGGACAGTCGCGCAGCAATGCGCGGGCGATGGCGATACGCTGACGCTGCCCGCCGGAAAGCAGGACGCCATTTTCGCCGATCATGGTGTCCAGCCCGTTCTCCATCTTGCTGATGAAATCCATGGCGTGAGCCATTTTCGCCGCGCGCTCCACCTCTTCCCGGCTATAGCGATCGCTGCAGGCGTAGGCGATATTGTTGGCGATGGTATCATTGAACAGGTGTACATTCTGCGACACCAGCGCCACCTGGTTACGCAGGGACGACAGCTTGTATTCCCGCAGGTCATGCCCGTCCAGCAGAATTTCGCCGGACTGAATGTCGTAAAATCGGGTGATCAGATTGGCAATGGTGGATTTGCCCGATCCCGAGCGGCCGACCAGCGCCACGGTTTTGCCGGGCGGAATATGCAGGCTGATATTTTTCAGCGCCAGGTTTTCCCTTCCCGCATAGGCGAAATCCACGTTGCGGAATTCAAGATCCCCCTTGGCCCGCTCGATCTCCAGCTTGCCGGTATCTTTTTCCTGCTCCATATCCAGAATGGCGAACAGCGTCTGACAGGCCGCCATGCCGCGCTGGAACTGGGCGTTGACGTTGGTCAGCGACTTTAACGGCCGCATCAGCGCAATCATGGAGGAGAAGACCACGGTAATCGTCCCCGCGGTCAGGGTATCCATCACGCTGGGGAAGCTGGCGGCGTACAGCACAAAGGCCAGCGCCAGCGAAGCGATCAACTGGATGATGGGATCGGAAATGGAGGAGGCGGAGACCAGTTTCATCCCCTGCTGGCGCATGCGGTTGCTGACCTTGTTGAAACGCTGCACTTCCACATCCTGACCGCCGAAAATCAGCACTTCCTTATGCCCTTTCAACATCTGCTCCGCGCTGGTCGTCACCAGCCCCATCGTATCCTGCATATTTTTGCTGATATTACGGAAACGTTTGGAGACCAGCCGGATAGCCATCGAGACAATCGGCGCAATCACAATCAGGATCAGCGACAGCTGCCAGCTGTAATAGAACATCAGGATAAAGAGGCCGATTATCGACGCCCCTTCCCTGACCACGGTAATCAAGGCGTTCGACGACGAGGCCGCAACCTGTTCGGAGTCGTAGGTAATACGGGACAACAGCGTTCCGGTGGACTGCTGGTCGAAAAAGGTCACCGGCATGCCCATAATGTGGCTGAACAGGCGGCGACGCATGCCCATAACCACTTTACCCGACACCCAGGCCACGCAGTAACTGGAAACAAAACCCGAGGCGCCGCGCATCAGCATCAGTCCGATGACCACCAGCGGCATCCATACCAGAACGGAACGATCGGCTTTACCAAATCCTTCATCCAGCAGGGGCTTAAGCAGAGACAGCATTAGCGTGTCGCCGGCCGCATTAATCACCAGCGCGATCGCGGCTACAATCAGCCCCGCTTTAAAAGGAGAGATCATCGGCCATAGGCGACGAAACGTCTGCCAGGTGGAGAGATCTTTATCATTCAGCATGCAATAAACCTGAGCCAGAAAGAAATAGCCGCCTATTTTACTCATTATCCCGCCATACGCCAAACCACCGATGATACCAACGCGGCGATATTTGCTCTCTAAAGCGCAGTATTTGCCATGAATCGTTGAAAAAACGCGCACTCAGCTGCCCGGAGGTCGCCGTATCGAACCAGGTATGACCATGCCGGCGATAGCGTTTCACCACTCTGGCGGCAGGGAGCCGCCACTGGTTATAGCGGGCGACGGAGGCGGCGGCGCGCGGCGCGGCGACCGCCCGTATAAAAGGCGGAGTGGAAGACGTGCCGCTGCCGTGATGGGGAATTTGTAACAAATCCGCAGCCAGTTCATTTCTATGCCATTTTATTAGCGCCCGCTCCGCTTCGGCTTCAATATCCCCGGTCAATAAAACGCGGTATTTGCCGTCATCGACGCGCACCACGCAGGAGTCATTATTCTCCGCCCGCGCTACCTGGGATAGCGGCCACAGTACGGTAAAAGTCAGCCCCTGCCAGCGCCAGCCGACTCCCCGCCGGCACGGCAGATGCCCCGCCTGGCGGAACGAGCTGTAAATTTCCGCCTGCGGGTATGCCGCTTTTAGCGACGCCAGTCCGCCGATATGATCCATATGGCTATGGCTGAGAATGATTTTTTCTGCCACCAGCCCGCGCCAGCGCAGATAAGGCAGTATTTCCCTGGTCGCCATGTCGCCGCCGTCCCAGCGGTTGCCGGTATCGTACAGCACCGCTTTTCCGTTGCGCTCAATCACCACCGCCAGCCCGTGACCGACGTCCAGCATATCGACGCGCCAGTTCGGCTCGTCGGTTTTTAGGCGCGACGCCGCCAGCAGAACGATCAGCGTCGCCACGCCGACCGGATAATATCGCCACCAGGCAAAGCGCCAGATCACCACGCTCAGCCATCCGGCCAGGCTGCCGATAAGCAGCGTGGCGTCCAGATTCACCCATCCCGCCTCCATGGCGGTCAGCGGCATAAATACCGCTCGCAGCGACAGGTCCGCCAGCCACCACAGCCAGTAATTCAGCGCGGTGAGATACATCGCCGGCAGCGCCAGTAGCACCAAGGGCGTGGTGATAAAGGATACGATCGGCACCGCCCACAGATTTGCCGGCAGCGACGTCAGACTGACGCCGTGAAATATGCTTAGTTGCAGCGGCATCAACAGCAGCGTGATCCCGGCTTGCAGATGCAGCCAGCGCAGCCAGAGCCAGCCGAACCCGCTCCGGCACCGTTTGGGTAACGGCGCCCACTGAAACCAGAAAATCAGCGACGCCACCGCCAGGCAGGAGAGCCAGAAGCTGTCGGACAGCACGCTGAGCGGATCGCCGAGCAGAATAAGCGCCACGCACCACAGCCATACCTGCCAGGGTGAACAGAGTACGCCGCGCAGGCGCAGCGCAATCCACAGGCTGAGCGCCAATGCGGCTCGCACCGCCGGCGGATTTCCGCCGGCCAGCCACACATATCCCCACGCCACCATCCCGCCGGCCAATAAGGGAAACCGATAACCAATCCACCGCGCGGGCAAAAGATATTGCGCTCCGCGCGCCGCGCCCCAGCCAAATAAGGCGGCGAGCGCAATATGCAGACCGGAAATGGCCATCAGGTGCATGGTGCCGGTTTTTTGCAGCGTGATTTTTGTCTCGGGGCTGACGGTTTTCATTTCGCCGAAAGTCAGCGCCAGTAAAATAGCGCGCCACGGCAGCGTGATGACCTGTTGCTCCGCCTGGGAAATAATGCGCTGGCGCAGATCGCAGGATGGCGTTATCGCCTGCGCCGAGACTATTTTCCCGGACAGCGGCTGACGTTTGGCTATCGCCCAGCGTTGGCTGTCGAATCCCCCCTGATTCAGGCGACCGTGGACTGGGCGAAAACGGGCGGCGACCGACCAGCGCTGGCCGCCGCACCAGTCGCGCATGCCATGTGACAACGTCACCTGCGCGTAAAGCGGCGGAAATACCCGGCGCTGATTGATTTTTTCCACTCTCACCACCGCCCGCGGTTCATCTAATTCGGTGAAGCGGATACTGGTGATGGTTACCACGGCGCTCACCGTACGCTGGGTCGCGTGCTCGATCTGTTGCAATACCGTTTGCGCCGCCAACCCGGCCCAGCAAAAGCCGAGAAGCGTAATCGCCGTCAGCCGCAGCGCATAACCCGGGCATTTCAGCGCCGTTATCACCGCCAGGAGTCCCCCGCCATAAAGCAGCGGGCGGGGAGGAATTTGCGGCAGGATCAGCAAGGGCAAAATACCGAGGATCGCCGCCATCGCGAGGGTACTTACGGATAGTCTGCTCATCATCCCGCCGGCCTGGCACTATTTGCGAGCAGGGATCTTGCTACATTATCGGCCTGCCGCGCAGCTCAAAAATCAATCCGCGGAACGGGACGCGCAGCCAATGTTGGCCGTTGCAGAAAATTGCACCCGGCATAGGAGGCATATCCGGCTTTGGGCGATGAAGATGCGCCGTCGGCGTTGATAAAAGAGTGAAGATCGGGGGGTAAAACGACCAGGAACCGCCGGAGCGATCCCTGTTTTCCAGCGGAGATGGGTTATTTCACTTCACCCATGGCTTTCAGTTTCTTGGACAATTCGCGACGCTCTTTCGACAGGTCGGCATTTTTAATGATGTAATCGTCAACCCGGTCTTCATAATCGCTGCGCATGCTGGCGATAATTCCCTGAATGTCCTCAATGGTCATGCCGGGCTTGATATACTCGCTCAGGTTGTCGAGCAGCAGAACGCGTTTTTGGTTATCACGAATTTTCTTTTCGTTATCAATGATTTCGCGTTGCAGTTTATTTTTACGACGAAACGTGCGTACAAACTCCAGAACATCCTGGAAACAAGGCTTAGTATCCTTATCCATTTCTCTACCCTTACTTAAGTCAAACACAAATTCTCTATATGCTAACCATACAGGTTAGCAGCTATCGGCGACAAGATGGTTTTCTCTGAATCGATTAATTATCGATAATACACGGCGATACGTTGATTACGCACCAGCTCGATGGCCACCTCGGTATCGAAGATATCTTCCAGTATCGCGGGCACCATGATCTCTTCCGGCTTACCGCTGTAGATAATCTCACCGTGGCGCATGGCGATAATATGGTCGGAATAGGCGGAGGCGAAATTGATGTCGTGGATAACCAGAACGATGGTTTTTCCCAGTTCATCCGCGGCGCGGCGGATCTGCTTCATCATCGCCACCGCGTGTTTCATATCCAGATTATTCAGCGGTTCGTCCAGCAGCACGTATTCGGTATCCTGGCATAATACCATCGCCACGTAGGCGCGCTGCCGTTGCCCGCCGGAAAGCTGGTCCAAAAAGCGATCTTTCAGTTCGGTCAGGTGGAGAAACGCCAGCGCCGCGTCAATACGCCGGCGATCGTCGGCATTCAGCCGTCCGTGGGTGTAGGGATAGCGGCCGAAACCGACCAGTTCGGCGACGGTTAGCCGGCTGGTAAACTGATTCTCCTGGCGTAGCACGGATAAACAGGTCGCCAGTTTATTGCTCGGCGTGGTGGTGACATCCATGCCGTTTACCCGCACCTGCCCCCGATCGGCGTCCAGCAAGCGGCTGATAATAGATAACAGCGTCGATTTCCCCGCGCCGTTAGGGCCGATAATCGAGGTAACGCCGCCGCGGGGAATGGTGGCGGTAACCTCTTTTAATACCGCCACATTATTATAGGTTTTAGTTACATTGCCGATCTCAATCACACGGAAACCTTTTTAAGTAACAACAGAATAAACAGTGAACCACCGATAAATTCAATCACCACGGACAGCGCGCCGGACATATCCAGCAGATGCTCCAGAATCAGCTGTCCGCCGACCAGCGCAATAATGCCCAGCAGAAACGCCGCCGGCAGCAGAAAACGGTGCTGGCTGGTGCCGATAATCATATACGCCAGGTTGGCCACCATAAATCCCAGAAAGGTCAGCGGCCCGACCAGCGCCGTCGATATCGCCACCAGCACCGAGACCAAAAGCAATATCACCGTCACGCTGCGTTTGTAATCCAGCCCCAGATTAATCGCGGTGCTGCGTCCCAGCGCCAGCACGTCGAAGCGGAAACGCATCCGCCATATCATCACCGCCACCAGGGCCGCAATCGCCGCCGACAGCCCAATCAGCTCCGGCGCGGCGCGGGTAAAGGTGGCGAACATCCGCCCCTGCACAATCGCAAACTCGCTGGGGTCGAGCAAGCGCTGCATCAGGTTGGACATACTGCGAAACAGCGTGCCGCAGATAATGCCCACCAATAACACCAGATGCAGATTGTTGCGGTTCCCGGTAAACAGCCAGCGATACAGCACGGCGGAAAACAGCACCAGCAGCAGCGCTTCCATGAAAAACTTCCCCTGAATACCCAACGCGGGCAGGCCCCGGACGCCGAAAACAAACACCAGTACGGTTTGAATCAGAACAAACAGCGCTTCGAACCCCATGATCGAGGGCGTCAGAATGCGGTTATTGGTTACCGTCTGAAACAGCACCGTCGAGGCGCTGGCGGCAAACGCCACCAGCAGCATGGTGCCCAGCATCAATCCGCGGTGGGTCAGGATATAGCGCAAATTACTGCCGAGGTTGATGGTCATAAATATCGCCATCGCCGCCAGCGCCAGGGCGCCCAGCAGCCACAAGCGCCGCCGGGGAGATAGCGCGTATTTATTTTGGTACGTCGCGGCGGGCATTGCCGTATTCGCTTTATTGGCCGACATGACGTTTTTGACTCAGCATCAGGAGAAGAAAAACCATAGCCCCGATAACGCCCAGAATAACGCTGACCGGTATCTCGAACGGATAGCGGATCGCTCGGCCTATAATGTCGCACAACAGGACCAACCCGCCGCCCAGCAGGCAAACCCACGGAATAGTTCTGCGTACGTTGTCACCTAATAGCATGCTGACGAGATTGGGAACGATAAGGCCGAGAAACGGCAGCGCGCCCACCACCACCACGACGACGCCGCTGGTCACCGCCACAATCGCCAGCCCCATCAGCATCACCTGCCGGTAGTTAAGCCCGACGTTGACCGAAAATTCGCGCCCCATGCCGGCGACGGTAAAACGGTCGGCGATCCAGCAGGCGAGCAGCGTCAGCAAACCGACCAGCCATAGCAACTCATAGCGCCCCTGCAACACGCCGGAAAAATCGCCCGACTCCCAGCTGCCCAGCGCCTGCAATAGATCAAAATACATGGCGCCGAAGGTGGTAATGGCGCTGATGACGGCGCCGAGCATAATTCCCACCAGCGGCACCACCAACGCCGATTTCAGCACGATGCGGCGCAGCAGCAGCATAAACAGCAGCGTGCCGCCCATGGCGAACAGGCTGGCGACGATCATTTTGACGAACACCGGGGAAGACGGCGCCAGCACCATCATCACCAGCAGCCCCAGCCCGGCGGACTGAGTGGTGCCGGCCAGCGACGGCTCGACGAAACGGTTCTGGGTCAGCAGTTGCATAATCAACCCGGCGACGCTCATGGCGCTGCCCGCCAAAAGCAGCGCCAGCGTGCGGGGAACGCGGCTGATAAAGAAAATGTCGCGCATCGCCTGATCGGTCCAGATCGCCTGCATGGTTACCCTGCCGGCCCCAAGAAATAGGCTGGCGACGATCATGCCGCCCAGCAGCATAATGCCGAGCGCAATGTAGAGATATTTCATTATTCCTGCCACGCCTAACCGCTATTGCTTATCCAACGCGTTATTGACGTCCGCAATCAGATTTTTATAAGTTTGCAGGCCGCCGGCGATATACAGCGATGAGGAATCCAGATAGACGACGCGATCGTTTTGCCAGGCGCTGGTTTTATGGATCAGCGGATTATCCAGCACCTGCCGCGCGGACTCCCCCCCCGTGCCGGATCTGCCGATGGCGCTATCGCGATCCAGCACAAACAGCCACTCGGGGTTGACGCTCAGCAAAAACTCCGAGGTCACCACATTACCGTGGCGCCCGGTTCCGGAGGTGGGAAACTCCACCGCCGGCTTAAAGCCCAGCTGTTCAAAAATAAAGCCAAAGCGGGATTTCGGACCGTAGGCCGACATTTTGCCGCCCGAAACCATCAGCACCATCGCCGTACCGGCGTTGGCGGCTTTTTCGTGGGTGCGGGCAATCTGCTGGTTAAACTCTTCCAGCTGTTTTTTCGCTTCGTCCTGTTTGCCGAAAATGTCCCCCAGCTGTTCCACGCGCTGGGTAAAGCTGGGCATAAACTGGGTTGGGTCGACGTCCAGCGAGATGGTGGGCGCAATGGCGCTCAGCTTATCGTAGGCGTCGGCGGCTCGCCCGCCGGCAATGATCAGGTCAGGTTTGGCGCTGCTGAGCGCTTCATAATCGGGCTCGAATAACGTCCCGGCGTTCAGGTATTCGCCGCCGCGGTATTTGGCGAGGAATTCGGGCAGATGCGAACTGGTCTGCGGCACGCCGGCGACCTCGATTTGCAGGGCATCCAGCGTATCCAGCACGGCGGGAGCGAACACGACGACTTTTTTCGGGTGCAGCGGCACCTTAGTGGTGCCCTGGGCATGTTCAATGCTGATGGTTTCAGCCTGTTCGGATGAAGACTCCGCCCGATCGCAACCCGCCAGCACCGCTATTGACGCCAATGCCAATAGCGCCCACCTTATCGTCAAAGCTACGTTCACCCGCATTGTTTTCTCCTTCAGATGATTACCCAGAGCAAAATGTCTCAGACGGTAAAGAATTTAATTATCATTCGTATTAAAAGGCGAGAAATTGTAACCGAGGATAGTTCCCCTGCCTAGCAATTATGCCCGCGGCGGATGTGAGCGGAATCAGGAAAGCGCCACAGAAAACGCATTCAATGATATCCTTGCGGTTTATTTACCTGTTTCCGCCAGATATGGCGTTCAGATCAATCATGTAGCGTAATGTCACTATGGCCGATAAAACACAACCTACGTTTTTCATTCATGATTATGAGACCTTCGGTAAACATCCGGCCCGCGATCGGCCCGCGCAGTTTGCCGGGGTACGCACCGATGCGGACTTCAATATTATCGACGAACCGCTGGTCATCTATTGCAAGCCGACGGATGATTATCTGCCGGAACCCGAAGCGGTATTGATTACCGGCATCACGCCGCAGCTGGCCGCGGCCAAAGGGGTGAATGAAGCGGAGTTCGCGCGCCGGATCCATGAGGCGTTCAGCGTGCCCGGAACCTGCATCATGGGCTACAACAATATCCGTTTCGATGACGAAGTCAGCCGTAATATCTTTTACCGCAATTTCTACGATCCCTACGCCTACAGCTGGCAGCACGGCAGCTCCCGCTGGGACCTGCTGGATGCGTTACGCGCCTGCCATGCGCTGCGCCCGGAGGGAATCGTCTGGCCGGAAAACGATGAGGGACTGCCCAGCTTCAGGCTTGAACATTTAACCCGCGCCAACGGCATCTCCCATGAGCATGCCCATGACGCCATGTCCGACGTCTACGCCACCATCGCCATGGCGCAGTTGCTGAAGCAGGCGCAGCCCAGGCTGTTTGATTATCTGTTCCAACTGCGCAACAAGAATAAAGTCAGCGCGCTGATTGATATTGCGCAGATGAAGCCGCTGGTCCATGTCTCCGGCATGTTCGGCGCGGCGCGCGGCAACACCAGCCTGGTGGCGCCTCTGGCGTGGCACCCCGATAACCGCAACGCCGTCATTATGTGCGACCTTGCCGGCGATATGACGCCGCTGCTGGAGCTGGATGCCGATACGCTGCGCGAACGCCTGTATACCCGCCGCGATCGGTTAAGCGCCGGGCAGAGCGCGGTTCCCATCAAACTGGTGCATATCAATAAGTGCCCGGTGCTGGCGCCCGTCAATACGCTGCGCCCGGAAGACGCCGACCGGCTGGGGCTCGACCGCCAGCGTTGCCGGGACAATCTGGCGCTGCTGCGGCAAAACAGCCAGGTCCGCGAGAAAGTCGTCGCGCTGTTCGCCGAGTCGCCGGCATTCGCGGCCGAGAGCGACGTCGACCTGCGGATTTACGACGGCTTTTTCGGCGACGCCGACCGCATGACGATGAAGATTATTCAGCAAACCGCGCCGCAGAACCTGCCCGCCCTGGACGTTAAATTCGTCGACGACCGCCTGGAGCCGCTGCTATTCCGCTATCGCGCGCGCAATTTTCCCAACACGCTGGACGACGGCGAACAACAACGCTGGCTGCAGCATCGCCAGGAGGTGTTTACCGCCGAACGCCTGCAGCAATACGTTACCGAACTGGACGCGCTGTATCAGCGCTACGAAGGGGATAAGCCAAAAACCGATCTGATCAAGGCGCTGCTGGCATACGTTCAGGCGCTGACCAGCTAACGGCCTCTGCGGCAACCGCATTCCGCCTTAGTCATCCCCGCAGGTCCCCGCCTTCGCGAGGAGGGATCTCTGGTACACCGAACCGCCAGCGCAAGCAGATCCCCGCCTACTGCCGCGGGGAGGACGGAGGTGACTGCCGCAAGGGACGACGGAGGTGACTGCCGCAAGGGACGACGGAGGTGACTACCGCAAGGGACGACGGAGGTGACTGCCGCGGGGACGACGGAGGTGACTACCGCGGGGACGACGGAGGTGACTACCGCGGGACCGCTGGGGGTATTCGCGGAATGACGGATTTGGATTAGCCATCACCAATGGCTACTTCGTCAATGCTCTGAAGCGGAGAAGCCTATCCCCGCTTTTTAGCTGATTACATCGGCTCTTCACGGCACTGCGGCACCGGCTGACGGAAACGGCGCGTCACCAAAGCCAGATACAGCAGGCCGATGGTTCCCCAAATCAGCCCCAGCGTCATGGAGCTCTCTTCCAGGTTGACCCACAGCGCGCCGACGGTCAGCGCCCCCAGCACCGGCAGGACAAGATAGTTAAAGGTATCTTTCAGCGTACGGTTACGGCGCTCACGGATATAAAACTGGGAAATCACCGACAGGTTGACGAAGGTAAAGGCCACCAGCGCGCCGAAGTTAATCAGCGCGGTCGCCGTAACCAGATCGAAAGAGACCGCCGACAAGGCGACCGCCCCGACCAGCAGCACGTTCAGCGCCGGCGTACGCCATTGCGGATGGATATAGCCGAAGAAACGCTCGGGGAATACGCCGTCGCGGCCCATCACGTACATCAGACGCGACACCCCGGCATGGGCGGCCATGCCTGACGCCAGCACGGTCACGCAGGAGAACACCAGAATAATCGACTGGAAGAACTTCCCGGCGACGTACAGCATGATTTCCGGCTGCGAGGCGTCCGGCTGTTTAAAACGCGAAATATCCGGAAAGTACAGTTGCAGGAAATAGGCGACGGCAATAAAGATCACCCCGCCAATCAGCGCGGTCAGAAAGATGGCTTTCGGGATCACGTTGCCGGCGTCCCGCGTTTCCTCCGACAGGGAGCTGATGCCGTCAAAACCGAGGAAAGAGAAGCAGAGTATGGTGGCGCCGGTGATCATCGGCACCACGTGGGCGTTATCCGACCAGAAAGGCCGGGCGCTGACCAGCGTTCCCGCGCCTTCGCCCTGATAAACGCCGTAAATCACCAATGCCAGAAACACCGCCATAATCGCCACCTGAACCACGACGATGACCGAGTTGAGATTCGCCACCACATTGATGCCGCGCAGATTAAACAGCGTCATCAGCCCGACCAGCGCGGCGACGAAAATCCATGACGGCACGCCGGGGAAAATCGCTTCAAGGTAGATTTTCGCCAGCAGGATATTGATCATCGGCATAAACAGGTAGTCCAGCAGCGACGACCAGCCGACCATAAAGCCGACGTGCGGACTGATGGCTTTTTGCGCATAGGTGTAAGCGGAACCGGCTGACGGGAAGCGACGCACCAGCTTGCCGTAGCTTAAGGCGGTAAACAGGATGCCCGTCAGGGCGAAAGCGTAAGCCGTCGCAACGTGTCCGTCGGTCAGACCGGAGACGATACCAAAGGTGTCAAAAATGGTCATCGGCTGCATATAAGCCAGCCCCATCATAACAACCGGCCATAGCGTGAGCGTTCTTCTTAGCTGGACGCGTTTGCCGGACGCCGTGCTGGTATCAAGTTGCCCCATCTTTCCTTTCCTCTACCGTGCTCTCTGGCACTCAAACAATTTATCTCTCCGGCGCGCAGTCCGGCCTCTGGTTGAAAACATAAATGCAAAAAAATAACCGACGCGCTAAGACGTCGGTTATTTTGCAAGGCGCGTATTCTGCACCACTCATTTCCATCTGACAAGATATTGCGCGGACGGGAAATAATTTTGTTGGCTATCGCGCTGCTTTTCTTTGTTTTATTACAAATTATTCTGTTGCCGTATGGAAAAATTTTACTGAAAAATCACCAATCCTGAAATTTTTTCTTCTTTTCGTTCTGTAATCGTTCCAACTCGAAAATAACCTGCTGCAGGTCGCGCTCCTGAACCGCGGACAGCGCCGGAAACTTGAAGCTCAGCCGCTGGGTGATCCTCACCTCGCCTTTGTTATCGACGTCTTTCATCGTTGACTGGCCGACAAACTGCAAGTCCAGGCAGAAAAAGCCATACTCATCGAGATCCAGCTCGACGTCGCGGATGATATCCCCTTCCGTCAATAGCCCCGTGGTATCGCGATCGGTATACAGACTCAGCCCGCCGAGGGAGAGATCCTTAATGGTAAACTGAAAGCGGGTGTCGTCCGGTAATTCGCCGCGGCACAACAGCGGCGGCCAAAGCGGCGTGTTGATGCGGAAATAGGTCCTGCGCTGAATCAGATAGAGCCGTTCCGGAATAGACGCCGTGAACGCCGGCAGGCCCTGAAAATCGATGGTTCTGGCTATTTTGGCGCTAAACTCCACTTTAGCCCCCGTCGGTTCCGCCACGAAAGATAATTTCCCCGCATACAACGCCCGGCTGTTTTCATGCTCAACGCCGCCCAGGTCAAATACGAAAATATCATCGTCGGATATCACATCAAGGATTTTACTGATGAACTGGCCGCGAGAATGATGAACCATAACGCTGGTATCGTTTTTCTTTAATTCACGCAGTGTTGCACAGATAGCCAGTTTATTACGCTTGACGAACTGCTCTTTCAAATTTTCATCCACCGCTGTTATCCTCATCCTATAGCCATAGTCTTATTAATGCCTTTATCTAATGAACCACATGATGCAAATCGCTTCAAACGGTATCGACACATATCATCTATAACTTTAGGGAATCAGGTATAACGGCTCAGGCTTCAGGATAGTGAAATAACAGCCAGGTCAGCGCCAGCAAGTCCGCGCTGCCGCCGGGGCTGAGGTTTCTGGCGATCAGCGCCTTATCCATGGTAATCAGCGCCTGCCGATCCAGCGGCGCGGCGAGCAGTTTTCCGGCGTAGCGCTGTACAAAGTCCAGCCCCTGCATACCGCCCCGGGAAACCAGGTTGGTATCCGGGTTGTGCGCCATCAGCACCAGCAGCGTGTGCAGTAGCGCCGTTTCCTCGTCGGCCCCCGCGGCGACGGCCCGCGTTAATGCCGGTAATGAAAACCGGCGCACGGTATTGAATCCGCTGGCCGCCTCCCCCCTTGCGCCGGTCAGGCCGTAGCGACGATAGAGATGTTCCCCGGCGGTTGCCGCGCCGCCGCCGTGCGCCAGCTCCCGGCGCACCATATCGCGGCATATTTCCGCTACGCTGCGGCACAGATCCCGGCGGGTCACGCGCCGTCCCTGAGCCGCCAGCCACCCGGCCGCGGCGCAAAGCAGACCAAAGGCGAAGATCCCGCCTTTGTGGGCGTTGACGCCCTTTGTCGCCGCGAACATCGCCTGCTCGCAGGCCAGCCCGATGGGCCGGATCTGGGGAAGCAACTGCGGCAAAGGCAGATAGGCATAGCGCCAGCCGGCGGCGGTAAAGCGGCGAAACCAGGGGGATATGGCGCGGATGCTGTCGTGAAACAGAGCGACGTCCATATCGCGGTGCGCGCCGTTGTTCGCCCGGTCCACCAGCCCCGGTTTGGGCGTCAGCATCACCTCCGCCGTCAGCGCCCGCGTCACCCAAAGGTCAATATCCGGCAGCGCCGCAGGCGATACGCCATCCCGCCGAGCGGACGGCGCGCGCGGCGTCAATGGCTCAGGCCGGATTGAAATAGGCATTAAGCATTCCCTCAACGTGCCGCACCAGCTCCGGCAACGGGTGGTTCCGCGAGCGCCCGCAGGCGTGAGCCGCCCGTTGGCACAGCAGGCAGCGGCGAGCCTCATGCGCCAGCATTGCGCGGCCGATCGCCCCTTCCCGCGGGCAGATCACATCGATATCCCACAGCCGGCCCAACGGGTGGCGCTCTTCCAGCGCGATGGCGGCGGCTTTGACCGTCGGCGCGTCTTTGCCGATCGCCCAAAAGCCTTCGGCGCCGGTCGCCAGCCACTGGGTTTGCTGCGCCAGCACCGGCCAGCCGCGCCGCCGGCAGAGCGTATTCAGCGCCTCGATCGCTTCGCCCATGGCAAGGCGGTACGGCGCGCTATCCTTTACCGGCCCCGGCGTAACCAGCGTCAGCGAAACCAGCGTGGCGCGATACTCCGTCAGCCACGCGCGCTGCCGCGCGGCGCGGCGCTCCTTCGCCGCGAGCAACGCTTTCAGGGTAACGGGAACGGGGTCGTCCACGGTCCGCTGCCTGATTGGTTGGTCCGTTTTACTCATCGCTTTCTTTCACCTGGCGCACCACGTCGATCACGCTGCCGTCCCGATAGCGGATCACCCCGACAATGCGCTCATGAAACTCAATCGCCCTGGGTTCGCCCACCAGTTCGATGGCCCGTTGATACAGCGCTTCAATCGACAGCAGCGGCAACCCCGCCTGTTGCAGGCGCTGCGCGACTTCCGGGCGCCGGGGATTCACGGCGATGCCGTGATCGGTCACCAGCACGTCGATGCTCTCTCCCGGCGTGACGCAGGTGGTGACCTGGCGAACCACCGTCGGAATACGGCTGCGGATCAGCGGCGCGACGACAATAGTCAGGTTCGCCGCCGTGGCGACGTCGCAGTGGCCGCCCGACGCGCCGCGCATGACCCCGTCCGAACCGGTGATCACGTTAACGTTAAAATCGGTGTCGATTTCCAGCGCGCTGAGGATCACCACATCCAGTTGGTCGCAGCAGGCCGCTTTCGCGCTCGGATTGGCGTAGACATTGGTGGAGATTTCCACATGGTTCGGGTTCCTGGCCAGCGATTCCGCCGCGTTGGCGTCGAAGCACTGGGTGTCGAGCAGTTTTTCAATCAGCCCTTTTTCATGCAAATCGACGATGCTGCCGGTAATGCCGCCCAGGGCAAAGCTCGCCACGATATTCTGCTGGCGCATTTTGTCTTCCAGAAAGCGGGTGCAGGCGGTGGAGGCCGCGCCGGAGCCGGTCTGAATGGAGAAGCCGTTTTTAAAATAGCCGGAATGTTCGATAACGTCCGCGGCGCGGCGGGCGATCAGCAGCTCACGCGGGTTGCTGGTGACGCGAGCCGCCCCGACGCTGATCCTGGCCGGGTCGCCCACTTCCGCCACCTGCACCACGTAGTCCACCCGATCCTGCACGATGCTGGCGGGCATATTGGGAAACGGCGCCAGGCTTTCCGTCAGCAGCACCACTTTGCGCGCGTACTGGGCGTCCACCATGGCATAGCCCAGCGAGCCGCAGCGCGATCTCCCCGCCGTGCCGTTGGCGTTGCCGAATTCATCGCTGCACGGCACGCCGAGAAACGCCACGTCCACCTTCAGTTCGCCGCTTTGCAGCAGGTGCACCCGGCCGCCGTGCGAATGGATGTTCACCGGCTCTTTCATCAGGCCGTGGGAAATGGCGTCCGCCAGTTCGCCGCGCATGCCGGAGGTGTAGATGCGGGCGATCACCCCGGCGCGAATATGTTCAATCAGCGGCGCGTTGCAGCTCATCAGCGAGCTGGAGGCCAGCGTCAGGTTTTTGAATCCCAGCTGCGCCAGCGTGTCCACCACCCTATTAATCACCTTGTCGCCTTCGCGGAAATGGTGGTGGAAAGAGATGGTCATGCCGTCTTTCAGGCCGCTTTTAGCGATGGCCTCGGCCAGATCGGCGCACAGTTTGCGTTCATGCTTCCGTTTGACGTCGTTTAGCCAGGGAGTCTGGTGATTCGCATCGACAAAGGGGGACAGATTGCGCGTTTGCGGGTACTGCCGTTGCAGCGCTTCAATAAAGTTGCTCATGGTCTAATCCTGTGATTCCTGAGATCTATCATTGCCGGGTCTTATTTACGCACGCCGGAAGCCTGAGCGCGTTCCAGAACCATGCGCGCGTGGTCGATAATCGGCGCGTCGATCATTTTCCCATTCAGGGAAATCACCCCCAGTCCCGCGCGCTCCCCCTCTTCCGCGGCCTGCAGCACCCGGTGGGAGTAATCCACTTCGTCCTGCGTCGGCGCATAGGCGTTATGCAGCAGCTCAATCTGGCGGGGATTAATCAGCGATTTGCCGTTAAAACCCAGTTTGCGGATCAGCTCGACTTCCCGCAGGAAGCCGGCGTCGTCGTTGACGTTGGAATAGACCACGTCGAAAGCGTCGATGCCGGCCGCGCGCGCGGCGTGCAGCACCGCGCAACGGGCGTAGAACAGTTCGGTGCCGTCGCCGCGTTCGGTCTGCATATCAATCACATAGTCGAAGGCCGCCAGCGCAATGCCGATCATCCGCGGCGACGAGCGGGCGATGGAGACGGCGTTAATCACGCCCAGCGCCGACTCGATGGCCGCCATAATGCGGGTGGAGCCCACTTCCCGCCCGCAGGCTTTCTCGATGCGCGCCAGATGCCCTTCCAGTTCATCCACGTCGTCGGTGGAGTCGGTTTTCGGCAGGCGGATAACGTCGGCGCCGCCGCGCACCGCGGCCTCCAGATCCAGCAGGCCGAACGGAGTGCTCAGCTGATTGATGCGCACCACGGTTTCAATATCGCGGTACATCGGGTGCTGCAACGCATGGAAAACCAGCAGGCGGGCGGTATCTTTTTCGCGCAGGGAAACCGCATCCTCCAGGTCGAACATGATGGAGTCGGGTTTATAAATAAACGAATTGGACAACATGGCGGCATTCGCTCCCGGCAGAAATAACATGCTGCGGCGCAATTTTTTCATTGCAGTTTCTCCCATTCCACCTGCTGAACGTCCGCCGCGCGCAACACCGCGCTCTGCACCCTGGCGCGAATCACGCAGTCCAGCGCGCCCTTATCTTCAACAACGATCGTGCCCGCGGTGATCTCCAGCGCTTGCAGCGTCTCATTCACCACCTGTCTTATCCGATGGCCGAACTGCTTTATCACTTCGCTGTTAATCACCACGGTGAGCTCTCCCTGCGCCGGCGCGACCTTGACCAGCAGATCGCTGGATTCCAGGGTTCCGGCCAGAGACTCCTTAATAATCTTCATAGGGCTGTCCTGATTAATTTAATTAAGCGTATTCGGCCTGGTAATAGCGCTGTAAATGCTCCAGCGTCGAGGCCGGCACTAATTCCTGAATACGGCGGTATTGCCGCAGTTTTAATAACTTTCTCACTTCAGAGGCGGAGATCGCCACGCCGGCGCTTTCCCGTTTACGCTCGATTTCCATCACCGCCAGCGCGGGCGCATCCACGGCCGACGCGTTCTCCAGCCGGAAATGCATATCCTGGTTATACTGCCGCGTCAGCGCGCAAAACGGCTCCGTGCCGACGAAGCGCCGGGTAATGCCCAACGCCGGCGCGATATATTTTCTGAAAATAATCAAATCCAGCGCGGCATGCGCGCGGGTAATCAATTTTTCCTCTTTCAGAAAATAACCGGGGAAGGTGGCTTTGGAGATCATATATTCCGATCCGGCGTGTACCGTCAGATTGTCGATATGGGTCACGCCCCGGCGCACCATTTCCAGCCGTTCGTCAAAGGGAAATAGCGACGCGTCTTCGCGCACCACGAAAAGGTGCAGCCAGTCGCACGACTGCGCCGCGCGTTCCGCCAGATAGCGATGCCCCAGCGTGAACGGATTGGCGTTCATCACGATGGCCCCGATAGGCGTGCCCGGCCGGCGATACGCCGCCAGCGAGCGGCAGTACTGCGTGATGCCGATGGGGGTATTTTCCATCAGCACGGCGCTATCCTGATACTGCGCCAGCGGATAAAAGCCGCAGGCGCGGAAAATGGCGATGTTTTGCGGTTTGGTATAGAGGAATAGATGAAAATGGCCGCGCTGCGCCGCCTGCTGCACCACCTCATTGATCACCCGAACGCCCAGGTTCCGATCGCGGTACCGCGGGGCCACCGCGACGCACTTGATGATGTTTGCCGCCATGCCCGCGCAGGCCGCCAATTCGCCGCCCAGGCGGCCGGTGACAAAGGTGTCGATATCATCATCCATACCGAGCCGGCACTGCGCCAGCAACCGGCGAATCTCGGGGATTGCCTGAGGCTGCATGCGCATATCCAAGGTATCGAAAAAGACGGAATCATTGGCATGCATAACGATTAATCCTGCATCTGACTTCTGTTGTTCAACATAGATTGGTATACCTCCGGGCAACCCGGAGGCGTATCGCTTAGTGCGCGGCGGCCGCGGCCGGCGTCGGCTGCCGTTGCTGATTGGCGTCAACCACCAGGTTGCGCAGATGGCCGACGTTCTCAATCTCGACCTCAATACGGTCGCCCGCCTGCATAAACAGCGGCGGATTGCGCTTTTTGCCCACGCCGCCCGGCGAACCGGTGATAATGACGTCGCCCGCGCTCAGCGCGGTGAAGGTGCTGATATATTCAATCAGCTCCGCGACCGGGTGGATCATGCTGCCGGTATTGTCGTCCTGCACCATCCGGCCATTCAGATAGGTATGAATCGCCAACGCCTGCGGGTCGGGGATTTCATCCGCCGTGGTCAGATAGGGGCCGAACGCCCCCGTCCGGCGCCAGTTTTTGCCCGCGGTAAACCAGCTGTGCTGCCAGTCGCGCGCCGAGCCGTCCATGTAGCAGCTGTAACCGGCGACGTGCGAGAGCGCCGCATCGCGGGAAATATTTTGTCCGCCCTTGCCGATCACCACCGCCAGTTCCCCTTCATAGTCAAACTCGCTGGAATAGAGCGGTTTGATCACCGGCGTGCCATGCCCGGTTTGCGAGTCGGCGAAACGGACGAATAACGTCGGCGCCGGATCCTCCTGGTTAAACTCCTGGCGTTTCGCCGCATAGTTCATGCCGACGCACAATATTTTTCCCGGTTCGGCAATAACCGGCAGAAAGGTGACCTCGGACAGCGCGACGTCCGGCGCGGCATGGGTAAATTCCCGCGCCGCGGGCAACGCATCCTGGGCGAGCAGCGATTTTAAATCGGGGTAGCGATGGCCGATTTTGGCGCCGAGATCGATCAGGCCGGTCGGCGTATAAATACCGAAGCTGTTTTTGTCGTTATAGCGATAGCTTGCCAGTTTCATAATATTTCCCGTTTAAAATAGACCTGCGATAACCTGCGGTGTTATTTCTTTTGCTCAATATGTTCAGACCAGGAAGTTGCCCAGCACCAGGAGCGAAATCGATACGTTAATCGCCCCGCCGATGCGCGTGGCGATCTGCGCGAACGGCATCAGCACCATCCGGTTGCCCGCGGTCAGTATCGCCACGTCCCCCGTACCGCCTTGCCCGCTCTGGCAGCAGGAAACAATGGCGACGTCAATGGGGTGCATCCCGATCTTTCTGCCGACAAAGAAGCCGGTGGCCACCAGGGCGACGACGGTGCTGATAATCACCAGCAGATTTTGCAGCGTGAAGGCGTTCACCAGTTCCTGCCATGGCGTAATCGCCACGCCGACCGCGAACAGAATCGGGTAGGTCACCGAGGTCTGGAAGAATTTGTAGACAACCTGCGAACCTTCGAGCATTTTCGGCGACACGCCGTGAACCAGTTTCACCAGCACCGCGACAAACAGCATACCGACCGGCGCGGGCAGGCCGATCAGCTTGTGCCCCAGCATGCCGATCATATAAAGCAGGACGGCCAGCAGCGCGCCGGAGGCGATGGCGGTCACATCGGCCTTGCTGCTGAAGCCGGTTACCGGCGTACCGCCGTCGGGGTTGTTCAGGTTGTTGCCCTTGTTCGGCATCAGTTCGCCTTCGCCGGTCAGGTGCGGATAACGTTTGCCAAGCTGGTTCAGCATGCCGGCGATAATAATCGCGGTCAGGCTGCCCAGCATCACGATAGGAAGAATTCGTCCCAATGCAACTCCTTGTTCCATATGTAGAATGGTAGCATAGCCTATCGACAGCGGAATTGCCCCCTCGCCCACGCCGCCGGCCATGATGGGCAGAATCAGGAAGAAGAAGATTTGGAACGGATCCATGCCGAGCGCGATGCCGACCGCCATACCGACGACCATGCCGACCACTTCGCCGCACAGCATTGGAAAGAAAATACGCATAAAGCCCTGAATCAGCGTTTGCCGATTCATGCTCATAATGCTGCCGACGATAATGCAGCAGATATAGAGATAGAGAATATTGGTGCTTTTATAGAATTTGGTCGTTGATTCAACCACCACATCCGGCAGCAGTCCGTAATAAACCATCGCCGACGGAATAAAGGTGGCGCAAATTGCCGCCGCCCCCATTTTGCCGATAATCGGCAGGCGTTTGCCAAACTCGCCGCAGGCAAAACCGAAGAAGGCCAGCGTGGCGACCATCACCACAATATCACTCGGCAATTTGCCATTCAGACAGTCAATGCCGATTAATACCCCCGCCAGTAAAAAGAGCGGCACCGGAATAATACCCACTTTGTAAGTATCAAGAATGTGCCACCATTTTTCCTTTAATGAGGTCTTCCTGGTTGCTTCATTACCCGCCACAACATATGAATCTTCAGTCGTACTCATAACCCTATCCCCGTTTTATTTTGTCCGCACATCATAGGGAACGGAGATCATTATTATGTGATTAGCTTCAAATTAAAAAATGAGTTTTAAAGGCACTTATGGTTTTTATGGTTTAAATAAATAAAGTATATAAAAAACATATTGTTATTAACACCCGGCGCCGGGTGTAAATTTTATGGTTTCTATGTTTTTTATGGTTTTTATTTCCTAAAAAACGTTATGTTGATAAAAAGTAATTGAGATGTTTGCCAAAAATATATTTAAACGTAATTTTTATAATATGTAATTATTGAAACATCTAATGGTTAAATTATAAACGTGTAGCTGCTCACAAGTTTCTAGCTCCTTGTGCCTAACTATTTTTATTCATGCTAAATTAGCCGACTGTTTTCCGCTAACCAGACGGGTTGTTTGTATCATGGCATTGAGAATTTCTTTTCATATCAAATTGTTTATCTATTTGATTATTTTCTTCTCTCTGTTGCTGATATTAACCGGCGTTTATTACTGGCATGATATCGACCAACAGCTTTATTCCGAACTGGGGACCCGTGCGCAGGTACAGGCGAGAGAAATTGCCGTTATTCCTTCACTGATCGAGTCGGTGAAAAGCCGGGACGTCAAACAGATCGATGCCCTCGCGCGTCAGCTAAAACAGCGCAGCGACGCCAGTTATATCGTTATCGGCGATAACCACGGCCGTCACCTTTTTCATTCGGAAGACGGCCGGCAAATAGGTACGGCCATGGTGGGCGGCGATAATCTTGAGGTTCTGGCCGGGAAAAGCATTATCTCCGTGCGCCGCGGCGGGATTGGTATTTCGCTGCGCAGTAAAGCGCCGATTATGGATGGCGACAAGGTTATCGGCATTGTGTCGGTCGGTTATCTGAAAACGCATATCGATAACCTTACCTTCAGCAAGCTGGCGCATATTTTACTGGTTATCCTGGTTATGTTTGTGGCGCTGTTCATTTTTTCCTGGTGGTTCTCCCGTAATCTGAAAAAACAGATGTTCGGTCTGGAACCCCATGAGATCCGCCTGCTGGTTCGGCAACAGAAAGCCCTGCTGGAATCCATTTATGAAGGGGTGATCGCCATTGACAAGCAGCATCGCATCGCGGCGATCAACCATGCGGCCAAAGAGATTCTGGCCCTCGCAGAGCCGTCCAAGCAACTGCGGGGCCGGCCCATTGAAGAGGTGATCAAGCCGGTTCCCTTTTTCTCCGGTCAGGAGATGTGGATCAGCGATACCCACGACGAAATCTGCCGCTTTAATCACGCCACGGTGATCGCCAGCCGCGTGCGTATCCTGCTGGAAGACCAGCTGCAGGGGTGGGTTATCAGCTTTCGCGGCAAAAATGATATTCATACCCTCAGTATGCAGCTCAGCCAGGTGAAGCGTTATGCCAACAGCCTGCGCATCCTGCGCCACGAGCAGTTGAACTGGACGGCCACGCTGGCCGGGCTGCTGCATTTGAAACGTTATGATGAGGCAATCCGCTACATTGAAGCCCAGTCGGAAAGCGCGCAGGTGGTGCTGGATTTTGTTTCCCGGCGCTTCCGTTCGCCCGCTCTGTGCGGGCTACTGCTGGGTAAATACGCCGCCGCCAAAGAGAAAGGGATTGAGATGATCTTCGATCCCCGCTGTCAGCTTGCCGACATCCCCGCCGCGCTGAGCGAAACCGAGCTGATGTCCATCATCGGCAACCTGCTGGACAACGCGGTGGAGGCGACCCTCGCCGGTCAAGCGCCGCACGACCCGATAGAGATTTATATTTACGATGGCGAACAGGAGCTGGTGATAGAGATAGCCGATCGGGGCATCGGCATCGATTCGGCCATCGCCGACCGGCTGTTCGAGATGGGCGTGACCAGCAAAACGCAGGGCGACCACGGACTCGGCCTGCATCTGGTCACCAGCTACGTCAATCAGGCCCAGGGGCTTATCGAAGTCTCGGCCAATCAGCCGCACGGCAGCGTGTTTTCCATTTTTATACCTAAAAAATCTTCCGTTCATCCCCATACGCTCACCGGCTGACGGGGATGACGACCACAGGATACCAACGGAGATTCCGAGAATGACGCATACTGATAATTTCGATGTCTTAATCGTGGAAGATGAGAAGAGGCTGGCAAATATTCACGCTGAATTTATTGAAAAAAATTTCGGCCTGCGCGTTGTGGATATCGCCACCACGCTCTCCGACGCCAAAAGGCTGCTGCAACGGCACAAGCCGCGCCTGATTCTGCTGGATAATTATCTGCCCGACGGCGAGGGGGTTTCTCTTATCGAAAGCGAGTGGCTCAAGGGCCTTAACTGCTCGGTGATTTTTATCACCGCGGCCAGCGATATGCACACCTGCGCCCAGGCGATCCGCTGCGGCGCATTTGACTACATCATCAAACCGGTATCCTACCCGCGGCTGCGCTCATCGCTGGAGCGTTTTATCCAGTTTGTCAAAACGCAGCATACCTACAAGATCGTCGACCAGCAAAACGTCGATATTCTCTACCAGCTGCAATCCGCCGGGTCCACGGCGGGTACCGCGGGCAAAGGTATCGAGGAAAATACCCTGGGGCTGATCCGGCAGATTTTTTTCAATGATGAAAACGATCGCCTCTACTCCGTTGACGATGTGGTGGCGCAAACCGGATTGAGCAAAACGACCGCCCGCCGCTATCTGGAATATTGCGTGGAAAGCCACTTTCTCGACATCGAGATGCGCTACGGCAAGATTGGACATCCGCGACGGCTGTACCGCAAAAAAGCCGCCGAATAGCGACGCGGCTTATTTGGCGGCATGAGCATCGGGTCCGGGCCGTTTATTACGGCCCCTAGAAATAACCATCGTTTATTTGCCCAACGTTTACCGTACGCATGCCCAATGCGGTAATAAGCGCATCACAAAATCTCATTCTTTATACTTTAAAATCTAAAACTCCCGTCACATATACCGATAACCCACCTCGGTAGAAATTTAATAAAACATTGACATCATTCATCATGAATGTTTTTTTCTAATGGAGAAAACCATGCATTACCTGATAAATAGTCTCCGCAATACTAAAATATCGCATAAGCTTTATATTGGATTTGGCGTTATTTTATTGCTGGTCGTCATCGCATCATCGCTTAGCGTTAACCGATTTGAATCAATTCGCCTGATATATGAAAAAACCAATCTGATATACAATATCAACATTGAGGTTTTTCAAGCTAAAATCAACAGGTTGAAATATTTCTACTCCGCAGATGAAGATTCCCGCAACGTCATGTCCAACTATATCAAGCATGCGTCGGAATTAACCGCTCAGGCTCAGCAACTCTCCTGGAGCGATGAAGAAACGGCCTATATTGATAACATCGTCCGGCATCTGGATGAATTTCAAGGGTCGATTAGCCAGATGGGCGAAGCCATGAAAAAGGTCGTCGCCAATCGGGAAAGTCTAAATAGCCATAATCTGCAAAATATCATTCACCGATCGGACAATAGCTCCGCGCTGCCGTCAGATGACGGTAATATCAACGGCGGTCTCGATAACCTGATTTTTTTAATCGCCGAGATAAAAAGTCGCGCCTACGAACTGCAGCTTAAAGAAAGCGAGGCGGCGTTAAAAGATTTGGCGCAAAGCTTTAATAACGCGGCGCAGTTTTATCAGCGCCTGGCGCCGACCCTATCGCCCGCGGACAGGTCGGTCGCCGACGAATTGTGGACCTATGCCGTCAATTACCGCAAGCTTAACGAGGATTATTTCGCGGCGCTCAACGAGCTGAAAAAAGCGGAAGACGCGGTTAAAGTCGCGGGAGATAAAAGCAGCGCCGCGATCAAATCCATCATCAATATCGTTAAAGAGAAAAATGACGATCTGGCCAATGATTCCTCCCATATCACCATCGTTATCGGCCTGATAGCCGTTATTATCGGCATGATTACCTCCATCGCCATTACCCGGCAAATCACCAGGCCCGTCATCTACAATCTGGCGCTGGCCGAGCGCATCGCCGGCGGCGATCTCTCCGCCTCCATCGTGGTTGACCGGCGCGATGAATTAGGACAATTGACGGCGGCCATGGCTCGCATGAATGAAAAACTGCGCGGCATGATTAGCAATGTGCGCGACAGCGTGGATAGCGTCGCCGATTCAGCCGCCAAAATCGCCATCGGCAATAATGATTTGTCATCCCGCACGGAACAGCAGTCGGCGGCGGTGGTCGAAACCGCCGCCAGTATGGAAGAGTTGACCTCGACGGTAAAAAACAACGCCGACAATGCCAGACATGCCAGCCAGATAACGGCGGAAGCATCGCAAAACGCCCATAAAGGCGGCGAGGTGGTGCAGAAGGTGGTCAGCACCATGAATGATATCTCCGCCAGTTCGAATAAAATCGCGGATATCACCGCCGTGATTAACAGCATCGCCTTCCAGACCAATATTCTGGCCCTGAACGCCGCCGTGGAAGCGGCGCGGGCCGGCGAGCAGGGGCGCGGATTCGCGGTGGTCGCAAGCGAAGTGCGCAATTTGTCTCAGCGCAGCTCCCAGGCGGCGAAAGAGATTGCCGGCCTGATATCCGAGTCCGTGACGCGTATTGATATTGGCAGCAAACTGGCGGCAAACGCCGGTGCGGCCATGCAGCAAATCGTCTCCTCGGTATCCCGGGTGAACGACATCATGGGCGAGATCTCCTCCGCTTCAGATGAGCAAAGCCGCGGCATTGAGCAAATAGCGCGGGCGATTAGCGAGCTCGATACCACCACGCAACAGAATGCGGCGCTGGTTATGGAGTCTTCCATCTCGGCCAACTCGCTGGAGGAGCAGTCCTCCCTGTTGGAAAAAATGGTCGCCTACTTTCGTTTATCGGAGCATGAAATCCGCGATCCGCAACTGGCGGTGAACGGCGTCCCTGCGCAACCCAAGGCGCTGCCTCACGGTCAGGCGTAATACGCCGGCGCGCCTACCGTGCGGGCGTTTTACCCGCACGGTAGGCCTTATCCGCCGGTAGCGGATCAAGTCGAGGCTAATTCAGCGGCATCAGCATCGGGTCCGGGTAGAGATAGTCGAATCCGAGCTCGCGGCAGATGCGCTGACCGTCGACGATGCGCCCGGAAGCATCGTCTTCCCCGGCAACGAACTGCGGCGGGGTCAGGCCCAGCTGGCGGGCCCGATCGGCATAATAGCGCCGTTTGGCGGGATGTCCCGGCGCGCAAAGGTTATACAGATGCCCGCCCTGAGGAAGTTTCAGCAATAGCTGAATGGCCTCCAGCACATCTTCCTGATGTACCAGGTTCACGCCGTGAGAACCGCCGCTCAGCCCCGTTTTACCCGCCAGAAAACGTCCGGGATGGCGATCGATGCCCACCAGCCCGGCCAGGCGCAGGATATCCACCGAGGTATCCGGTAAATGCCTCAACCACTGTTCAAGCGACGCCAGCACCTTGCCGGCGACGGATACCGGCCGCAGCGGCGTGTTTTCCCGTACGGTGCCGGCGCTATCGCCATAGACGGAGGTTGAACTGGTGAAAATAATCCGCGGCACGTTAAACACCCGCGCCGTATTGACCAACGTCTGCACCGCCTGAGCATAACTTTCCCCACCCTGGGCGGTGCGGCTCGCCGGCAGCGTGATCACCAGCGCGTCAACCTGCAACAGGGCTTTCAGCTCCTCGGCGTCGCATTCCAGTTCGGGGGTAAGCCTGAGCTGATAACATTCAATACCGCTCAGCCGGGCGGCTTCAACGCCGTCGATGGTGGTTTTGCTGCCGACGACCTGATAGCCGTGACCGTTCAGCGCCCATGCCAGCGGCATACCTAACCAACCCAGCCCGATAATGGCCACTTTTTTCATTTTCAACTCCCCCGCTGTTACGCTGCAAAATTACCCCGCCGCCGATGGTCTGAGACGTTGCCCATAGCCAATCGACCCCATCCGCTAAAAAAGTGTTGCACAAATACCCGCACATGGTTTAGCTTATCCGCCTGACGGTAAATATATTGACACAATCCAGAGATATTCTATGACAAGCGTTCTGTTTAACCACCATCATCACCATCACCCTGACTAGTCTTTCAGGCGATTGGTGCTGGAAGACGTTCAGATCTTCCAGTGGCGCAGAACGTAAAGAGAGCCCTCGGAAGATCGACTTCCGAGGGTTTTTTTTATCCCGCTTTTTAAAAGTAGTTGTTAATTTGACAGGTAATGAGGTTTCCATGCTGGACAAAACACGTTTACGGATAGCAATGCAGAAGTCAGGCCGCCTGAGCGACGATTCGCGCGAACTGCTGGCACGTTGCGGTATTAAAATCAATTTGCAGCAACAGCGTCTTATCGCCTTTGCGGAAAATATGCCCATCGACATTCTGCGCGTGCGTGATGACGATATTCCGGGACTGGTGATGGACGGGGTCGTCGATCTGGGCATCATCGGTGAAAACGTACTGGAAGAAGAACTCCTCAATCGCCGGGCGCAAGGGGAAGACCCGCGCTATTTCACCCTGCGCCGTCTGGACTTCGGCGGCTGTCGCCTCTCGCTGGCGATGCCGCTGGATGAAGAGTATACCGGCCCGCAGTGCCTGCAAGAGAAACGTATCGCCACCTCCTACCCTCACCTGCTCAAGCAATATCTGGATAAACAGAATATCAATTTCAAATCCTGCCTGCTGAACGGCTCCGTGGAAGTGGCGCCCCGCGCCGGGCTGGCCGACGCGATTTGCGATCTGGTTTCCACCGGCGCGACGCTGGAAGCCAACGGCCTGCGCGAAGTGGAGGTCATTTACCGCTCCAAGGCCTGTCTGATTCAGCGCGACGGAGAAATGCCCGCCGACAAGCAGCTGTTGATCGATAAATTACTTACCCGCATGCAGGGCGTGATTCAGGCGCGTGAGTCAAAATATATTATGCTGCACGCGCCCAGCGAGCGTCTGGATGAGGTTATCGCCCTGCTGCCGGGCGCGGAACGTCCGACCATTCTGCCGCTGGCGGGCGATCAGAGCCGGGTGGCCATGCATATGGTCAGCAGCGAAACCCTGTTCTGGGAAACCATGGAAAACCTGAAGTCGCTCGGCGCCAGCTCCATTCTGGTGTTGCCGATTGAAAAAATGATGGAGTGACAGCGATGGCCGACAGCAACGCGATTAGCAACTTCAATACCATTATCGACTGGCAAGGCTGCTCCGCCGAGGAGCGGCGCCAACTGCTGACCCGTCCGGCGATCTCGGCGTCAGACCGCATCACCGGCATCGTGGAAGAGATTCTGCGCAACGTAAAAAGCCGCGGCGACGGCGCCCTGCGCGAATACAGCGCCCGCTTTGATAACGTTCAGGTCGATACCCTCCGCATTAGCGAAGCGCAGATTGCCGCCGCGGCCGAGCGCCTTGACGACGAGGTCAAGCAGGCGATGGCGGTTGCGGTGCGCAATATTGAAACCTTTCACAACGCGCAGAAATTACCCGTGGTCGATGTTGAAACCCAGCCCGGCGTGCGCTGCCAGCAGTTGACCCGGCCGATCGCCACCGTCGGGTTATATATTCCCGGCGGGTCGGCGCCGCTGCCGTCAACCGTGCTGATGCTGGGCACCCCCGCGCGCATCGCCGGCTGCCGGCGCGTGGTGCTGTGCTCGCCGCCGCCCATCGCCGATGAAATCCTCTATGCCGCGCAGCTGTGCGGCATCAGCGAAGTGTTCCAACTGGGGGGCGCTCAGGCGATCGCCGCCATGGCGTTCGGCAGCGAAAGCATCCCCAAGGTCGATAAAATTTTCGGTCCCGGCAACGCCTACGTCACCGAGGCGAAGCGTCAGGTCAGCCAGCAGCTGGCCGGCGCCGCGATTGATATGCCCGCCGGGCCGTCCGAAGTGCTGGTGATCGCCGACGGCGGCGCCACTCCGGCGTTCGTCGCCGCCGACCTGCTGTCGCAGGCGGAACACGGTCCCGACTCGCAGGTTATCCTGCTGACGCCCGACGCCGCGCTGGCCAAAGCCGTCGCCGAGGCGGTGGAGCAACAGCTCGCCCAGCTTTCACGGGCGGAGATCGCCCGGCAGGCGCTCTCTTCCAGCCGGGTTATCGTGGCGCGCGATCTGGCGCAGTGCGTTGAAATCAGCAACCAGTACGGCCCGGAACACCTGATTATCCAGACGCGCGACGCGGAAAAATGGGTCGACGCCATCACCAGCGCCGGTTCGGTATTTCTCGGCGACTGGTCGCCGGAATCCGCCGGCGATTACGCCTCCGGCACCAACCACGTGCTGCCCACCTACGGCTATACGTCCACCTACTCCAGCCTGGGGCTGGCCGACTTCCAGAAGCGGATGACGGTACAGCAGCTGACGCCGCAGGGCCTGTTGCAGCTGGCGCCGACCATCGAAACCCTGGCTCAGGCCGAACGGCTTACCGCCCACAAAAATGCCGTCACCCTGCGCGTCGCCGCCCTGAAGGAGCAAGCATGAGCATTGAACAACTGGCGCGCGGCAACGTGCGCGCCCTGACGCCCTATCAGTCGGCGCGCCGCCTGGGCGGCAACGGCGACGTGTGGCTCAATGCCAACGAGTTCCCCCGGGCGCCTGAATACCCGTTGACCCTGCAGACGCTGAACCGCTACCCGGAGTGCCAGCCGAAACAGGTGATTGAGCGCTATGCCGACTACGCGGGATTAACCAGCGACCAGGTTCTGGTCAGCCGCGGGGCGGACGAAGGTATTGAGTTGCTGATCCGCGCGTTTTGCGAGCCGGGCAAAGACGCCATTCTGTTCTGTCCGCCCACCTACGGCATGTACGCGGTCAGCGCCGAAACCTTCGGCGTGGAGCGCCGCACCGCGCAAAGCACCGACGACTGGCAGCTGGATATGGCCTCTATCGAGAGCCAGCTGGACGGCGTAAAACTGGTGTATGTGTGCAGCCCCAATAACCCGACCGGCAATCTGGTGAACCAGGACGACCTGCGCCGCCTGCTGGATCTGACCCAGGGCAAGGCGCTGGTGGTGGTGGACGAAGCCTATATCGAATTCTGCCCGCAGGCGTCGACCGTCGGCTGGCTGGCGGACTACCCGCACCTGGTCATCCTGCGCACCCTGTCCAAGGCCTATGCGCTGGCCGGCCTGCGCTGCGGCTTTACCCTGGCCAGCGCGGAGGTGATTGCGCTATTGCTGAAAGTGATCGCCCCTTATCCGCTCGCCCTGCCGGTAGCCGATATCGCCGCGCAGGCGTTGAGCGCGCAGGGGGTGGCGAAAATGCGCCGCAACGTGGCCGAGGTGGTGGAAAACCGCCGCTGGCTGGCCGAACGCCTGGCGCCGCTGGCCTGCGTGGAAAGCGTATTCCCCAGCGAAAGCAACTATCTGCTGGTGCGTTTTACCGCTTCCAGCCAGGTATTCAAGACGCTGTGGGATCAGGGCATTATCCTGCGCGATCAGAATAAGCAGCCCGGATTGTCCGGCTGTTTACGCATCACCATCGGCAGCCGTGATGAATGCGAACGCGTTATCGAAGCATTACGGTCATTACCCGGCATCAACGCTTAATCTCAAGGAGCCAATGTGAGCCAGAAATATCTCTTTATCGACCGTGACGGAACATTGATTGCCGAGCCGCCAGAAGATTTTCAGGTTGACCGGTTGGATAAGCTGGCGCTGGAGCCGGACGTGATCCCCTCCCTGCTGGCGCTGCAAAAGGCGGGGTTCAAACTGGTGATGATCACCAATCAGGACGGCCTCGGCACCGCCAGCTTCCCGCAGGAGACCTTCGATCCGCCGCATAATCTGATGATGCAGATTTTCACCTCCCAGGGCATTCGCTTTGCCGACGTGCTGATCTGTCCGCATCTTCCGGCCGACCAGTGCGCCTGCCGCAAGCCGAAAACGGCGCTGGTGACGGCGTATCTGAACGACGGCGCCATAGACGTTGCCCACAGCTATGTGATCGGCGATCGGGAAACCGATATACAGTTGGCGGAAAACATGGGCATCGGCGGCCTGCGCTATCAGCGCGACGGCCTGAACTGGCGCGCCATCGCCGACCAGCTCACCAAACGCAACCGCCACGCCCACGTCAACCGCGTTACGCGCGAAACGGCCATTGACGTCAACGTCTGGCTGGATCAGGAAGGCGGCAGCAAAATCAATACCGGCGTCGGCTTTTTCGACCACATGCTGGATCAGATCGCCACCCACGGCGGTTTCCGCCTGAAAGTAGAGGTGAAGGGCGATCTGTATATCGACGATCACCACACGGTGGAAGATACCGGGCTGGCGCTGGGCGAAGCGCTCAGCAAGGCGCTGGGCGATAAACGCGGCATCGGCCGTTTCGGCTTCGTGCTGCCGATGGATGAATGTCTGGCGCGCTGCGCGCTGGATATTTCCGGGCGGCCGCATCTGGAATACAAGGCCGAATTCAGCTATCAGCGCGTGGGCGATCTGAGCACCGAAATGGTCGAACACTTCTTCCGCTCGCTCTCCTACGCCATGGGCTGCACGCTGCACCTGAAAACCAAGGGGCGCAACGACCACCATCGCGTCGAAAGCCTGTTCAAGGCTTTCGGCCGGGCGCTGCGTCAGGCCATCAGGGTCGAGGGCGATACGCTGCCGAGTTCAAAAGGGGTGTTGTAATGAAGGTCGTCATTCTGGATACCGGCTGCGCCAACCTCTCTTCGGTCGATTACGCCGTACGGCGCCTAGGCTACCAGCCCGTGGTCAGCCGGGAGGCCGAGGTGGTTCTGCACGCCGACAAGCTGTTTTTACCCGGCGTCGGCACCGCGCAGGCGGCAATGAACCAACTGGCCGAACGCGAACTGATCGACCTGATTAAGGCCTGTACCCAGCCGGTGCTGGGTATCTGCCTCGGGATGCAACTGCTCGGCACAGCCAGCGATGAAAACGGCGGCATCGCCACGCTGGGCATTGTCGATGCGCCGGTGAAGCTGATGAAGGACCAGGGTTTGCCCCTGCCCCATATGGGTTGGAACCAGGTGATACCGCAGGCCGGGCACCGCCTGTTCCGCGATATTGCGGAAAACGCCTACTTCTACTTTGTCCACAGCTACGCCATGCCGGTGTGTCCGCACACCATCGCGCAGGCAAACTACGGCGACCCCTTCACCGCCGCGCTGGAGAAAGACAATTTCTTCGGCGTACAGTTTCACCCTGAACGTTCCGGCGCGGCCGGGGCGCAGTTGCTGAAAAACTTTCTGGAGATGTAGATCGTCATGATTATTCCCGCATTGGATCTGATAGACGGACAGGTGGTCCGTTTGCATCAGGGCGATTATGGTCAGCAGCGTCAGTACGGCAGCGATCCCCTGCCCCGGCTGCAGGACTACCAGCAGCAGGGGGCGCAGGTATTGCATCTGGTCGATCTGACCGGCGCCAAAGATCCGTCCGCCCGTCAAATCCCGTTGCTGAAAACGCTGCTGTCCGGCGTAAGCGTGCCGGTTCAGGTCGGCGGCGGCATCCGCAGCGAGCAGGACGTCGAGGCGCTGCTCAACGCCGGCGCGCGCCGCGTGGTTATCGGCTCCACCGCGGTAAAACAGCCGGAGCTGGTGCAGCAATGGTTCACCCGCTACGGCGCGGAAGCGCTGGTGCTGGCGCTGGATGTGCGCATTGACGCCGCCGGCGTCAAACGGGTGGCGATCAGCGGCTGGCAGGAGAACTCGGAGTCGACGCTGGAGCAAATCGTCGAACGCTATCTGCCCTTCGGCCTGAAACACGTGCTGTGCACCGATATTTCGCGCGACGGCACCCTGAGCGGCTCCAACGTGGAGCTTTACCACGAAATCAGCCAGCGCTACCCGCAGGTCGCCTTTCAGGCTTCCGGCGGCATCGGCAATCTGGCCGATATCGCCAATTTGCGCGGCAGCGGCGTACAGGGCGTGATCGTCGGGCGTGCGCTGCTGGAAGGTAAATTCAACGTAGCGGAGGCCATTTCATGCTGGCAAAACGGATAATTCCCTGTCTGGACGTGCGTGACGGGCAGGTGGTCAAAGGCGTACAGTTCCGCAACCATGAAATTATCGGCGATATCGTTCCCCTGGCGCAGCGTTACGCCCAGGAAGGCGCCGATGAACTGGTATTTTACGATATCACCGCGTCATCGGACGGCCGCGTGGTCGACAAGAGCTGGGTATCCCGCGTGGCCGAGGTGATCGACATTCCTTTCTGCGTGGCCGGCGGCATCAAAAGCGTGGAGGAAGCCGGGCAGATCCTCTCTTTCGGCGCGGATAAAATTTCCATCAATTCCCCGGCGCTGGCCGATCCGCAGTTGATTACCCGTCTGGCCGACCGTTACGGCGTGCAGTGCATCGTCGTCGGGATCGATACCTGGCATGATGCGGCAACCGGCCGTTATCACGTCAATCAATACACCGGCGATGAAACGCGCACCAAGGTCACCACCTGGGAAACGCTGGACTGGGTGGAAGAAGTACAGAAACGCGGCGCCGGAGAAATCGTGTTGAATATGATGAATCAGGACGGCGTGCGCAACGGTTACGATTTACACCAGCTGAAACTGGTGCGGGAAGTCTGCCATGTGCCGCTGATCGCCTCCGGCGGCGCCGGCACCATGGCGCATTTTCTGGCCGCTTTCCAGGACGCCGCGGTTGACGGCGCGCTGGCGGCGTCGGTATTTCATAAGCAGATCATCAATATTGGTGAACTGAAAAACTATCTTAAGCAACAAGGCGTGGAGATTCGAGTGTGTTAAGCGACGAACAAAAAAACCGACTGGATTGGGAAAAAACCGACGGTCTGCTGCCTGTGGTGGTACAACATGCGGTTTCCGGCGAAGTTCTGATGTTGGGCTATATGAATCAGGACGCGCTGCAGGCCACCGAAGAGAGCGGTAAGGTGACGTTTTTTTCCCGCACCAAACGGCGTTTGTGGACCAAGGGCGAATCCTCCGGCAACTTTCTCCATGTGGTATCTATTACGCCGGACTGCGATAACGATACGCTGCTGGTGCTGGCCAATCCGATTGGGCCGACCTGTCATCTGGGCAGCAGCAGCTGCTTTTCCCCCGCCGCCAGCGACTGGCAATTTCTCTACCAGTTGGAACAGTTGCTGAGCGCGCGCAAAAACGCCGATCCCGCCAGCTCCTATACCGCCCGGTTATACGCCAGCGGCACCAAGCGCATCGCGCAGAAAGTGGGGGAAGAGGGGCTGGAAACCGCGCTGGCGGCCACCGTGCACGACCGGGAAGAGTTGACCAACGAAGCCGCCGACCTGATGTACCACCTGCTGGTGCTGTTGCAGGATCAGGATTTGGATCTGGCGACCATTATCAATCGCTTAAAAGAACGCCATAATAAATAGGCGTAGAAATGGCGCCGTTTGCGGTGCCATTTGAGGTTGCAGACGAAACCACTCCCCGAATACCGCCACCGGTCATCCCCGCGGCAGTATGCGGGGATCTGCTTTTGCAAGCGGCCGGAGATTCCTGCCTACGCAGGAATGACGGCTTTGGATTTGCCATCACCAATGGCTAACTTGTCAATGGCTAACCCGGGCGCAGTAAGCTGCCGCTCGCGTTTCACCCTGAAGGCGTCCATCGCCACGATAAGCTCCCTGGATTGTTCGGCAAGCGAACGCGTCGCCATCGACGCCTGTTCCACCAGCGACGCATTGTGTTGCGCCACGTCCTCCATCTGATTGACCGCAATATTGATCTGATCAATGCCATGACTCTGTTCCTGCGACGCCTGAGAAATCTCTTTCATCAACACGTTGACGTTGATAATTTGCTCGGAAATGGCCGACATCGTTTCTCTTGCCCTGGTGGTTAACTGAGATCCCTCCGCAACGCGCAGGTTGGAATCGGCAATCAGCGCATGAATCTCTTTGGATGCCTGCGCGCTGCGCTGCGCCAGCGTTCTGACTTCGTTCGCCACCACGGCGAAACCGCGTCCCTGTTCCCCGGCACGCGCGGCTTCCACCGCCGCGTTCAACGCCAGTATATTGGTCTGGAAGGCAATGCCGTCAATCACGCTGAGAATATTGCTGATGCTGGCGGCGCTGGTGGCGATCTCCTGCATTTTCTCCGTCACCTCTTGTACGACGCGACTCCCCTGCTGCGCCGTATTGGCGACATCTTCCGTCAGGTCATGTCCCTGGCGCGCGTTTTCCGCATTGTTTCTGACCGTGGACGTCAACTGCTCCATACTGGCCGCCGTTTGCTGTAACGACGCGGCCGACTCTTCCGTACGGCGCGATAAATCCTCATTGCCCTGCGCCAGCTCCCTGCTGCCCACATCAATCTGTTCGCTGGCCTCCCGCACGCGGATAACGGAAGTCGCCAGCGATTGCTGCATGGCCTGGAGCGCCGCATTTAAACGTCCCAGCTCGTTGGGTCCGCAAGGCGGGAGAGTTTGCGTCAAATCACCTGCCGCCACGAACTCCAGATGCTGAATCGCCGTATTGAGCGGTTTAAGCAATATGTGACGCAATATGACCCAGGAGAAAATAACCAGCGTAACGACCAGCAGACAACATGCGCCTATCAGCGTCAACATCCGTGAACGTTCCAGCGCGGCATAGCCCAACTGTTCCACCCCCGCCTGCTGCGCGTAATCAAAATAATCTTTGTTGGCCTTGTCAAATATCGTTCCCAGCTGTCTGAGCTGGGTGACCTGGTAGAGATAATAACGGTCGATATCCCTGTTTTTCAGGGCATCCAGCATCGGTGTGATGCCATGCTCATAATAGTTTTGGTAGGCTTGCGCAATAACGTCCGCCAATTGCTCTCCTTTCCCGGTTCCTCTCGTCGCGGCGAAGAAGCGCTGCAAATCCTCTTTGGCGGCGTTCGCATACTGGGCGGAACGTCCCGCGGCGGCTGCGGCGTCGTCCCATTGGCCGGTTTCCAACGCCCGTATGGCAAATGAAGCGGCGACGCGTACCCGTTGCATATTGGTATTGCTACTGGCCAGATTCCCTAATTCAACTCCCTGAATTCGGTTAATCACGTTCATCGATTGGTAGCTTTTATTAATGGCGATAATTCCCATCCCGCTGACCAGTAATAGCAACAGGGTCATAAAAGCTAATAAAATCAGTATTCCGGTACGAATTGATAATGCTTTCAACATAATAACCTCATCGAGCAAAGCGCGTTTATTCGTATGATGGTTATCGGTGTTATTTTTTGGGGATTTATGACGTCATCTCGTTTTTGATTGAAACATCGCAATTTTGCCAAAGAAAACAAGATAGTAGGGGTTAAAGGCCGACGAAAAAAAACGGCGCCTTTGCAGGTGCCGTTTTAAAATTCTTATTTAACAATCTATTGCAAGTAATAGCGTTAGACGCCACGTGCTATCGGGGTAGTAATTTACCCGTAAATATTTGCACGATCGCGCAGTTCCTTACCCGGTTTGAAGTGAGGGACGTACTTGCCTTCCAACTCGACTTTTTCACCCGTTTTCGGATTGCGGCCAACGCGCGGTGCACGGTAGTGAAGTGAAAAACTGCCGAACCCACGGATCTCAATACGATCGCCTTCGGCCAACGTAGTGGCCATCTGCTCGAGCATCTCTTTCACTGCATCCTCAACCGTTTTGGCCGGGATATGAGATTGCTGTCCAGCAAGTCTTTCAATAAGTTCAGACTTGGTCATGGTTCCTCCAAGTGGGTGATAAGCTAAGTAATCACCATAACTTACTACCGTTTCAAGAGCGGGCGACCAATGTCGCCCGCTCCGCCGTTTTTACCCGATTACTCGCCTTTCGCTGCTTTGAACGCTTCAGCCATGGCGCTGGAGAAGTTGCTTTCTTCCTGTTTGTTGTTAACAGTAGCAATAGCATCTTTCTCGTCGGCTTCGTCCTTGGCACGAACGGACAGGCTGACAACGCGGTTTTTACGATCGACGCCGGTGTATTTGGCTTCAACGCTGTCGCCAACGTTCAATACCAGGGTCGCGTCTTCAATGCGATCGCGAGAAGCTTCAGAAGCGCGCAGGTAACCTTCCACGCCGTCCGCTAACTCAACTGTAGCACCTTTGGCGTCAACCGCGGTGACTTTACCAGTAACAATAGCACCTTTCTTGTTCAGAGACAGGTAGTTATTGAACGGGTCTTCCGCCAGTTGCTTCACGCCCAGGGAGATACGTTCACGCTCGGCGTCAACCTGCAATACGACAGCGGCGATTTCATCGCCTTTCTTGTATTCGCGCACGGCTTCTTCGCCGGCCACGTTCCAGGAGATGTCGGACAGGTGAACCAGACCGTCGATGCCGCCATCCAGACCGATGAAGATACCGAAATCGGTGATGGATTTGATCTTGCCTTCAACGCGGTCGCCCTTGTTGTGGGTTTCGGCAAACTGCTGCCACGGATTGGCTTTGCACTGTTTCAGACCCAGGGAGATACGGCGACGTTCTTCGTCGATATCCAGAACCATCACTTCCACTACGTCGCCAACGTTGACCACTTTGGACGGATGGATGTTTTTGTTGGTCCAATCCATTTCGGAAACGTGAACCAGGCCTTCAACGCCCTCTTCGATTTCAACGAAGCAGCCGTAGTCGGTCAGATTGGTTACGCGGCCGGTCAGGCGGGTGCTTTCCGGATAACGTTTGGCGATAGCAACCCATGGATCTTCGCCCAGCTGTTTCAGGCCCAGGGAAACGCGCGTACGCTCGCGGTCGAATTTCAGCACCTTAACGGTGATTTCGTCGCCCACATTGACGATTTCGCTCGGATGTTTAACGCGTTTCCAAGCCATATCGGTGATATGCAGCAGGCCGTCGACGCCGCCCAGATCAACGAACGCACCGTAGTCGGTAAGGTTCTTGACGATACCTTTGACTTCCATGCCTTCCTGCAGGTTTTCCAGCAGTTGATCGCGTTCGGCGCTGTTTTCGGATTCGATAACCGCACGGCGGGAAACCACAACGTTGTTGCGTTTCTGATCCAGCTTGATAACTTTGAACTCAAGCTCTTTGCCTTCCAGATGCAGCGTGTCGCGTACCGGACGCACGTCTACCAGCGAACCCGGCAGGAACGCGCGAATGCCGTTCAGCTCAACGGTGAAACCACCCTTCACTTTACCGTTGATAACGCCGGTAACGGTCGCCGCTTCTTCGTAAGCTTTTTCCAGCGTCAGCCATGCTTCATGACGTTTGGCTTTCTCACGAGACAGCAGCGTTTCACCGAAGCCGTCTTCTACGGCATCCAGCGCTACGTCTACTTCATCGCCAACCTGAATTTCCAGTTCGCCCTGCGCGTTTTTGAACTGCTCTACCGGAATGGCGGATTCAGATTTCAGACCGGCGTCAACCAGTACCACGTCTTTATCAATAGCAACCACAACGCCGCGCACGATGGAACCGGGACGGGTTTCGATTTCTTTCAGGGATTCTTCAAAGAGTTGAGCAAAAGATTCAGTCATGTTGATAATCTTAGGAGTCTTCAATTTAACGTCCATCCGGCATCCTGCTCGATGGGGTTGTTTAACATGCCCCGCTGTGCATCCTTACAGCGAGGTAAAAATTCATTTTTAAGCGTGCCTGGCCAGAATTTCACGGGCATAGGCCAGCGCTCGCGCAATCACTTCGTCAATCGTCATCGCCGTTGAATCCAGCACCAGCGCATCTGCTGCCGGCACCAGCGGCGCAACGGGCCGATTACGGTCGCGATCGTCGCGCTCCCTTATCTCGGATAAAAGACGTTCAAAGTTAACACTAAAGCCCTTCGCCTGCAACTGTAGCATACGTCGCTGGGCGCGTTCCTCCGCGCTGGCATCAAGGAAAATCTTCACCGGCGCATCGGGAAACACCACGGTTCCCATATCGCGGCCGTCGGCGATCAGTCCCGGCGCTTCGCGAAACGCGCGCTGCCGGCGCAATAACGCTTCGCGAACCCGGGGGAAGGCCGCGGCCTGCGACGCCGTATTGCCGACCTCTTCAGCGCGGATCTCGTTACTGACGTCCTCGCCTTCCAAAACCACTTTTAGCTGCCCGTCTTCAGAGATAAAACGCACATCCAGATGAGAGGCCAGAGGAACCAGCGCTTCTTCTGAATGGATATCCACCTGATGATGTAGGGCCGCCAGCGCCAGAACGCGATAAATCGCGCCCGAATCCAGCAGGTTCCACTGTAAAGCTTCTGCCAGCGCTTTGCACAACGTACCTTTGCCTGCGCCACTCGGTCCGTCAACCGTAATGACCGGTGCAGTCACCGCCATCTTTCTCTCCTTTACACTGGGAAATCCCGTTGATGTCGTTTTTAGACATTACGGTGCTTCATTATACGCATCAATGGCGAGAAAGGTTATATCGACGGGAAAAATAAGACGGCGCCTGATAGCGGGCCGGCGCTTTTGCCGATGGGTAAGGCAGGGTTCACACCCCGCCTTACCTACGAAGCCGTTATGCCGGTTCGCTTAAGCGTGCCAGTTGGTCGAAATAGTCAGGGAAGGTTTTGGCGGTGCATTTCGGGTCGAGAATGGTGACCGGCGTATCCGACAGCGCCACCAGGGAAAAGCACATCGCCATCCGATGGTCGTTATAGGTTTCGATTTCGGCGGCTTTCAGCTTTGCCGGGGGCGTGATGCGAATATAATCCTCGCCTTCCTCCACCTGCGCGCCGACCTTACGCAACTCAATCGCCATGGCGGCCAGGCGATCGGTCTCTTTTACCCGCCAGTTATAAATATTGCGCAGCGTGGTGGTTCCGCCGGCGGCGAACAGCGCGGTGGTGGCGATGGTCATGGCGGCATCGGGAATATGGTTCATGTCCATATCTATCGCCCGCAGTTCGCCGCGCTGGCATTCGATATAGTCATCGCCCCAGCGGATTTTCGCTCCCATCTTCTCCAATACGTCGGCAAAGCGGATATCGCCCTGCACGCTGGCGCGCCCGACGCCGGTAACCCGCACCGTGCCCCCTCTGATGGCCCCCGCCGCCAGGAAATAAGACGCCGACGACGCATCGCCCTCCACCAGGTAATCCCCCGGAGAGCGGTATTGCCGACCGCCTGAGACGTAAAACTGCTGATAATTCTCGTTACGCACCTCGATACCGAAGGTTTTCATCATATTCAGGGTGATATCGATATAGGGTTTGGAAACCAGATCGCCCTGAATGCGGATACGGGTATCCTGAGGAGCCAGAGGCGCCGCCATCAGCAGCGCGGTCAGAAACTGGCTGGATACGCTGCCGTCGACGCTGATGTCGCCTCCCTGAAACCCGCCGTGCAGGCGCAAGGGCGGATAGTTTTCCTGCTCCAGATAATCCACCTTCGCGCCGCCCTGGCGCAGGGAGTCAACCAGATGACCGATGGGACGCTCTTTCATCCGCGGCTCCCCCGTCAGAACGATGTCGCCGTCGGTCAAACACAGCGCCGCGGCCAGCGGGCGCATGGCGGTTCCGGCATTTCCCAGAAACAGTTCAAGCGGCTTCTGCGCTTGCAACGCGCCGCCTACCCCAACGATTTCGCACTGGGTGCGGCTGGAAGAGAGCTGATAACTCACCCCCAGCGCCTGCAGCGCATTAAGCATATGGCGAACGTCATCGCTGTCCAGCAGATTGGTCAAGCGAGTCGTCCCGGCGGACAAGGCCGCCAGCAGGAGCGCCCGGTTCGAGACGCTTTTTGATCCGGGGAGGTTAATCGTGCCGTTAATCAATTTAACCGGCGGTAGGGTCAGGGATTCCTGCATGTGAAACTTATTCTCCAAACGTGAACACAGAAACCCCGGCAGGCGCCGGGGTTTTCAGATCGTCAAACCCGTCATTCATGCGCTACGGGAATGACTGAAGCGGTACGCCTTGTCATTACCCGCGGCGGCGCTCGAAATCCGCCATAAATTCCGTCAGCGCCTTGACGCCCGCCAGCGGCATGGCGTTATAGATGGAGGCGCGCATACCGCCCACGGCGCGGTGTCCTTTCAGCGCGTGGAGACCGGCAGCCTGAGCTTCTTCCAGAAAAACCTTGTCCAGTTCGGCATTCGCCAACAGGAAAGGCACGTTCATGCGGGAACGGTTAGCCGCGGCCACGTCGTTGCTGTAAAAATCGCTGTTATCAATCGCCCCGTAGAGCCAGTCGGCTTTATCCTGGTTGCGTTTTTCCATTTCCAGCAGACCGCCCTGCTCTTTCAGCCATTTGAACACCATGCCGGAAAGATACCAGGCAAAGGTCGGCGGGGTGTTAAACATCGAGTCGTTGTCGGCCAGAACCTGGTAATCGAGAATGGAGGGCAGTTCGCGGCGCGCCTTACCCAGCAAATCATCGCGCACAATAACCAGCGTCAGTCCGGCCGGACCGATGTTCTTCTGCGCGCCGGCATAGATCACGCCATAGCGGCTGACGTCGATAGGACGGGATAAAATACTGGAAGAAAAGTCGGCCACCACGATTTTATCGCCGAAATCGGGGGTCTCTTCGATGGCAAGCCCGTCAATGGTTTCATTCGGGCAGTAATGCACGAAAGCGGACTCGTCGGACAGCGCCCACTCGCTCATCGGCTTCACGCTGCGCAGACCGTCTACGCGCGTTTTCACATCCACCACGTTCGGGGCGCAGTATTTTTCCGCTTCCTTAACCGCGCTGTGCGCCCAATAGCCGCCGTCGATATAGTCGGCCTGCGTTTTTTCGCCCAGCAGATTGAGCGGCACCGCCGCGAACTGCGCCCGGGCGCCGCCGTGGCAGAAAAGCACTTTATAGTTGGAAGGGATTTTCAGTAAATCGCGCAGATCCTGCTCGGATTCAGCCGCAACCTGCATAAATTCTTTGCTGCGATGGCTGATCTCCATTACCGATGTACCCAGGCCATGCCAGTTGCATAGTTCCTGTTCGGCACGGCGTAATACCTCGACCGGCAGCATGGCTGGACCGGCGCTAAAATTAAAAACCTGAGTCATTTCCCCTCACCACATCTTAAAAAATAACGATTATTTTATCACAATGGTTCAAAACACACTGTTTTACCTGCCATCGGTTTTATCACTCGTCAACCCTGGCTGCAATGCTTATTGCGCGTTGCCGTCCAAAACGCCGCCTTGGCGGCGGTGTCCGCATCCCATGTTATCGAGCTGTTAAGAATAAATAGAGTCCGCCGCCAAAAGTCCGTATCATGCCCGTCCCGATCTCACCTGCATAAGTAAAACCATGACCCAAACCTTTATCCCAGGCAAAGACGCCGCCCTGGAAGACTCCATCGCCCGTTTTCAGCAACAGCTCCAGGATCTGGGGTTCGACATCGAAGAGGCCTCATGGCTGAATCCGGTGCCGCACGTCTGGTCGGTGCACATTCGCGATCGTGATTGTCCGCTCTGCTTCACCAACGGTAAAGGCGCCAGCAAAAAAGCCGCGCTGGCTTCGGCGCTGGGCGAATATTTCGAACGCCTGTCGACAAACTATTTTTTTGCCGATTTTTACCTCGGCAAAACCATAGCCCAGAGCGAATTCGTGCATTACCCCGATGAAAAATGGTTCGCCATTGCGCCGGATAATACCCTGCCGGAGGGCATCCTGGATGCGCGCCTGCGCGAATTCTACGACCCTGAGCAGGCGCTCGGCGCCAGCGATCTCATCGACCTGCAGTCCGGTAACGCCGAGCGGGGGATCTGCGCGCTGCCGTTTATCCGCCAGCGCGATCTGCAAAAGGTCTACATTCCGATGAACATCATCGGCAACCTGTACGTATCCAACGGCATGTCCGCGGGCAATACCGCCAGCGAGGCCCGCGTGCAGGGGCTATCCGAAGTATTTGAACGCAGTATTAAAAACCGCATTATCGCGCAGTCGATCAGCCTGCCTGCCATTCCCCAGGCGGTGTTGAACCGCTATCCGGGCGTGGTTGAAGCCATTGCCACACTGGAAAAAGAGGGCTTCCCGATCTTCGCCTACGACGCCTCCCTCGGCGGTCGATACCCGGTTATCTGCGTGGTGCTGTTTAATCCGGCGAACGGCACCTGTTTCGCCTCATTTGGCGCGCATCCCGATTTTGGCGTGGCGCTGGAGCGTACGGTGACCGAACTGCTGCAAGGGCGCGGGCTGAAAGATTTGGACGTTTTCACCGCGCCGACTTTTGACGTCGACGAAGTCGCCGAGCATGCCAATCTGGAGACCCATTTCATCGACTCCAGCGGTCTGATCTCCTGGGATATGTTTAAGGATCGGGCCGACTACCCGTTTGTCGACTGGAGCTTCAGCGGCACCACGGAAGAGGAGTTCGCCACGTTGATGGCGATTTTCCAGCGGGAAGATCAAGAGGTGTATATCGCGGACTACCAGCATCTGTCCGTTTACGCCTGCCGCATTCTGGTTCCCGGCATGTCGGATATTTATCCCGCCGACGATCTGCTGCTGGCCAATAACGCCATGGGCGCGCATCTGCGCGATACGCTGCTGGCGTTGCCGGACAGCCGCTGGGAAAAAGCGGATTATCTCGCCCTGTTGCAGCAGTTGGATGACGAAGGCTTTGACGACTTCACCCGGGTGCGCGAACTGCTGGGTATCGCCACGGGTAAGGATAACGCCTGGTTCACGTTGCGTATCGGCGAGTTGAAATCGATGCTGGCATTGGCCGGCGGCGATCTGGAACAGGCCTTAATCTGGGCGGAATGGACGCAGGATTTCAACGGTTCGGTCTTCCCCGCGCCGCGCGCCAATTACTACCGCTGCCTGCAAACGCTATTGCAGCTGGCGCTGGAGCCGCAACGCAACCCCGCCGACTATTACGACGCTTTCGTCAGCATGTACGGACGAGAAACCGTGGATGCGGCCGGCGCGGCCATCGCCGGCGAACAGAGTTTCTACGGGCTGTTTGCCATTGATGACGCCTTCGCCGCCTTACCGGCGCACCGCTCGCTGCTGGCGGCGTATGAGAAACTGCAACGGGCGAAAAGCCGTTACCGGCAAGCCAATTGATGCCGGCGACGGCTCAGTGATATTCTTCTATATCGGCGGCGCGACCCTGCCGGCATAACGCGGCGATAGTCTGTTTTCGGCATAAACACACCGGTACTCCTTAAATCCGCAGGGGTACCGTTATTCGAAAGCAATATTTCCCTTTATCGCCACCGCCTTAAAAGCGAATTGTTACGAAGCGGTGAAATTTAAATTAAATTACATCATAAATACCGCCCCTAAATTATACAAAGCATGATAATTATTAACGCCTAATCGGGCGGCAAAGGCCGGCGAATTCAAATCTTTTTGTAAAGTTTAAAATATTTTTTCCATATAAAAATCAATTAGATAATATATAAACAAGGGGGTTTTTAGCGGTCTGTACGGGTACTAGTTTCGCGCAATATGATCCACGTCAAATTTTGCTTTATACTGCTTTGCTAGTATCTCGACGCTGATAAATTTTAAGAGAGAGTTAGTGTGAAAGCTGACAACCCCTTTACTCTACTATTACCGGCCGCAATGGCGAAAGTCGCCGAAGACGCCGGTGTCTATAAAGCAACAAAACATCCGTGGACCACGTTTTATCTGGCGATCACCGCGGGCGTCTTTATCTCGATTGCATTTGTCTTTTATATTACCGCCACCACCGGCACAGCGACGATCCCTTTTGGCATCGCCAAGCTGATTGGCGGTATCTGTTTCTCGCTGGGGCTAATGCTGGTGGTGGTTTGCGGCGCGGATTTATTTACCTCCACCGTGCTGACGGTCATCGCCAAGGCCAGTGGACGTATCACCTGGAAACAACTAGCCTGTAATTGGGTTAATGTCTATATCGGCAACCTGTTCGGCGCCCTGCTCTTTGTCGCGCTGATTTGGTTTGCCGGCGAGCATAGGGTCGCCAACGGCGCATGGGGACTCAACGTTCTGCAAACCGCCAATCACAAACTTGAGCACACTTTTGTTGAGGCACTGTGCCTGGGAATTCTGGCAAACCTGATGGTATGCCTGGCCGTGTGGATGAGTTATTCCGGTCGAACCCTGACGGACAAAATGTTTGCGATGATTTTGCCGGTCGCCATGTTTGTCGCCAGCGGTTTTGAACACAGTATCGCCAACATGTTTATGGTTCCGATGGGGATCGTAATCAAGAATTTTGCCGCCCCCGAATTCTGGCAGGCAATAGAAATGGTGCCCTCTCAATTTGAACATTTAACCGTTAGTCATTTCATCACAAGCAATCTTATCCCTGTCACGATAGGGAATATTATTGGTGGAGGCTTACTGGTGGGTTTAACGTATTGGGTAATTTATTTGCGCGGCGGAGACCAGCACTAGGGTGCAATCAGCCGCAACGTCGGGTTTTAAAAAAATCCATATCAAAGGTAGGTGTAAAATGACCGATCTGAATGAAAAATTAGCCAGCGCATGGCAGGGTTTTAGCAAAGGTGAATGGCAGGATGGAGTCAACGTTCGTGACTTCATTCAGAAAAACTACACGCCGTATGAAGGTGACGAATCTTTCCTCGCCGGCGCGACCCCGGCGACCACCGCGCTGTGGGATAAAGTCATGGAAGGCGTCAAACTGGAAAACCGCACCCATGCGCCGGTTGATTTCGATACCAACGTGGCGGCGACCATCACCTCCCACGATGCCGGCTACATCAATCAAAGCCAGGAAAAAATCGTCGGTCTGCAAACCGAAGCTCCGCTGAAACGCGCGCTTATTCCCTTCGGCGGCATCAAGATGATTGAAAGCTCCTGCAAGGCGTACGATCGCCAGTTGGATCCGCAACTGAAAAAAATCTTCACCGAATACCGTAAAACACACAACCAGGGCGTTTTCGATGTTTATACCCCTGACATCCTGCGCTGTCGTAAATCAGGCGTGCTGACCGGTCTGCCCGACGCCTACGGCCGCGGCCGCATCATCGGCGACTATCGCCGCGTGGCGCTGTACGGTATCGATTACCTGATGAAAGACAAGTTCGCCCAGTTCTCTTCCCTGCAATCCAAACTGGAAAACGGCGAAGATCTGGAAGCGACCATCCGTCTGCGCGAAGAGATCGCCGAACAGCATCGTGCGCTGGGCCAGATCAAGGAAATGGCCGCCAAATACGGCTGCGATATTTCCGGTCCCGCCACCACTGCGCAGGAAGCGGTACAGTGGACTTACTTCGGCTACCTGGCCGCGGTTAAATCGCAGAACGGCGCCGCGATGTCCTTCGGTCGCGTATCCACCTTCCTGGATATCTACTTCGAACGCGATCTGCAAGCCGGTAAAATCACCGAAGAAGAAGCTCAGGAACTGGTCGACCATCTGGTGATGAAACTGCGTATGGTCCGTTTCCTGCGTACGCCGGAATATGATGAACTGTTCTCCGGCGACCCGATCTGGGCAACCGAATCCCTGGCGGGCATGGGTCTTGACGGACGTACGCTGGTTACCAAAAACAGCTTCCGTTTCCTGAACACCCTGTACACCATGGGGCCGTCGCCGGAACCGAACATGACCATTCTGTGGTCCGAAAGACTGCCGCTGAACTTCAAGAAATACGCCGCGAAAGTCTCCATCGATACTTCTTCCCTGCAGTATGAAAACGACGACCTGATGCGTCCTGACTTCAACAACGATGACTATGCCATCGCCTGTTGCGTCAGCCCGATGGTGGTTGGTAAGCAAATGCAGTTCTTCGGCGCCCGCGCCAACCTGGCGAAAACCATGCTGTATGCCATCAACGGCGGCGTGGATGAAAAAATGAAGATGCAGGTGGGTCCGAAATCCGCTCCGATCAAGAGCGAATACCTGGACTTCGAGGAAGTGATGGAGCGTATGGATCACTTCATGGACTGGCTGGCCAAACAGTACGTCACCGCGCTGAACATCATCCACTACATGCATGATAAATACAGCTACGAAGCGTCGCTGATGGCGCTGCACGACCGCGACGTTTACCGTACCATGGCCTGCGGCATCGCCGGTCTGTCGGTTGCCGCCGACTCCCTGTCCGCCATCAAATACGCCAAGGTGAAACCGATTCGTGACGAAGACGGCCTGGCCGTCGACTTCGATATCGAAGGCGAATATCCGCAGTTCGGCAACAACGACCCGCGCGTCGATGAACTGGCCTGCGACCTGGTTGAACGTTTTATGAAGAAAATTCAGCAGCTGAATACCTATCGCGGCGCCACGCCGACCCAGTCGGTTCTGACCATCACCTCCAACGTGGTATATGGTAAGAAAACCGGTAATACGCCTGACGGTCGCCGCGCCGGCGCGCCGTTCGGACCGGGCGCCAACCCGATGCACGGACGCGATCAGAAAGGCGCCGTGGCCTCGCTGACCTCGGTGGCGAAACTGCCGTTCGCCTACGCCAAAGACGGTATTTCCTATACTTTCTCCATCGTTCCGAACGCGCTGGGTAAAGATGACGACGTGCGTAAAGCCAACCTTGCCGGCCTGATGGATGGTTACTTCCACCATGAAACGGCCAACATTGAAGGCGGCCAGCATCTGAACGTCAACGTGATGAACCGTGAAATGCTGCTTGACGCCATGGAAAACCCGGAAAAATATCCGCAGTTGACCATTCGCGTATCCGGCTATGCAGTGCGTTTCAACTCACTGACCAAAGAACAACAGCAGGACGTCATCACCCGTACTTTCACCCAGTCGATCTGATTTCCCTGACTGTCTGAAAAAGCGTAAAATGAAGGCTCCACGTAAGTGGGGCCTTTTTCTCACTCCAGGGCGCGGAGTGCTAACCTGAGAGTAAACCTGTTTTGCCAGCCCGCCATATCGTCGTGGATGGCTGGCAAAACAGATTCGACGCAGCATCGGCCGGGTGGTGTGCGCTGTCACCGATTGTGACAGGTATTCCGCCCGTTTTTATGACTGCGCTTATAAAGACCGCTATTGTTCGGTCAAACGGGAGAACACCTGCAATGTCAGTAATCGGTCGCATCCACTCTTTCGAATCCTGCGGAACCGTCGATGGTCCCGGAATTCGCTTTATCGTTTTTTTTCAAGGCTGTCTGATGCGCTGCCTGTACTGCCACAATCGCGATACCTGGGACACCCACGCCGGCAAGGAAATTACGGTGGAAGAATTGATGAAGGAAGTGGTGACCTATCGCCATTTTATGAACGCCTCCGGCGGCGGCGTCACCGCCTCGGGCGGGGAAGCGATTTTACAGGCCGAATTCGTACGCGACTGGTTCCGCGCCTGCCATCAGGAAGGCATCAACACCTGTCTCGATACCAACGGATTTGTGCGCCGTTACGATCCGGTGATTGATGAACTGCTGGACGTCAGCGATCTGGTGATGCTCGATCTGAAGCAGATGAATGATGACGTCCACCAGAACCTGGTCGGCGTGTCCAATCATCGCACGCTCGACTTTGCCCGCTATCTGGCCAAACGCAACCAGCGCACCTGGATTCGCTACGTGGTGGTTCCCGGCTGGTCCGACGACGACAAGTCCGCGCATCTGCTCGGCGAGTTCACCAAAGACATGTCGAATATCGAAAAAATCGAACTGCTCCCTTATCACGAGCTCGGTAAGCATAAGTGGATAGCCATGGGCGAGGAATACAAGCTGGACGGCGTGAAACCGCCGACGGCGGAGATCATGGATCGCGTGAAGTCCATTCTTGAAGGCTACGGCCATAAAGTGATCTACTGATCCCGCCGGCGGCGCCATAAGCTCCGGCATACTGACGGGCGGCCGTTACGCCAGCCGCCCTGCCGCTTTTATCTTCACCTGCACCGCGTTTCCCGGCAAATAAGCCAGGGGGATCTCCTGATAATCAACGATCGCCACGCTGCCCGGCAGCGCGCCCGTCTGCTCCGCCAGCGCGACGGTTTGCCGCTGTAGTTCCAGCCTTATGCGATCGCGGTCGCCTTCCGACATTTTAACCACCTTATCGATCTGGGCCCCCACCAGCCCCAGGGCGACGCCGACGGCATTGGCGGCATCAAAGTTGTGCGGACGAATCACCCGGCTGATGCCGGACAAGGTATCCGGCAGCAAAATGCTTCCCCCGCCGACCAGGACCGCCGCAACGCTGCCGGCGGATGATTTCATACGGTCAATGGCGTCTTCAACCCGCTGAATCATTTTCCGGTACGCCTGCCGGCAAAGCGCCGCATCCAGCGCCGGCAGCGCCGCGGTAAGCTCCGTGGGCCAGCGGCCGGCATCCAGTTGCATCGCCACGTCGCTTAAGGTCAAGGTGTCGCCGCCAAAGCTCACCCCCTGCTGTAACAGACGGTAGCCCAGGCTATCGGGGCCCAGGATGACATTGCCTGCGCTATCCTGACGCACGCAGGTGCCGCCCCCGATGCCGATGGAAACGATATCCGGCATTCTGAAGTTGGTGCGGATCTCCCCCACTTCCACCGCAATGGCCGACTCGCGCGGAAAGCCATTCACCAGCACGCCGATATCCGTGGTGGTGCCGCCGACATCAACGATCAAGGCATTGTCCAGCCCCGACAGGTGACAGGCGCCGCGAATAGAGTTGGTCGGGCCGCAGGCCATCGTCAGGATGGGATACTGCTTGACCGCGCTTTCAGACATCAGCGTGCCGTCGTTTTGGCCGAAAAAGGGCGTGGCCCTGATGCCATGATGGGACAGCGCCTGGATAAAACCATCGACAAAGCGCCGTGCGGTGCGCTGTAGCGCGGCGTTGAGAATAGTGGCGTTTTCTCTTTCCAGCAGGCCGATATTGCCGATTCGATGGGAGAGCGACAGCGAAACATCCGGCAGGGCGGCGCCGATCCAGTCGGCGACCCTCTGTTCCTGAGCGCCGTTCACCGGAGAGAACACCCCGCACACGGCGACGCTATCGACCTCCCCGCGCATTTTTTCACAGGCGGCCATCACCTCATCAAAAATAACGCCATGAATTTCTTTGCCGTCGAACTCATAGCCGCCATGCAGCTGGTAGAAGTGCGGGCCGAGGGTTTGATGCCACTCGTCGCTCCAGTCAAACAGCGGAGGAACGCCGTCGCTGCTGGGTAAGCTGAGCCTTAACAGCCCCACCCGATTCAGCCCTTTGCGCTCGACGATGGCATTGGTGCATTGCGTGGTGCCAAGCATGGCATAACGAATGTCCCGCGGCCGAACGCCGGACAACTCCAGTACCCGGGCGATAACCCGTACAATGCCGCTGCAGATATCATCGCTGGTAGGGAACTTGGCCGTGGCGACGCACCGAAGATCCGCATCCAGAATGGCGGCGTCGGTGTTGGTGCCGCCGACGTCAACGCCGAGGCGGTAATCATTTTTACCAGACATGATAGACCTCAGCGACTCGCAAGCCGCTCGATTGGCACATAGCGTACCGGATAGCCGAAATAACCCGGTCCGACAACCTCCAGCCCTTTGGCCGTGCGCCACTTTTCATTACACGGATAGGCAATGACCGCCACTCGCTGCCCGTAGCGCAGCTGCTCGGTAATGATGGGACGCCCGGTTTCAGCGTCCAGTATCGAAATCAAATCCGGCACCACGGCCAGCAGATTATCCTGGGTGGGCGCGGCGGTCTCGGAGGAGCGATAAGCCAGCAATAGCTCGTTCTGAAAAAGCACGGTAAACCTTTCGCCCTTCGAGCCGCCGATGCCTTCAAGCACCACCTTGCCGCGGGCAAAGCCGCCGGTGGTGCGGCGGTCGACGTCAGTGATTTTTCCCGCGGCGATAATGTGCGCACGCAATAGCGGAAGTAAGGCCTGAACCGCATTGCTTCCCGAGCGGTGAGCCTGGCGTAGGGTTTTGCCTATATTTTCGGCCAGCGTCAGGGTTCCTTTAATCGCGCTCTGCTTCAGCTGCCTGCCGCTTAACGGGTAGTCGCACATGGCGCAGGCGGCCCCCATCTGTTCGGTGATGGCCCGGGATAAACGCTCGGACCAGATACCGTCGATAGGATTCAGGATCACCGAATTGCCTTTCTCATCGGCCAGCGTATTGGGCGCCGAGGGTAAACCATCGAGAAAAAACGTCACCATTTGCGCTTCCGGGAAAGCGCGCCCCATCGCATCGCAGTCAATGACGGGTAAACCTTTTTGAGCAGCAATAATAAAGGGTATTAACGAATTGATACCGCCGACTTCAATGGGAAAAGTTCCGGCAGCAGATTGCGCTAATGCTTGCTCCATTTTTTCAAATGCCAGCGTCACCTGACGTAGTGAAATAATCTTTTCAATTGCAACGGTAGGCGCGCCAACGGTGCTGCATGGAATAAACAGATCATCATCATCTACGTCATCCAGACTTAAAACAGGAACCTTCATACCTTGTCGCAATGCATGTTTAGCGATTAGAGAGCCAATATAAGGATCTCCACCGCCTCCCGTACCGAGAATAGCCGCACCAAGTGCAATATCATCGATCATTTCATCGTCAATATAACAGAGCATTATTTATCCAGTTGCTATGGCCATCACTTTACAGAACCAGGGTTCATCAGTTTCTGTGCTGTGGTAGAAATTTATGCAAAAAAATGTATGCCGCCATACTGACGAATGTCCCGTCTAATGCCGGTATAGTACTAATAGTAAACACGCCTAAAAAATCGGGAGATGTGAATAAACTGACTACTCCACCGCTGCCCCAGGCAATAACTGCCGGAAGATTAAGGGCCGAAGATAGAGATACATCTTGTTTCAAATTGGGCGAGTCGAGAAAATAGTATTCGATAAGGTAAACACCCGCGATAGGTGAGATAAGCACCCCCAGTAGCGATAAGAAATTGGTGAAGTTATTAATCATACCATTGTAAGAAAGGATTAAGCCTACAATAGCCATTAGAACAACCAACACAGGGCGAGAAAGCGACCTGATAACGACAGATATCCCTAAAGATGCAGAGATAAGATTAGAGCTGTTGGTCGTCCATTGAGCAAAGACCAACACTAAAATAGCTGACAATCCCAGCCCTATACTGAAAAAAACCTCAACAAGGTCATCACTGCCGACCATGTGGGTCAACACCAATGCCACAAGTATCGTAGAGCTGTTTCCGAGGAAAAAACCGACACCCGCCCCCAATATCGCATCTTTCCGGGTTTTAGCATAACGGGCAATATCCGGGGACATCACGGCAGCAACAATCCAGATAGAGATAACATAGGAAATGGCCGTCCCCATACCGATCGGTGATTTAATTACCCTCTCCGGCGCTACGGAATGACTGGTGGCCGCGATCATCACTCCTGTGATAATCAGTATCAACATAAGCGGTACGCTAAATGCGCTCAGTTTTCCCAGCGCCCTGACGCCCCAAATAGCGGTAAACGTCATCAGCGCCATACCGAATAATAATATGGGTAAACGGCCGGGCGCTAATTGATAGTGCATCAATGCCTTTTGCAGCATCACACCGAAGAAATCGAGCTGAAATGCAAACCATCCCAGCAGGGAAACGGCGGAAAAAATACCAATCAGTTTACCGCCAAGGCGGCCAAATACCGAGATACCAAGTAAGGTGGTGGATAGCCCGCAGCCATATCCGACGTTGGCGCATAATGCCGCCAGTATTCCCAACAGGGCCGAGCCAATTAGCGTGGCGCCGATCGCCGGTACAAAAGGCAATCCGGAACTTAAAAAAGCGCCGAGAAATAAACCTGAAATATCAATACCAATCGCCAGCCATATCAGGGCGATAACGTACCAGCGCTTGCGTGCCTCGGGCGGTACGGCTTCATATTCATAGTCATAGATTTTCCGGGTCTGCGATTCATCTTCTGGTACGGTTTCCCCTTGCGACATATACCCTCCATTAAATAGCAAACTAATAATTACTCTGCCTTTATTCTATTTTATAGAGGTTATATTATGCCGTATAGCAAAATGGCACGGTCAAATAATTGACGGTGCCATTTTTATTAGAGAGACCCTGGTGTGACGCATAAAACCACGCTTTTCCCGTGGCGCTCACATTAGTATGTGACGTGCGTATAAGGTAAAGGGAAATTATATTGATTAATACAGATATATTATGATGTTAACATTTAAAGATATTATGTGTCCGAAGGAACGATTATGCGCTTGGATAAACTGGAGATTCGCTGGTTAAAACTTTTCTGCAAAATAGTTGAAAAACAAGGAATTACAAATGCTCAGGGGGCGACGGGATTAAGCCAGCCGATACTTAGCCACTATCTTTCACGCCTTGAAGACACGCTGGGTCTGGTGCTCTGTGAACGGGGCCGGGGTGGTTTCTCTTTGACCACCGAAGGGGAAGTTGTTTATCAGGAAGCCAAGGCGGTTATTGCCACGCTGGATGATTTTGCCCATCGATTGGCACGAATCAAACATCAGCTCATTGGTACAGTAAAACTGGGATGCCTGGATAATATAGCTACCCATCCTAATAACGTCGTGTCGAAGGCGATCTCTATGCTCTACGACCAGGGACCGGAGGTCAATGTAGAGCTTGAGATTACAGAGTACATTCCTCTGATGGAGCGTTTGAAAAATGGCAATCTTGATATCGTTCTCAGTGCATTACCCGACGATATCCCTACAAACATCTATTACCAGCCTGTTTTTATCGAGCACAGTTTTTTTTACTCAATAGCAGAAGATGCTGAAAAAATTGAACAAGAATGGCGAACCGGAAAACTTAATCCGCGAAGGTTACTGATTGGCGGACATGCCTTCAATGAAATATGCAAGCAATTGGGACCAGTAGCAAAACAGGGATTTCATCAAACCGCCTGGCATCTTGAGGGAAGTTTGTTACTTCTGCTGGCTGGCACACATATTGGCTTCCTTCCTGACCATTACACAGCCCCCTGGGTAGAGAAAGGAAAACTTGCGGCTATTGCGCCGCAAGAGCTCAAACTGACCAGTATTTTTTATCTCATCAGAAATGCCAAACAGCGGTTAAGCCCCGTTGCCGAGGCTTTGTGGAATGATATGGTCGAAGCCGGCGAGAGCTCGCTGGCCGGTTTGCAGCCATAACTCAGGCCGCGGCAAATGGCTTGGGATGGTGATCGGCTTTCTTCAGCAGCATGACCAGATAGTACAATGAAACCAAGGCGATCAGCACAAACAGCAGCCGATCCGAATAGGTCTGCATCAACACCGCCGCCAGGCCGGGCCCGCACAGGCTGCCGAGCGTATAACTCAGCAATAGCGCCTGATTCATGGCGATTAACTCATCGGGGCGAACTTTTTCACACGCCCACGACATGGCGACGGGATAAAGCGTAAAACCTGAGCATCCCAGCACGAACAGTGCCGGCGCCAGCGCAAAATTGCTGATGCTCAGCATGGCGAGACAGCCGACAATAACGGCGAAAACCAGCACCCGCAGCACCAGCAGACGGCCATACCGGTCGGCCAGGCGTCCGACGGGCCACTGACCGACAATGCCCGAGCTAATCAGCAGCGCCATCCAGTATCCCACCCGCGCATCGCTCATTCCCTGATGGGAAAGATAGAGCGGCATCAACCCATACAGCGATCCCAGAATAACCCCGGAGATAACGCAGCCGTGGATGCCTAACCGCGCGCTGCGGTATTTCAGCATCTGCCAGACGCTTACGTTTTTCTCCTGGTTCATTGGCGCGGGAATATAAGTAAACAGCAGAGGCAGCATCGCCAGGATGACCAACGCCACGGCCCAGGGTAAAACGCTCAGCAACGCCGTTGGCAATATACTCAGCAATAACTGTCCTATTACGCTGCCAAAGTAATACGCCATCATATAAGCGGCTAAAAGTTGACCTCTCTGCGCCGCGGTTCCGGTACACAGCAATGCGCTTTCCACGGTAACCCAAATTAACGCGCACCCCACGCCGGCGAGAAAACGCCAGAATAACCAGCTGCAGAAATCAACAGAAATCCCCAGGCTAATAGAGGCTATCGCGAATAAAATGGCGGCGCAGTAATAGCTGCGATTAAATCCGTAGAGCCTGATTAGTTTGCCTGCAAATAAAGTCCCGACCAGGTTGCCGCCGAAATAGGACGACCCGACAAGCCCCACCTGCCAGACCGGAAGTTGCTGATAATTTAGCCAAAGCGGTACCAGCGTATTCAGTACGGCGATACTAACGGTCAGCAGCAGGAGGCCGCAGAGCAATAACAGCACTGGGCGTGAGTAAGCAGACATAATTAAATGGATAACCAAACAACTTGAAAGAATGAGCGCATCATGCCACTGCGTATTTAAAAGTCAATCAGCATAAAATGCGTTAATTCCGTTTATTTCTTTATTGATTTAAAGAATTCATCAAACAAAAAACCAAACGGATAAGTCGCTGGCGGGGTTGATACCTACCACAATGATTTTAAATAAATTTTGTCGGGGAATATAATCAAAACGCCGTCGTAAGGAGGGGAAAAGTATTTTCTTGATGAAAAAATATTGCCGTACTAACGCATTAAAAAAAGCGCCCTCAGGCGCTTAAGAGTGATGACGAACTCCACATCGAAATAGTTATCCCCGAATACTACCACCGGTCATCCCCGCGGCAGTATGCGGGGACCTGCTTCCGCAAGCGGTTCGGTGTTGCTGAGATCCCCGCCTGCGCGGGGATGACGGCTATTACCAATAGCTACTTTGTCAACGCTCTGAAGCGCCCTCAGGCGCTTTTTACGGTATCAGCCGATAAATTCCACGCCGCCCATATAGGGGCGCAGGACTTCGGGGATCGCCACGCGACCGTCCGCCTGCTGATAGTTTTCCAGCACCGCCACCAGGGTGCGGCCTACCGCCAGCCCCGAACCATTCAACGTATGGACCAGGCGGGTTTTCTTATCCGTTTTGCCGCGGCAGCGCGCCTGCATGCGGCGCGCCTGGAAATCCCACATATTGGAACAGGAGGAGATCTCGCGGTAGGTGTCCTGCGCCGGCAGCCACACTTCCAGATCGTAGGTCTTGCTGGAACCAAATCCCATATCGCCGGTGCACAGCAGGACTTTGCGGTACGGCAATTTCAGCAATTGCAATACGGTTTCAGCGTGGGTGGTTAATTCCTCCAGCGCCTGCATGGAGTCTTCCGGACGAACAATCTGCACCAGTTCGACCTTATCGAACTGGTGCATACGAATCAAACCGCGGGTATCGCGGCCGTAGGAGCCCGCTTCCGAACGGAAACACGGCGTATGCGCCGTCATTTTCAGCGGCAGCGCCGCTTCGTCCAGAATTTCGTCGCGCACCAGATTGGTCAGCGGAACCTCCGCGGTAGGGATCAGCGCGTAGTTGCTGGTATCCGCTTCCTCGCTTAACGGTTTGGTATGAAACAGGTCTTCGCCGAATTTAGGCAGTTGGCCGGTGCCGTACAGGGTCGCCTGGTTAACAAGGTAGGGAACATAGGCTTCCTGGTAGCCGTGCTGCTGGGTGTGCAGATCCAGCATAAACTGGGAGAGCGCGCGATGCAGGCGGGCTATCTGCCCTTTCATCACCACAAAACGCGCGCCGGCCAATTTCGCCCCGGCGGCGAAATCAACGCCGTCGGCCATCTCGCCGATCTCCACGTGGTCGCGTACCGGGAAATCGAACCTGCGGGGTTCTCCCCAACGGCTGACCTCCTGGTTGTCGCGTTCGTCCTTGCCGAGAGGTACGGAATCATCCGGCAAATTGGGGATCGTCAGCGCCACATCGCGGATTTCATTTTGCAACCGGTCCAGCTCGGATTTAGCCGCATCCAGTTTCTCGCCCAACGCGTTGACTTCACGGCGCAACGGCTCGATATCTTCACCGCGGGCTTTTGCCGCGCCGATCTCTTTCGAGCGGGAATTACGTTCCGCCTGTAGATTTTCGGTTTCTACCTGTAATACCTTACGGCGTTCTTCCTGCTTACGCAGGGTGTCGACATCCAGTGTAAAACCTCTGCGAGCCTGTAGTTTTTCGGCGACTGCGTCTAGCTCATTACGCAGTAAATTGGGATCGAGCATGCTAATCCTGTGCTTATGATTATCAAATGAAAGGTTGTCGTACGCGGCCCGTGTTACGCGGCCGGGTGTCAGAAATTATCCCGCTAACCTTACCGCAACGCTTAGTTCAGCGGTAGCGTTTTGTCGGGCTATTTTTATCCTGGTCGGCAAGCCAGGCCAGCTTTTCGCCGATTTTACCTTCGAGCCCGCGCGCCGATGGAATGTAATAGCGCGCCGCGGCCATTTCGGGCGGGAAATAGTTCTCGCCGGCCGCGTAGGCGTTGGGCTCATCATGGGCGTAGCGGTATTCCGCGCCCAGGCCCATCTCTTTCATCAGGCGGGTCGGGGCATTGCGCAGATGCTCGGGAACGTCATAATCGGGCTGGTCGCGCGCGTCCTGCATGGCGGCCTTAAAGGCGGTATAAACCGCGTTGCTTTTCGGCGCGCAGGCCAGATAGACGATCGCCTGCGCAATCGCCCGCTCCCCCTCCGCCGGACCGACGCGGGTAAAGCAGTCCCAGGCGGCGATCGCCACCTGCATCCCCCGGGGATCGGCATTGCCGACGTCCTCGGACGCAATCGCCAGCAGACGGCGGGCAACGTAGAGCGGATCCCCCCCGGCGGTAATGATGCGCGCATACCAGTACAGCGCGGCATCGGGCGCGGAGCCTCTTACCGACTTGTGCAGCGCCGAGATCAGGTCGTAATAGCGGTCGCCTTTATTATCAAAGCGGGCGCTGCGTTCGCCGGAGACTTCCTTAAGCAAGTCCGAGGTTAACGTACGTACGCCCTGCGCGTCGACCTCGGCCATGTCCGCCATCATTTCCAGGCTGTTCAGCGCACGGCGGGCATCACCGCTGACCAACTCCGCCAGCATGCGCCGGGTATCGTCCGGCAGGACGATATTTTGCCCGCCATATCCGCGCTCGCGGTCATTCATCGCCTGTTGCAGCACCTGCTCAATATCTTCCGCCGTCAGCGCTTTCAGCAAATAGACGCGGGCGCGGGACAATAGCGCCGAGTTGAGTTCGAAAGAGGGGTTTTCGGTGGTTGCGCCGATAAAGGTGATGGTGCCGTCTTCAATATGCGGTAAAAACGCATCCTGCTGGCTTTTATTGAAGCGGTGGACTTCATCGACGAATAAAATCGTCCGGCGCCCGGCATTGCGGTTTTGCCTCGCCCGTTCAATCGCCTCGCGAATTTCCTTAATTCCCGAGGTGACCGCCGAAATCCGCTCGACGTCCGCCTGCCCGTAATGGCCGATTAACTCCGCCAGCGTGGTTTTCCCGGTTCCCGGCGGCCCCCAAAGGATCATGGAGTGGAGTTGCCCGGCCTCGATCGCGCGCGGCAAAGGCTTGCCGGCGCCCAGAAGGTGCTGCTGGCCGATATACTGATCCAGCGTCGCCGGCCGCATACGCGCGGCCAGCGGCTGGAATTCGTTACGGGAAAAATCAAGCGACAGATTACTCACCCGGACCTCACTGACGCTGATCGTCCAACGCCACGCCTTGCGGCGGAGTAAACGTAAATTTCGCTGAATCAACCGCGCTGTTTTGCTGATTCTTCAGCACATAGGTACTACGCTGGCCGTCCTGCTCCGTGGCGGTGAACTTCTTGATGGTACCGCTGGCGGTAACGCTGATGGCGAACTGTTTAAGATTGCCGTTGGCGGACTTGGGCGTCAGCTCAAAGTCATCGCCTTTTTGCCTCACGTCATATTGACGCCAGTCGCTGGCGTCGTTGCGGGTAATCAGCATAAAGGGCGTATTACCGGTCGCATCTTTTAGCCAGGTGGCGGTAACCTGCTCGACGAACGGGTTGTAAAACCACAGCGTTTTGCCGTCGGACACCAGCACGCTTTCGTCCGGCGACGTGGTTTGCCAGTTAAATAAATTGGGGCGTTTCAGCCACAGCTCCCCTTCGCCTTCCTGCACCGCCGCGCCATCGGCGCTGGTCACCGTCTGGCTGAAACTGGCGTGAAAACTGTTCACTTTGCTGAGCCGGCCCTGCAGATCGCCGGCCGCGTCGGCCTGCGCCGTCGTTGATATTATTCCCGATAGTAAACAACCGGCTACCAACCATTTTTTCATCATACAAAAATCCTTTGAATTTCCTGATATCACAGCCGTTGTTGTGAAAAAAATAGACGCTTCGAATGGTGAATACTGTAGCTGAACCCACTCCGGGAGCGATAGGTGAATTGTCTGCTAATTGCGGCTTTTACGCTTCTTTGCATAAGGGCTGCACTCGCAGCCCTTATCAGGTTACTCCATGGGCGGCGGAGCCAGCACCTCGCGGTTGCCGTTATGACCGGGAGAGCTGACGATGCCCTGCGCCTCCATCTGCTCCACGATGCGCGCCGCGCGGTTGTAGCCGATGCGGAACTGGCGCTGCACGCCGGAAATGGAGGCCCGGCGTTTCTCCACCACAAAGGCCACCGCCTGGTCGAACAGCGGATCGAGCTCTTCATCCCCATCCAGCCCGAGGCTTCCCCCTTCGCCGTCGTCACCGCCGCTGACAATGCTATCAATATATTGGGGCCGCCCGCGGGCTTTCCAATCCTGCACCACCGCATGAACTTCCTGATCGCGGACAAAAGCGCCGTGCACCCGCACCGGTATCGACGAGTTGGGCGCCATATACAGCATATCCCCCATCCCCAGCAGCGATTCGGCGCCGCCCTGGTCAAGAATGGTACGCGAGTCGATTTTACTGGATACGGTAAAGGCGATACGCGTCGGAATATTGGCCTTGATCAGGCCGGTAATCACATCCACCGACGGCCGCTGGGTCGCCAATACCAGATGGATGCCGGCGGCGCGCGCTTTCTGCGCCAGACGGGCGATAAGCTCTTCAACCTTTTTGCCCACGGCCATCATCAGATCGGCGAATTCATCCACCAGGACCACGATATAAGGCAGTTTTTCCAGCACCGGCGGCGTCATATCCATACTGTCGCCCGGCTTCCAGAACGGATCGGGGATTGGACGCCCCATCGCATTCGCTTCCATAACCCGTTCGTTATAGCCGGACAGGTTACGCACCCCCAGCGCCGACATCAGCTTATAGCGGCGTTCCATTTCGCCCACGCACCAGCGCAGGGCGTTAGCCGCGTCTTTCATATCGGTGACCACTTCCGTCAGCAGATGCGGAATCCCCTCATAGACGGAGAGTTCCAGCATTTTCGGGTCGATCATGATAAAGCGCACTTCGTCCGGCGTCGCCTTATACAGCATGCTGATGATCATCGCGTTGACGCCGACGGATTTACCGGAGCCGGTGGTGCCGGCCACCAGCAGGTGGGGCATCTTCGCCAGATCGGCCACCACCGGCTGCCCGGCGATATCCTTACCCAGCACGATGGCCAGCGGCGACGTATTATCGCGGAACTTGGCGCAGTCCAGCACCTCCCGCAGATACACGGTTTGACGATGTTTATTGGGTAATTCCAGCCCCACATAGGGTTTGCCCGGGATCACCTCCACAATACGCACCGCCACCACCGACAGCGAACGCGCCAGATCGCGCGACAGATTGGAGATACGCGCCGCTTTTACCCCCGGCGCCAGATCCAGCTCAAAGCGGGTAATCACCGGTCCGGGAAAATGATCGACCACCTCCGCTTTTACCCGGTAATCGCTCAGACGCGCCTCAATCAGCCGCGCGGTCTGCTCCAGCGCGAAACTATCCACCGGCGCTTCGCTTTCCGGCGGCGGCGTCAATAAATCCAGCGTGGGCAACGGCGTGGTGGGCTTGTGCAGCGGCTGGTCGTTACGCATCAGGAACGGGTGGATCAGGCTATCCATTATCGGCTGACGGGCGGCAGGCTCAGCTCGCTTCTCCTGCGACGCGGCTTCGGGGCCGGCCGCCGAGGCATGCTGCCGGTACGGGGCGGCATCGGCCGCGTCATCATCATCCGGCGACGGCGCATCGGCCCCCGATAAGGTAAATAAGGGTTCGACAGGGCCGTCGTCAACCAGATCGGCCAGGGGAGAAAAACCGAGCGCCTGGCCGCCCGACGGCGCATCGGACAAGACGTCGCGGCCCGGCGCCGGCTGATGCGGCTGCGGAATATGCTCATCCGCCGCGCCGTAACGGGCCTGCTGCTGCGCGGCAAAATCTTTCGCCAGCTGCGCCTGTATTAACTGGTTTTCTTCCTCTTCCCGCTCAAGATACTCTTCCCCGTAACGCTGACGCTGCTGTTCGAGATACGCCCGCTGTAACGCGGCTTCCTGCTGAGCGATATCCTCGTCGCCGGGCGCCATATCCTGGTTAGCCGTATCGCCCTGCTCCTGAGCCCTGGCCTGCTGTTCCGCCAGACGCTGGGACGGCAGTTTGATGCCGTATGAGGCCAGCTCGCGCCGAGTGGGAATGCGCACCGGATTCGGACGCGGCAACTCCGGCCCGACGCCCTGTTTTACCTGCGGATTGTCGTCGCCGTCGGCGCTAAAGGCCGGCGTAAACGTCGTATTGGCCCTGAACGCCGTCTCGGTCGCCTCCGGCGTGGCGGACTGTCCGCCGTGGGATGGCCGATCGATGGGATGCGCCACCTGCGGTTGGGCGATCGGCGGCATGTCGGCGCTGCCGGAGGGATGATACGCATCGGCGTTGCCGTCACGTGCGGAGACGGAATCCGGAACCTCAAACGAATAGAGCGGCGGGTTGAGCGTTGAAGCCGCGTCGATTTGCTGCGGGGCGGCGGGCTGTTCCGGCACCGCCGGCCGGCCGGCCGTCGCCGGAGCGGACGGCGGCCGATCGCCCTCCTCCCCTGGCGAAGCGGTATTGGCAACGGCTTCGGTTATCGAGGGCGCGGAAAATAGGACGTCATCATCGCTCGCCGCCGTGGCCGTTACGGACGGATGCTGCCGCTCGTCAAAGGCGTCGGCCTCCGGCGCGCTATCGCTGCGCGAGCGATTGGACATAAACGTCAGGCAGCCCAGCACCGCGGCGCCGATTTTTTCGGCAATGGTCAACCACGACCAGCCGGTAAACAGCGTTAAGCCGGCCGCCCAGACGCACAGCAGGATCAGCGTGGCGCCCATGCTGTTAAAACGGGGAATCATCGAGCTGCTCAACAGGCTGCCCAATACGCCGCCGGAGGCAAAATAGTAGAGGTCGTCGATATTCAACGCCGCCAGGCCGCAGGAGGTCAGAATCAACGCCAGCGTGCCGATCAGGCGCAGCGAAAAGGTGAAATAGTCGATGGCGTTTTGGCTATCGCGATGGCGGAAAGCCGACCAGCACAGACATAGCATAATCGGCGGAATGGCATAGGCCAGCACGCCGAAAATGAAAAACAGGGTATCCGCCAGCCAGGCTCCCGCCACCCCGCCGACGTTGTGAATGGGTTCATGCCACGCGGTTTGCGACCAACTGGGATCGGAAGGACTAAAACTGAGTACCGCGACGCCAAGATAAACGGCAAAAAGCGCCACCACGATCAAAATCGCTTCTAGCAAACGACGGGTACCGCTGAGTTTTCTCAGGGTAATTTCTTTATCTTCTGTATATTCCTGGCTCAAGCGTCTCTCCAGGGCCTGTAAAGGTTTATGACAAAACGCCGAGGGTTCCCGGCGCTGAAACTGTATAAATTCACAGGAGTGTAGCTGAATTTATCGGGTTTTGCACCCATGGGTTTATCGGGTTTTAATCACCAGACGATTGCTTTGTTTCACTTCTTCCATCACCACATAGGTGCGGGTATCGTTCACCCCCGGCAGTCGAAGCAGCGTCTCGCCCAGCAGCTTGCGATAGGCGGACATATCCGGCACCCGGGTTTTCAACAGGTAGTCAAAATCGCCGGAAACCAGATGACACTCCTGAATTTCTTCCAGCTTCTGCACCGCCGAATTAAACTGTTCAAACACATCGGGCGCTCCGCGGTTCAGCGTTATTTCAACGAAAACCAGCAGCGAGGCATCCAGATAATGCGGATTGAGCAGCGCGGTATAGCCGTTAATAAAACCCTGTCGCTCCAGACGACGCACGCGCTCCAGACAGGGCGTTGGTGATAATCCCACCCGTTTGGAAAGCTCGACATTGGAAATACGACCGTCTTTTTGCAGTTCGTTCAGGATGTTGCGATCGATACGATCGAGATCTTTTCCTGGCCGTTTTTTAGTATCTACCATTATTATTGTCTCTCTTCACTCTTCCCTGAACCTGCTACACTCCGACCAACTTCAATGTCTCAGAGCCGCCCTAAAGAACACCCGTTGCCTATATTGCATAGCAAAAATCACGCTCTTTTCGTCGCTATCCGTCATCGTCCTGCGCGGTGGTAAACGTGTTACACCAGGCAAAAACGATTTATCCGTGGCGCAACCAGCCAGACAGGCGACGAATAAAAAACCGAGCTTTTGACTATTCACATACAAAAAATTTCCTCTTACCCAGATGTTTTCGCAAAAGCACAGCTGATTGTCAAAGCAAAACAAATAAAATCAGAAGAAAGTACCAGATTAAATAAGCCGGAGGCGGATTCTCAGGCGCTTTCAGTCATTTTACTTATCAATGCGACTGATCTATCAGCAACTTACCGCGGCCATAAACATTAACGATTAAACAAATAGCTAACAACTTCGCCACACGCTTTTTTTACTCAGGTAATTTCCTTACAATCACCCCCATATGTCCGTCATCGTGAAATGAGGAACTCATGAGTACCGTTAAACACCATAAGTTATTGATTCTGGGCTCTGGCCCGGCTGGCTACACGGCTGCGGTTTATGCCGCACGGGCGAATTTACATCCGGTGCTCATTACCGGGATGGAGAAAGGCGGTCAGTTGACCACCACCACCGAAGTGGAAAACTGGCCTGGCGATGCGGAAGGCTTGACCGGGCCGCTGCTGATGGAGCGCATGCAGGCGCACGCGGAAAAATTCAATACCGAGATTGTCTTCGACCATATTCAGCGCGTCGATCTGCAAACCCGCCCGTTTCGTCTTTTCGGCGACAGCGACGAATATACCTGCGATGCGTTGATTATCGCCACCGGCGCGTCCGCGCGCTATCTGGGGCTGCCCTCCGAAGAGGCTTTCAAGGGGAAAGGGGTGTCCGCCTGCGCCACCTGCGACGGTTTCTTCTATCGCAACCAGAAAGTCGCCGTGGTCGGCGGCGGCAATACCGCCGTTGAGGAGGCGCTGTATCTCTCCAACATCGCCGCCGAGGTGCATCTGATTCACCGCCGCGACAGTTTCCGTTCGGAGAAAATCCTTATCGACCGGCTGATGGACAAGGTGGAAAACGGCAATATCATTCTGCATACCGACCGTACGCTTGACGAAGTCCTCGGCGACCAGATGGGCGTAACCGGCGTGCGCCTGCGCGATACCCGTACCGACGCCGCCGAAGAGCTGGAGCTGGCCGGCGTATTTATCGCCATCGGCCATAGCCCCAACACCGCGGTTTTCGGCGGTCAGCTGGAGCTGGAGAACGGCTATATCAAGGTACAGTCCGGTATTCACGGCAATGCCACCCAGACCAGCATTCCCGGCGTCTTTGCCGCCGGCGATGTAATGGATCACATTTACCGTCAGGCCATCACCTCCGCCGGAACGGGCTGCATGGCGGCGCTTGACGCCGAACGTTATCTGGACGGGTTAACCGCCGCCAAATAACGCGCCGTTGCCATCCGGGACGCTCCCGCCGTCCCGGATCGGCGTTTTCCCCCTTGCGTCGCGCAAAAATTGATCGCCCCCCGCCTTTATCGTTTGCACCCTGCTCCCGCCGCGGTAACATGTCGGCATTCTGAGCATGGGAAGAGCATATTGTTAACCACCGGTTATGTCAGCGTTATTTTCCATCGCAACCCTCCATACACATTACGGCCTGGTATCTGATGAAACAAACCAGACAGCAAGAACTCACGCATTGGCTGAAGCAACAAAGCAAACGGGCGCAGCGCTGGCTAAGGCTTTCGCTGCTGCTCGGTTTCCTCAGCGGGGTGCTGATTGTGGCGCAGGCATGGCTGCTGGCCGCCCTGCTGCACGCCTTGATTATCGATCATACGCCGCGCGAAGCCCTGCTCACGCCGTTTCTGCTGCTGATCGCCGCCTTTGTGCTGCGGGCGTTGAACAGCCTGCTGCGGGAGCGCGTGGGTTTTCTGTGCGGGCAGGCGGTGCGCCAGCAAATCCGCAAGCTGGTGCTGGACAGGCTACAGCAGCTGGGCCCGGCCTGGATTCAGGGAAAACCGGCCGGAAGCTGGGCGACCATCATTCTGGAACAGGTTGAAGATATGCAGGACTACTATTCCCGCTATCTTCCCCAGATGTATCTGGCCGCGCTGATCCCGCTGCTTATTCTGATCGCCATTTTTCCGATTAACTGGACGGCGGGTCTTATTCTGTTGCTCACCGCCCCCCTGATCCCCCTGTTTATGGCGCTGGTCGGCATGGGAGCGGCCGACGCCAACCGGCGTAATTTCCTGGCGCTGGCGCGCCTGAGCGGACATTTTCTCGATCGCCTGCGCGGACTGGAAACCCTGCGTCTGTTCAATCGCGGCCGCGCGGAAACCGAGCAAATCAGCAGGGCGTCCGAGGATTTTCGCCGCCGCACCATGGAAGTGTTGCGCATGGCTTTCCTTTCCTCCGGGGTACTGGAGTTTTTCGCCTCCATTTCCATCGCCGTGGTGGCGGTTTACTTTGGCTTCTCTTATCTGGGAGAACTCAATTTCGGCCATTACGGCGCGGGCGTAACCCTGTTCGCCGGCTTCCTGGTGCTGATTCTTGCGCCTGAATTCTTCCAGCCGCTGCGCGAACTCGGCACCTTTTATCACGCCAAGGCCCAGGCCGTCGGCGCGGCGGAGTCGCTGGTGGCCTTTCTGACGGCGCAAGGCGAAAGCGTGGGCGCCGGCGAGCGTGAATTCAGCGACCAGGGCGCCATCGCCATCCAGGCGACCGATCTGGTCATCCTGGCGCCCGACGGCACCCCGCTGACTCAGCCGCTGACGTTCAGCGCGGCGGCGGGCCAGCGTATCGCCCTGGTGGGCGTCAGCGGCGCGGGGAAAAGCTCGCTGCTGAATGCGCTGCTTGGTTTCCTGCCCTACCGCGGCTCCCTTACCGTTAACGATATCGAGCTGAATACGCTCTCGCCTGCGTCATGGCGCCGCCGGTTAAGCTGGGTGGGCCAAAACCCCCATTTGCCGGAACAAAGCCTGCGGGACAATATCTTACTGGGGAAACCTCAGGCAACCGAGGATGAGTTGCAGCAGGCCGTTGAGCGGGCGCACGTGCATGAATTTCTGTCTCAGCTGCCGCAGGGGCTGGATACGCCCATCGGCGACGGCGCGGCGCGTCTCTCCGTGGGACAGGCGCAGCGCGTGGCGGTTGCCCGGGCGTTGATCAATCCGTGCGGGCTGCTGCTGCTCGACGAACCCGCCGCCAGCCTGGATGCGCACAGCGAGCAGCGGGTCATGGCGGCGTTAAACGCCGCGTCCCGTCGGCAGACCACGCTGCTGGTCACCCATCAGTTGAACGACACGCTTGATTACGACGCCATATGGGTGATGCAACAGGGCCGGCTGGTGCAACGGGGGGATTACCGCACGCTCAGCGCGCAATCCGGCGCCTTTGCGCAACTGATGGCGCAACGTCAGGGAGAGCTATAAGATGTCGCGAGTAACAACGCTACAGGTGTTAAAACCCTTTCTGCGCCTCTATCGGCGCCATATCTGGCGCCTGAGTCTGGGCATTATTTTAGCCATTGCCACGATGCTGGCCAGCATCGGGCTGCTGGCGCTGTCCGGGTGGTTTCTGGCCGCCGCGTCTTTGGCGGGCGTCGCCGGATTATATACCTTTAACTATATGCTGCCGGCGGCGGGCGTCAGAGGCGCGGCGATTACCCGCACCGCGGGCCGCTATGCGGAAAGGCTGGTCAGCCACGACGCCACATTCCGCGTGCTGCAACAGCTGCGCGTATTTACCTTTGCGCGTATTCTGCCGCTCTCTCCCGGCGCTATCGCCCGGTTTCGCCAGGCGGAGCTGCTGAACCGGCTGGTGGCCGACGTGGATACGCTCGACCATTTATACCTGCGCGTGATTTCGCCGATGGTCGGCGCCCTGCTGGTTATTCTGATCGTCACCTACGGACTAAGCTGGCTGGACCCGTCGCTGGCGCTGACATTATGCGCCATTATGCTGACGCTGTTACTGCTGCTGCCGGTGGCGTTTTATCGGGCCGGACGGCGCATCGGAGAGGATCTGACGGCGTTACGGGCGCAATATCGCATCCAGTTGACCACCTGGCTACAGGGGCAGGCGGAACTGACCGTCTTCGGCGCGCTGTCGGCGGCGCGTCAGCGGCTGGCGCAGCTGGAAACGCGCTGGCTGACGCGCCAGCGACAGCAGGCCAATCTCACCGGACTGTCTCAGGCGCTGATGATTTTATGCAGCGGACTGACGGTCACCCTGATGTTATGGCTGGCCGCGGCGGGCATTGGCGGCGATGCCCGGCCCGGCGCGCTGATTGCCCTGTTCGTCTTCGCCGCGCTGGCCGCCTTTGAAGCGCTGGCGCCGGTGGCCGGGGCGTTCCAGCATATGGGACAGGTTATCGCCTCCGCCGCGCGGGTCGATCAGATTATCCGTCAGCCGGCCGAGGTGACCTTTCCGGATCAGGGGCCGTCCACGGCGCCCACGGCGGCGCTGGATTTGACTGGCGTCGGCTTTACCTACACGGATCAGCCCTTGCCGGTGCTGAGCGATATCTCGCTCAATATCCGCGCCGGCGAGCATCTGGCCCTGCTCGGGCGTACCGGATGCGGCAAATCCACCCTGCTGCAACTGCTTACCCGCGCGTGGGACTGCCGCGAGGGAGAGATAACGCTGAACGGATTTCCGCTCTCTTCCTGGCGTGAGGATGAGCTGCGCGGCATGATGAGCGTGGTGCCGCAGCGCGTACATATTTTCAGCGCCACGCTGCGCGATAATCTGCTGCTGGCCGCGCCCGACGCCGGCGATGAGCAACTGGCGACGGTGTTGCGACAGGTCGGCCTGGATAATCTGCTGGAGAATGAAGGGCTGAACGCCTGGTTCGGCGAAGGCGGGCGTCAGCTCTCCGGCGGCGAACAGCGCCGCATCGGCCTGGCGCGGGCCTTGCTGCACCCGGGCCCGCTGGTATTGCTGGATGAGCCGACCGAAGGACTGGATGCGGAAACCGAACGGCGTATTTTGCAGTTGCTGCGTCGGCACTGCGGCGGCAAAACGCTGATCGTGATCACCCATCGGCTGTATGAGCTGGCATCGATGGATCGCATTTGCGTGATGGATGGCGGCCGGATCATCGAACAGGGAAGTCATCAGGCACTGATGGCGCGGCAGGGTCGTTACTGGCAATTTCACCAGCATGTTTAATGATTATTGAACGGCAGGTTGCCGACAACGTCTTGCCAGCGCCGTTATCCCCGCGCGAGCGGGGAGTTACTTTCAGGTAATACGGAATATTATGCGACTGTATCAACTCTCCCCCGACTCACTGCGTTTCCCCGATCCGATTAATGCGCTGGACGAGCCAAACGGCTTATTGGCGATAGGGGGCGATCTTAGGGTTGAACGCCTCGGCGCGGCGTATCGGCACGGGATATTTCCCTGGTATTCTCCCGGCGAGCCCATTTTATGGTGGTCGCCCAACCCGCGGGCGGTGCTGTTTCCAGGGGGATTTCATCTCAGCCGCAGCATGCGGAGATTTCTGCGCAAGCACGATTTTCAGGTCACCATCAACCACGCTTTTAATGAAGTGATCGCCGCCTGTGCCGATGAACGCGGGGGCGGAACCTGGATCAGCGCGGAAATTATTCTGGCTTATGGCGAACTTCATCAGTCAGGACAAGCACATTCCGTCGAAGTGTGGCAGAATGGCACGCTTGTCGGCGGGCTGTACGGCGTTGCGCAAGGTGGATTGTTTTGCGGCGAGTCAATGTTCAGCCGCACCGACAATGCATCCAAATATGCGTTGCTGACATTCCAACAACATTTTATTCGTCACGGTGGTTACCTGATCGACTGTCAGGTACTGAACGCCCATACCGCTTCATTAGGGGTGTGTGAAATTCCCCGCGATCGTTTTTTGCAATTGCTTTTTCAGCTGCGGGACAATCCGGTGGCCGATGGCTGTTGGCGGCCGCAAACGCTGGCTCAGCCGATGCCGTGATAGATGGCGATCGTTGATAAATAATGCCCGGTTTACCAACGCTTCTTTACATAATGCGGGTTTTTCGGCATTATCTTGCCGGTTAAAAACAAAGGTAGTTACACCTAGAGGATTCGATGGCCAAAGAAGACAATATTGAAATGCAAGGCACCGTGCTTGATACGCTGCCCAATACCATGTTCCGCGTTGAATTGGAAAACGGGCACGTGGTTACCGCTCATATCTCCGGTAAAATGCGTAAAAACTATATCCGCATCCTGACGGGTGACAAAGTCACTGTAGAGCTGACCCCGTACGACCTGAGCAAAGGCCGCATTGTCTTCCGCAGCCGTTAACCGGTTCGCCCGTCGCTGACCGCAGCGATATCCGAGGATGTTCCACCTCTGCTGCCCTTTCCGTTACCGGCAAGGGCTTTTGCGTTTCAGGCGGCAATCCGTAAAAAAAGGGTGATGCCTGCGCATCACCCTTGCTGTTACTGACAAACCGTCGTGTCCTGACCCCACCCCACCCCTCCCCTTCGCAGGGGTGGGAGTTAGCTCCTCCCCCTGTCAAGGGGGAGGCCGGGAGGGGGTGGCCTAGTGAACGGCGCCTTCCGCTTTATGCTTCTGCGCGCTCTGGAAACCGTAGGTCAACTGCTGCGTCTCCTTATCCAGTTCAACCTTGACCGAGCCGCCGTCGACCAGCGAGCCGAACAGCAGTTCATTAGCCAGCGGTTTTTTGAGGTTTTCCTGCATAACCCTGGCCATCGGACGGGCCCCCATGGCTTTATCATAGCCTTTGGTCGCCAGCCAATCGCGCGCTTCGTCGCTGACTTCCAGCGATACGCCCTTCGCATCCAGCTGCGCCTGCAGTTCAACGATGAATTTATCCACCACCTGCTGAATAACGTCCGTGGACAGATGGTTGAACCAGATAATGCCGTCAAGACGGTTACGGAACTCCGGCGTAAACACCTTCTTGATCTCTTCCATCGCATCGGTGCTGTTATCCTGCTGGATAATGCCGATAGAGTTACGCTGGGTTTCCCGCACGCCGGCGTTGGTGGTCATCACCACGATCACGTTGCGGAAGTCGGCTTTGCGGCCGTTGTTATCCGTCAGGGTGCCGTTATCCATCACCTGCAACAGCAGGTTAAACACATCGGGGTGCGCCTTCTCGATCTCATCCAGCAGCAGCACCGAGTGCGGATGCTTAATCACCGCGTCGGTCAGCAGGCCGCCCTGATCGTAGCCGACATAGCCCGGAGGCGCGCCGATCAAACGGCTGACGGTGTGGCGCTCCATATACTCGGACATATCGAAACGCAGCAGCTCGATATCCAGCGCTTTCGCCAACTGCAGCGTGACCTCCGTTTTCCCCACCCCGGTCGGCCCGGCGAACAGGAAGGAGCCGATGGGCTTGCGATCCTGCCCCAACCCGGCGCGGCTCATCTTGATGGATTCCGACAGCGCTTCAATCGCCTTATCCTGCCCGAACACCAGCATCTTCAGGCGCTCGCTCAGGTTTTTCAGCACGTCGCGATCGCTGGACGACACCGTTTTTTCCGGAATACGGGCGATGCGCGCCACCACGGATTCGATGTCCGCCACGTTGACCGTTTTTTTGCGCTTGCTGACCGGCACCAGACGGCTGCGGGCGCCGGCTTCGTCAATCACGTCAATCGCCTTGTCGGGCAGATGGCGGTCGTTGATGTATTTCACCGCCAGCTCCACCGCCGCGCGCACCGCTTTCGCCGTATAGCGAACGTCATGGTGGGCTTCATACTTCGGCTTCAGGCCGTTGATGATCTGTACCGTTTCTTCCACGCTCGGCTCAGTGATATCGATTTTCTGGAAACGGCGCGCCAGCGCCCGATCCTTTTCAAAGATATTGCTGAATTCCTGATAGGTGGTGGAGCCGATAACGCGGATCTTGCCGCTGGAAAGCAGCGGTTTGATCAGGTTGGCCGCGTCGACCTGACCGCCGGAGGCGGCGCCCGCGCCGATAATCGTATGAATTTCATCAATAAACAGGATGCTGTTCTTATCCTGTTCCAGCTGTTTCAACAGCGCCTTGAAGCGTTTTTCAAAATCGCCGCGATATTTCGTTCCGGCCAGCAAAGAACCGATATCCAGCGAATAGAGCGTGCAGTCCGCCATCACCTCCGGCACGTCGCCCTGCACAATCCGCCAGGCCAGCCCTTCGGCGATGGCCGTTTTGCCGACGCCGGATTCCCCCACCAGCAGCGGGTTGTTTTTACGCCGCCGGCACAATACCTGAATGGTCCGCTCCAGTTCTCTGTCCCGGCCGATAAGCGGGTCGATGCCGCCAACGCGCGCCAGCTGATTCAGATTGGTGGTGAAGTTTTCCATACGGTCTTCCCCTCCGGCCTGCTCTTCATTAACAGGATTTTCCGGGTTTGGCGCCTGCCCGGACTCTTCTTTACGCGTTCCGTGCGAAATAAAATTCACCACGTCCAAACGGCTGACGTCATGCTTGCGCAGCAGGTACGCCGCCTGAGACTCCTGTTCGCTGAAAATGGCGACCAGCACGTTCGCCCCGGAAACTTCGCTGCGCCCCGATGACTGAACGTGAAAGACCGCGCGCTGCAACACGCGCTGGAAACTCAGCGTCGGCTGCGTTTCACGCTCGTCGTCGCTTTGCGGCAGCGTCGGCGTGGTCTGTTCAATAAAGGTTTCCAGTTCCTGACGCAGCGCGGTCAAATCCACCGTGCAGGCTTCCAGTGCTTCACGTGCGGCCGGATTACTGAGCAGAGCCAACAGCAAATGCTCCACGGTCATAAACTCGTGTCGGTGCTCACGCGCTCTGGCGAAAGCCATGTTGAGACTGAGTTCCAGTTCTTGATTGAGCATATGCCCCTCCCCCAATGAATTGCCTGACTTCAGGCTTTTTCCAGCGTACAGAGCAGCGGGTGCTCATTTTCTCTGGCGTAACGGTTTACCTGTACAACTTTGGTTTCAGCCACCTCGGCGCTGAACACGCCGCAAATCGCCTTTCCCTGATAGTGAACCGTCAGCATCAGTTGCGTTGCACGTTCAATATCATAAGAAAAGAACTTTTGCAGAACGTCAATAACAAATTCCATCGGCGTGTAATCATCGTTGTTCAATAACACTTTATACATCGATGGCGGTTGCAGTTTTTCTTTATGTTGATCGGCGGTCAGGCTCTCTGATTGCGACCACGTTTTATCGTTTCCCATTGTCTGTCCAAACGTCATCTGAATATCATCGGAGCGAACTGTATTTACAGTAGCACGTCTGGTTTTCGTTTTACCATCCGGGGACCAAAATCGTTGCCAGAAAGCGCGGTCCACTGTCTCATATCCCTCGAATTCACTACGCAACGCTGAATAAAAGCCGGCAATAGCGTTATCTGCATCAAACTTTGACACAAAGACCCCGGTGCTAAAATGTGGATCGCTTGACGCCGGGATCGATTTCACTACAGTGTAGTGTTGAATTGATGAGGTTTTAATCAATTCGTATTCACTTTAACCAAATAACCTCACCTTACTAAAAAATACTCTTGCGAAGGATGTCCAGCATGGAGACAGGTACTGTTAAATGGTTCAATAACGCCAAGGGTTTCGGTTTTATCTGTCCTGAAGGGGGCGGTGAAGATATCTTCGCTCACTACTCGACAATTCAAATGGACGGATACCGAACGCTAAAGGCTGGACAGGTTGTCAGGTTTGACGTTCATCAAGGACCGAAAGGTAATCATGCAAGTCTGATCGTGCCCCTGGTCAGCGAAACCGTCGCCTGATAAACACTGTGCCTTAACTAAAAAATTTCGATTTTTATTCAGGTTAGTACAAAAATGCTGGTCTGATCGTTCGACCGGCATTTTATCTTTACCGCCTTGAAATCTAGGTTGGGGCGCTAAAAAATAAATCAAGCCTCAACGCTTCCCCGCTCCCTTTTCCGACTCGCGCCGGTTGAATCGGTATTTAGCCGCCGGTGGTTCAACCGCTAATCGGCGCGCCCGCGAGCCAGCCACAGCACCCGGGAAAACATGCCGCGAATCAACGGCGGGATGGCGTCGCCGCCCATGGTTGCGGCTTCCATCGCCACTTCAATGGCCAGGTCCGGCTTTGACGATCGATGAACCGCTTTCATAATGATTTTATGCATGGAGAGCGGCACCTTTTCCGGCAGTTGCGCCACCCGGTGATAGACATGGGCGAAACCCGCGCGGTACATATAATGCTCCATATCCAGCGCCGGCAACACGGTCAGGTGGTCGCGCTCTCTTTCTCCCCGCCTCGCCAGCAGGCTTTGCGCCGTGGCGGCATACTTTTTCCCGGCGTCGTCGCCATCGGCCAGCACATGCCATTCAATGCCCATGCGCTGGGCGAATTTCAGCAGCGGCCGCAGCCCCGACTGGGCAAACTCAATGACTTTAACGCCTTCGGCGGCAAAGTGATGGCCGCACTGCCGGGCCAGCTCATTCAGCATCCAGACTTCGGTTTCCCCCTCCACCAGCAGCCAGCAGCGGGCAAACAGCGACGAAGGGCGATTAAAACGAATATGGAAGGCAATACGCCGGCTGTCCTCCGCGCTCATCTCCTGTCGGCCGATGCGATAGGTCGCCACGCGCGATGATTCGCGCACCAGACGGCAAACCTGCTCCATCGGCACCAGCGACAGCAGTTCCCCCGAATTGGTGGTGGTGACTTTCTGCAACGGCAGCTGCATCAGCAAGCCCCACGCCACCGACAGCATGATCGGATGCAGGCGCGTTTCCGGATCTTCGATTAATAACAGCGGGCGGGAATGCGGGTCCAGCGTCACCGCGCCTTTGGCCTGTAGCAGCGTGGAAAAGAGTTCCAGCAGGATAATCCGCCGGCTGCGGTTGTTCGAATCGGCGATAAGGCGGTTGATATTGTCCAGCGAGCGCCAGGATTTACCGTTATGCGCCCGCGCATGGCGATGATGCCGCCGCTCATTCAGCGTGGCGTTTTGTTCGGAAAAATAGTGCTCAAGCAATTGACGCATCGCCGCCAGCCCCTGCCGCAGCTCCTTGTCGGTCAGTTTCTGCGGATTTTGCGCCAGTTCGCCCATCAGCTGTTCAAACTGCCGCGCCAGCTTTTCATTGCCGTTGTCCGCGGCGACGTCCAGGGTTCCCGAACGCAGACGTCGCATAAACCTGGCATCCCGCAGACGCAGCACCGGGTGCAAGCGGATCACCTCGCGGGCCAGTTCGTCAATATCGCTTAGCGGTATCGGGCGCCCTTCGGCATCAAGAAAGCTGCGCCAGGTAAAGACCGATTCGCTTTCGTCGACCTCGCCCTCCAGGCGGTAAAAAATCCGCTGCAGCGACTCCGCGCCTGCCACCCACACGCGCTCAAGCGTGCGGTAACGCGGCGCCAGATGGCGTCCGGGCGCCGCTTCACAGAAAGTGAAGATAACCTGCAGGTGGCGCTCGCGGCTGGTTTCATCACCCGGCGTAAAATGAAAATCCTCTCTGTCGAAATGATACAGCGGCAGCGTCGGCGCCAGCAGCAGAGACAGCGCATCCAGCAGGCTGGACTTGCCCCAGGCGTTCTCGCCGATCAGCAAGGTATTATCTTCCAGCGCCAGCGACAGCCGATTAATCCCCCGGAATCCCAGAATCTCTACGCTTTCAAGGTACATCCACGTCTCCTGTTTTCGCCTTGCCGCACCGGATGTAATAATAAAACCCGCCGCAGCCGATGTCAGGCCGCCAGACAAGACTTTACTCAAGATGATAATTTGTTTAATTTTAATAGATTATGTCATTTTCCCCTCCAGCGACCGGCTTTTCTTCCTAAGGACCTCTATTCTGTGATGTATTCAGGGTTATTAATTATTTTATTGCCGCTTATGCTGGGCTATCTGGTGCCGCTGCGCGCCAAAAAAACATTACGCTCCATTAACCGTCTGCTGAGCTGGATGGTGTATGTCATTCTGTTTCTGATGGGTATCAGTCTGGCGTTTCTGGATAATCTCGGCAGCAATCTGCTGCTGATTTTTCGTTATGCCGTCGTCTGCACCCTGTGCATTGTCGCGGCGAATATCGCGGCGCTGTGGTTATTGGAAAAACGCTATCCGTGGCGTGGCGCCGATCAACGGCAGACGCTCCCCTCCCGGCTGCATATGCTCCTTGACTCGCTCGGGCTGTGCGGCGTGGTATTCGGCGGATTTCTGCTGGGGTTAACCCAGTGGTCCGGCCTGAGCCATGCCAGTCAGGGCAGCGAGTACGCGCTGATACTGTTGCTGTTTCTGGTGGGAATACAGTTGCGTAACAGCGGCATGACGCTGCGCCAGATTGTGCTGAATCGGCGCGGCATGATGGTCGCGCTGGTGGTCGGCGTCAGCGCCCTTGCCGGCGGCGCGCTGGCGGCCTGGGCGCTCGATTTGCCGCTGAAAACCGGTCTGGCGATGGCCTCCGGCTACGGCTGGTACTCGTTGTCGGGCATTCTGCTGACCGACGCGTTAGGCCCGGTTATCGGCAGCGCGGCCTTTTTTAACGATCTGACCCGTGAACTGCTGGCCATTATGCTGATCCCGGCGCTGATCCAGCGCAACCGCGCCTGCGCCCTGGGATTATGCGGCGCCACCTCGATGGATTTCACGTTGCCGGTATTACAGCGCAGCGCGGGGGTGGATATGGTGCCGGCCGCCATCGTGCACGGTTTTCTGCTGAGCCTGGCCGCGCCGATCCTGATGGCGTTTTTTTCCGCATAGCCGCTTTTGCTTTTCCCTTTTCGGGCGGTGATTGAGAGTCATTTTCATTGCCCGCCGTCAAAATTGCGCTAAATCAACTTTACCTAACGTTGCGTTAAAAAAGCCTTTTTCCCTATGGCGCGACCCTCTATGCTTCAAAACAAGCATTTAAAATGCAACTTTAAAAGGAAGTGATTATGTTTTGTGTGCAATGTGAACAAACCATTCGTACCCCGGCTGGAAATGGCTGCTCTTACTCGCAGGGCATGTGCGGTAAAAGCGCGGAAACCTCCGATCTGCAAGACCTTCTGGTCGCCGTATTGCAAGGGCTGTCGGCCTGGACGCTGCAAGCCCGCGAGCTGGGTATCGTCGATCATGATATCGACAGCTTCGCCCCGCGCGCCTTTTTCTCCACGCTGACCAACGTCAACTTCGACTCGCCGCGGATTATCGGCTACGCCCGGGAAGCCATCGTACTGCGCCAGTCGCTGGCCGCGCGCTGCCGTTTGCTGGACGCGCGCGTTGCCGTCACGCATCCCATGGCGGAACTGCGGCTGGCCGGCGACGATATCCCGACGCTGCTGCGCCAGGCGGCCGACTTCGCGCTGGACCATGACAAAAGCGCCGTGGGCGACGACGTTCACGGTCTGCGCATGCTGTGCCTGTACGGCCTGAAAGGCGCCGCCGCCTATATGGAGCATGCGCACGTTCTCGGTCAGTATGATGAGGCTATCTATGCGCAATACCATACCCTGATGGCCTGGCTGGGTACGCAACCCACCGACGTCGACACCCTGCTGAACAACGCCATGGGCATCGGCGCGATGAACTTTAACGTTATGGCGATCCTCGACCGCGGCGAAACCGAGGCTTACGGTCATCCGCAGCCGACGGCGGTTAACGTGCGCCCCGTTGCCGGTAAAGCCATTCTGATCTCCGGCCATGACCTGAAAGATTTGCGCATGCTGCTGGAACAGACCGCAGACAGCGGCATCAATATCTACACTCACGGCGAAATGCTGCCGGCGCACGGTTATCCCGAACTGAAAAAATTCAAACATCTGGTCGGCAACTACGGCAGCGGCTGGCAGAACCAGCAAACGGAGTTCGCCAAGTTCCCCGGCGCCATCGTCATGACGTCCAACTGCATTATCGATCCCAACGTCGGCAACTACGGCGATCGCATCTGGACGCGCAGCATTGTCGGCTGGCCGGGCGTCAACCATCTGGAAGGGGATGATTTCAGCCCGGTTATCGCCCAGGCGCAGCGGCTGGCCGGGTTCCCTTACAGCGAGATCGAACATCAGATTACCGTCGGTTTCGGCCGGGAAACCCTGCTGAGCGCCGCCGATACCGTTATCGACCTGGTCGCCCAAAAGAAACTCCGACACGTCTTTTTGGTGGGCGGTTGCGACGGCAGCCGCGCGGAGCGCAGCTATTTTACCGACTTTACCGTCAAGGTTCCCGACGACTGCCTGATTATGACGCTGGCCTGCGGCAAGTACCGTTTCAATAAGCTGGATTTCGGCACCCTGGAAGGCCTGCCGCGGTTACTGGACGTCGGCCAGTGCAACGACGCCTACGCCGCCATTATTCTGGCGGTCAAACTGGCGGAGAAACTGGGCTGCGGCGTCAACGACCTGCCTCTCAGCCTGGTGTTGTCATGGTTTGAACAGAAGGCTATCGTCATCCTGCTGACCCTGCTGTCCCTCGGCGTGAAGAATATCTATACCGGCCCGACGGCGCCGGGATTCCTGACCGAAAATCTGCTGGCGATCCTGAATGAGAAGTTCGGCATGCGCGCCATCACCACGGTCGAACAGGATATGAACGCCATTCTGGCCGCCTGATGGAGATTATGTCATGACCATGCCGACACCGCTTTGCCCCAACCGTATGCAGGTGTATTCGATCGTTCAGGAAACCCCGGACGTATGGACAATAGCGTTGATTAATCACGACTTCTATCCCTATCAGCCCGGCCAGTATGCCCTGGTGAGCATCGCCGACAGTCCTGAAACGCTGCGGGCCTATACGCTGTCGTCATCGCCTGGGCTTAGCCGCTTTATCACGCTGACGGTGCGCCGGCTGGATAAGGGGCTCGGTTCGCGCTGGCTGACGCAAAAGCTGAAACCGGGCGATTATCTGTGGCTGTCGGATGCGCAGGGAGAATTTACCTGCACGCGCGCCGCCGGCGAACGTTATCTGATGATGGCCGCGGGCTGCGGCGTCACCCCCATAATGTCGATGTGCCGCTGGCTGCTCGCCAATCGACCGCGCAGCGACCTGCGGGTGATTTTTAACGTGCGCAATCCCCAGCAGGTTATTTTTGCCGACGAGTGGTGGGAACTGGCGCGGCGTTACCCCGAGCGACTGCAACTGACGCTAATGGCGGAGGAGGATGCGGCGCCGGGTTTTCTCGCCGGGCGGATTACCCCTGAGCGGCTATTGCAACTGGCGCCGGATATCGCCGTCCGCACCCTGATGACCTGCGGTCCGGCGCCCTATATGGAGCAGGTAGAGAGGTTCTGTCGGCAGGCCGGCGTGCCGGCGGAGCGTTTCTTTAAAGAGCGATTCCATGTGGCCGACGGCGCCCCGGATGACGACGGCGACCAGCTTACGCTCACCATCAGCCGTCCGTTGCAAAAACTGCGCGTCCCGGTGGGCGTCAGCCTGCTGGCGGCGCTGGAGGCCAATAAGGCGCCGGTGCTGGCCGCCTGCCGCGCGGGCGTATGCGGAAGCTGCAAAACCCGCATTCTGTCCGGCGACTACCACGCCGACAGCACCATGACCCTGACCCCGGAGGAGATCGCCCAGGGCTATGTGCTGGCCTGTAGCTGCCGGTTACAGGGGGATACCGTGCTGGCCTGACACGACGCGCGCCGCCGGTCAGGGCGGCGTCACCGCAGCCGTTATCGTTCGCGGCGCGGCATACTTCTCCAGCAGGGCGTCGGCGATGGCTTCCGTCTGCGCATCCGCCTCTCCCCGGTAATCCCGCGGGCGAAAGTGCATCTGAAAGGCGGCGATAACCTGCCGCTTCTGCCGAGCGCTCATATCGCCGCGCACCTCGTAGCCGTAGCGCGCCAGCTTCGCCAACAGACGGTCGGCATCAACCGGCCGGGCGGGGTCGCGGCCGTCAAGATGGAACCTCACCCGCTCCGCCTCCGGCCAGGCGCCGATGCCGGCCCGCGCCAGCTGCTCCCAGGGAAACAGCGGACCGGGATCCTGCTTGCGCAGCGGGGCGATATCGCTGTGGGCCACCACGTCCCGCGGCGCTATCCCATAGCGCGCGACGATCTGCCGGGCCATATCGCTCAGCACGGCGATCTGCGCCGCGGGAAACGGCGTCCATTTTACTCCGGTGAGCGTACGCCGGTAGCCGGCGTTCTCCAGCTCAATACCGATCGACGAATTATTAAGACGCGTGAACCCGCGCCAGCCGCTGGCGCCGGCGTGCCATGCCGCCTGCGATTCCGGCACCAGTTGCCACACCACCGGCTTACCCCGGTCAAGGGGCGGATGCGCGGGGATAAGATAATGCGCGCTGACGTGTTCGTCCGTCAGCGTGCTTAGCGAGGTGGGAAAATCCTCCGCCGTATAGTGAATCACCAGAAAACGGATGCGCGACTCCTGCGCCTGCGCCCGGTGCGCCGTATCGACTTTATAGCGCCCGAGATCCTTCAGGGAGGAGGCTGACTGGCACCCGGCCAGCAATAGCAACATCAGCATAGCGATGCATTTGGTCATGATGTTCCCGCGAGCGTCGGTTTTCCGTGCGAAGTGATTAAACAGCGACTAGCGACCGACTTTTACCGCGGTCCCGCTGACGGACACCATCAGCATGCTGCTGTCTTTACCCACGGTTTCATAGTCGATATCAATCCCGACCACGGCATTGGCGCCTAAATCTGCCGCCTGCTCCTGCAATTCTTTAAACGCAATCTGCCTTGCCTTGCGCAATTCCTTTTCATAAGCGCCGGAGCGTCCGCCCACGATATCGCGAATGCCGGCAAAGAAATCACGAAAAATGTTGGCGCCGAGGATGGCTTCCCCGGTGACGACGCCGCAGTATTCCGTAATGGTAAAACCTTCCAGATTGGGGGTGGTGGACAAATGCATGGTGGACTCCTTGAACTATTGATAGGCGTAATACCCTATATCACCGTTCTGTTACAGGGCAACTGCGGGATTAAAATAGTCCGTTTCCATGCTTGCCGCACGCTAATTATCCGCGCGGCTTATTTCCTCCCCGACAAACCCGGTCCGCTCACCGTCAAGCCAGTATTTTATGCTATTATTTAAGCAATAATTCGCTTATCAGCAAATTTTAACCCACGGCGATTGCATAAGTATTCTGCCGACGTTAACATTCGCGGCATCAATGGCTATTCAATTCTTACGCATGAGTATTCAACTAAACGGCATTAACTGCTTCTACGGCGCATACCAGGCGTTGTTCGACATTACACTGACCTGCCCGGCGGGCGAAACCCTGGTTTTGCTTGGGCCGAGCGGCGCGGGGAAAAGCTCCCTGCTGCGCGTCCTGAACCTGCTGGAAATGCCGAGTTCCGGTAAGCTGGCGATTGCGGGCAATCAGTTTGATTTCGCTCATGCTCCCGGCGAGGGCGCCATTCGCGAACTGCGTCAGAACGTGGGCATGGTTTTTCAGCAATATAACCTCTGGCCCCATCTGACGGTGGCGCAAAACCTGATCGAAGCCCCCTGCCGCGTGCTCGGGCTGCATAAAGATCAGGCCAAAGCCCGTGCCGACAAGCTGCTCACCCGCTTGCGTTTGAATGATTTCGCCGATCGCTATCCCCTTCATCTCTCCGGCGGACAGCAACAGCGCGTCGCCATCGCCCGTGCGCTGATGATGGAACCGCAGGTGCTGTTATTCGATGAACCCACCGCCGCGCTGGACCCTGAAATTACCGCTCAGGTAGTGAGCATCATCCATGAGCTGACGCAAACCGGCATTACCCAGGTTATCGTCACCCATGAGGTGGAGTTCGCGCGGAAAACGGCCAGCAGAGTGGTATATATGGAGAACGGACGTATTGTGGAGCAAGGGGACGCCGCTCATTTTGCCCAGCCGCAGACGTCAGCCTTCGCCAGCTATTTATCACATTGATTAATTTCAGGAAAACCATGATGAAAAAAGCGATCGCCGTACTATTACTCACCGGTGCCAGCGTTTCCGCCGGCGCGGCGGAAACCATCCGTTTCGCCACCGAAGCCTCTTACCCTCCGTTCGAGTTCGTTGACGCCGGCAATAAGATCCAGGGCTTTGATATCGATCTGGCCAACGCGCTGTGCCAAGAGATACAGGCTACCTGCACCTTTAGCAACCAGGCATTCGACAGTCTGATCCCGGGGCTGAAATTCCGCCGCTTTGAAGCGGTTATCGCCGGAATGGATATCACCCCGGAACGTCAGAAACAGGTCGCCTTTACCCAACCCTATTATGACAACTCGGCGCTGTTTATCGCCCAGAAAGGCAAAGCCGCCGACCTTGGCGCGCTGAAAGGGAAACGCATCGGGGTACAAAACGGCACCACCCATCAGAAATACCTGCTGGATAAGCACAGCGAAATTACCACCGTGCCTTACGATAGCTATCAGAATGCCGTTCTGGACCTGAAAAACGGCCGTCTGGATGCGGTGTTCGGCGATACCGCGGTGGTGAACGAGTGGCTGAAACAGAATGAAAACCTGTCCGCGGTCGGTCAACCGGTGACGGATAAAGGCTATTTCGGCGTCGGTCTGGGAATTGCGGTTCGTCAGAATAACGATGAACTGTTGAAGAAATTCAACGACGCGCTCAGCAAAATCAAGCAGGATGGTACTTATCAGACCATCTATCAAAAATGGTTCCAGCAGTAATCTGACTCTCAATGATTGAATTTCACCCTCTTGTAAGCGCCGCCGGGATGACCGTCGGCCTTGCCGTTTGCGCGCTGGCGCTGGGACTTGTCCTCGCCATGCTGTTCGCCATCTGGGAAACCGCCCGCTGGAAAGCGGTCGGCTGGTGCGGTACCGCGCTGGTAACGCTATTACGCGGCCTGCCGGAAATTCTGGTGGTGCTGTTCGTCTATTTCGGCTCCTCCCAGCTGCTGCTGATGCTGGCGGACGGCTTTACCCTGGATCTGTATCTGGTGCAGATCCCGGTGCAGGCGGATATCGAGATGTTTGAAGTCAGCCCGTTTCTGTGCGGCGTGATCGCACTGGCGCTGCTGTATGCCGCCTATGCCTCGCAAACGCTGCGCGGCGCGCTGAAAGCCGTGCCGCAGGGGCAATGGGAGTCCGGCCAGGCGCTGGGGTTAAGCAAGTCGGCTATCTTTATCCGCCTGATTATGCCGCAGATGTGGCGTCACGCCCTGCCGGGGCTGGGCAACCAGTGGCTGGTATTGCTGAAGGACACCGCGCTGGTTTCGCTGATCAGCGTCAATGACCTGATGCTGCAAACCAAAAGCATCGCCACGCGGACGCAGGAACCCTTTACCTGGTACGTGATCGCCGCCGCCATTTATCTGCTGATCACCCTGTTCAGCCAGTACGTTCTGAAACGGATTGAACTGAGAACCACGCGTTTTGAACGGAGGCCTTCCTGATGCTCGCTTACCTGCCCGAGCTGCTTAAGGGACTGCACACCAGCCTGACGCTCACCGTGGCGGCGCTTATCGTCGCCCTGGCGCTGTCGCTGCTGCTGACGGTGGTGCTGACGTTGAAAACGCCGGTGATAGCGACGCTGGCGAAAGGGTATATCACCCTGTTTACGGGCACCCCGCTGCTGGTGCAGATCTTTCTGATCTACTACGGTCCCGGCCAGTTCAGCGCCATTCAGCAAATTCCCTGGCTATGGCACCTGCTGTCGCAGCCGTGGCTGTGCGCCATGATCGCCCTGGCGCTCAACAGCGCCGCCTATACCACCCAGCTGTTTTATGGCGCGGTAAAAGCCATTCCCGCCGGCCAGTGGCAGTCCTGCGCGGCGCTCGGCATGTCGCGGAAACAGACGCTGCGCATCCTGTTGCCCTTCGCCTTTAAACGCGCGCTTTCATCCTATTCGAATGAAGTGGTGCTGGTGTTTAAAAGCACCTCTCTGGCTTACACCATTACCCTGATGGAGGTTATGGGGTACAGCCAGTTGATGTACGGCCGCACCTACGACGTGATGGTTTTCGGCGCGGCGGGGATTATCTATCTCTGCGTCAACGGATTGCTCACCCTGCTGATGCGTCTGTTCGAACGGCGCGCGCTGGCGTTTGAACGACGCAACTAGCCTTGAATATCCCAATAACATCCGCACGGACTGGAGTATGTAGATGAAAAAATTATTGCTCGCCGCCTTACTGGGCGGAATGACATGCGGCGCCATGGCCGCGGATACCATCCGTTTCGCGTCGTCCGCGACCTATCCGCCGTTTGAATCGCTGGACGCCAATAACGATATCGTCGGTTTCGATATGGATCTGGCGAAAGCGCTGTGCAAGCAGATGCAGACCACCTGCACCTTCACCAATCAGGCCTTCGACAGCCTGATCCCGGCGCTGAAATTCCGCCGCTATGACGCGGTGATTTCAGGGATGGACATTACCCCCGAGCGCAGCAAGCAGGTGGCGTTTACCCAGCCCTACTATGCCAACTCGGCCGTGGTGATCGCCCAAAAAGGGAAATTCAGCGATTTCGCCGCGTTGCAGGGCAAACGCATCGGGATGGAGAACGGCACCACGCATCAAAAATATATGCACGACAAGCACCCGGAAGTGCAGACCGTCTCTTACGACAGCTATCAGAATGCGGTGCTGGATCTGAAAAACGGCCGTATTGACGGCGTGTTCGGCGATACCGCCGTGGTGAATGAGTGGATTAAAACCAACCCGGATCTGGCAACGGTCGGCGAGCACGTTACCGATCCCGAATACTTCGGTACGGGGCTGGGCATCGCCGTTCGTCCCAACGACCGGGCCCTGCTGGAAAAACTGAATAAGGCGCTGGACGCCATTAAAGCGGACGGCACCTATCAGGCCATCAACGATAAGTGGTTCCCGCAGTAAAACCGCTCCCCGCTTTACCCGCGCGGCGCTTAACTGCGCCGCGCGGTGCCTTAAACGTCGCGCTAAGCGGCCGCGTCTTCTCTTTGCAATAGCGTCAGCACTTCGTAATGCGCGGTATGCGGAAACATATCGAATAGCTGCACGCGCGCCACGCAATAGTTTTTCAACTTATCCAGATCCTGCGCCATGCTGGCGGCGTTACAGCTGGAGTAAAGAATATAGTGCGGCGCCATACGGCTCAGGTAGGCGCACAGCTCCGCGCCTATCCCGCGGCGCGGCGGATTCACCAGCACCAGATCCGGGATCTGCTCCCGGGTGGTGGCGAAGCGCGTCGAATCCAGCGCCTGAAACTCCACCTGCGTCAATCCCAGCTGTGCGGCGGACTGACGCGCGCAGGCGATGGCTTCGGCGCTGATCTCGATGCCGGTCAGCCGCATCTGCGGCGTGGCGCAGTGCAGGCCAAAGCCCCCCACGCCGCAGAACAGATCCCACATGCTACGGATATTCAGCTCCGCCACCCAGGCGCGGGCCGTGGCATAGAGCGCGCCGGCCACCTGCGGGTTGGTCTGGAAAAAACTTTGCGGACGGATATACAGCGGCACCTGATTGAACCGTTCCGCCAGCGACGCGGCGTCGCTGAGGATGATTTCCGTTTCCCCTTCCATAATCGCCTGATGCACCGGCTGAATATTGACGGAAATCACCTCAAGCTGGGGCAACTGCCGTTGCAGCCAGGGTAACGCCGCGCGCAGCTGGGCGAGCTTGGTTTCCGAACGCAGCACAAAGCGCAGCATAAAGGCGCCGCGCGAAACGCTTTCCGTCAGCAGCAGGTACTTTAGCTCTCCGCGCCGGCGGGCGACGTTATAGGGGGTCAGCCCTGCCCTGGCGATAAATATTTTCAGCGCCGCAAACACCGGCGCGAAGCTATCCGGATAGAGCGGGCAGTCACACAGATCGACCGCCGTCCCGTCGCGATGCAGCATCCCGAGCAGCGGCCGCTCAACGCTGCCGCTGACCACCATTTTCGCCTTGTTGCGAAACGCGGACTGCGCCGAAGGGCAAACCGGCAGCCATTGCTGAACCGCGCGTGAGCGGAGCAAATCGGCAAGGTGTTGCTGTTTGTCGGCCAGCTGCTGTGGGTAGGCTTTTTCCAGCCACTGGCAGGAACGGCAGGTTCCCGCGCTGTACTGCGCACAATGCATAAAATCTAACTATTAAGAGTGAAGACAGAATGGCGCGGATTGTACCACCGCCGCGCCGTTATTTCCGCCGCGGTAAAAAAATGCCGGGAGCATTTTTCAACGCCGCTTGCGGCGGCCCGCAGGGCGAGTCTCAGGGATGAGACGAGTAAAAAACCGCCGGCTGCGGCGCGGAAAAAACAGCAGGAAGATCACCAGCAAATCCGGTATTTTCTGTAATAGCAGCTGATGCAGCACCGCCGTATGGCTATCGCCGGAGATATGAAATATCGCCGGGAAATACTCGCTCACCGACGCCAGCAGCATATACAACACCACCAGGCACTGGCAGATAACGTATCCCCAGCGCCCCCAGTTGGCCCCCGCCAGCACCGCGAATCCGCAGCGCACCTCGGCGCAAACGATCACCAGAGACAACAGCAAAACCAGCGTAGCGTCCCATGACTGAGCGCTGCTGCCTATCCATCCACCCAGTTCGCTCAGACCCAGTTCCCAGGCCAACAGCAACACGCCCAGCAAACGGGTGGCGATAATAGCGATGCCCGCCACCATAACCGGGACCGGCGCATAGGCCTTTCGCTGGGCGATATCCTTTTTCCTGTACCGCATTTACCCTCTCGTCCTTTATACGGAACGACAACGCCACCAGACGATGGCGGCGTTGTCGTTCACTCAAGGCGCATAAAGCACGACCGGCGACGAATCAAGCTCGCCGCGCTTTTTGCATATCGCGCTGGCGTTGTTTCTCGGCCCTGGCCATAAACCACCAGGCGACAAAGCCAATAATCCCTACCACCAAGAGTATCAAAGAAGCCAGCGCGTTAATCTGCGGATTAACCCCCATCCTTACGCTGGAAAAGACCAGCATCGGCAGCGTGGTGGACCCCGGCCCGGCGACGAAGCTGGCGATAACCAGATCGTCAAGCGACAGGGTAAACGCCAGCAGCCAGCCGGAGATCAGCGCCGGGGCAATCATCGGCACCGTAATGATAAAGAAGACTTTTAACGGCGTGGCGCCCAGATCCATGGCCGCCTCTTCGATGGAGCGGTCCAGCTCCCGCAGGCGCGCGCTGATCACTACCGTGACGTAAGCGGTGCAAAATGTCACATGCGCCAGCCAGATGGTAAGCATTCCGCGCTCCGTGGGCCAGCCGATGGCGTGCCCCAGCGCCACAAACAGCAGCAGCAGGGAAAGCCCGGTGATCACGTCCGGCATCACCAACGGCGCGGTCAGCATAAACGCAAAGCCGTTTGAACCGCGAAAGCTGCCAAAGCGCACCATCACCAGCGCCGCCAGCGTACCCAGCACCACGGCCATGGTGGCGGAAGCCGCGGCGATCGTCAGACTGAGGGCCACGGCGCTAATCATGGCGGAATTATGAAATAGCTCGACATACCAGCGCGTCGACCACCCCGCCCATACCGTTACCAGTTTGGAACTGTTGAAGGAGTAGATCACCAGCATCAGCATCGGCGCGTACAGAAACGTAAAGCACAGCACCAGAATCACGATGCGCCACGGCGAGCGAACCACCGGCAGATTGTTCATGCTTCCCCCTCCGCCGCTTTGCTCTGATGTTTGTGGAACCAGATAATCGGCATAATCAACAACAGCAGCATGATAATCGCCACGGCCGAAGCCACCGGCCAGTCACGATTGTTAAAGAATTCCTGCCACAGGATACGGCCGATCATAATGCTGTCCGGGCCGCCCAGCAGTTCAGGGATAACATACTCGCCCACCGTGGGGATAAACACCAGCATCGAACCGGCGATCACCCCGCCCTTGGTCAGCGGCACGATAACGCTGAAAAAGGTTTTCAGCGGCCGCGCCCCCAAATCAAGGGAGGCTTCCACCAGCGAGTAGTCCAGCCGGGTAAGCGCGGTATAGATCGGCAGCACCATAAAGGGCAGATAGGAGTACACCACGCCGATATATACCGCCAGATTGGTATGCAGGATCACCAGCGGCTGATCGATAACCCCCAGCCACAGCAGGAAGTTGTTCAGAATACCGTTGTTTTTCAGGATCCCCATCCAGGCATAGACGCGGATAAGAAACGATGTCCAGGAGGGCAGGATCACCAGCAACAGCAGGATATTACGGGTGGAAGGCCGGCTGTGCGCCACGGCCCAGGCCAGCGGATAGCCGATCAGCAGGCAGAACAGGGTCGACACCGACGCCACCCGCAAGGATTGCAGATAGGCCTCGACGTACAGCGGGTCGCCCAGCAGCTGCAGATAGTTCGCCAGATTCAACGAAATATCCAGCCTGTCATCCACCCAGCTCACCAGATCGGTGTAGGGGGGCACGGCGCGCGCCATTTCCGCCAGGCTGATCTTGAAGACGATCAGGAACGGCAGCATAAACAGCAGCAGCAGCCAACAATAAGGCAGCGCGATAACCAGCTTACGTCCGTGATCCTGGCGCCAGCGCGCCATCAGCATGGCCAGGCGCCCCCTTTCCTGCCGCGGCGGCGCCGCGGTGCGGCGTTCGGGAAACATTGTCATTGGGGTTTTCCTCGCTACACCGTCAACACGACGCAGCTGTCGGCGTCCCAGCTCAGCCGCACTTCGTCGCCCCAGGTGGGCGCGCCCTTGCGGTAGCGATAGGCGTTCTGCAACTGCGCGCTGATAATCTGTCCGCTGTTCAATCGGACGTGGTAAATCGATAAATCACCCAGATAGGCGATGTGCACCACTTCCCCGACGGCAAAATTGCAGCCGTCGGCCGGCACCTCCTCACAGAGTACGATCTTTTCCGGCCGCAGGGCGATATAGACCGGCACGCCGTCCACCACCGAGGCGTCCGAATCCACCTTCAGCGGATGCACCAGCCCCGGACTGCGTATAATCAGGGCGTCATCCCGCCGCTCGGTCAGCACTCCTTCGAACATATTGACGGAGCCGATAAATTCGGCGCTGAAGCGGGTGTTGGGGTGTTCGTATATCTCTTCCGGTTCGCCGATCTGCACGAATTTGCCGCGGTTCATAATGGCGATGCGGCCCGCCATCGTCATGGCTTCTTCCTGATCGTGCGTCACCATGACGCAGGTCACGCCGACGCGCTCCAGAATATCGACCACCTCAAGCTGCATACGGTCGCGCAGTTTTTTATCCAGCGCCCCCATCGGCTCATCCAGCAATAGCAGCTTGGGGCGCTTCGCCAGGCTGCGGGCCAGCGCCACGCGCTGCCTCTGGCCGCCGGAAAGCTGATGCGGTTTGCGGTTGGCGAACTCTTGCATATGCACCAGCGCCAGCATTTCCTCCACGCGATTCTTGATCTCGGAACGGGACAGGCGGTCCTGCTTCAGACCAAAAGCAATATTCTTTTCCACCGTCATATGCGGAAACAGCGCATACGACTGAAACATCATGTTGATTGGGCGCTGGTAGGGCGGAACCAGCGAAAGATCCTGCCCGTCCAGGACTATCTGCCCCTGAGTGGGGTGTTCGAAACCCGCCAGCATGCGCAGCAGCGTGGACTTGCCGCAGCCGGACGCGCCCAGCAGGGCGAATATCTCGCCTTTGTAAATGGTCAGGCTGACATCATCGACGGCGGCCTGCCCATCGAATGATTTGGTCAGGTTACGCACTTCCAGCAACGGCGTTACCGCTTTTTGAGGCTTGGGCTGGGGACGGGGAATGGCTTCATTCACTTCGCATTGCTCTCCGGCAAAAGCAGAACAGGTCACCGCCCGGCGTCAGGCCAGCATATGGCTTTGACGCAGAGCGAGTCGGTGACGCATATATATAGAACAGACAGGCGGTTCAACCGCCTGTCTGTTACCGTAACATCAGGATAAAAAACCTTTACTTACCGCTTTTTACCTTGGTCCAAGCACGAGTACGGGTACGGTCAATCTGTGGCGATTGCACCTTTAGCGTAAACAGTTTGGCGCGTACGTCCGCGGGCGGATAGATGCCGGGATCGTTACGAATTTCTTCGTTGACCAACGGCACCGCTTCTTTATTGGCGCTGGCATAATACACATGGTTGCTGACATTGGCGATAACGTCCGGCTTCAGCAGGTAGTTCAAAAACTCATAGGCGGCGTCAAGATTTTTGGCGTCGGCCGGCACGGCGAATACGTCAAAGAAAGCCAGCGCCCCCTCTTTCGGGATGCTGTAATGAACGTTGACGCCGTTTTTCGCTTCTTTGGCGCGGTTGGCGGCCTGCATCACATCGCCGGCCCAACCGATGGCTACGCAAATGTCGCCGTTGGCCAGGTCGTTGATATATTGGGATGAATGGAAATAGCGAATGCTGGGACGCAGTTTTAACAACAGCTCCGTCGCCGACCCGGTGTAGTCGGCCGCCTGGCTGCTGTTGGCGTCTTTGCCCTGATAGTTCAGCACGGTGGCGAAAATCTCCTCGGGCGCATCCAGGAAAGAGACGCCGCAGCTTTTCAGTTTTTCCAGATTTTCCGGCTTCAGCACCAGATCCCAGCTGTCCAGCGGCGCGTCCGCGCCCAGCGCGGCTTTGACTTTATCGACGTTGTAGCCGATCCCGGTGGTCGCCCATAAATAGGGCAGCGCATATTTGTTGTCCGGATCGTGCTGGGCAATCAGTTTCAACAGCTCGGGATCGAGATTTTTATAATTCGGCAGCCTGCTTTTATCCAATGGCTGGAATACCCCCGCGGCAAGCTGGCGCTCGAGAAAACTGGCCGAGGGCACCACCAAATCAAACCCGGTGCTGCCGGCCATCAGTTTGCCTTCCAATACTTCGTTGGAGTCAAACACGTCATAAACCACTTTGGTGCCCGTTTCCCGCTGGAAATTTTGCAGCGTATCCGGCGCGATATAGTCAGACCAGTTGTAAACATGCAGCGTTTTCTGTTCCGCAGATGCGGTGACGGACGCGGCCATCAGCAAGCCGGCAACAACACCCGATAACAATTTTTTACGTTGGGTGAACATCCGTTCCTTCCTCCATGCCAGGGGGTAATTTATGGGGGTAAACTTGTATCCGCTCAGATACAAAACTCGTCCTGCGCCAGCGTGGCCGCGATAAAAATCAATGAATGGCTATGCACTGGATTCAGCATAGTAGACATCGAAATAAATACGACTTCGGCGGGTGACCGTTACAGGAATTAAGCATAACCGCACTGCATCAGTCATACCATAGCCGAAGCTAAAAAATGGTTTTTATCGATTATTTATGCAAATTTTATTTATGTCGTCCGGCCATTTGGCGATAAATATCGATGAATATCCGGCAATAAAGCCATAAATGCAGAATAAACGGCGGTTAACCGTAAATAAGAGAAACTGATTGCTGCCGTTGGCAGCAATAGCATTAATGAAGAAACGATGTGGTTACCTTGCCAGCAGAGGTATCTTCTTCATCACCGATAAACAGCAGATTATTGGCCCCGGCCTCTAAAATCACCATCGAAATTTGCTCTTCGGACTGCTGCATAAAATGCCTGAACTGTTCCAGCGTCATCCCCGCCGCCACGCTGAACGACTGGCAAACAATCAGCTTCGGCAGATTATCATCCTGCACGTCAATAAAGGCTTTTACCGTCAGGGAGCTGGCGTTGATCTGGCTCAGGTCGCCGACCAGCGGGATCAGCGCGCTGGGCTTCACCTCCGCCAGCGCGGAGAACAGCACCACGTTGTCCACCAGATCGACTTTCGCATCAAATACGCCGTCAAAATTCTGCATATGGGGTAAATGCAGCGCCTGACAGGAGTCGCATTCAAAAAACACGATGTTTAATTGATCCAGCCACCGCCGTAGCATAGTCAAATCCGGGACGATGAGTGAATCCATCATTTTGCCTCATACAGACTGTTGTTAAAAATGGCCCATAGCTTACGGAATATTGCGTTCCGATACCATGATAAATCACAAACGACCGATTGTGCATTTTATGTTATGGCTGGCCGTAGCCGCCCGCCGGCTTTGTTCAGCCTCAGCCAATGCCGGGTTGTCAGCTGGAATAGTTATCGGCGTGTTGACAGCAGAAACAGAATAATGGTTGTATTATACAACTATCAATTTCCTGCCAAAGATTACTCATGCCGAACCGCTCATTAATTGAAGAAATCCGTTCCGCTTCACGCCTTATGGTGCGTGAACTTGGCTTTATGAACGCCACGCTGGCCGCCACGGACTATTCGCCTTCTGCCGTACACAGCCTGCTGGAAATTGAAAATCAGAGTGCGATGACCGCCGCACAGCTGGTGCGGTGCCTAGGGCTGGAAAAATCCAGCGTCAGCCGGATGCTTTCCAGGTTGCTGGCGGAGGGAGAATTGCTGGAAGTGCAGTCCGGCAATGATGCCCGAGTTAAGCAGTTGAAACTGACCGAAAAGGGCGTTCAGACCGTCAGCCGGATAAATGACTACGGCGCTATGCGGGTGATAAAAGCGCTGGAGAATCTGGACGACGAGCAGCAACAGACTGTCGCGCACGGGCTTACGGCATATGCCCGCGCGCTCGAGCGCTGCCATAATCTGGAGAATACCACGCCGCAAAAAACGATCGACATTGTCACCGGGTATCTGCCCGGCATGATTGGCAAAATTGCTGAAATGCACGGAACGTATTATGCGAAAAATTACAATTTCGGGCATTTCTTCGAAGGTAAGGTGGCTTGTGGGGTGGCTGAATTCGCCGGACGTTTGCATGAACCCTGTAATCAGATCTGGCTGGCGGTAAACAACGGCAAAATTGTCGGTTCCGTCGCCATAGATGGTCAGGATCTCGGGAATAACGAAGGGCATTTGCGCTGGTTCATTCTAGATGACAGTTGCCGTGGAACCGGAATGGGCAGGAAACTGCTCAGTGAAGCAATGGCGTTTTGTGATAAGCGCGGGTTCGATGCCGTTCAGCTCTGGACCTTTAGTGGTCTGAATGCTGCACGGCGTCTTTATGAATCCTTTGGCTTCGAACTGTTCAAAGAATGGCAGGGTGATCAGTGGGGAATGACAATGACGGAACAACAATTCACCCGAAACTCTGCCGGCAGCCGTTAATCTGCCGGCGCAGAACCCCGCGCGGTCAGGGTAAACAACGCGATGATCCACAGCGTGCCTACTCATCAGCCCGACAATATTCGCGGCAAACAACCAGCCGTAACGCTGCGGATCCACGCCAAAACAGGTGATGTAGACAACGGGTGAAGCGGTAATAAATGCGCAAGTAACGGCCGCTATGCGGAAAACTAACTTTTATGCACCGATAACGCCCGAACGTGCTGCTCGATAAATTCTATTATCATACCGGCGATATCCACCCCGGTGGCGGTTTCGATACCTTCCAGCCCCGGCGAGGCGTTCACTTCCATCACCAGAGGGCCGCGCGCGGCGCGCAGAATATCCACCCCGGCCACGTTCAGCCCCAGCGTTTTGGCCGCTTTAAGCGCAACGGCCCGTTCGCGGGCGGTAATCTGCACCCTGCTCGCCGAACCGCCGCGATGCAGATTGGAACGGAACTCGCCCGGTTTAGCCTGTCGCTCGATGGCCGCCACAACCCGGTCGCCGATAACCAGACAGCGAATATCCCTGCCCTGCGCTTCCCGGACGTACTCCTGCACCAGGATATGGGCGTTCAGCCCCCGAAAGGCATCGATAACGCTTTCGGCCGCCTGCCGGGTTTCAGCCAGCACCACGCCGATCCCCTGCGTCCCTTCCACCAGCTTGACCACCAGCGGCGCGCCGCCGACCATTTCGATCAGGTCGCCGGTATCATCGGGGGAGTGGGCAAACCCGGTCACCGGCAAATCGATTCCCGCGCTGGCCAATAACTGCAGCGAATGCAGCTTGTCGCGGGCGCGGATAACCGCCAGCGCGTTGTTCAGCGCAAAACCGCCCAGCATTTCAAACTGGCGCAGCACCGCCGTGCCGTAAAAGGTGATAAGCGCGCCGATACGCGGTATGACCGCGTCATATTTTACCAGCCGGCGGCCGCGGTAATGCACCGATGGCGCCGCCGAATTGATATTCATGTAACAGGACAGGGGATCGATAATATCAATCTGATGCCTGCGCTGCTGCGCGGCTTCACGCAGACGCCGGCAGGAATATAACGAACCGTCGCGAGATAGAATCGCTATCTTCATAAATGTCCTAACGCAGCGCCCATCCTTGCTGATGTAAGTAATCCAGTATAAACGGACGCAGCTCCTTTTTCAGCGTGCGCGCCACATGCTCGCTCCAGCCATCGCGGCGACGGCCGGTGCGTTGCAGATAATACTCCGCCAGTTGCCGATCGTATTGCGCCAGTTTATCGCCATCGAGCGGCTGATAGGTATTCTCGTGAAGCAGCATTTCGGGCGGCAGGCGGGGTTTTGGCAGCGGATCGGCGTCCGGGTATCCCAGACACAGCCCGAAAAGCGGCAATACCTGGCGCGGCAGTTTCAATAAGGCGGTGACATCGGCGATTTTATTGCGGATCCCGCCGATATACACGCCGCCCAGCCCTAATGATTCCGCGGCGACCAGCGCATTTTGCGCCATAAGCGCCGTATCAACGCAGCCTATCAGCAACTGCTCCGCCAGACCGGTTTCAGCCTGCGGGAATATTTGCAGGTGACGCTGAAAATCGGCGCAGAAAACCCAGAATTCGGCAGCCTGGGCGACATACATCTGGTCGCCGCTGTAATGCGCCAGCGTCTGTCGCATCGCCGGGTCGGTAATGCGGATAATGGAGCTGCACTGCAGGAAACTGGAGCTGGAGGCGCTCTGCGCGGCGGCGATAATCGCGCCGCGCTGTTCATCCGTCACCGGCTGTGCCGTAAACGCGCGGATAGAACGATGGCGTCGTAGTAAATCAATGGTGGGCGTCACGCGGTATCCCTCAGGTATAGAAAAAATAGCGATAAATGACCGTTATCATGCTACCCCCCTCCCGCGCGCAGACGGGCTCCGGGCGGACGCTATCGGCATGGAGTCATCCGCATCGCACGGCGGATGATTATATGCCAGCCGCCCCGTCAGACCAATGCCCCTTTGCATCCGGCCGCCGTACCATAGGTGCGGCGAATCGTTGTAACAGGCATTTACTGCTTTTTTTCATGGGGTAATGCGAGCATAGTAACCGCATACAACTTCAGGCATCATGCCCGCGTTTAGAAAAATACCCTTTTCCCAATTTTACCAAGGAGCTTACATGTTGGCTGTTATTTTCGGGCGTCCCGGCTGCCCTTACTGCGTGCGCGCCCAAGCATTGGCGGAAAAACTGGCGCAACAGCGCGATGACTTCACATTCCGCTATGTGGATATCCGGGCCGAGGGCATCACCAAAGAAGATTTATCCAAAACGGTAGGGAAACCCGTCGAAACGGTGCCGCAGATTTTCCTGGATGAAAAGCATATCGGCGGCTGCACCGACTTTGAAGCTTACGCCAAACAACACCTGAGCTTGTTCCAGTCATAACGGATGCAACGTATAAGAAAAAGGCGCATCCTGCGTCTTTTTTTATCGTTATTCATATGGGAAACCGCCGCTCAGCGAAAGTATCGCCGGTAGACAGCATGCAGAAAGATAAAACCCAAGGCCCCCAGCACGCTCCAGAAAACGGCGCTCAGCATATAGGCCAACTCCTGCCAGAAAGAGTGATGCGAGGTTCGCCAAAAGTGCAGCACCAGCAGGCACACCGGCATTGCCAGCAATGAACCGATCAGCGGGTAAAGCAGCCGCCCGCGCGCGGACAGGAAACTGGCGACCACGCCGGGCAATAAAAAAAGCAGCATCCCGGGGTCGCCGTGCAGCCCGTCAGCGTCGGACACATTCATTTTCTGGCTTAAAAACACCACGGTAAACAATAAAAAACAGCAGGTCGCGCCAACCCAACCTTTATCGCTTGCCATACGCCTCCTCTCTATATGTCTCCCACGCCATACGTTCCCGAGTCCTTGATCGACACGGCAAATATGCGTAGCTAAATATCCCCGATATGACACAAAGTGAGGTACCACCACCTGTTATTGGTTGTACGACCGCTAAATCGAAAATAACCACGACACAATAATTACACTGAACAATCGGCACCGAATAATTTATACTGTGCGGGACTGATTCCTTTCAGCTGACGGCTATTTGTGATGTCATTGGAATCTTCGTGCTTAATGGCTAAATCTAGTCTTTATAGCTATTTATATCAAGAACTTACTGGTAAACAACAAGTTACATCCCATGAATATAAACGTCGCTGATTTGTTAAACGGGAATTACATTCTGCTGTTATTCGTGGTTCTATCCTTAGGGCTCTGTCTGGGAAAATTACGTCTGGGGCCGGTACAACTCGGTAATTCTATTGGTGTTTTAGTTGTATCCTTATTACTCGGACAGCAACACTTTTCGATTAATACCGAAGCGCTCAGCCTGGGCTTTATGCTATTTATTTTCTGTGTCGGCGTCGAAGCCGGGCCTAATTTCTTTTCCATTTTTTTCCGCGACGGCAAAAATTATTTAATGCTGGCGCTGGTGATGGTCGGCAGCGCGCTGCTTCTGGCGTTGGGATTAGGGAAGCTCTTCGGCTGGGGCATCGGGCTGACCGCCGGCATGCTCGCCGGCTCCATGACCTCGACGCCCGTGCTGGTGGGCGCCGGCGATACCTTACGCAACCTGTCCAGCATCGGTCCACGGCTCGGCATCGAACAGGACAACCTCAGCCTGGGCTATGCGCTCACTTATCTGGTTGGTTTGGTCAGCCTGATTTTCGGCGCCCGCTATCTGCCCAAATTACAGCATCAGGACTTACCGACCAGCGCCCAGCAAATCGCCCGTGAGCGCGGGCTGGATACCGACAGCCAGCGAAAGGTCTATCTGCCGGTTATCCGCGCCTACCGCGTCGGGCCGGAACTGGTCGCCTGGGCCGACGGCAAGAATCTGCGCGAACTGGGCATTTACCGCCAGACGGGCTGCTATATCGAGCGCATCCGCCGCAACGGCATTCTGGCCAATCCCGATGGCGACGCCGTGCTGCAAATCGGCGATGAGATTTCCCTGGTCGGCTACCCTGACGCCCACGCCCGCCTCAACCCCAACTTTCGCGACGGCAAGGAAGTTTTCGATCGCGACCTGCTGGATATGCGCATCGTCACCGAAGAGATTGTGGTGAAAAACCACAATGCGGTCGGTAAACGCCTCAGCCAGTTAAAACTGACCGACCACGGCTGTTTTCTTAACCGCATCATTCGCAGCCAGATCGAGATGCCGATTGATGACGGCGTGGTGCTGAATAAAGGCGACGTATTGCAGGTGAGCGGCGATGCCCGGCGGGTAAAAAGCATCGCCGACCGAATCGGGTTTATTTCCATCCACAGCCAGGTGACCGACCTGCTGGCCTTCTGCGCTTTCTTTATCATCGGCATTATGGTCGGTCTGATCACCTTCCAGTTCAGTAATTTCACCTTCGGCGTAGGCAATGCCGCCGGTCTGCTGTTTGCCGGCATCATGCTGGGTTTTCTGCGCGCCAACCACCCGACTTTCGGCTATATACCGCAAGGCGCGCTGAATATGGTGAAAGAGTTCGGCCTGATGGTGTTTATGGCCGGCGTCGGGCTAAGCGCCGGCAGCGGCATCGGCCGCAGTTTTGGCGAGATAGGCGTACAGATGCTGATATCGGGATTAATCGTCAGCCTGGTGCCGGTGGTTATCTGTTTTCTGTTCGGCGCCTACGTGCTGCGCATGAACCGCGCGCTGCTGTTCGGCGCCATGATGGGCGCTCGAACCTGCGCCCCCGCCATGGAGATTATCAGCGATACCGCGCGCAGTAATATTCCGGCGCTGGGGTATGCGGGAACCTACGCCATCGCCAACGTTTTGCTGACCCTGGCGGGGTCGCTGATTGTTATTATCTGGCCTGAATTACCCGGTTGATAAAAAATGCAAAAAACAGTGAATATTTCCTACACAGGACAGAACTTTTTCTAATCGGTGAAGTCTGAATCAGTGCCACTGCTTTTCTTTGATATCCCCATATTGAGGAGCCCATCTTTCCCGCCATTAAGGTTCAAGATTGATGGGCCTTTTCTTTTTCAGGCTACGCCCGTTTCCACATGAAAACGCCGGGTTTCTCCGGCGTTCAATTCAATCAAAGATCCCGCGCGACGAGCGGCATTCTGTCCTTCGGGTCGGCAGGTTGCCGGCAGAACAAAGGCCGCCACTTTCTGATCGCCGTTGTGCAGGATCCAGCGCGTCGCGTAATTCAGCTGCGCAGTGCAAAAACGGGTGACAAAGCGATGTCCCTGCGGCGCATGCATACTGAACTCCACCTGCTGCGCGTACTGCGACAGGTTGTCGGCAAAAAAGACAATTTCCGGATCGTAAAACGCCGGTTCATCCAGCGCCGCGAAACGCTCGGGCGCCTGCGCCAGCTTTTCCGTATACTCCAGCCATTGCGGCGTCGGGTGTACGTGGCCCGGAATGGAGCGGCGCAGGGCAAAAGCGCGATCGGGGATGGTCTGGCTGAACGTCGCCCCGGCCACGTAGGCATAATTCATATGGCACATATACTGCAACGGCATCGGCACGCTGGCCAGGTTGGTTACCGCCATATCGATGCCCAGCAGCGCGCTGCCGGCGCTCAGGGTTACCGCCGGTTCCGCCCGGTAATGATGGCCGAACCCTTTCACGTATTCACAGTCGCCGGTCAGCATCAGCGTATCGCCGCCTACGACCAGGCGGGCGCTATCCATTGGCGCGCAGGCCATTTCCCCATGCAGTGGATGCCGGTCGTCGTCGGCCGGACAGCCATTGCTCAGCAAGCCGGAATGAAAGGCAAAACAGCCGTAGGTATCGATAATGCTGCTGCCCGGCTTGGGTTCCGTAAACGGATTGCTCATCGTCAGCCGGTGACCGTCAAACTCGGCGTCCCAAATCATCTGGCCATAGAAAGGCAGCACCACAACGTACCCGCGCGTATTCTGTAGCTTTATCGCCGCAATCCCTGAGTCATAGCGAAAGGTGGTCGCGGAGAAATCCGCATTTTCCAACAGCGTCCGGGACCGTTCGGTAAACATCGCGGGTGATAAATGAATGGTTGTACTCATCGTCTCCTCCTCTATTCAAGCCTGATGTTTGGCAATAGTCCGACCGGCGGCAAGACGCTGTTTGTTGCGCATTTCGCCCCAGAAGTAGAAACCGACATAGGCGAAGCACAGCAGGGATACGCCGAACGCTTTCTGCATCGAGCCAAGGTGATCGGACACATAGCCCTGTATCGCCGGGACCACGGCGGCGCCGACGATGGACATCACAATGATGGCGCCCGCCACCTCGGTGTATTTCTTGTCCACGGTATCCAGCGTGCCGGCATAAATCGTCGCCCAGCACGGCCCGAACAGCACGCTGACGAATACCGCGGCATAGACGGCGGTAAAGCTCGGCACCATAACCACATAGGCCAGCGTGGCCACGCCCAGCACCGAGTAAACAATCAGCACTTTTTCTGCGCTGAAGCGCGTCATCAGGAAATTCGCCACAAACTTACCGATAAAGAAGCAGATAAAGCTATAAATCATAAAGTTGGATGCGTCGCGTTCATTAGCGGCGCCCAGGGTCAACGCCAGGCGAATGGTAAATGACCACACCGCGACCTGCATGCCGACATACAGGAACTGCGCCACGATGCCGCGTTTGAAGTGGCTATTGCCCGCCAGATAACGCAGGGTCTCCCCCAGCGACGGCAATGACTGCTTACTCTGTCCGTCGGCCTGCGCTTTGCAGGTGGGATAGCGGGTCAGCAGGAACAGGAACAACACCACCAGCAACACGAAAATCAGATACTTATAAGGCTCCAGCGTGTGCTCCAACATTTGCAGGCGGAACGCATGGATCTGATCCGGCGTCATGGCCGCCATCTGGCTTTCCAGACTGTCGCCCTCCTGGAACACCAGATATTTACCCAGCACGATGCCCATTAACGCGCCGACCGGATAAAAGGTCTGGCTGACGTTCAGACGCAGCGTGGCATAATCACGATGGCCGATCATCGAGCTGTAGGTATTTGCCGCCGTTTCCAGAAAACTCAGGCCGATGGCGATGGCGAAAATAGCCGCCAGGAACATGGTATAGGTCGCCATATGCGACGCCGGATAAAACAGGCTGCACCCGACGATATACAGCGTCAGGCCAATCAAGATGGCGATTTTGTAGCTGCTGTTGCGGATCACCACCGACGCCGGGATGGCAATCAGAAAATAACCGCCGTAAAAGGCGCTTTGCACCAGCGCGCTGGCGAAATCGCTCAGTTCAAACACGCTTTTAAACTGCGTAATCAAAATATCGTTCAGACTGGCGGCGCAGCCCCATAGCGGGAACAGGCACGACAGCAAAATAAACTGAAACAGCGGCGTCTTGTTCAGATAGCCATCTGGCATTTGGATAATGTCCTGGCGCATAATTTTTCCCCGGTTAGTTGGCGAGAGCATGACTGGCAAGAAAATCCTGGAATTGCGCCGCGTCCGGATAAGCACGCTGGGTGCCTTTCCCGGTAACGCTGTAGGCGGCAAACGCGGAGGCGTACTTCATCGCCTGTTCTATATCCCCATCTTTTACCCAGTAGTGCGCAAAGCAGCCGATAAAAGCATCGCCGGCGCCGCTGGTATCAATGGCATGAACGCTGACCGGCTTGACGTGGCGCACCTGCTCGCCCGCCATCCACACCGAACCGCGATGCCCCATGGTGATAATCAGGTTCTTCAGCCCCTTGGCCAGCAGTGAACGCCCTGCCCGCAAAATGTTCTCTTCGCTATCGACCGGCATGCCGGTCAGGATCTCCAGTTCGGTTTCGTTCGGCATAAAGAAATCGCACTGGCAGGCATAGCCGATATCCAGCTCGCGGGAGGCCGGAGCCGGATTGAGAATGACCGGAATCTGGTGCCGACGGGCAAAATCGATGGCGTAATAAACGCTTTCCAGCGGGATCTCCAATTGGAGAATGATCAATTTACAGCGCATAAGCGATTGCGCGGCCGCATCGATATCCCGGGCGGAGAGATGCGCGTTCGCGCCCTTGATAATCAAAATCCGGTTGTGCGACGACTTATCGACAAAGATCGGCGCCACGCCGCTTGATGTCCCGCTCACCGCCGTGACATAGCGGGTTTCCACCCCGAAATGCCGCAGGTTTTTTACCGTGTTGTCGGCGAAGAGATCGTCCCCGACCCGGCTGACCATCATCACCGACGCCCCCAGCTTGGCGGCGGCAACCGCCTGATTAGCCCCCTTGCCGCCGCAGCCGATCTCGAAATCGGGGGCTTCCAGCGTTTCGCCTGTTTTAGGCATGTCGTTAATGTAGGTGATGAGATCCACCATATTTGAACCAATGACGGCAATATCCATAACGTTTTTCCCCTGGTATTTTCTTGCCTATTAAATGTTAGCGTTATGACAATAACAATTCGATTTTGTTATTAATGTGACATTGATCGCAGGTAAAAGGGTGTTTTTTGAGTGGATAGAAACAATTAAGATTGATAACGGCCGGCAAATGTTATAATTATAACAATGTATTTTATTGAACAGTCAAAGGAGTCAGACATGACCACTGAAAACCGCGATTACGCACGCTATATCGACCATACCCTGCTGGCCGCCGACGCCACCGAACAACAGATCATCAGGCTGTGCGACGAGGCGAAAGCGCATCGCTTCTACGCGGTTTGCGTTAACTCAGGCTACGTCCCGCTGGCCGCCAGAGAGTTGCAGGGCTCTTCCGTCCAGGTGTGTTCGGTGATTGGTTTCCCGTTGGGAGCGGGTCTGACGTCGTCCAAGGTCTTTGAAGCCCGGGCCGCCATTGACGCCGGCGCCCGGGAAATCGATATGGTGATTAACGTCGGCTGGCTGAAAAGCGGCAATATCAGCGCCGTTAAAGCCGATATTCAGGCCGTGCGCGAGGTTTGCGCCGCCATACCGTTGAAGGTAATATTGGAAACCTGCCTGCTTGACGATGAACAAATCGTGCTGATTTGTGAAATATGCCGTGAGCTGAATGTGGCTTTCGTGAAGACATCCACCGGATTCAGCACCGGCGGCGCCCGCGAAGAACAGGTGAAACTGATGCGCAAAACGGTCGGCCCGGAGATGGGCGTGAAAGCCTCCGGCGCGGTACGCGATCGGCAAACGGCGGAAATCATGATCCGGGCGGGGGCGACCCGCATCGGCACCAGCTCCGGGGTGGCTATCGTTTCCGGCGAGTCGGTCGCGGCAGGAAGCTACTAAACGCTCGCCCGTGCCAACGGGCGCATCACAGGGAATCATATGGAAACGCGGCGCGAAGAACGGATTAACAGACTTGCTCAGGCTTTGAAAAAAGCGGACAAACTTCATCTTAAAGACGCCGCCCGGCTCTTGGGCGTTTCCGAGATGACCGTTCGCCGCGATCTGAGCGCCGAACCGGCGGCGGTGGTGTTGCTTGGCGGCTATGTGGTCAGTGATTTGAAAAGCGGCAATGTCACCAATTACTTCGTATCCGACCAGCAGAGCAAGCACGTGGCGGAAAAGCAGGCGGCGGGAGAAGTCGCCGCCCGGTTGATTGAGGCGAACGACACGGTTTTTTTCGATTGCGGCACCACCACGCCCTTTATCATTGAAGCCATAGCGGACGAACTGCCTTTTACCGCTATTTGCTATTCGCTGAACACCTTTCTGGCATTACAGGAAAAAGCCGCCTGCAAAGTGATTCTGTGCGGCGGGCAATTTCACCCGGACAACGCCATTTTCACCCCCCTCGGCCAGTGCAACGAGCTGGATAATATCTGCCCGAACAAGGCGTTTATTTCCGCGGCGGGCATCGACCTTGACGCCGGCGCCACCTGCTTCAACTTTGCCGAATTGAGTATGAAACACCGGGCGCTGGCCATGTCGCAACGGGCCATTCTGGTTAGCGACGATAGCAAATTCGGCCAGATCAAACCGGCGCGCATCGGCCCGCTTACCCTGTTCGATACCCTGATAACCAACCGTGAGCCGACCGCCGACTATATCCGCTACTGCAACAGCAACGGCATTGTGTTGCTAAGTCAACCGTTAACCGAATAAGCCGCCAAACCACTGCTGAAGTTTTATCAGCACCGCATCCCATAAGCGGCTGAAAATCCCGGCCTGGGGGATATCGTCCAGCGCCACCAGCTGTCGCTGCCCGATGCTTTTACCCTCCAGCTGAAAATCGATGGTGCCCACCACCTGATTTTTCGCCAACGGCGCGGACAGCTGCGGCTGAAGCAGCGTAAAGCTGGCCTTGAGATTTTTCATCTGCCCTTTGGGGATGGTCAGCGCGGTATCTTGCGCCACGCCGAGCCGGGCCTCTTTCTGGGTGCCGAACCACACCCGCTGCGAGGTAAACGGCGCCCCCGCCTTGACCGGCGTGACCGTTTCAAAGAAGCGGAATCCCCAGGTCAGCAGTTTTTCACTTTCGCGGAAGCGCGTCGCATCCGTCGGCGCCCCCAGCACCACCGAGATCAGGCGCATATTCCCTTCGGTGGCCGACGCCACCAGGTTATGCCCGGCGCCGCTGGTATGACCGGTTTTAATCCCGTCCACGTTCAGATTGCTGCTCCACAGCAGGCGATTACGGTTGGGCTGACGGATATTATTAAAGGTAAACTCTTTTTCTTTATGCAGCGCATATTCATCCGGCACGTCGCGAATCAACGCCTGCCCCAGCAGCGCCATATCGCGCGCGGTGCTGTACTGGCCCGGCGCATCCAATCCATGCACGGTGAGAAAATGGGTATTGGTCAACCCCAGCGCTTTAACATAATTGTTCATCAGGCTGACGAACGCATCCTGACTGCCGGCAACGTAGTCGGCCAGCGCAATGCTGGCGTCATTGCCCGATTGAATAACGATGCCCTTGTTCAGTTCCGAAACCGGAATGCGATCGCCTGGTTTAAGGAACATCAGCGATGAACCGCGCAACACCGGATTACCCGTCGCCCAGGCGTCCTTCCCCACGGTAACCTCATCCGTGGGGCGAATTTTCCCGGCCTTTATCGCCTGCCCGGTAACGTAACTGGCCATGATTTTCGTCAGGCTCGCCGGATCAAGGCGTTCATCCGCGTTAGCTTCAGCCAGCACTTTGCCGCTGTGATAATCCATCAGAATAAAGGCCTTGGCATCAATTTGAGGAACCGCGGGAAGCTGTTCGGCAGAGGCGGAAGCGATCAGCCCCGTTAGTAATACCGTTCCCGTGGTGAAAGATTTTAGCCTGCAAAGGAAAGTCGTTTTCTTCATGAGATCGCCGCGATATCCATAAGTCGTTAGAAATACTTAATTTTCAATATGTTTTGAAAAGTTTAGCAACATCCAAAGGTAACGCTTCATTTCCATCAAGGAAACCGTTCAGTCTGTAAAGATAATCAAAGAAATGAAAAAGTCTAAAAAACGGCGGTATGCGGGGAAAAAATCAGACGACCGCCCATGGCGTTTGTTGCGCCGCAGCGGCAGGGGCCGCGCGGCGCCGCTGAGGATGCCGCGCGTTAAGCGGTCGCTGTCGCCGCGGGAAAAGCGGATCAGCGCCGTTCGCGCTTATCCGCCTGCCTTGACAGCCAGTCGCCCAGCATTTGCACAATCTGCACCAGAATGACCAGCGCGATAACCGTCACAATCATCACGCCGGTTTCATAGCGGTAATAGCCGAAACGAATGGCCAGATCGCCCACGCCGCCGCCGCCGACAATCCCCGCCATGGCGGAATAGCCGATCAGGCTTACCAGCGTAATGGTCAGGCCGCGCAATAAACCGGCTCTCGCCTCCGGCAGCAATACGGTACAGATGATGCGCATCGGGCTGGCGCCGAAGGCTTCCCCCGCCTCAACAATGCCGGGATCCACGTCGCGCAGCGCGCTGTCCACCAGACGGGCATAGAAAGCGATCGCCGCTACCGACATCGGCACCGACGCCGCCACCGGGCCAATGGTGTTACCCAACAGAATCTGCGTCAGCGGCAACAGCAGCACCAGCAGAATCACAAACGGAATGGAGCGGATGATATTGACCAGCACCGTGCTGAACAGATACACCGCGCGGTTCTCCCAGAACAGGTGACGGTCGGTGACATAGATAATAAAACCCAGAGGCAAGCCGCCGACAAGGGCGAACAGCGTCGAGATCCCCACCATCTGGAATGTCTCGCCGAATGCCGCGACCAGATCGATCCATAAATCAGCCATGCAACACCTCCACCTGGGCGGTTCTCGCCCGAATATGCTCCACGGCCTCCGCGACGTTCGCCGCCTCGGAAGGGTGCGTCAGCAAGGCGACCAGTATTCCCAATGCGCGGTTGCCGATATACTCGATTTTGCCGTGCAGTATATTGACGGAAACGCCAAAGCGGGTCGCTACGTCGGATAGCACCGGCTGTTCCGCCGAATCGCCGACGAACAGAATTTTCAGCAGCGTGCCCTGTAAATCCTCCAGCAGGCGGGGAGGAAGCTCAAGATTCAACGTATGAGCCACCAGTTGCCGGGTAAACGGATGCTGCGGCGCGGCGAAAATATCAAATACGTCGCCCTCCTCCACCACTTTACCGCCGGTCATCACCGCGACCCGGTCACAGATGGACTTGATCACGCTCATTTCATGGGAAATCAAGACGATGGTAATACCCAGCTTTTTATTAATCTCTTTGAGCAATACCAAAATCGCCGCGGACGTTTCCAAATCAAGCGCCGAGGTGGGTTCATCGCACAGCAGCACTTCAGGATGATTGGCAATCGCCCTGGCGATGCCCACCCGCTGTTTCTGTCCGCCGCTGAGCTGGGAAGGAAAAGCCGCGGACTTATCGCCCAACCCCACCAGATTGAGAATCTCCGGCACCCGCTGAGCAATGTCCTCGCTGGATTTTCCCGCCGCCTTGAGGCTAAAGGCGACGTTTTCCGCCACGGTGCGCGTTTGCATTAAATTAAAATGCTGGAAGATCATGCCCATTTTCTGCCGCTGCGCACGCAGCGTTTTGCCTTGCAGATCGCTGACCTTCACCCCGTGCACCTGGACAACCCCGGACGTGGGGCGTTGTAATAAATTGATGGTGCGCAACAGCGTGCTTTTCCCGGCGCCGCTGGTTCCGACAATGCCGTAAACCTCGCCCGGCCGGATATGTAAAGTCACATTATCCACGGCTCGGTTTCCTCGCTGTTTCCCCTGAGGAAAATCAACGCTAACACCCTCTAACTGAATCATTATCCGCAAACTCCTGCCACAAGCGGAAAAGGAAAAAAGCCGGTCATAGACCGGCCAGAAGAATACAGCATGTTAATCTCTGACCAGTACCGACTCGCGAATTACTGTGCTGGCGCCGGCGTTGTCGCCTGCATCCATTCTGGCTTCTGGAACTGACTGAACATGGAGCCCGGCTGATCAATCACCGCCGCATAGGCGGGCGACTCGACGATAGCCTTGGTATCTTTGACGAACGGCTTATCCAGATCGGCGGTGCGTACCGCAATCACGTTCTTCAGATTTTCATCCAGCGTTTCCAGTTTGATGGCGGAAGAGAGTTTCAGTCCCGCGGCAAAGGCGAAATTACCGTTAACCAGCGAAGCGGTCACGCTATCCAGCGTGCGCGGCAGCTGAGCGGCTTCCAGCGGCTTGAATACCAACCCGCGCGGATTTTCAACAATATCTTTTTCCGATGCCTTGGTCGCATCAATATCGGGCTTGATGGTAATCAACCCCAGCGATTGCAGAAAACGCAGGCCGCGCGCCAGATTGGTGGCGTCGTTGGATAAGGTGACGACATCGCCTTTCTTCAGTTCATCCAGCGATTTAATCTTATTGGAGTAAAACCCCATGCTGGCCGTTGGCACGGCGATCAATTTGGTGATTTTCAGATTCTTATCGGCGGCGAACTTTTCCAGATACAGCGTATGCTGGAACAGGTTGGCGTCGATGCTGCCGTTGGCCAGCGCCAGGTTCGGCTGAACATAATCGCTGAACTCACGCACCACCACCTTGTAGCCTTTTTTCGTCAATTCGGGTTTAATCGCCTGATTAACCATATCGCCATAAGGGCCCGGGGCCACGCCAAAAACGATAGTTTGCGGATCGCTGTCGGCGCTGGCCTGTTGAATGCCGGCTGCCAACAGCGCAATACATAACGTGGCGCGCAAAGAATGGGTAAATTTCATTGAATAGCTTTCCTGTCTGTATGTAACTGACTGTCATTATTAAGAATGACAAGTTAAATCATAAAGACTAAAAAGGTATATCATTATTTCTCATCTTTCCTTCTCTTGGCGGTCCGCCCGCCCCACGGCGGCCTAAATTTTCTTCTTTCACAGTGAGATCCAGAATGCTGACAATTTGGGGACGTGAAAATTCAACCAACGTCAAAAAAGTGCGCTGGTGCGCGGCGGAATTGGCGCTGTCTTATCAACATATTCCGGCCGGCGGACAGTTTGGCCGCAATCAGGACGCGGACTATCTGGCGCTGAACCCGAACGGGCTGATCCCCTGTTTGCAGGACGACGATCTGGTGCTGTGGGAATCCAACGCCATCGTGCGTTATCTGGCGGCGCAATACGGGCAGGGTTCGCTGTATCTCGCGGATGCCGGCGCGCGGGCGAGCGCGGAGAAATGGATGGACTGGACCACTACGCTGGCGGTCTCATTTGGCGCCGTGTTTATCAACCTGGTGCGCGTGGCGCCGGAAAAGCGCGATATGGCGCTGGTGCAGAAAAGCATGGCGGAATGCGAGCGCTTATTGGGCATCGCCGACGCGGCGCTGGCGCGGCAACGGTGGCTGTCCGGCGATAAATTCGGCATTGGCGACATCCCGCTGGGCTGCATCGCCTATGCCTGGTTTTCTATGGACATCGAACGCCAGCCGCGCCCGAACCTGCAACGCTGGTATCAACGGTTGACCGAACGTCCGGCCTATCAGCAAACGGTGATGCTGCCGTTGACGTAGGTTGAGTAGCGCGGGGTCGCGTAATATGCCGGCGCGATGGCCGTTATTGCGGCCCCACCTTCAGCAGTTTGCCGTTATCATGATCGGTCAGCAGATAAATATAGCCGTCCGGCCCCTGCCGGACCTCGCGAATGCGTTCGCCCCGGTCATCCAATAAGCGCTCTTCCGCCGCCACCTTGTCGCCCTCCAGCGTTAAGCGAATCAGGTTTTCCTCCGCCAGCGCGCCGATGAACAGCGAGTTTTTCCACTGCGGGAAACGGTCGCTGTCATAGAACGCCATCCCGCTCACGCCGGGTGATTTCTGCCAGTAATAATCCGGGTTCTCCATACCGGGCACCTGCTCGCCCTGGGATTCGGGGATCTTCAGCCCGGAATAGTTAATGCCGTGGGTCGCCAATGGCCAGCCGTAATTTTTACCGGCCTGGGGAATATTGATTTCATCGCCCCCTTTCGGACCGTGCTCATTTTCCCATAACGCCCCGCTCCAGGGATTGATCGCCAGCCCCTGCGGATTGCGATGGCCGTACGACCAAATCTCCGGGCGCGCGTTCGGCCGATCGACCAACGGATTATCCGCCGGGACCTTGCCGTCGGCGGTCAGGCGAACGATTTTGCCCTGCAGCTTATCCAGATCCTGCGCCGTCGGGCGCTGGTTATTTTCTCCCAGGGAAATAAACAGGTATCCCTGACGGTCAAAAGCCAGTTTGCCGCCAAAATGGTTCCCGGTGGACAGCTTGGGTTCCTGGCGGAAGAAAACGGTAAAATTCTCCAGCCGTTTATAATCCTCCGACAGACGGCCGTAGCCCACCGACGTTCCCGCTTTGCCATCGCTGCCCTCTTCGGCAAAACTCAGGTAGATGCGTCGGTCCTGGGAAAAATCGGGCGACAGCGTCACTTCCAGCAGCCCGCCCTGCGACTTGGCATACACCTGCGGTACGCCGGCGATAGGTTCGGAAAGTCCGCCTGCCGCCTGCCAGCGGCGTAAATTGCCCGCCCGTTCGGTAATCAGAATCCCCTGTTCATCCGGCAAAAAAGCCAGCGACCAGGGATGATCGAGTTTATCCTGCAACTCCGTCACCTTGGGCGACGCGGCAAACAGGGAGGCGGAAAACAGCAGCGCCGCCGCCGGAAATAACCAGCGGCTCAGCGGCGGCAGGGATAGCGAGGGGTAAGGCACGGCGCTACGAGGCATGGCGTTGTCTCCGTTCAACAAAAGTTCTGTAAATTTAGGCGCCGGGGGATATTTGTGCAAAAAATCGACGGCAGGTTTACATTTGTTGAAGAAAGGGCATGAGTAGGGGATTGTAGAATGAACATATATCTCAATGTATACTGATGGCCGCGTTGATGGATGAACAGGAACGTTCTCATGTATTTACACAACAAAGATAAAACAGATTTTGACCAAAAAACTCAAGAGCTAAGGTTCTTGACTCAAAACTTATCGTTAAAGCATTTGCGAAATCGTTCTGTTGACTTCTATTTTGAGATAGAAGGACTCATTCAGGCAGTCGAGCGAGAGATTAATACATATTGCCTATCACGTCGTGGAGGTATTGACATATTGCAGAGAGAAATTGATCACTTGAGTGAACAAGATTTTCAACTTACCGCAAACATCGCAAAGCTCTATATTCTAGTAGAGAAAGAGAAAAAAGAGCAGACACAAAAAATTATATTAAAACAGGTTGGCTTTGTCGGCGGTGGGTGGAGCACAGTTTTTTGCCGGAGTGGGGCTTTGCGCTGGAACATTAGGTGCAGCCTGTGCCGGTTATGGTGTACCTATGATGGTACATGGCGCTAACAATACTTATGAAAATGGATATTATCTCGTATTGCGAGAGGAAACCAGCGGCACTGTACGTGATGCATATAGATACACTGCGGATAAATTAGGATTTAATAATAATCAGGCCGATCTCGTTTACGGGGCAATCGACCTAGGCATGACTGGCTATGGCTCATTCAGGAAAGTTTTATTACCACGCGAAAAATCCTGGAAACTTTTTCAACAGGTAAAGCAGGACTATATTTTTGGCTGGCAGGAAATGAGTGCCATAGCTATCTCAACGGATGCGGTAAGTAGTGCGGTAACAGCCTATTCGCTATATCAAGTTACTGGAGGAGGCAAATAATGGAACAGGATGTCTTATTTACAACCAAATCATGGGTTCCTGTTTTCGTATACTATACAATATCAACCGGGATATTCGCATTGCTTTACTATATTAAAACAATCATAGACAGAAAAGGCATACGGTCTCTATTTATTTTCTTTAGACTTTTCGTACCGGTAATAACCGCCATACAATTTTGTATATTTTTTCATGGAACATCCTTTGTCAAAGATATCCTGAGAATAAATTTCAACGCGGATCTATATGATTCCGTTATATGGGGCGCCTTATTTTTCTCAATAATCAATATCCTTGCCATGCCAAGAAATAACTATATCAAATGGGTATGAACTGCTAATAAAAGGTTAACCATGCTTCACAGACGCCACCGAAAGCCGTCATTACAGGCGGTTTTCTTTTCATATATTGCGATGAGCAGGCTTGATACCAACATCATCAGTGCGCCGAGTTTTAACCTGTGACTATAAGACACGCCGACTATGGTGTAGAATCCGGCAGTTTTTCTTTTTGAATACATTGTGAGCAAATAACATGCAACAACCCCGTATCGGCTTCGTTTCCCTGGGCTGCCAGAATGGTAAAACCATGTTAAGATCAAAAAGAAGCATAATTAACCCGTATCAATAAACCATTGCGGAAAACAAGAAGATTATCTTGGTTTGATCGTTCTGATTTTATTAACGTCCCATGACTTGATTACATAATCATAGAACCAGCGCGCCTGTACTTTATCAAACGAGGCTTCGACAATATCCAGATAGCCGTCAGGCGTCACTTCGCCGATAAAGGTGAGTATGGTCGTTGAGTTATCAAAAAAATAAGCCCGATGGCATAAACTAACCATTCCTAACAGGTATTCCAGGCTACGCTGATAGCGGCTGAGAATTTTCTCTTTAGGTACGCTATGCCCTCCCATTGCGATACGTTGTGTTATACGGGTTTCATTCAATGCCGGATCTGCGGTACAAACATAATAAAGATAGGATTTGTAGCCAATTTCTTTTGCCGAGCGTACAAAAGTCAAGTGACTCTCATGACTCATGACCGATTCATAAGTAAATGAGAGCTTGTCACGCTTCCAGTCATCACGGAGCCCCAAGGATATTTTTTGTGCCAATATAGCGGCATGATCGACCGATATTTTATCAGGGTTTATCACACTCCCCAGCAGCGATCGCAAGTCAATATGCTTGGCGATATCATCAGGATTAAGATATTGGCCTAGCGGAACTGAATAGGTTTCGCGTAGCGTTTTCGTCAGCGTCGTCTTTCCCGAACCATTCGGTCCGGCAATCAGTCTTAGGTGCGGGTGTGGCACAGTAATTCCTTGAGTTTTATCGTCTCCTGGCTTTTCGTGCTTTTTATTTCCTCGGTTGTGCCATCAGGAGCCTGCCTGATAATATGCCCGTCCTGAATATAGGTGATTGACACCCCCGAACTCAACGCATTTTTTATTGCCTGTCGTGAAGCCCTTGCGCCCAGTTGCATTAAGGTCTTGTTATCATCAATGGCACTTTTACGTTGATGTTTTCTAACCACTTTTATTTGCTGTACCATAACTATCTCCATCTGACGCGGCGATGAAAAAGTATACCATAAAGTTGCTGAACCATAGGGTATCATGTGACGATCTGCGAGCGTCATTCCAAGAGCGATATCAAAAACACTCACCGGTTCAAACATGCCTTGCTGCGTATACGTCTATCTCAAACAGCCTTGATATCAGCATAATTAACATACCGACTTTTACCGTCGCGACTATAAGACACGCCGACTATGGTGTAGAATCCGGCAGTTTTTCTTTTTGAATACATTGTGAGCAAATAACATGCAACAACCCCGTATCGGCTTCGTTTCCCTGGGCTGCCCGAAAAATCTGGTGGACTCCGAAAGGATCCTTACCGAACTGCGTACTGAAGGTTATCAGGTGGTGCCGCGCTATGACGATGCCGAACTGGTGATCGTCAATACCTGCGGTTTTATCGACAGCGCCGTGCAGGAGTCGCTGGAGGCCATCGGCGAAGCGCTGAATGAGAACGGCAAGGTTATCGTCACCGGCTGTCTGGGCGCGAAAGAGAATCAAATCCGGGAAGTGCATCCCAGGGTGCTGGAAATCACCGGGCCGCACAGCTACGAACAGGTATTGTCGCACGTACATCAATACGTGCCGAAACCCGAACACAATCCGTTTACCAGCCTGGTTCCGGCGCAGGGAGTGAAGCTGACGCCGCGTCATTACGCCTACCTGAAAATATCGGAAGGCTGTAACCATCGCTGCACCTTCTGCATTATTCCGTCGATGCGCGGCGATCTGGACAGCCGCCCTATCGGTTCGGTGCTGGATGAAGCGAAACGTCTGGCGGATGCGGGGGTGAAAGAGCTGCTGGTGATCTCGCAGGACACCTCCGCCTACGGAGCCGACGTGAAACAGCGTACCGGTTTCTGGAACGGCCAACCGGTTAAAACCAGTATGGTCAGCCTGTGCGAACAGCTGGCTTCGCTGGGGGTGTGGGTTCGTTTGCATTACGTCTACCCTTATCCGCACGTGGATGACGTGATTCCGCTGATGGCCGCCGGAAAAATTCTGCCGTACCTGGATATTCCGCTGCAACACGCCAGCCCGCGTATTCTCAAGCTGATGAAGCGCCCCGGCGCGGTGGAAAGAACGCTGGAACGCATCAAGCGCTGGCGCGAAATTTGCCCCGACCTGACGCTGCGTTCAACCTTTATCGTCGGCTTTCCCGGCGAAACCGAAGCTGAGTTCCAGATGCTGCTCGACTTCCTGCAAGAAGCGCAACTGGATCGCGTCGGCTGTTTCAAATACAGCCCGGTGGAGGGCGCGGCGGCGAATCAGCTGCCGGATCAGGTGCCGGAAGAGGTCAAGGAGGATCGTTACCATCGCTTTATGCAGCTTCAGCAGAGCATTTCCGCCCGGCGCCTGCGGGAGAAAATCGGTCGCGAACTGCTGGTGCTGATCGACGAAATCGATGAGGAAGGCGCCATCGGACGCAGCATGGCCGACGCCCCGGAAATCGACGGCGCGGTCTATCTGAATGGCGAAACCGGCGTCAGCGTGGGCGATATCGTGAAGGTAAAAATCGAGCACGCCGACGAGTACGACCTGTGGGGAAGCCGGATTTGATTATCCGCCTTTATGCCTGATATCGGGTCGTAAGCTATATTTTTCCCCATAAGCCGCTCAGGCCATTGACAAAGTAGCCATTGGGGATAGCAAATCCAAATCCGTCATTCCTGCGTAGGCAGGAATCTTCCTGATATCAAGCACTAGCTGAAAGCAGATCCCCGCCTGCGCGGGGATGGCTATAGCGGAGTGGGTTTGTCAGCAATCTGAGCGGCTTTTTAGCCGTCCCGTCCGTTTTTCGCTCTGTCGTTGCAAAAACCGTCAATAAACCGCCCCGGCGACGTCTGCGCCTTGCGTCCGACTTTCAGGTAAAGTAGCCTTGAGGCATGACTCTCCCAATCGCCTTACCAGAGGCATAAGCATGTGGAAACGCCTGATATACGGCCTGTTGATAATTATCGGCGTGCTGCTGCTGTCCGCTTTTGCTCTCGATCGCTGGATCAGTTGGAAAACCGCGCCTTTTGTTTATGACGAGCTGCAGGCACTGCCGTCGCGACAGGTCGGCGTGGTATTGGGCACCGCCAAGTATTACCGCACCGGGGTCATCAATCAGTATTATCTTTTCCGCATCCAGGGAGCGTTGAATGCCTATAACAGCGGCAAAATCAGTTATCTGCTGCTAAGCGGCGACAATGCGCTGCAAAGTTACAACGAGCCGATGACCATGCGCCGCGACCTGATAGCGGCCGGCGTTCCTCCGACGGATATCGTGCTGGACTATGCGGGATTTCGTACGCTGGACTCGGTCGTCAGAACGCGGAAGGTGTTCGATACCAATGACTTCACCATCATTACCCAGCGTTTCCACTGCGAACGGGCGCTGTTTATCGCCCTGCACCTCGGCATTCAGGCGCAGTGCTATGCGGTTCCCTCCCCCAAAAATATGCTGACCGTACGTCTGCGGGAATTCGGCGCCAGGCTGGGCGCGCTGTTTGATCTGTACATTGTGAAACGGGAACCCCGTTTCCTCGGACCGCAGATTTCGATTCCGGCAGAGCATAAAATTCCCGATGATGCGCCGGATTACCCCGCCGTTCCCCCTGAGCAGGCGCTTAACCCGGCCCGCCGGGGCTAAACGATAGCGATACCCGCCGCTATGCCGCTTTGGCAATCGCCGCGGTCAGCCGGCGCCACAGCCACTCAAGCGGCCCCTGGCGGAAATGACGCAGCCAGTAATGAGAAAACAGCAGGTTCACGCCCCAGACTACGGGCACCACGGCCAGCAGCTGCAGGCGATCCAGGCGCATAAACAGCCCGAAATGGTTAAACAGCAGGCTACAGACCAGGGTCTGCAGCAAATAATTGGTCAGCGCCATACGGCCGATATCGCCGATCCAGTAAGTGATACGCCAGCGGCATAGCGTCGGCCAAAAGCCATAACACAACGCGAGATAGCCCACCGCCTGCAGAATAGCGCTCAACTCGCGGGGGATCTGTAATAACAGACCGCTCCAGCGATATTCCCACTGCACCAGCCACTGCGTCGCCACGCCGCTGCCGTTGATCAATAACCCCAACGGAATCAGCCAGAAAGCAATGCGCCGGTAATGCTGCAGGCTGAACGTTCCTTTCAGCCAGCCGCTACGCATCAGGCCGGCGCCCAGCAGCATGGAGCCGGCCAGCAGCCAGCCGTATTGGACGCCCAGCGATAATAGGCTATCGGTAAGCAAATCCACCCGGTTGCCCCATGCCTCCGGCCCGCCAGTGGTTTTCCAGTAGGCCTCATAGGCAATGTCGGCGGCGCCCGGCTGCCAGTATCGTCCCGGTAGCGGACTGAGCAACCGGCTTAAAACAAACAGCACGCCTACCCCGACAAGATACATTATCGCCCCGGTGCGCAATAAAACCCGGCTGCCCTCGGCGTGGCGAATCATGCCGTAGCACACCAGCCCTATCAGGCCGTAATCCAGCAGAATGTCGCCGTCCCAGAAAAAAATGGCATGCACCAGCCCAATCAGCATCAGCCAGAAAAGCCGGGCATGTACCCAGCGCTTTCCTCTGGGCAGTAAAAGCTGCAGCCCGGCCCCGAACAGCAGCGAGAATAACGTCAAAAATTTTGCCTGTACGGCGAGATCCATGATCGCCCAGGTCCAGGCATCCGTCGGCGACGGCAAACCCTGCCAGGCAGGATTGAGATAGGCGGCCTTAGGTAAGCCGAAGGCGGTGATATTAAGTAGTAGAATACCGAGTACGGCGACGCCGCGCGCAAAATCCAGCGTGGCAATACGTGAGGACGGTGTGGGTTGAGCAGGCATAAGCGTCAGGTATCAGGTCATCGGAATAACGATTGTATTAACAGATGGCGTGAAATAATACGCATTTTATTTCTACGTTGCACACTGCGCGGCGCAACGTAGAAGCAAGAAAATGCCGCCGCTAGTTGTGATGGCGTACCGCGCGCAGGAATTCCTGGCGGGTGTTCTGGCTGGATTTGAACAATCCGCCCAGCGAGGTGGTGGTGGTCGCGCTGGTCGCATCGCGGATGCCGCGCGCTTTAACGCAATAATGCACCGCATCGATGCATACCGCGACGTTGCTGGTGCCGAGCAACGTTTGCAAGGCTATCAGGATTTGTTGCGTCAAACGTTCCTGAACCTGCGGGCGCTGGGAAAAGAACTGTACGATACGATTGATTTTTGACAAACCAATCACACCGTCTTTCGGAATATATGCCACCGTGGCTTTACCATCAATGGTCACGAAATGATGTTCGCAGGTGCTGGTCAAGGTGATGTCCCGGACGGTAACCATTTCATCCACCTTCATTTTATTCTCAATGATGGTGATTTTAGGGAAATTGGCGTAATCCAGCCCGGAGAAGATTTCATCGACATACATTTTAGCGATACGGTGCGGCGTCTCCGCCAGACTGTCATCTTGCAAATCGAGGCTTAACAGATTCATGACTTCCGTCATATGTTCGGCAATGCGCTGTTTACGCGTTTCCCGATCCAACAATTCTCCGCGCCGCGGCGTCTCGAGGCCGCGCGCCATCAGCGCCTCATGAACCAGAACGGCTTCTTTACTTAACGATGACATTATTATTCTCCTGCAGGTGTGACTTATGGTGACGTCGGTCGAGTCAAAACGCCGCCCCCACTGTAGTTGAGAGCGCTGCGATTATCCAGTGATTGTATGTCATGATTATTGAAATAGATTCAGGTTATCAATCGGCAGATATCGGCCTGCAAAGCGCACGGCATAATGAAACAGGCGCTGGGAGCAACGCCCCTCAGCGCCTGTGGTAAGTGAAATTCCCTGGTGTGGCTTTAATCAACTACTCAATGGTGTTGTTGCTTTTTTATTAGAAGGTTTCCCAGTTATCGCTGGCGCTCTTTTTGCCGCCCTTAGCCGTCAGCAAAGCGGGCTTGATAACCGGGGCCGGTTTTTCGGATAACGGATTCCTGGCCGATTGCCGTTTTTCATCCGCCGCCAGTTGGAAGACGGATACCGCTTCATTCAGCTGGCGGGCCTGATCTTCCAGAGAAGCGGCCGCGGCGGCGGACTCCTGCACCAATGCGGCGTTCTGCTGGGTCACGCCGTCCATTTCCGTCACCGCCTGACCGATCTGGCTGATACCGCGGCTCTGTTCGTCGGAGGCCGAGGCAATCTCGCCCATCAGATCGTTTACCCGGGTAATGGCGGTGATGATGGACTCCATCGCTTCACCCGTTTGCGTGACCTGATGCGATCCGGTGTTCACCCGTTCCACCGACTCGGCGATCAGCCCTTCGATTTCCTTGGCGGCCTGGGCGCTGCGTTGCGCCAGATTACGCACTTCCCCCGCCACTACCGCAAAACCACGTCCCTGCTCGCCGGCTCGGGCCGCTTCCACCGCGGCGTTAAGCGCCAGAATATTGGTCTGGAAGGCGATGCCGTTGATGACGCTGGTAATATCGGCGATCTTTTTCGAGCTGGTGGCGATATTGGCCATGGTGCCCACCACCTCCGTGGTGACGTCTCCCCCTTTTTTGGCGGCGATGGCGGCATCCTGCGCCAGTTTGCTGGCCTGATGAACGTTATCCGCGTTTTGCTTCACCGTGGCGCCGACCTGCTCCATGCTGGCGGCCGTTTGCTCCAGCGCCGCGGCCTGCTGTTCGGTGCGGGACGAAAGGTCGTTGTTGCCGCTTTTGATTTCGCCCGCTCCCTGATAAATCGAAGAGGCGCTGTCACGAATAGTTGAAACCGTGTTAATCAGGCTGCGTTGCATATCTTTTAAAAAGGGGATCAGCTGGCCGGCGCAGTTACGGCCAAAGTCATCAAGATGTATCCCTAACTGACCATCGGCCAGAACCCTGAAGTGGTCTTTAATCATGTCCAACGGCTTGACCAGATAATTTACCAGATAGCGATCGGTCAATAGCAGAATCAACAGGCCGACTACCGCCGCGACCAGCAGGAGATGTTTGTTCCAACTGACCAGATCGTACACGCGGGCAAACGAGCTGCCGGAGGAGGCGATAGCATTGGCCTGATATTTGTCCATGCTGCCGCCGAAAGTCAGACTCAGATTAGGATAAACGTCTCTGAACAGATGCCGGAACTCCTCGGGACGATTGTCGCGAACCGATGCGAACAACGGCTGCAGCCCGTTCTCAATCAGCCGCGTCCAGTTTCCCACCATCTCTTCGACCATGGCCTTATCAACATCGCCGTGATCGGCGGCTTTAAATTCCGCCAGCTTGGCCGAGGTGTTTTTTATCGCCTCATCCGCCGAGACAAGCAGCTTGTCCACCTCGGCGGTTTCACCGCTCTGGTTATAATCCATTGCCCGAATTATACGGATAGCGGCGCGAAAATATTGATCGCTGCCGTCGGCGATGGTGTCGGCATTCTTTTTCTGTACTTCCCCCGATTCTAATAAGTTGGTCATTTCACTGAGTGACGACGACATATAGAAAGATACCCCTCCCCATAAGAGTAGGAATATTCCCAATATGGTTAAAAGCATTGCCCTGATGGTGATATTTTTTAAAAAGCTCACGAAAAACCCCTATAAATTATTTAACGACTTTTACCTGCGCTTTTTGGTAACTTGCCCACGCATTGTTAATTTAAATTAGAATGAAAATTCATAATCTAACGGTGAGACCATACCACAAACCACACAAACAACTCACAACGTTAACAAGTTGACATATTTCCTAACAAGAAACGAGGATTCATCCCTGTCCTTACTCCAGGTTATCGGCAGAAATTATAAGGAGTTTACCTTTTTTGATCACTAGCAATGATCAAAACCAAGACAATGATAGCTTCCTACTATTAATCGCATACAATTATTTATGAAAGTTTTTAAATGTTAGTTTTAGATATTTATGTAACGCCCAAATCATTCACTGCTTCTAACCTGTTGCCAGTTTATTTAGTGCTTAACGCTCGGCGATTGATTGCCAAAAACATACCGTTCCTCACCTAAAGCAAGGTGATTAATTCTATTTTGTCGTTTCTGTCGCAGAAAAAAAATTAAATAAATAGAGTGCTATTAATCATTAAGGTTAATTATTCCAGTTAATGCATTGCCAACAGGTATTCCAATATAACCAACCCGCTATCGACGCTATCCCCCTCGCAATCCGCCTGGCGCCAGGTTTGACGGTATGCATTCCCCCTAATTGTTACATGAACGTTGCCAACAGGGAGACTTATGGTTAGTCTCATCACAGTTTTCGGCCCCGATGCGGCGGCCCTGAAAAAACGCATTATCGCGCAGTTCCCCGCCAGCGATAAGTTCCGCTAAAATCAACCATTAACCACGATTAAACTTTTACGCAACACGACAACAGGAGCCACACCATGCAAACGATTAAAACCCGCGCCGCCGTCGCCTGGGGGCCAAACCAACCGCTTTCCATTGAAGAAGTGGATCTGATGCCGCCGCAGAAAGGCGAGGTGCTGGTGCGTATTATCGCCAGCGGCGTGTGCCATACCGATGCCTATACCCTTTCAGGCAAAGATCCCGAGGGCGTTTTCCCGGCCATTCTCGGCCATGAAGGCGGCGGTATTGTGGAAGCCGTCGGCGAAGGCGTGACCAGCGTGGCCGTTGGCGATCACGTTATTCCGCTCTACACGCCGGAATGCGGCGAGTGTAAATTCTGTCGCTCAGGAAAAACCAACCTGTGCCAGGCGATCCGCACCACGCAGGGGAAAGGGCTGATGCCCGACGGCACCACCCGCTTTTCCAAAGACGGTCAGCCCATTTTCCACTATATGGGCACCTCCACGTTCTCCGAGCTCACCGTGGTGCCTGAAATCTCGCTGGCTAAAATCAGCAAGGAGGCGCCGCTGGAAGAAGTCTGCCTGCTGGGCTGCGGCGTAACCACCGGCATGGGCGCCGTTATCAACACCGCCAAAGTGAAACCAGGCGACAGCGTGGCTATTTTCGGACTCGGGGGCATTGGGCTGTCGGCGATTATCGGCGCGCAGATGGCCGGCGCCGGACGGATTATCGGTATTGATATCAATACCAGCAAATTCGATCTGGCTCGCAAGCTGGGCGCCACCGATCTGATCAATCCCAAAGATTACGACAAACCGATTCAGGAAGTGATTGTCGAACTGACCGACGGCGGCGTGGATTTCTCTTTTGAATGTATCGGTAACGTCAACGTGATGCGTTCGGCGCTGGAGTGTTGTCATAAAGGCTGGGGCGAATCGGTGATTATCGGCGTTGCCGGCGCGGGTGAAGAGATCGCCACCCGTCCGTTCCAGCTGGTGACCGGCCGCGTGTGGCGCGGGTCCGCTTTCGGCGGCGTGAAAGGACGCAGCCAACTGCCGGGAATCGTGCAGCGCTATATGGATGGCGAGTTTCAGCTCAGTGATTTTATTACCCACACCATGGGGCTGGAAGAGATCAACAGCGCCTTTGATTTAATGCATGAAGGCAAATCGATCCGCTCAGTCATCCATTTCAGCTAACGCCATAGATAAGGGAGGCAGCACAGAGATGAACCTGTCGCTGGAACTTTTGGAAGAACACCGTATGTTCGGCGGCTGGCAGCAGCGCTACCGCCATGCGTCCGAGACGCTGAACTGCAATATGACGTTCAGCATCTATCTGCCGCCGACGTCCGACGATACCCCGCCCCCGGTGCTTTACTGGCTATCGGGATTGACCTGTAACGATGAAAACTTCACCATTAAAGCCGGCGCGCAGCGCATCGCCGCACAGCTTGGGCTGGTGCTGGTGATGGCGGATACCAGCCCGCGGGGCGAAGGCGTGGCGGATGACGCCGGATACGATCTGGGCCAGGGCGCGGGATTTTACGTCAACGCCACCCGGCAGCCCTGGGCGGCGCATTATCAGATGTATGACTACATCGCCGTTGAACTGCCGGCATTGATTCAGCAACATTTTAACGTTAGCGACCGCCGGTCGATCAGCGGACATTCGATGGGCGGGCACGGCGCGCTGATGCTGGCATTGCGCAATCCGCAACATTATCTGTCCGCATCGGCCTTTGCGCCCATCGTAAATCCCTGCCAGGTGCCCTGGGGGCGTAAAGCGTTAAGCGCCTATCTGGGCGACGACGAAACCCAGTGGTTACAGTACGACAGTTGCCATTTACTGGCCAACGGCCGGCACAAACTGCCGATACTCGTCGATCAAGGCGATTGCGATCAGTTTTTACCCGACCAACTGCAGCCGGCGAAACTGGCCGAAGTAGCCCACCAGCACGACTGGCCGCTCACGCTGCGCACCCAGTCCGGCTACGACCATAGCTACTTCTTTATCGCCAGCTTTATTGAAGATCATCTGCGCTTCCACGCCCGGTATTTACACCAGCAATAATGCCCCCACCATTGTCATCCCCGCAGGTCCCCGCCAACGGCCGCGGGGATAACGGGGATGAGCGGTTGCTGCTTTCCGCCTGGGTGGGTAAAGGAATTAGCCGGCATGCCGATAAAATGCCATAGAGGATAGGCCTATTTTCACAACCATAAGAGACGGCCATCTTCCTCTGACCGGCGGTTATCTGATAAATAGCCTTTTTTTAGCGCGAAAACGCAGCGTTGTTCGGTTGGGAGTATATGATTTTGCAAAGAAAACGGGTTTCATCAGCAGAGCTGTTCGCCATCGGGTACGATGCGGAAAAAAGCGTACTGGAAGTCGAATTACTCAATGGCAGCATCTATCAATATAGCGGCGTAGCGCGCATGATTTATGAAGAGTTAATGTCGAGCACCGCCAAACACCGCTACTACTCGCGCTATATCAAAAGCTCGTTTCCCTACGAGAAATTACAGTAACAACGGGGCGGATCGGCAGCCTAACACCGTAGCCTGCCATCCGCCTGCGGTTATTCCGTCAGCGTCTCAACGGTTTTAAACGCTTCCAGCAGCACCGACTCATTCAGCGTTAACGGTAAATAGTGGATAGACTCGTCCCGCTGCAGGGTGCGTTCAATCACCGCCCGCACGGACGCCTGGTCATTAATATCCACACTCAGTTCGGCCAGCGATGTCGGCAGTCCCAGCGCCTTATAGGCGGACTTTAATTGCCGCAGCGTATCGATATCGCCCAGCAGAGCGCTCTGCACCAGGATGCCGTAGGCGACCTTTGTCCCGTGCAGGAACCGCTCCGTCTGCGGCAGGACCGTTAGCCCGTTGTGCACCGCATGGGCGGCCGCCACCCGCGTGTAGCGCTCCCCTAATCCGCCGACCATTCCGCCGCCGGCGATCACCGCGTCGATCACGTCAAGAAAATCCTGCGTCAGCGTACCGTCAGCGGCCGCCTGCAGCGCGGCGGCGCTTTTTTGCAGCAGTACGTCGCGAATATCCAGCGCGGTTTGCAACCCTAGGCGCACGGTCAACGGCAAGTTTTCAGGCCGCGGGCTAAGCACCATCGCTTCATACCACTTCGCCAGCGTATCCCCCACGCCGGCCAGCAGATACTCCACCGGAGCGGCTAAAATAATGCGCGGCTCCACCAGCACCAGATGATTGGCGTCGCTAAAAATCTCAAAACGCAGCGCCTGCCCGGCATCGTTATACCATACGGAAAGCGGCGTCCAGGCGGCGCAGGTGGCGGCGATGGTCGGAATCGCCACCAGCGGCGCACCCAGCCGGCGCGCCGCCACCTTGGCCGTATCCAGCACCGCGCCGCCGCCGATGCCAATCACCACCTGACAGTCCGCCCCCGCGCGCGCCACAAGTTTCGCCACCTCGCCTTCGCTGCAATGGGCGCCGAACACCGCGCGCCGGGCCGTGGGGGCGTCGAATTCAGCGGGAAGATAGGGCCTTGCCGCCGCCAACGCCCGCTCGCCGGCTATCCATAACGCGTTGTTCAGCACCGCGGGCGGATAGAATTCCCGCAGTTTATCGATTGCCCCAGGGAAAGAAAAATAGTTGGCCGGACCGACCTGTACGCGGATTGCCGTTGTGTTCATCTGCTGATATCCCTTGCGTGTAATTTGTAATAAGCGCCAAATCGCTGATAACGCCATCTTAGGCACTTGCCTGCCGCGGTTTAAGAATTTTTTTACTTAACTTATGCTTTTTCATTCGTAGATTAGGCTCCTCCTGACGCTGAATCTGTATTAAATTCTGCCGGTTATATGTTACCTTGCAGGCCAGTTTCTGATGCGAATTATCGCCAAGAGCGTTACCGAACATGATGTCTAATACCCAACCATCCCAACTGGAAATGCGTCATATTTCCATCTCATTTTCCGGCTTTCATGCGCTGAAGCAGGTTGATTTCACTCTGCGGGGCGGGTCTATCCATGCCTTGACCGGGGCGAACGGCGCGGGAAAATCGACGTTAATGGCGATTCTTTCCGGCGCCTACGACCATTACAGCGGCGACATTGTTATCGACGGCGCGCGGGTTGATATCCATTCTCCGCGCGACGCCAAAGGTTACGGCATCCATCTGGTGCAGCAGGAGGTGGACGTGGCGCTGGTGCCGACCCTGTCGGTGGCGGAAAATATTATGCTGGATACGCTGGCGCAGTTCGGGCATGTGCTCAACTGGCCGCTGCTTTATCGCCAGGCGCAGTCCCTGCTCGACCAGCTCGGCATCCACCTGGATGTCCGCCAGCGCCTGGACCGCTGCTCGCTGGCGGAAAAACAGCAGATCCTGCTGGCCAGAGCCTTATCCCATGAATGCCGATTTTTAATTCTGGATGAGCCGACCGCCCCGCTCGACCAGGCGGAAAGCGCCCGTCTGTTTCAGGTGGTGCGGCGCCTACAGGCCGAGGGGATCGGCATCGTTTTTATTTCTCACCGCATCCATGAGCTGAGTGAAATCTGCGACACGCTGACCGTGCTGCGCGACGGCGAGTTCGTCAGCAGCGGCGCGATGCAAGGGCTGAGCGGCGAGCAAATCGTCGAACGCATGCTCGGCCACCGGCTGGATGATATTTTTCCGCCGCGCCGCACGGCGCCGCCGGCGGATACGCTGCTGCGGGTCGCCGGCCTGCACGACGAAACGCTGCTGCGGGATATCTCGCTGACGCTGCGTAAAGGCGAAGTGCTGGGGATCGCCGGGCTGGCGGGCGCGGGCAAAACCGAGCTGTGTAAAGCGCTGTTCGGCGCCACGCCCAGTCAGGTCGCTCAGGGAGAATATAACGGCGCCCCCTGGCGGCCGCGCTCGCCGCATCAGTCTGTCGAACAGGGTATTGCGCTGGTTCCCGAAGAACGGCGCAAAGAGGGCATCTTTCTTGATGAGTCCGTCACCATGAATCTCAGCGTCAGCGCCAGCGACAGCTTTTCCCGCTGGGGAATATTCAGCCGCCGGCAGGCGCTGGCCTGGGCCAGGAAAGTGATTCAGCAGTTAACCATTCGCACCACCGGACCGATGCAAAAGCTGGTTCGGCTGTCGGGCGGCAATCAACAAAAAGTGGCCATCGGCAAATGGCTGCGCAGCGAGGCGCAGGTGCTGATCTTTGATGAACCCACCAAAGGGGTGGATATCAAAGCGAAACAGGATCTGTTCTCGCTGATTGACGGCCTTGCCCGGCAGGGTAAAGGCATTATCTACGCCTCGGGCGAATTTTCCGAACTGGTCGGACTGTGCGACCGTATCTGCGTACTGTGGGATGGCCGAATCGTCGCCGAACTGGACGCTTCCGCCATCGATGAAGAAACATTGTTATTGTATTCAACCGGAGGAACTCCCGCGTGAGTCACCAACTTTCACCTAACGGGGTTCTCCCCTTTCGCCACCACCTGTTTGAGTTTTTGTACAAGTGGGGCATGCTGATCACCGTTCTGGCGCTGATTACCCTTTTCGGCCTGGCATCGGATAACTTTCTCGATCCCTACAACATCATCAATATCCTGCGCTCCATCGCCATCGTTACGGTGATAGCCATCGGCGTATCCATTTCCCTCTCCGTGGGCGGGTTCGACCTTTCCGTCGGCTCGACGGCTTCGCTTGCCAATGCGCTGGTGGTTTCGCTGTTCGTCTGGCACGGCTTCGGCACCACGGGAGCCATCGTCCTGACGCTGCTGCTGTGTACGCTGGTGGGGCTGTTCAACGCCTTTTTGATCGTGGTGCTGAAAATCCCCGATATGCTGGCGACGCTCGCCAGCCTGTTTGTCATTCAAGGCGTGGCGATGACCTACAGCTACGGCGGCTCCATCACCCAGAATATGGTGCTGCCCAGCGGCGAAATAGCCGAAGGCCTTATCCCCGAGTTTTTCTCCACGCTGGGGCAGGTTCCGGTGATTGTCGTCATCATGCTGGTGGTGACGCTGGTGGTGCAACTTTATCTGTCGCTGACCAAACACGGCCGCCGCATGTACGCCATTGGCGGCAACCCGGAAGCGGCGCGGCTGGCGGGCATCAGAACGGCGCGCTATCGGGTTCAGGCGTATATCTTCTCTTCGCTGCTGGCGGCGCTGGGGGGAATTTTACTGGCCTCGCGCATCGGCTCCTCACAGGTCAACGCCGGCGGAGGCTATTTAATGGACGCGGTCGCCGCCGCCTATATCGGTTTCTCGCTGGCGGGTTCCGGCAAGCCGAATGCGCTGGGAACGCTGGTCGGCGCGGTGATTCTCGGCGTACTGCAAAACGGGCTGGTGATGCTCTCCGTGCCGTACTACGCCATGGATATCATCAAAGGCCTGGTGCTGGCGCTGGCGCTGGCCATCACCTACATTCAGAAACGCTAACCCCCCGCCCTCACTGCCTGACGACGTCAAACTCAGGCAGTGAGCCTGCCGCCGCCCGTATCGCTATTACAGCGCGATTATCGGACGATTAATTGCTCTGGCGACATTTATCGGGAAAAAGGATGACCGTTAAAAATAGTAAACTCACTTATTTAAGTCGGAATCATTTATAACGTCACATAAATAATATAAATAAAAATCCTTTACCTGGATCCCGCAAACCAATAAGTAGCAGTCCAATTAAAGGCCAAAAGAGGATTATGTACGCAATATTACAGCCACAGGATACCTGGCCGATACCAATCCTATCTTAAAAGCCGAACGATATTTCCCTCGGCTATACGCTAATCGGCAGATATCAATATCCGTTCTGCTGAACAAACTCATCAATATTCTCAACCGTTTTTTCCATCAATACCTGTAGAGACGAAGCGGAAGTCCAGCCGATATGAGGCGTAATCAGCAGGTTAGGCAATATTTTCGCCGCGTTCATTAACGGATTATCTTTTGCCGGCGGCTCCTGGGTCAGACAATCCAATGCCGCGCCGGCGATGCGGCGGTGATTCAGAGCGGACAATAGCGCGGCCTCGTCAATCAGCCCCCCTCTGGCGGTATTAATAATCGACACCGTGGGCTTACACAATGCCAGCGTATGTGAATTTATCAGACCGCGGGTTTCATCGCTTAACGGGCAGTGCAGGGAAAGGGTATCCGCAGACTGCAGGACCTGTTCAAACGGTAAATACCCCGGACGGCACTGCGCCACGCCTCTGCGTTCGGCGAATAGGGCTTTCATCCCCAGCGCCGTGGCCAGGCGCGCCACTTCGCGGCCAATGGCCCCGGCGCCAATGATTCCCAGCGTTGAACCGGCGATATCTTTTACCGGATGGTCAAAATAGGAAAACTGCGGCTGACTGGCCCAGCGATCGCCAAGCTGATCGCGATACCAGCCCATCAGACTATGTTTAAGCGCGAAAATCATGGCGATGGCGTGTTCGGAAACCGCCTGGGTGGAATAATTCGCCACGTTCTTTACGCTGATGCCCAGTTCCGCGGCGGCGACGGTATCAATGTTATTGGTGCCGGTAGCCGTTACCGCTATCAGTTTCACCCTGGGCAATGCCGCCAGGATTTCCCGCGTCAATACCGTTTTACTGGTGATAATGATGTCGCTGTTTTTCGCCCGGGCAATAACCAGCTCAGGCGGAGTATGACTATATTCGATCCATTCATGGCGGCATTGCGGTCGCCTGAAACTATTTTTTTTCATAAAAATAGTTTCAGGCAATGCGCCCTTATCTAAAAAGGTAATTTTTAACATTGCGTGTGTCCTGTTTATTATTTATACGTTAAGCGTTTAATAGCGATAGTAACAAAATCCACAGCCAAAACTAACCATTCAAATTTCCATGGGGAAATAACAGCGGCGCTTTTCCACTTATATTCCCAAAATGATAGCATGCTAACTATTTAGTTCTAAATTTAATTTGTGATAAATCTTATTAGCATCTGCGTTGTTATATACATCGTGATTAGTGGCTATCAGCGTAGACAGCATTAAGAAAATTAACAACGTCAGTGATAATGAATTTCATTCATTATCGCTTTTATAAAAAACCGGCGTAAATAAGGAGGATAACGACGTTGGGGATATCTTTCAGAATGGGAAGCGGCGGGAATAAGTGATGTGGGCTTTAGGCGCCCACATCACCGGCTGGCTTATCAGAAGGTTACATTTACCGATACCCAGTAGTTACGGCCCGGCAAGACGGAACCGGCGGTGCTCTGCGAGGAGGTGAAGTAATCCCCCGCCGTTGTGGTGCTATTTCCTACCGCAAAGACATGGGTCTTGGTGAAGTCCTTATCCAGCAGGTTGTTTACCGCGCCGTTGACGGTGACATCCTGCGACAGCTTATAGGAGCCGCCCAGGTTGAACACGGTAAATGACTTAAAGTCAGAGCCTAAATTGTCATGAACCACTTTGTTTGCCGCACTGAGATTAGCGTAATTCTCGGTAAAGCGCGCCGTCTTGCTACGGTATTCCGCCTTCAGCCAGGTGGAAAGCTTGTCGTTAACACTCCAGTTCAGCCGGGCGTTAGCCATATGTTTCGGCGTATTGGTCAGGCGGGCACCTTTATTATTGCCGTCCTTCTGTTCGCTGTCGGTAAAGGTATAGTTCAGATTCAGCTTCCAGTCCTCCGACCATAACGGAACGGTGGTCGCCAGTTCCAGCCCCTGGGTTATCGCCTTACCGGTATTGGTATAGGTGCTGGTGGTACTATCGATCGACACAGTGGCGATCTTATTGCGATAGCGATTGTGGAACAGGGTGACGTTGGCGCCAAATCCGGTGTAGTTCTCGTAATACACGCCCACTTCGGTATTGACGCTCTTTTCCGGATCCAGGTCGGGGTTGCCGATGGTGTTGATGGTTCCCTGTCCGGTCACGCCGCTCACCCCGTTATGCAACTGAGCCAGCGAAGGCGTTTTGTAGCCGGTGCTTACGCCGCCCTTTACCGTCCAGTCGTCCGACGCATTCCATACCAGATAGGAACGGGGGCTAACGTGGCCGCCAAAGGTTTCCTGATACTCGTAGCGGGCGCCGTAGGTCAGCGCCAGGGAGTCCAGCAGCCGCCACTCGTCCTCGGCAAACAGCGCCCAGGCGTCCTGTTCGAATTTCTCCCCGCCGTTCGCCAGCACGATGCCGTCCTTCATCACCGCGTTCCAGTACTGGCCGCCGATGCTAAACAGATGGCTGTCGCCCAGCGGCGCCACCAGCTTGGTATCCAGGATAATATTGGTATTTTTCAGCAGCCGTTTATCACCGGCGGCGCTTGAGCCGCTCGGAACCGATGCGGTGGTGATAAGGCGCCCTTTGTTTTCCGTCTGGTTATAGGACAGGCTGGAATTCCAGGTGCCGAAATCCAGCTGGTTGTCGCTGCCCAGCGTCACCTTGCGGCGCTGGTAGCGCAGCGTATCTTCATAACCGCCGGCAGTGCTGACCGTCCCCAGTTGACCTTCCGCGTTGTCGTATTTCTGGTTGGCGATTTCGCCATCCAGCCACAGAGAGTTTCTCTCGTCCAGCGCCCAGGTCAGCTTGCCGCCAAGCAGATAGTTATCCGATTTCACCGGGTTCGGCCCGCGCCTGCTAAGTTCGGTTCCGGTGGTCGAGGATTCCACGCTCGAGGCGTCGCGGCGGAAAACGCTGCCGCGCAGCGCCAGCCCCAGTTTGTCTTCGATCAGCGCGCCGCCGGAGTAGAAGGAGAATTTAGAGGTATCGCCGTATTTAGTGTCTTCCTGGAAGGCGTGTTCCAGCGTGGCGCTGCCGGACCACTCCTCCGCCACCTTTTTGGTAATGATATTCACCACCCCGCCCATGGCGTCGGAGCCGTACAGGGTGGACATCGGCCCGCGTATAACCTCAATGCGTTCAATGGCGGACAGCGGCGGCATAAAGCTGGTATTCATGGCGCCGAAGCCGTTCGGCGTCACGTCCGAGGTGCCGTTCTGACGAATGCCGTCAATCAGAATCAGCGTATAGCTGCTGGACATACCGCGAATACTGATATCCAGCCCGCCCGTTTTCCCGGTGGTACTGCGCACGTCAACGCCTTCCACGTCGCTCAGCGCCTCGGCCAGATCGTTGTATTTGCGTTTACTCAGATCGTCCTGACTAATCACCGAAATACTGGCCGCGGCGTCGGTGATCTTTTGTTCATAGCCGGAAGCCGTAACGACCAGCACATCATCCTGCGTCGCGCCGATAACGGATGTCGATGCGCTTGCTGCGAGCGCCAGTGCCACTGATTTTCTTATACTGATTGACATGTTTTTTGTCCTTCTAAAAACGGATAGGCTACATTGAGTTTTTTTGTCAGAACCAGTGTAATTATTTCAATCAAATTGTAAATAGAAATAAATATCATTTACAAAATCATTCACAAATAATATTAATTATTTTAATGTTAATAAAAACAACAAGATAGTGAGAATCATTAATAAGACTTATCTCAGCGCATAAAAAACGCTCAATAAAACAAGTGAATAAATTTGTTCAACTTCGATGATTTAAACCACGGCAGGGGGCAGATCACAAAAAACGGATTAGAAAAAATTAATTGGGAAGGATAAAACAGCATAAAAAAAAAGGTTGTCTCACCTGCGTGAAACAACCCGATAAGAGCCGGCGCCATACCCGTTAGATATTCAGAGCAACACCTGCGGGCATAGGGCTTATTTGCTTTCCGGGAAGGTCATATCCCGATATTTGATAAAACGCGTACCGCGGGAAAGTTTATAACCAAACCAAATCAATAAAAACAAGGGGATACCGATATAGGTCGCCGTTACGCCGTACCAGTCGATCCTATCTTCCAGAAAGGCCTGATAATTTTGTCCGAGGGTGATAGTCAGGCAGAGCACAAAGGCGAAGATCGGCCCCAGCGGGAAGAAACCGGAACGGTACGGAAGACGGTCAAGATCGCGCCCCTGCATCACGTAACCGCGGCGGAAGCGATAGTGACTGATGGCAATCCCCAGCCAGGCGATAAACCCGGTCATGCCCGAGGTGTTCAACAGCCACAGATACACCGTCTGGTTACCGTAGGTCGACGACAGGAAACACAACGCCGCCACCACCGTGGTGGCATACAGCGCATTGCGCGGCACGCCGCCTTTCGACAGCCGGGCGAAAATACGCGGCGCCTTGCCTTCCGAGGCCAGGGTAAACAGCATGCGCGTCGAAGCGTACATGCCGGAGTTGCCCGCGGACAGCACCGCCGTCAGGATAACCGCGTTCATCACCGCCGCCGCCGACAGCAGCCCCGCATGCTGGAATACCAGGGTAAACGGGCTGACGGTGATGTCTTTCACATCGTTACGCAGCAGGCTGGGGTCGGTATAGGGAATGATCAGGCTGATGATCAGGATGGCGAAAATATAGAACAGCAGGATGCGCCAGAACACCTGACGAACCGCGCGGGGAATATTTTTTTGCGGATCTTTCGACTCGCCGGCGGCGATGCCGATAAGCTCCGTGCCCTGAAATGAAAAGCCGACGATCATCGCCACGCCGATCATGGCGGAGAACCCCCCGGCAAAAGGCGCATCGTCAATCTGCCAGTTATGGAAGCCGGCGTTTTCCGCGCCGCGCAGAATGCCGGCGATCATCAGAATCCCCACGGCGATAAAGATAATGACCGTCGTCACCTTAATCAGCGAGAACCAGTATTCCGCTTCGCCGAATCCTTTTACCGAAATGTAATTCAGCAGGAACATCAGGGCCAGGAACAGCGCGCTCCAGATCCAGCCGGACACCTCAGGAAACCAATATCCCATCACCAACTGGGCGGCGACCAGATCGACCGCAATGGTAACGGCCCAGTTGTACCAGTAATTCCATCCCAGCGCGAAGCCGAAGCCCTCTTCCACGTAGCGGGCGCCATAGGTGGAAAATGAGCCGGATGTCGGCATAAACGCCGCCAGCTCTCCCAGACTGGTCATCAGGAAGTAAACCATCAGGCCGATCAGGGCATAGGATAACAGCGCGCCGCCCGGCCCCGCCTGTGAAACCGTGGCGCCGGAAGCGACGAAAAGCCCGGTGCCGATCGAGCCGCCAATGGCGATCATCGTCAAATGCCGGGCCTTAAGCTCGCGGCGTAGTGTGGGTTGCCCCTGAATGTCGTGTTGCGTGTTTTGCTGAGCCATTATTATCCTGACTGCTCTTACTAAAAATCGAGGCGGGATTGTAACAAATAGCCTTATTCTGAATAGTCAGGATCGCCGAGTTATAAGTGAGGTTCATAACTCGCGCCCGATTATTAGCAACAGTACAGGGGGAAGGCTACGTCGTTGCGCGGCAATAGCTCAGGAAACGCTGCCAAACCGTTGAAATATGTTTCTGGCGATGATGAACCAGATACAGCGTACGCAGCATCCTGGGCAACGGAACGGAGAGTTCCACCAGCGTGCCGATCTCCAGCTGTTCGGCAATAACGTGGCGTGACAGGCAGCTAATGCCGATACCGTGACGCACCGCGTGTTTGATAGCCTCGGAATTGCCCAGCTCCATCACCAGATGAAAATGGGGCAGACGCGCCAACAGCAGATGGTCCAGCACTTCCCGCGTGCCCGAACCGCGTTCGCGCAGGATCCACGGCGCATCGGCCAGTGACGTTAACGTAATTTCCTGTTGGCTGAGAGGATGGGTCGGCGCGCAGAATACCACCAGCTCATCTTCCAGCCAGGGCTGCGTCACCAGATCGGGATGGTGGCACGGCCCCTCAATCAGCCCGAGATCGACCCTGAATTCGGAAACGCCGGTAATCACATCCAGCGTGTTGCCGACATGCAGCTCCAGGGGGATATCCGGGAAATCCCGGCGATAGCGGGCAATCATTTCCGGTAACAGGTAATTGCCGATGGTGCTGCTGGCATAAATGCGCAACGCGCCGTTGTCGCGGCGAAAAAGCTGTTCAATCTCCACCGATTGCTCGAGTAATGACAGGGCCTTGGGATAAAGCAGGCGCCCGTGTTCATTCACCACCAGCCGTTTACCGACGCGGTCAAATAACTGAACGCCCAACTGCCCTTCCAGATCGGCCAGCGCGGCGCTGACGGCGGACTGGGAAAGCGCGAGCACCACCGAAGCCTGAGTTGTCGAACCGCTTTTCAGAACTTCAGTAAAAACTTCTAACTGGCGTAAGGTAATATGCATAATCGGCTTTTATCGAAAATATCTATAGTTTGAGAAGATATTAATAAATATCTCTGGAGAATTCACGTAATCAACGGTCCGAACGCCGGCCAAGGTGGCGCTATCGGCAAGCCTGTTTTTACGTTGCGACCTGGCGGGCGCAAGACCTGCATTACAGTATAGATTCTTTAGACAAGATGGTTTTTTCTATAACATAGCGCGATGCCGACATCATTGATGTTATGGATCAGGAGCAGTGAGTGAACGAACCAACCAGGCGTAAACGTTCTTATGCCACCATTAGGGATGTCGCCGCCCGGGCCAAAGCGGGAAAAACCAGTATCTCGCGCTATCTGGGCGGTGAATTTCATCTGCTGTCCGACGATCTCCGCCAGCGTATCGAAAATGCCATACGGGAGCTGGAATACCGGCCGAATCAGATGGCCCGCAGCCTGAAGCATGGACGAACCCGGTTAATCGGCCTGATTATCGCCGATATCAGCAACCCGTTCTCCGTTGAAGTGCTGCGCGGCGTCGAGGCGGAAGCCAACCAGCATGGCTTTATGACCGTGGTGTGCAATTCCCGCAACAGCATCGAACTGGAGTGCGAATATCTTAACCTGCTGAATGGTTACCGGGTAGACGGGCTGATCATCAATTCGGCCGGGATCAACGATGCCTTTCTCCAGGCGCTGAAGGCCACCACGCTGCCCTTTGTTCTGATCGACAGAAAAGTCGACGATTTCCCCTGCGATATGGTGGGGCTGGATAATCCTCAAGCCGCCGCACTCGCTACCGATCATTTGATTAACCAGGGATTCGAGGCGCTGCTGTTTCTCAGCGAACCCGCCCGCTATATCAGCACCCGCCAGGAAAGGTTACAGACTTTTCATCAGATATTGCAACAACATCCCCATATCAGCGCGCAAAGCCATGAGGTGCAGCTGCCCGCCCCCGAAGAGATTGAGAGGTTGATCGCCGGGTTCTGTAGCGGCCACCGCGGCATGCGCAAAGCGGTGATTGCCGCGAACGGCGTGCTCACCCTGCAGGTGGCTCAGGCGTTGAATCGGCTGGGGCTGCACTGGGGGACCGATATCGGCTTTCTGAGCTTTGATAACCTGGAATGGGCGGCGCTGGCCGGCAAGGGCATTACCTCGGTTTCCCAACCGACCGCCGAAATGGGCCGCAAGGCGGTAACCTGCCTGCTGAATAAGCTGGATAATCCCGAATATCCCCCGGCGCAGCATCTGTTCAGCGGCGAATTGATTATCCGCGGCTCCACCTCGCTATAAATAGGCGGGTTGGCTCACTGCGCTGACGGATCCGCTCGGTGACGCCGCGAATAACAGGATGCATACCCTTACTCCTCCTGACTGATTATCCGCCAACGCGGGCGGTGGGATTGACGCAGTTTTGCGCGACGTCGCCCTGCAAGGCGGCGAACAGATTGTCTACGGCGCAGCGTACCATGGCATAGCGCGTTTCATGGGTCGCGGAACCGATATGGGGCAAGGCGACCACGTTCGGCAGCGACAGTAACGGAGAGTCGGCAGGCAGCGGCTCCTGTTCGAACACATCCAGCCCGGCGCCTCTGATAACCCCCTGCCGCAGCGCCTCAATCAGCGCCGCCTGATCGACAATTTTTCCGCGCGAACCGTTGATCAAAAAGGCGCTGGATTTCATCTTGCGCAGCTGTTCCTTACCGATGAATTTGGTGGTTTCCGGCAGCAACGGCAGCACCACGCAGACAAAATCGGACTGCGCCAGCAGTTCATCCAGATCGCGGCGGCGGGCGTGCAGCGTCTGTTCCGCCTGCGGATGCGCGACGTCGTTGTAATAGAGCACGGACATGCCGAACCCGTCGTGGGCGCGTTTGGCCACGGCATAGCCGATGCGCCCCATGCCCAGAATACCGATGGTCTTGCCGTTCACATCGGTGCCGTAACAATCCGCGCCGATACTGCGGGTCCAGCGCCCCTGTTTGACCAGCTCGGCCATTTCAATCGCGCGCCGGGCGCTGTTCAGCACCAGCAGAAAAATGGTATCCGCGGTGGTCTCGGTCAGCACGCCGGGCGTGTGCATCAAATAAATACCCCGCTCGGTGAGATCCGGCACGCTGAACTGATCGACCCCGACGGAAATGGTGGAGATGGCGCGCAATTGCGGCGCCCGATCCAGATAGGCCGCGGCAATCGGGTGGCTGGCGCCGATTAATCCCTCGGCCTGCGCCAACGCCCGGATGAAATCATCCCGGTTGTCCGCGGTGACGCCGTCAAAAAAGGTCAGGTTGCAATGCTCTTGCAAACGCGCCATCTGGTCGGCGGGGATGTTTTTATACAGTACGACATGCGGTTTCATAGCACTTTCCTTTTAAGCCGCTTCGGGTTGCGGATGAACGGTTTGGTCGGCGTTGGGTTTGACGATGATGGTCAACAGCACCGAGGCGAACAGCGCGACGCCCATGAAAATGTAAGAAGCGCCCGGATTACCGGTGACGGCGTTCAGATGCCCCACCAGCCAGGCGCCGATAAAGGAGCCCAGCGCGCCCATGCTGTTGATCAGCGCCATCGCGCCGCCCGACACGTTTCTCGGCAGCATTTCCGGGATGATGGCGAAGAAAGGTCCGTAAGGGGCGTACATGGAGGCGCCGGCGATAACCAGCAGGGTATAGGAGAGCCAGAAATGATCGGCGCCCAGCAGGAAGGAGCCCAGGAAACACACCGCGCCCAGCAGCAACATCGGCCATACGAACAGTTTGCGGTTTTGCATCCGATCGGACATCCACGACACCAGGATCATGGCGATGGTGGCGGCCAGATAAGGTACGGAGGTCAGCCATCCCGTCGCCACCATTCCCATATCGGAGGCGTCGCGAATAATGGAAGGCAGCCAGAGGACAAAGCCATACACGCCGATGCTCCAGCAGAAATACTGCGCGCAAAGCAGGACGACGTTTTTCGACTTGAACGCCTCCATATAGTTACGCACCGGCTTAATATTTTTCTGCTCTTCGGCCAGAATCTCGCTCAGGTCATCTTTCTCCCGCTGCGTCAGCCAGTTCACCTGCTGCGGCTTGTCGCGCACCGTTTTCCACCAGAACAGCGCCCAGAGCACGGCGGGCAGCCCTTCGATAATGAACATTTCACGCCAGCCCAGCGCCTGGATTAGATAGCCGGAAACCACCGACATCCACAGCACCGTGACCGGATTGCCGAGGATCAAAAAGGTATTGGCCCGTGAACGCTCTTTTTTGGTAAACCAGTTGCTGATATATATCAGCATGGCCGGCATCACCGCCGCCTCGACCACCCCTAGGGTAAAGCGGATAACGATCAGCATCGGGATGTTGCTGACCATGCCGGTCAGGGTGGCGCAGCCGCCCCACAGCAGCACGCACCAGAAAATCAGCTTTCTGACGCTGCGTTTTTCCGCATAAATCGCCCCGGGGATCTGAAAGAAAAAGTACCCCAGAAAGAACAGGGCACCGAGCAGAGACGACATTCCCCTGGTGATGCCCAGATCTTCATTAATCCCCGCCGCCGCGGCAAAGCTGTAGTTGGCGCGGTCGAGGTAGGCCAGGCTGTAGGTGATAAATATAATCGGCATAATGCGCCACCATCTGGACGGCGCCGGGAGCTTGCTGGTCATAGGCATTCCTCTTCTCGTTCTCGATGATGATTATGCGGACGCCGGAGCAACGTCCGCGGCCTGGAACATTTCAGCGTTTAACGCCGCGCGGGTCGGCAAACCTTCGCTGTCGCCGATAACCTGAATGGCGCGGGCGCCGATAAAATTACCGCGCGCCACCGCCTGGCTTATCGTCATCCCCTCCAGTAACGCGCTGACCACCCCTACGGCAAACCCGTCGCCGGCGCCGACCGTATCCACCACGTTGTTTACCCGCAGCGCCGGGACGACGCCTTTTTCACCTGCCGCCGTCTGGTAATAGGCCCCCTCCTCGCCGGTTTTAATCACCACCGCCTTCACCCCGCCGTTGAGGTAAAAATCGGCAATGGCTTGCGGCGTGGTCAGGCCGGTAAGGATCCGCCCCTCTTTCAGTCCGGGCAGCACCACATCGGCGGCAAAAGCCAGCTTATTGAGCTGCGTCACCATCTCCTGCTGAGAACGCCACAGCACCGGGCGCAGATTGGGATCGAAAGAGACGGTTTTCCCCCGCGAGCGCATCCACTGGGCGGCGTGCGCGGATAAGTCATACGACGACGGCGACAGCGCCGCCGCGACGCCGCTCAGGTGCAGATGGCGCGCGGCGCCGAAATAGGCGTCGTCGAAGTCGGCCGGCGAGAGGCGGCTGGCCGCCGACCCTTTACGGAAATACTCCACCATGGGATCGGTTCCATTTTCGGATCTGGATTTCAGCTGAAACCCCGTCGGGTAGGCGTCATCGATGGTTACCCTCTGACAGTCCACCCGCTCTTTTTCCAGCGTCGCCAGAATAAAGCGGCCAAAGGAATCATTGCCCAGGCGGCTTACCCAGCCGCTTTTTAATCCCAGACGCGCCAGACCAATGGCGACGTTCAGCTCGGCCCCCGCCGCCCGGCGGATAAACTGCTCGACCTGATGCAGTTCGCCGGCCTGGGTGGCGACAAACATCATCATGGCTTCGCCGAAGGTTACAACGTCCAGATCCGCGTGCGCGTTTGTCGTCGTCATGTTCATCACGCCTCTTTTAATTTAGTCACGTAGTAGCGGGTCGCCTCCGCCAGATCGCCGCCTTCCAGCGGAAACTCGATGCCGCGCGGCGCCTCGACCGGCAGGCGGCTCAGCAGCTCGCGCCAGCGGCCGTCGCTGTTATCCAGAGAGACCGCGGCCCGCCCGCCCACGGCATCGGCCCGGCTGGCTTTGACGTGCACATAGGCCACATGCCCCGCCAGCGCCGCCGCCGCGGTCAGGGCGTCCTCACCCAGCCAGTGCCAGTTGGCCATGTCGAAGGTCATGGCGATCGGCAGGTTCCCTGCCGCCACCCGCTCAAAGAAGGCCGCCAGCGAAGCGATGCGCCCGCCCGCCGGCGTTTGATCGTTTTCAATCACCAGCCGGACCGGGAAGTCACGCAGCACGGCGGGAATTGCCGACAGGTCGCTGTCATCGCGCCAGGTTCCCAGCGGCAGTTTCAATAACCGGGCCTGCAGGCGCCGCGCATCGTTCAGATGCGCGCGGAGACGCGGCAGATCGGGTTGGCCGTTTTCCGTCAGCAGCGGTTGCGGCACCGAATAGATCGCAAACAGCCCATGCGCGCCGATCTGCGACGCCAGATGCTCCAGTTGGTCGGTGGATGAGAGCAGCTCATGGCGGATCTCCACCCCATCGGCGCCGCCGGCCTGAATAACGGGTAACAACGCCGCCTGCCCGCCAAGCAGCCGTACCCTATCAATCCCGTAGGCCGAAGTGACGATGACAATGTCTTTTTTCATAATAGTCCTTATTAATCAGTAAAATATCTCGAATAGTCATCATAAGGATTTCTCAGGGAGGCTATTTATCGATCGAATAACGTTTGGTTAAACAGATTATGGGACCGGTCCCAATAAAAAATCCACGACGCATATGCACAAATATGAAGCGCGTCACTATTCCATGGGGAAAATGTGTCTTTGGCGGGATGTATCAGATGATCACCAGACGGTGCTCGCTGTTGAATCTGAATATTGAATTAAGGCTTATTTGTGTTGATTGTATTGATTTTTAGTAAATCTATCATTAGGTTAAGTACACGCTTGAGTACACAATAAACGAAGGTGTTCAACAATTTGGGGTAAAATTATCTACTAAGTCCCGTAAATGCTGTGCTAACTGGTCAACGGTTTTCTCGCCTGTCGCTGCCTCTACCGTTAAGTTTTCCAACGTATTGTCGGTATCAGGGAGCCTGATACCGTTGCGGTAGAGGAAAACCATGGTAACAAAAAACGCAGTGCGTTTATTACCATCGTTAAAAATGTGTCCGCGAGCGATAGCAACCCAGTAGGTGGCGGCGAACTCAAAAACATCTGTAACGTCTTCATAGTGTGTGCGGTTTTGTACCCGGTAGATGAGAGCTTCCGCTCTGCCGGGGTCCGGTATCCCAGCAACGCCGGGAAGTCGTTGTAAAATACGGTCATGGAAAGCGATAACTTCTTGTGCGCTGACCCATATCATCGGTTTGTCAGTGCCTCTACGGTATGCCCATGACGCTGCATAATCACATCAAACTCTGCATCCAGCTTGGCGTTCTGATATGTCTCGAATTCAGCCTTGCTGATAACCACCGCTGAACTGCCATCTCTGCGGGTGATTTCAACCGGTTCACCTTGGGTGGCGACATCCAGTACTTCTGAGATATTGGCGCGTGCCTGAGTTGAGGTGTATGTACGCATGATGTGCCTCCTGATATGTATATCTATATTGTACACATTGGTTGCTTGTCATTCAATTTTGAGTGTAATATTTTTTATGCGCTCGTCAGATTCACAGCGTTGTGAAGGCATTGTTCGGTGCGAATTAAATATGAATTTATTTTTGCACTTTCCTTTTTATTTCAATTCGTAGCACGTCTTAGACTGACAGCTCACCAGTTTTGCAAAAGTGAGTACAACTATGAGTACAAAATAAAATAAGAAGCATATATATCAATTGAATAATAAACAAATCACTATTTAACGTCTGGTTAACCGCTCTGACAATGCCATAATGCCTGCGTCATCAAGAGGAAAATCATTATGAAATACGTAGGCGCCCACGTCAGCGCCGCCGGCGGCGTTGACCAGGCGGTAATACGAGCCCATGAACTGGAAGCGACCGCTTTCGCATTGTTTACCAAAAATCAGCGTCAATGGCAGGCGGCTCCGCTGACCCCGGAGACGATCGCGCGGTTTAAATCCGCCTGTGAAACCTATGGCTACACCCCGGCGCAAATTCTGCCGCACGATAGCTATCTGATTAATCTCGGACACCCGGAAGACGCGGCGCTGGAAAAATCGCGCGCCGCCTTTATCGACGAGATGGCGCGCTGCCAGCAACTGGGGCTGAGCCTGCTTAATTTCCATCCCGGCAGTCACCTGAAGCAGATTGATGAAGATCGCTGTCTGGCGCGCATCGCCGAGTCGATCAATATCGCGCTGGCGGCCACCGAGGGCGTTACCGCGGTGATTGAAAACACCGCCGGCCAGGGAAGCAATCTGGGATTTCGCTTTGAACATCTGGCCGCCATTATCGCCGGCGTCGAAGACAAGAGCCGCGTCGGCGTGTGCATCGATACCTGTCACGCCTTTGCCGGCGGATATGATTTACGCACCAGCAGCGAATGCGACCGAACCTTTGCCGAATTCGCGCGCATCGTCGGTTTTGATTATTTACGCGGTATGCATCTGAACGACGCCAAAAGCGAATTCAACAGCCGGGTGGATCGTCACCACAGCCTGGGGGAAGGAAATATCGGTAAAACCGCCTTCAGCTATATCATGAAGGATCGGCGTTTTGACGACATCCCGATGATTCTGGAAACCGTTAATCCGGATATCTGGGCGCAGGAAATCGCCTGGCTTAAGTCGCAGGATCCGCAATCTTGCTAAAACGAAAAAAGGAGCCGCTGGGTTAAATCAGCGGCTCCTTTTCTCTACGTCCCTGTATAGCGACTCGTCCCGTTAAGCGGCTTTTTTCACCAGTTGATCATCCGGGCGTTTCAGGAACGCGTACAGCACGCCCGCAACCACGGTTCCGGCGATAATGGCGAACAGATAACCCAATACCGGCACAATGGCGCCAGGGATCAGCAGCACAAAGAGGCCGCCGTGCGGCGCCATCAGCTTGGCGCCGACCGCCATGGACAAGGCGCCGGTCAGCGCGCCGCCGAGGATACAGCACGGCAGTACGCGCATCGGATCGCGGGCGGCGTAAGGAATCGCCCCTTCGGAGATAAAGCACAGCCCCAGAACCAGCGCCGCCTTGCCCCCCTCACGTTCCGTCGCGTTGAATTTCTTGCCTGCCAGCAGCGTCGCCAGCCCCATCGCCAGCGGCGGCACCATCCCGCCGGCCATAACGGCCGCCATCGGCGCATAAATCTGGCTACTCAGCAAGGTGGTGCCGAACACGTAGGCCACTTTGTTCACCGGGCCGCCCATATCGGTACACATCATGCCGCCGAGGATGGCGCCGAGGATCACCGCATTCGCCGTGCCCATGGATTGCAGCCAGTCGGTCAGACCGGTCAGGATCTTGGCGACCGGCGTTCCCACGGCATACACCATGATCAACCCCATGATCAACGTCGCCAACAGCGGGATGATCAAAATCGGTTTCAGGGCCGACATACTCTGCGGCAGGTGAATATGATTACTGAGCGCTCTGGCCACGTAACCCGCCAGGAAGCCGGCAATAATACCGCCGAGGAACCCCGCGCCCATACCGACCGCCAGCACCCCGCCGGCCAACCCCGGAGCCAGGCCGGGACGATCGGCGATGGAAAACGCAATATAACCCGCCAGCACGGGAACAATCAGCGCAAAGGCCGAATCCCCCACCATTTTCAGCGCCGCGGCCAGGGTGCCTTCTTCCTTAAAGGCCTCGATGCCGAACACAAACGACAAGGCGATACACAGGCCGCCGGCCACCACCACCGGCAGCATATAGGACACGCCGGTCAACAGATGGCTATAAGGACCCGCCCCGCCTTTCTTGGCCTGGCCGGTCGCCTCGGCGCCGCTCTGCCCGCTCGGCTGATAAACCGTCGCTTCCGCCAGCGCCTTATCCAGCTCCTGAGCGGTCTTTTTCAAGGCCAGACCGGTGGAGGTACGGTACATTTTCTTACCGGCGAACTTGCTGAGATCGACTTCGATATCCGCGGCGACAATCACCACGTCCGCCTGTTCCACTTCTTCCGGCGTAATCGGATTGCCGGCGCCGACGGAGCCGCGGGTTTCAACCTTAACCCACCAGCCGCGTTTCTTCGCCTCGGTTTCAATGGCCTCGGCGGCCATAAACGTATGCGCCACCCCTGTCGGACAGGCGGTCACCGCCACAATGCGTTTGGCCGAGCCTGGCTGAACGGGTGCTGACGCCGGCGCCTGATAGGGCGCGGCATCGGCCTTGGCCTGGTTGAGGAACGCCTCCGGCTGACTGACCGCCAGTTCCACATCGCCAACAAATACCTGTTTACCGTTCAGCGCGGCGTCCGCGGCGGCGGAAGCGCCAAGCACGATCGCCAGTTCGGCTTCGTCGGCCTGTTCGGTAAACGTCAGCCCGGCTTTCTCAGCGGCAGCGCCGAGCAGGTTCTTCACCAGATGGCTTCGCGCCAGACCCAGTGATTTATCTAAAATCAGCAGCGTTTTCATCATTCGTCTCCTGCTGTCAGTTAAAGGGTTTCAGATCGACACGCGCCATCATTGCGGCCAACTGAGGACGATCGGTAATACCAACGTTGCTTTGGCTGACCGCCAGCGCAGCAACCGCTGTCGCCAGACGCAACGTATGTTCACTGGACTCACGCATTAATAAGCCATAAATCAGTCCTCCAACCATGGAGTCACCCGCACCGACCGTACTTACCACGTCACAGGCAGGCGGTTTTGCCAACCACGCACCGGATGCATTTACCCACAGAGCGCCTTCCGCCCCCAGTGAGATCACCACATGCGCGATACCCTGCTCACGCAGCGCGTGCGCAGCATCAACTACATCGGCCAGCGTAGGCAGTTTACGCCCGGCCCAGATTTCCAGCTCCCGGCGATTGGGTTTAACCAGCCAGGGGGCGGCTTTCAACCCGGCGACCAGCGCCTCGCGGCTGCTGTCGAAAATAATGCACGGACAATGGCTGCGTAGCCGGGACATCCAGTCGGTAAAGGCGTCCGGATCGACGCCGGCCGGCAGACTGCCGCTGACGGCGACCATATCGAACTGCCCCAGCCAGCTCAGGGAGTCATTGACAAAGCGCTGCCAGTCCTGCGGGGTAACCTCGAAACCGGAAAAATTAAGATCGGTAACGTCTCCGTCTTTTTCGGTCAGTTTGACATTGATACGCGTACGTCCCGGAACAACCTGAAAACGGTTGGCAATGCCCAGCTCGCTGAACAACTGCTGAAAACCGTCCTGATTGTCTTTCCCCAGGAACCCACCCACCGTGACATCAATCCCGAGATCTTTCAGCACCTTGGCAACGTTGATGCCTTTGCCGGCGGCATGCAGACCCGCTGTCTGAACCAGGTTCACTTCGCCCCGCTCGATTTCCGGGCAATAGCCGACCAGGTCATAAGCCGGATTCAGGGTAATGGTGGCGACTCGCCTGCTCATGCTGCCCCCTCGCCCAAACCGGAATTAATGGCTTCGCCAATGGCGGCCAATGCCTGCTCCGCGTCGCTGCCGCTGGCGGTAAAGCGTAGCTTGTGGCCTTTCTTCACCCCCAGAGCGATAACTTTCATCAGGCTGCGGCCATTTACCGCTTTGCCGGTACCGTCCAGATTGGCGACGGTGACTTCGCTGTCGAACTGTTTAATCACATTAACCAGCGTGGTGCCCGGGCGCGCGTGCAAGCCGTGTTCGTTACGCACGGTGAATTCCGCCGTCAGCACGTCGCTTTCTTCCGCCACATCGCTGGTCAGCAGGGCCAACAGCGTAGGCGCGTCGGCCTTCAGCAAGCGTTCAGCTTTTTGCGCCGTCAGCAGATTGGTGAGGTAATCAATCGGAGCCAGCGCCTGTTCATCCGCCGCCGCGACGGTCACCAGCAGGGCGACCGATTCGTTATCCACGCTGAACGGCGCCGCGGGGCGGGCAACCGCGACCGCGCTGCTGAGGTTGCCCTCGGCGCTGTCGCTGAACCACACGCCCTGCCCCAGATTCAGCGGTTTATGGCTTACCACGTTGCTGACGAAAGCGGCATCCACCGCGCCGACCTGTTGCAGACGCCCGGCGTTCAGCGCCTGCAGCGTCAGCAGATTATCCGTGGCCACATCAAGCGAAATCAGCGAGGTATCGAAACGGAAGTCGGCCAGTTGCTGCTCGCCCATCAGCAGGCTGCGCAGTTCTTCCGCCGAGTCGGTGTCCGCCAGACGGGCGGCGACGCGGTCGTCGCTCAGCACGTGCGTAAGCTGACGCAACAGCGCCAGATGCTCATCGGAACTGGCGGCGATGCCCAGTACCACGTAGGCGGTCTGGTCTTCACCCCAGGCAACGCCCTGCGGGAACTGGAAAACCTGTACCCCGGTTTTCTGCACCAGATCGCGGGTATCGGTGGTGCCGTGGGGGATCGCAATACCGCTCCCCAGGTAAGTGGACGTCTGTTGTTCGCGCTGCAGCATGCCGTCGACATACCCTGCGCTGACGCACCCGGCGTCGGTCAGCGCTGCAGCAACAAGCCGTATGGCCTCCTGCTTGCTGCCGGCCGCCGCGCCTATATGAATATCTTGCTGTGACAACTGGAACATGGCTCTCCTCTCTTGCTGAAAGTTGAATCGTTTCAGCTTTTATGAGAAAAAAATGTGTCTGTTAAAGGACAGGGTTTCAAAAAACATCGCTGAAACGTTTCAATGAGTCTGTTGCCATTGCGATGTTTATGCAAGTATTCTCCACATTCGGCGTAACAAAATTTAGACATCACGCACATTTTAGCCGGCATAAACCCCATCGATAGCATAAAAAAAACCTCAAGCTGAACCTTTGCTGAAGAAAAATCATGCAACAGGTTTTCTGTTTTTTTATAAACCGGCGTAATATGACGCGTCCGGTTTTTTCTTCCACCTCCTTCTTAAGCGTTATCACTTTATATGCACATATCCGTCAGCAGCACGCCCCGACGTCAGCCCGATCTGACTTCGTCGGCATTTTTGGTCATCGCCTTTCTGACAGGGATTGCCGGCGCACTGCAACTCCCGACGCTCAGCCTCTTTCTGTCCAACGAAGTGCAGGTGCGGCCATTTCTGGTCGGCATGTTCTATACCGGCAGCGCGGTGATCGGCATCGTCGTCAGCCAACTGCTGGCAAGGCGCTCAGACAGGCAGGGCGATCGCAAGACGCTTATTTTTCTCTGCTGCCTGATAGGCGCCCTGGGCTGCATGTTGTTCGCCTGGAACCGTAATTACTTTATTTTGCTGTTTGTCGGCGTGCTGCTCAGCAGTTTCGGCTCCACCGCCAATCCGCAGCTATTCGCGCTGGCGCGGGAACACGCCGACCGCACCGGCCGCGGGGCCGCCATGTTCAGCTCGGTGATGCGCGCCCAGATCTCGCTGTCCTGGGTTGTCGGCCCCCCTATCGCCTTTGCCCTGGCGCTGGGTTTCGGCTTCACCACCATGTATCTCACCGCGGGGCTGGTTTTTGTGCTCTGCGCCATACTGGTCAGGCTGTTTCTTCCGTCCATGCCGAAAGTGAAGGTGAAAACGGCGGCGACGCTTGAATCCCCGCGTCACAACCGCCGGGATACGCTGCTGCTGTTCGCCGCCTGCACGCTGATGTGGACCTGTAACGGTCTCTACATCATCAATATGCCGCTCTATCTGGTGCATGAGCTGAATCTGCCGGAAAAACTGGCCGGGATTATGATGGGAACGGCCGCCGGCCTGGAGATCCCGACCATGCTGATCGCCGGTTACGTCGCCAGTCGTTTTGGCAAACGCCTGCTGATGCGTCTGGCCGTCTCCGCCGGTCTGCTGTTTTACGTGGGTCTATTATTGCTCGACAGCGAGATCGCCCTGCTGGCTTTACAGCTGCTGAACGCCATTTTCATCGGCATTCTCGCCGGGATCGGCATGCTCTACTTCCAGGATCTGATGCCCGGCCAGGCGGGCGCGGCAACCACGCTCTTTACCAATACCACCCGGGTGGGCTGGATTATTTCCGGCTCTCTGGGGGGCGTGGTTGCGGAAGTATGGAGTTATCATGCGGTCTTCTTTATCGCGCTGGTGATGATCGCCAGTGCGGGCTACTGCATGTGGCGCATCAAGGACGCGTAGCAGCCGGGGCATCGGGCGCGGTGTCCGCTTCCAGCCGCGCCAGATAAATCAGCGCGTCGTCGCGATGGCTGAAACACATGTCTGCGCGCGCCTGCAACCCGGCGCATACCGCTGGCCGCAGCGGCGAATGGAATATTGCGCAGCGCATATGCGCATCCAGATGAATACAGCGGGTATTGGCCGGCTTGCCGTTCGGCATGCCCGGCAGCGGGCTGGATATTGAAGGCGCGATGCAGCAGGCGCCGCAGTCGGGGCGACAGTCCATCAGCAGGCTCCGGCGGGCTGGCTATAGATGAGGGGACGTCCGTCACCATAACAGCCATGCGGGCAAATACCAACGCCTATCGCCCGCGCGCGATGGCGGATTAACCGCGGCAATCATGCCGCGCGGTAAATTCCCGCTTGCCTGAATCCTGCGGCGCGGGTAACGTGTCGCCACAAAAATCTCACTCCTTATAACAGGTAATTTGTATGGCAAGAGCGAACGAAATCAAACGCGGTATGGCCGTCAACTATAACGGCAAGTTGCTGCTGGTAAAGGACATCGATATCCAGAGCCCCAGCGCCCGCGGCGCCAGCACGCTGTATAAAATGCGCTTTACCGACGTGCGCAACGGATTAAAGGTTGAAGAACGTTTTAAAGGCGATGATATTCTGGATACCATCTCTCTGACCCGCCGCACGGTCACCTTCTCCTATATTGACGGCGACGAGTATATCTTTATGGATGACGAAGACTACACGCCTTACCACTTCAAAAAAGAACAAATAGAGGAAGAGCTGCTGTTTATTCCCGAAGGCGGCACGCCCGGTATTCAGGTGCTGAGCTGGGATGGCGAAATCATTGCGCTTGAACTGCCGCAAACGGTGGATATGGAGATTGTCGACACCGCGCCCGGCATCAAAGGCGCGTCGGCCAGCGCCCGCAACAAACCGGCGACGATGAGCACCGGCCTGACGATTCAGGTGCCGGAATATCTGAGCGCCGGCGAGAAAATCCGTATCCATATTCCAGAACGCCGCTATATGGGTCGCGCTGAATAAGCGGCCGTCGCACCGCCCGCCGGGGTAACCCTCCGGCCGGCGGGTCAATCCCCGGCGCTATTTTCTCAGGAGCCCGTTTTGTTAACCCAAGTGAATGTCATTACCGGCTTTCTCGGCAGCGGGAAAACCACGACCATCCGCCATCTGCTTTCTCAAAAGCCCGAGGATGAAGTCTGGGCCGTATTGGTTAACGAATTCGGCGAAGTCGGGATTGACGGCGCCTTGCTGGCCGACAGCGGCGCGGTATTGAAAGAGATCCCCGGCGGCTGCATGTGCTGCGTGAACGGCCTGCCGATGCAGGTCGGCCTGAATATGCTGCTACAGCAGAAAAAACCGCACCGTCTGCTGATTGAACCGACGGGCCTCGGCCACCCGAAGCAAATCCTCGCGCTGCTGACCGGCGAAAGCTACCGACCCTGGCTGACGCTGCAGGCGACATTATGTCTGCTGGATGCCCGCCAACTGAATCAACCCCGTTATACCGAGAATGAAAATTTCCGCGATCAGCTGGCGGCGGCCGATATTATCGTCGCCAATAAGCAGGAAACCTACCTCGATGCGGATCTCTCCGCCCTGGGGCAGTGGCAGCACAGCAATGGCGATAACCGCCAGGTGGTGCTGGTCAGCCAGGGAGAGGTGGAGCGGCAGCTGTTGGCGCAGCCGCGCCATAATCTGCGTGAGCTGCCCGACGGCGCGCACCATCACTCCCATGGCGCCGCGCCGGGGCTGGCCGCTTTACGGCTGCCGGGGGGCGAATCCTGGCGTCGTTCATTGAATCAGGGCCAGGGCTACCACGCCTGCGGCTGGATTTTCTCGCCGGACACCGTCTTTGATACCGCCGCGCTGCTGGACTGGGCTCGCCTCTCCCCCGTCAGCCGGGTGAAAGGGGTGATGCGTATCCGGGAAGGTACGTTGGTCGTCAATCGTCAGGGTAACGACCTGCATATCGAAACCAGACCGGCCGCGCCGGTGGATAGCCGCATCGAGCTGATTAACGAGACGCCGGCGCAATGGAATAACCTGCAAGCCGGCCTGTTAAAGGCTCGTTTAACTACCGCCGGGTAGAATGGCGATTCAGTTCTAGCGGATCCTGGGTTGTTTCCTGTATGTCTCGGCGTAATCTTTTTTTTATCTTGCTGCTCAACGTGTTAGGCATCGGACTGTTTTTGTCCTGGTATTTGCCGCCCGACCACGGCTTTTGGTTCAGAGTGGACAGCGCTATTTTCTTCTACTTCAACCGACAATTGCTCGAAAGCCCGATTTTCCTGCAATGGGTGGCGATAACCAACGTCCGGGCGTTTGACGGCTGTGCGCTGCTGGCGATGGGTCTGCTGTATCTGTCATTTTATCTGCGGGCGACGCCGCCGGAGCGTCGACGCCAGCTGATCGTCGGCATGGTTATGTTGCTCAGCGCGTTAATCCTTAATCAACTGGGCCATTTATTGCCGGTTCAGCACGCCAGCCCGACCCTTTCTTTCAGCAATATCAACCGCGTTGGCGAACTGACGTCGATCCCGGCGAAAGATGCCTCCAGCGACAGTTTCCCCGGCGATCATGGCATGATGCTGATGGTCTTTGCGGCATTTATGCTGCGCTATTTCACCCGCACCGCCTTTGCCGTAAGCCTGGCGATAGTGATTATTTTTTCCTTACCCCGCATCATGATCGGGGCGCACTGGTTTAGCGATATCGCCGTGGGATCGCTATCGGTGGTACTGACCGGATTAAGCTGGTGGCTGCTTACCCCGGCCAGCGATGCATTAATTAATTTGCTGCATCGCTATCTGCCCGGCAAATAAACACCCATAGCGGTCGCCGGCTATCGACATTTTTTTGCTGACTACATCATTAGATCTTATAAATAAATTAGTTAAAACTGCTCGCAATCCGTTTATCGATGCGGTAGTCTCGATGAAGTTTGCTTTTTTCCCCATAATGAGCTAGCGGCGAAGGAGAAATAATGTGCATTCAGGCACACTTTCACCGTTCGATGTTTGGTGAACCGCAAACTCTGCTTTAGTCTGAATCTCGTTTTCGTTTGGCATTTATTACATAACGGTATTTATCGTTAAGGACTTCAAGGGAACATAACAATAATGGTCACATCTCAACCGATCCTGAGATATATCTGGCGGGCGTTGCCTGCCGTTGCGATAGCGATAACGCTTTCCGCATGTAGTAGTAACAATGTATCCAACAATCAGAACGCGCAAACTGAGATGCATGCAGTCAATGATAAAGACGGTCTTTTACTGCAAGCCTCTCAGGATGAATTTGAAGCATTGGTGCGTAATGTGGATATCAAATCCAAATTGCTTAACCAATATGCCAGTTGGAAAGGCGTCCGCTATCGTTTAGGCGGCGACAGCAAACGCGGCATCGATTGTTCCGCATTCGTGCAGCGTACTTTCCGCGATCAATTCGGCATGGACTTACCGCGTTCAACCTCCGAACAGCAGGGAATCGGTCAGAAGGTGCAACCCGCCAAGCTGCGCCCCGGCGATCTGGTGCTGTTCCGCGCCGGTTCAACCGGTCGCCACGTCGGCATCTATGTCGGCAACGGACAGTTTGTTCATGCCTCCACCAGCAGCGGCGTAATGATTTCCAATCTGGATGACAGTTATTGGAAAAAGCGTTACCGGGAAGCCCGGCGCGTGCTGAGTAAAGGAACCAACAGCTAACCGATTTTTATCCCTGACGTACCTGAAGTGCCAAACGAGACAGCAAGCGCCGCTTAGCAATAAGCGGCGTTTTTTTATTCGCCCCATCCCTGGGGCTCACCCATAGGGCATCTCCTACACTGAGCCGCCATCAAATGCAGGTCCCTGCCTACTACCGCAGGGACGACGGGAAAGTGTGCATAGACGACGGGAAAGTGCGCGGAATGACGAATTTGGAAATTACGATACGAAATTGTACTTTGTCACCAGTCTGGTTTTTTACTTAAAATTTCCCAAACAATTTCTTACAGTGGTTGCAACTTGCAAAGCAGTGATTATGGTAGGTTTATTGCTGCCATTCATGGTAAAAAGGGAAAAACCGGGTTTACGGGAGGTAATGTCTGTTATATCAACAACTTTATGTCGCCAAAAACCGCTATAGAAAATCATGCCTGCATGCAGGCATCCGATAAACCCTTGTTGGTCCGCAGGAGATTACCGTCAAGATGTTGAATCGCGTCGTTACCGCCGTATTGCTTTGCGCCCTGCCCCTGGGGCTGCATGCCGCAACGATCGAACACAGCACGTCTTTCGCTATTTTGGGGGAAGCTAAATACGGCGCGGACTTTCGCCATTTTGACTACGTCAATCCCGATGCGCCGAAAGGCGGCAGTATTACGCTCAGCACGCTCGGCACCTTTGACAACTTTAACCGCTATGCTTTACGCGGCGTGGCGGCGACCCGCACCGAGCGGCTCTACGACTCCCTGTTCGTGACCTCCGACGATGAGCCCGGCAGCTATTATCCGTTAGTCGCCCAATCCACCCGCCATGACGCTGATTTTCACTGGATAGAAGTCGACCTCAACCCCAGCGCGCGCTTTCATGACGGTACGCCGATTACCGCGGCCGATGTCGCTTTCACCTACAATATGTTTATGACGCAGGGCGTCCCTCAGTTTCGCATCTACTTTAAGGGCGTGACGGCCAAAGCCGTGGCGCCGCTGACGGTGCGCTTTGATTTCCCCGTTCCCGACAAGAACCGCATGTTCAGCCTGCTTTCGCTGCCGATCATGCCGGAAAAGTTCTGGAAAAATCATAAGCTGAGCGATCCGCTGCCCTACCCGCCGCCGGCCAGCGGCCCCTATCGCATTACCGCCTATCGCACCGGGCAATATGTTACCTACTCGCGCGTGCAGGATTACTGGGGAGCTGACCTGCCGGTAAATAAAGGCCAGTACAACTTCGATAAGATCCGCTACGACTATTATCTGGACGACAGCGTCGCGCTGGAGGCCTTTAAAGCCGGCGCTTTCGATCTGCGTATCGAAGGTTCGCCAAAACACTGGGCGACGCAGTATCACGGCGGTAACTTCAGCCGGGGCTATATCATCAAGCAGGATCAGGAGAATCAGTCCGCACAGGACACGCGCTGGCTGGCGTTCAATATCCAGCGCCCGATTTTCAGCGACCGCCGGGTTCGCCAGGCGCTGACGATGGCGTTTGATTTTAACTGGATGAACAAGGCGCTGTATTACAATGCTTACCAGCGTGCCGACAGCTATTTCCAGAATACCGTCTATGCCGCGAAAGATGAGCCGAGCGCAGATGAACTTGCCTGGCTGACACCGTTGCAAGATAAAGTGCCGCCGGAGGTGTTCGGGCCGCGCTATCAGCCGCCGTCATCCGACGGCAGCGGCTACGACCGGGAAAACTGGCTCAAGGCGTTGGCGTTGCTAAAGGAAGCCGGCTGGGAACTGAAAAATCAGCGTTTGGTTAACCGCCAGACCGGAAAGCCGTTTACCTTTGAACTGCTGCTGCCGAGCGCGGGAAATTCCCAGTATGTGCTGCCTTTCCAGCAAAATCTGAAAAAACTGGGCATCGCCATGACGGTGCGCAATATCGACAGCGCCCAGTTTAACAGCCGCCTGCGCAAGCGCGATTTCGATATGATACCCACGCTGTACAGCGCCTACATTTACCCCAACACAAATTTACAGATGGAATGGCATTCGCACTACATCGACTCCACCTACAACACCTCCGGCGTACAGGATGCGGCGATCGATACCCTGGTTGAGCAAATCGTCGCCCACCAGGGGCAGGCCGGCCCCTTGCTGTCGTTAGGCCGGGCGCTGGACCGCGTGCTGACCTGGAATCAGTTTATGATCCCCATGTGGTATTCCAATCATGACCGCTTTGCCTACTGGAACAAGTTCGCCATGCCGGCGGTGCGTCCGGCCTATTCATTAGGTTTTGACGGCTGGTGGTACGATGTTAAACAAGCGGCCACGCTGCCGGCAGAGCGACGTTAAGGAGTCACGACGTGGGAACTTACCTGTTACGCCGCCTTTTACTGGTGATCCCGACGCTATGGGCGATTATCACCATCAACTTCTTTATCGTGCAAATCGCCCCCGGCGGCCCGGTCGACCAGGCGATTGCCAATATCGAGATGGGACGCGGCAGCGGTTATACCGCCAGCGGCGGCCTTGACGCCGGCATGGCCCGTTCCGGCAGCGCCGGCGCGCCCAATATCGAGAACACCTATCGCGGCGCCCGCGGGCTGGATCCCGAGGTGATTGAAGAGATCACCAAACGCTACGGTTTTGATAAGCCCATCCACGAACGCTATTTCAAACTGCTGTGGGATTATGCGCGTTTCGACTTCGGCGACAGCCTGTTTCGCGGCTCCTCGGTGATGCAGCTGATCAAAGAGAGTATGCCGGTTTCCATCTCGCTGGGGCTGTGGAGCACGCTGATTATCTATCTGGTTTCCATTCCGCTGGGGATCAAAAAGGCGGTCAAAAACGGCACCTCCTTTGATACCTGGAGCAGTACGCTGATTATTATCGGCTACGCCATTCCCGCCTTCCTATTCGCCATTTTGCTGATTGTGGTGTTCGCCGGCGGCAGCTATCTGGACTGGTTCCCGCTGCGCGGGCTGGTATCCAGCAATTTCGATACCCTGCCCTGGTACCAAAAAATCACCGATTATCTGTGGCACATCGCCCTGCCGGTGCTGGCTACGGTAATTGGCGGTTTCGCCACCTTGACCATGCTGACGAAAAACTCCTTTATGGATGAAATCCGCAAACAGTATGTGGTAACGGCGCGCGCCAAGGGGCTGGATGAAAAAAGCATTCTCTATCGTCACGTGTTTCGCAACGCCATGCTGCTGGTGATTGCCGGCTTTCCCGCCACCTTTATCAGCATGTTTTTCACCGGCTCGCTGCTGATCGAAGTAATGTTCTCATTGAACGGACTGGGCCTGTTAGGCTACGACGCCACCCTGCAACGCGATTACCCGGTGATGTTCGGTACGCTGTATATTTTTACGCTGATCGGTCTGTTACTGAATATCATCAGCGATCTGACCTATACGCTGGTTGACCCGCGTATTGATTTCGAGGGACGCCAATGAGCCGATTGAGCCCCATTAATCAGGCGCGCTGGGCGCGTTTCAAGAGCAACCGCCGCGGCTACTGGTCGCTGTGGATTTTTCTGGCGCTGTTTGTGGTTACGCTGTTCTCAGAGCTGATCGCCAATGACAAACCGCTGCTGGTGAAATACGACGATAAACTCTATGCGCCCTTTATCGTCAACTACAGCGAAACCACCTTCGGCGGTCAGCTTGACTCCCGCGCGGATTTTCGCGATCCCTATATCGCCCAGCGCATCGACAGCCACGGCTGGGCATTGTGGCCGCTTATCCGCTACAACTATGACAGCATAAACTTCGCGACCACCGTCTCTTTCCCCTCGCCGCCGTCATGGCAAAACCTGCTGGGAACCGACAGCCAGGGGAAAGACGTCGTTGCCCAGGTCATGTACGGATTCCGTATATCAATGCTGTTCGGCCTGGCGCTGACGATACTTTCCAGCCTGATCGGCATTACCGTCGGCGCCACGCAGGGGTATTACGGCGGGCGGCTGGACCTTTGGGGCCAGCGCTTTATTGAAGTCTGGTCCGGGATGCCGACCCTGTTTCTGATTATTCTGCTCTCCAGCGTGATCCAGCCCGATTTCTGGTGGCTGCTGGGCATCACGGTGCTATTCGGCTGGATGAGTCTGGTGGGGGTGGTGCGGGCCGAGTTCCTGCGTACCCGCAATTTTGACTATATCCGCGCCGCGCAGGCGATGGGCGTCAGCGATCGGATGATTATGTACCGCTGCATGCTGCCAAACGCCATGGTCGCCACCCTGACCTACCTGCCGTTTATTCTGTGCGGATCCATCACCACCCTGACCTCGCTGGACTTCCTGGGATTTGGTTTACCGATGGGATCGCCCTCGTTAGGCACGTTATTGCTGGAGGGGAAAAACAACCTGCAGGCGCCCTGGCTGGGCATTACCGTATTTATGGTGCTGTCCGTGGTGCTGTCTTTACTTATTTTTATCGGCGAAGCGGTGCGCGACGCCTTCGACCCCAGTAAGGCGCATTGATATGTCTACGTCACCGTTACTACAGATTAAGGATCTCAGCATCGCCTTTCGCAGCGGAGAGAACGAACAGCGCGTCGTCGATGGGGTCTCGCTTAGCGTAAACGCCGGCGAAACGCTGGCGCTGGTCGGCGAGTCCGGCTCGGGCAAGAGCGTGACCGCCCTTTCCATCCTGCGCCTGTTGCCGTCGCCCCCCGTCGTCTATCAGCAGGGGGATATCCTGTTCGCCGGTCAGTCGCTGCTGCATGCGGATGAGAAAACGCTGCGCCGCATCCGCGGCGATCGTATCGCCATGATCTTTCAGGAGCCGATGGTGTCGCTCAATCCGTTGCAAAGCATCGAAAAACAGCTCGTCGAGGTTTTAGCGCTGCATCGGGGCATGCGCAATGAGGCGGCGCGCGGCGAGGCGCTTTCCTGTCTGGATCGCGTGGGAATCCGGCAGGCGAAGAGCCGGCTGAATGATTTCCCTCATCAGCTTTCCGGCGGCGAGCGCCAGCGCGTAATGATTGCGATGGCGCTGCTGACCCAGCCCGACCTGCTGATCGCCGATGAGCCCACCACGGCGCTGGACGTTACCGTACAGGCGCAGATACTGACGCTGCTGGACGAGTTGAAACAGGAACTGGGCATGAGCCTGCTGTTTATCACCCACAATCTGCATATTGTCCGCCGGCTGGCGGACAATGTCGCGGTGATGAAGTCCGGCCAGTGCGTGGAACACAATACCTGCGACGGCTTATTCAGCGCGCCGCAACACGCCTATACCCGCCAACTGCTGGATGCCGCCCCCGCCGGCGAACCTTTGCCGCTCGACGGCGATGCACATCCCATCCTGCGCGTCGAGCAGCTGCGGGTTTCTTTCCCCGTCAAACGCGGGCTGCTGCGGCGCACCGTCGATGAAAAACGGGTGGTCAACGATATCAGCTTCAGCCTGCGCCGCGGGGAAGGCATCGGGCTGGTGGGCGAATCCGGCTCGGGGAAAAGCACCACCGGGCTGGCGCTGCTGCGGCTGCTGAATTCAAGCGGCGAAATCTGGTTCGATAACCAGCCGCTGCACGGATTGACCCGCAAGCAGATGCTGCCTTTCCGGCGGCGGATCCAGGTGGTGTTCCAGGATCCCAACTCCGCCTTGAACCCGCGGCTGAACGCCGAGCAGATTATTGCCGAAGGGCTGACCGTACATCAGAAACTGAGCGAGGAGCAGCGGGAACGGCGGGTGATTGAAGCCATGCGGGAAGTCGGGCTGGATCCGGCCACGCGCCACCGTTACCCCGCCGAGTTTTCCGGCGGACAGCGCCAGCGTATCGCCATTGCCCGGGCGCTGATTCTGCAACCGGAACTGCTTATTCTTGATGAGCCGACGTCATCGCTGGACAGAACGGTGCAGGCGCAGATTCTGGCGCTGCTGAAATCGCTGCAACAGAAGCATCGGTTGGCATACCTGTTTATCAGTCACGACCTACAGGTGGTGCGGGCGCTGTGCCATCAGGTGATTGTGCTGAAACAAGGCGAAGTGGTGGAGCAAGGAGAATGCCGGCAGGTATTCGCCCATCCGGCGCAGGACTATACGCGGGAGCTGCTGAAACTGTCGTCTTAAACAACCATCAGCGGTCCGTTTCAAGTCGATAATCGTCAAAAGAGCGGCAAGATCAGCCTGACTGATGTTGCCGCTCTCAAAACGGATACTGCGCCGACACCGGCTCCGCAATCGCCACGCCGACATTTTTCAAGCGACACATGGCGGTGCTTTCATCATTACGGTGTAAAAACAGGCAAGGCTCGCCTTCCCATTCCAGCACAACGCACTCAACCTGTATTTCCTCCAGAGAGTGATGCAGTTGATGCATGATTTTCCATGCCACATCGCCGTCATGGCTCAATAACTTGAGACCAATCAGATTATTGTCTTCTTCCCTGCCGCTCAGCGGAATCGGTTCGACTTTTACACCGGCAAAACCCGATAACCAGCGATAACTTAGCGGCAAACGATGCACTACCGAAAGTTGGACATTAGCCACTACTGTTTTTCCTCAGGTTAAGTTTTACTGCAATTTTACAATACAATAACATATTTATCATGGCAGCCTGACCGCCGCCTCTTTTTTACCGCTTTCCCAATCTAATAAGCCGCGCACTCAGAACAAATAAGCATCACTAGCTGTTGGTATAGGTTACTGCAAGGTTAATTAATGCCAGGGAGATCACAAATTATCATTCTTTTTCGGGCTATATGTAACTCTTTTTGTGTAGCACCTCAACCTTTTTAGCTCCGATTGTTTACTTTTAAGTCATATATTTTACATATACAGAACATTTGCAGCTAAGAAAAGCGCTGGCGCCCGACAAATATTGGATCGCCCGGGGGAATAAATACGGTAGAAAAACCAAACCGCTGACGGCGGACCACCGCCCGCCGTCAGGGAAATTGAATGCGCCAGGGCTGGCGGCGTGAAGCTAAAGCAGGAAGGAACTACCTGATGCCGGCTATCTCCTGGCTGCTCAGCGCCCGGTATTCGCCGGGTTCCAACGCGCTGTCCAGAATGATATCGCCGATGCGTTCGCGGTGTAACTGCACCACGCGATTCCCCACCGCGGCAAACATCCTTTTCACCTGATGATAACGCCCTTCGCTGATGGTCAGACGCACCTGATAATCCGTTATCTTTTCCAGCGTGGCGGGCTTGGTCACATGCTTCTCGCCGTGCAGTTGCACTCCGGCCGCAAACTGCTCTGAAGTATCGTCGCTTAGTGGCTGCTCCAGCGTCACCAGATAGGTCTTCTCGCAGTGATGGCGGGGCGAGGTGATACGATGCGACCACTGCCCGTCGTCGGTCAGCAGCACCAGCCCGGTGGTATCGATATCCAGACGCCCCGCCGCATGCAGCTTGTACGCGACGGGGACATCCATAAAATAAAGAATGGTCGGATGATCGGGATCGTCCGTCGAGCACACGTAGCCCTGCGGCTTATTCAGCATAAAATAGCGCGGTCCGCGCTGCTGCGCCAACGGATTGCCGTCGAACGCCACCTGATGCTCGGGCAGCAGTTTAAAAGCACCGCTTTTCACCACTTCCCCATCAACGGTGACCCGTTGCGCGCGCAGCTCGCGCGCCACCAGCGAACGGCTGATGTCCAACTGCTGGGATAAAAATTTGTCCAATCGCATTAACGACCAACTGCCTGTGTGAAATCATCGCACAGCACACGCCTGAGAGGCGCCCGTACCGATGAATAATGAAAAAAGAGCAACGGCATTCCGCTGCCGGAATGCTCTAGTATAACGGCGCTTGAGCCGAGGTCCTAGAATTCAGCGACGCCGATCCGCCTTTGTCGTCGTGGTATATCTCACGCGCGCTATCGCACCGGACATTATCAACGGGCATAATAAGGATAACCACTTACCTTGAGGGTTAAACCATGTCATCCGTTCACGGCCATGAAGTCCTGCAAATGATGATCGCCTCCGGCGAGTCTTTTACCACTGAACAGCTGATTGCCGCCATTGAAAACCGTTTCGGGAGCGACGCCCGTTTTCATACCTGCTCGGCCGCCGATCTGACCGCGGCAAAGCTGGTGCAGTTTCTGGCCGAGCGCGGCAAATTTATTCCGCTTGAGGCCGGCTTCACCACCAGCGCCAGTAAAATCTGCCAGCACTAGGCCATGCCTATTACCTTACGGCCTTACCAGCGTGAGGCGGTATCCGCTACGCTTGAGTATTTCCGTCATCATACCCAGCCGGCCGTTATCGTACTGCCGACGGGGGCGGGAAAAAGTCTGGTTATCGCCGAACTGGCCAAACTCGCCCGCGGACGGGTGCTGGTTTTGGCGCACGTCAAGGAGCTGGTGGCGCAGAACCATGCCAAATACTGCGCCTGGGGGCTGGAGGCGGATATTTTCGCCGCCGGACTACAGCAACGGCAAAGCCAGGGGAAAGTGGTGTTCGGCAGCGTGCAGTCGGTGGCGCGCAACCTGGATCGGTTCGAACAATCCTTTTCGTTGCTGATCGTTGATGAATGCCACCGCATCGGCGATGACGACGACAGCCAATATCAGCAGATTATCCGCCATCTGCAACTAACCAATCCGCAACTGCGGCTGCTGGGGCTGACGGCAACGCCCTTTCGTCTGGGGAAAGGCTGGATTTATCAATACCACTACCACGGCATGATACGCGGCGACGAACACAGCCTGTTCCGCGATTGCATCTACGAACTGCCGCTGCGCTATATGATCAAACACGGCTTTCTGGTGCCGCCGGAACGGCTGGATATGCCCATTGTGCAATACGATTTCAGCAGGCTGGCGGCGGGAAGCAACGGCTTGTTCAGCGAAGCCGATCTTAATCACGAGCTAAAGCGCCAGCAGCGCATCACCCCGCATATCATCAGCCAGATCGTCGACTATGCGCAGACGCGCCTGGGTGTGATGATTTTCGCCGCCACCGTTGAACATGCCCGTGAAATCCACGGCTTATTGCCGCCGGGCCAGGCCGCGCTGGTCAGCGCCGAAACGCCGCCGGCGGAGCGTGACGCGCTTATCGCCGACTTTAAACGGCAGCGGCTGCGCTATCTGGTCAACGTCGCCGTGCTGACCACCGGCTTTGATGCCCCGCACGTCGATCTGATCGCCATACTACGCCCGACGGAATCCGTCAGCTTATATCAGCAAATTGTCGGTCGCGGCTTGCGTCTGTTTCCCGGCAAAACCGAGTGCCTGATCCTGGATTACGCCGGAAACCCGCACGATCTCCATACCCCGGAGGTCGGACACAGTAAACCCCACCGCGACAGCCAGCCGGTGCAGGTTTTCTGTCCGCAATGCGGTTTCGCCAATTTATTCTGGGGGAAAATCACCCCGGACGGCGGCGTGATCGAACATTTCGGCCGCCGCTGCCAGGGTTGGGAGACGCTGGACGACGGCCAGCGCCGGCAGTGCGACTTTCGCTTTCGCTTCAAGACCTGCCCGCACTGCGGCGCGGAAAACGACATTGCGGCCCGCCGCTGTCACCAGTGTGAAAACGTGCTGGTCGATCCCGATGATATGCTGAAAGCGGCGCTGAAGCTGAAAGACGCGCTGGTATTGCGCTGTAGCGGCATGAGCCTGACGCCCGGCAAAGACGCCAAAGGGGAATGGCTCAACGTCACCTACCATGATGAAGACGGCGCCGAGGTGAGCGAGCGTTTTCGCCTGCAAACGCCGGCGCAGCGCCACGTATTCCAGCTACATTTCTTACGCGTCCATCAGCGGGCGCCGGGCGTCCCTTTCGCCTGGCAAACCGCCGACGACGTTTTGGCGCAACGGCATTTACTGCGCGCCCCCGACTTTGTGGTTGCCCGCCGTCAGGGGAGATTCTGGCAGCTACGGGAAAAAATGTTCGATTATCAGGGCCGTTTCCGGCGGGCACACGAGCTGCGCGGCTAGCTTATTCACGGTTTTATTTGCCCGCGGACCCATATTCCGCTAGAATTCAGCCCGCTTTTGTATCGCAAAAGCAGAACAACCCAACTTGCTGCTGGGTCGCCTGTAGCAGGATTACTTATCTTAAGTAGAGTAAAAAATGATTACTATCAAAGCAGAAGCACGTAAAGATCAGGGTAAGGGTGCGAGCCGCCGCCTGCGTCATGCCGGTAAATTCCCGGCCATCGTTTATGGTGGTTCCGAAGCGCCGGTTGCTATCGAACTGGATCACGACAGCGTTAAAAACCAGGAACTGAAAGACGGTTTCTACGGTGAAGTGGTGATCCTGTCTATCGACGGTAAAGAAACCAAAGTCAAGGTTCAGGCTGTACAACGTCACCCGTTCAAGCCCAAACTGACTCATATCGACTTTATCCGCGCTTAATCGCGCCGAAGTCTGTCCGGGACGCCGGAAGAAGAAAAAACGCCGCGCAAGCGGCGTTTTTTTGTGGCGTGCCATCCCTGGCCGCCCCCCTTACGGGCCGTCGCTGGCAACATTAGCCATAGGCGTTAAGGGTACGCTGGCACAGCGCCGAACGCACGCAGTCCTGCTTGCCGAAAGAGACCACGCCAATCATCTCGTCCTCGGCAAAACGCTCCAGCGCATCGCGCAGCCCGGATTTCACTCCCGCGGGCAAATCACACTGCGTAACATCGCCATTGACGATTACCGTCACATTTTCCCCCAAACGCGTCAGAAACATCTTCATTTGGTTAATCGTCACGTTCTGGGCTTCGTCGAGAATAACCACCGCGTTTTCGAACGTCCGCCCGCGCATATAGGCAAAAGGCGCGATTTCCACCTTGGCTATTTCCGGTCGTAAACAATACTGCATAAACGACGCGCCCAACCGCCGCAGCAGCACGTCATAAACCGGACGGAAATAAGGCGCAAACTTCTCGGCAATATCTCCGGGCAAAAAGCCCAAATCCTCGTCGGCCTGTAACACCGGTCTGGTGACAATAATGCGATCAACCTCTTTATGAATAAGCGCTTCCGCCGCCTTGGCCGCGCTCAGAAACGTTTTGCCACACCCCGCCTCACCGGTGGCAAAGATTAACTGTTTATTCTCTATTGCAGACAAGTAATGCTCCTGGGCGGCGGTTCTGGCTTCAATGACGGAGGCGTCGCGACTCTCGCGCGCCATGCCTATCGATTCAATCCCGCCCATTTGAACCAGAGAAGTGACCGATTCTTCCTCACGTTGACGATGACTACGCGACTCGCGCCGAATAACGCGTTTCGCTTCACGACGTGCTTTGATCACTGCTTTTTGTCTTCCCATAGTGGCACCTTACAGTTTGTTTCACTTACCGCACTGCCCGGCAGCGCGTGACGTTTCACTCACAAGCGAGGTTTGGCTTCCTTATTAAGCCGATGGAGAACAGAACGAATAACGCCCGCGCCCGGAAGAAGAGGAAACCGGTCGGACGGGATAATTGACGAGGAGTAAACAGACAGGCAAAAAATGGAGTTAACGACAAATGACACAGTGCAGAAAATTGGTGGGGGAGAAATCCCTCGCATCGGCGAGTCGGCAGACCTGAGTAACTGTTTCGACTATTTAGTCCCCAACAGGACATTACCATTCGCGTTCCTCACTGTGACAACGACTATTCCACTGAATAATGATTGACCGTATTAAGAACCACCGTTAACCATCAGTCTGAAAATTAGAGCCGAATGATTGCAGTAGTATGACAGTGCAATAGTTTGCCTCTATTTTGCAAGCTTTTTTACACTGCCATAATAGTTACCTATAGTCAGGATACGGCGATCTGGCAACATGGCGCAGGAGAAAAAGGGATTACGCGCAGTATCAGTAGTATTTCTGCCAGTCCAGATACTGATCGTATTTTCGCAGCGCGCTGCGGTAGCTAGCATGATCAATATCGGGAAGATAATCGTGAATATGTTTCTGTATGTTTCCAGAAGCAAAGTTTTCCTTTGGAAAATGCTTAGCCACCAGTTGCTCATCCAATCGACGCAGCCTAATGGCATATTCACGCATCGTGCTATGCTTGACTTCCGTCTGTTTAATCAGGTACTGGGTGAATGCCTTAATATTAAAATAGTTAGCATAGGTATGGCACAATATTTCACTACAGAACCGACAGAGGGGAATTAGCTCCTGTTGCAGACTTGACCATATTTTATCATCGATTAACCGGTCGATATCGCCAATCGTTTTTTTATTGATAAGCTGGTTACGAAACATCAACGAGACACGGTCAAGTGCTTTATTGCAATGAGAACAATGGGTCTGCTTATGTTTGAAATCTTTCAGATAACGGCTAAGCAGCTGTTTCTTCCGGGTTGGCTGAGGCATGAATCCATTCCATGACAATAACTGAAAACACTATTCCTACGCAGCCAAATTAAACGTCATTCATTAATTTTACGCGCAGGCGCTTTATCGCCTGGCTATGCAACTGACTGACTCGCGACTCCCCTACTTCCAGAACGGCGCCAATTTCTTTTAAATTCAGCTCTTCCTGATAGTAAAGCGTTAGCACCAGCTTTTCGCGTTCCGGCAGGTTTTCTATCGCCTCCATTACCCGATGGCGTAAATTACCTTCCATCAGCTGATGTAACGGATTGGCATCCTCGTTGCCTTCCAACAACGCCTCCGCGCTGTCGCCATGCTCTTCACGCCATTCATCGTAAGAAAAAAGCTGGCTATTGTTGGTATCCAGCAAAATCTGACGATAATCTTCCAGCGTAATATCCAAAGCATGCGCAACTTCCTGCTCCGTTGGCGCACGACCCAGCTGCTGTTCAGCCCGTTGCATTGCTTGTGCCACTTCCCGCGCATTACGCCGCACGCTGCGTGGAGCCCAGTCGCGACTGCGTAACTCATCCAGCATTGAGCCTCGAATCCGCTGAACCGCATAAGTGGTAAATGCGGTGCCCTGCAGTGAATCGAAACGCTCAACCGCGCTAAGCAGGCCGATGCCGCCGGCCTGGAGTAAATCATCCAACTCAACGCTCGCGGGGAGACGAACCTGTAGACGCAAGGCTTCATGACGCACCAGGGGAACATAACGTTTCCAGAGGGCGCTTTTATCCATTGTTCCTTCGGCGGTATACAGATCGCTCACAGTGACAAATACCTACGATAATAGTGTTATCGACACTATTATGCTTTTGCGTAGGGGAGCCAATCGCTTGAATAGCGCCAGAAAAGGCGCCCTATTTGCAATATGCCCGACTATCACGCCGTGTCCGGGCGGGTTCCCTGCCTGGATCGGCGCTAAATAATTCGAGTTACAGGACAATACGTTGTCGTTTTGAACAACGCAAAGCGTTGGCTTTTTACGGGCAAGGCCCATTTATGATGCCTCGTAACGCGGCAATTGGGTTGGAAAAGAATTTGACCAGCCAGCGGCAGGTCTCCGAGGAGAGACAAGGTGTCTCTCATTAAATCCCGATCAGCTTACTCAGATAAATGATTCGGATGACTGACAAATCCAGATTTGAACTCTGCTTGCATCTGCCCCACCGGGCTGAACCCCTGGGAGAGACCGAGTAATGTAGCCAACGCATCTGCAACATGAAGTATGACGGGTAAAAAGTTTTATCCTCTGACAATGTCACGCCTGTGTTTTTCTCAACTCATCAAAAAAGATTAACATTTTCAACTCATTAGGTTTAATCTCTGTGATCTGCAAAATCTGTTTTTCATCCATTCCAATTTTTAACAGTTCAAGCGTAATTTCCAGCACCCGCTCTTTCGCTTTCGCATCAGCTATTTCCTCTAATAATTTTTTTAGCAGTTGTATTAGTTCTTCCCTCTCCATCTGCGCGAGGCTCGACTCATTTATGGACCTGCTCACACGTCCATGCATAAGATCCGCCAGATATGCCGCTACACCCATCATTTTTCTCCTGGTATATATCAGAAACCGGTAAATATAATTCGTTACACGCTTAATTAATAAGATTATCAACTCGTTTATTGAAGACTTTTAATTCATATTTACAGCTTGCATTTCTTCATCATAAATAATAATGATGGCAATCACATTTTACGTAAAATTACCTAAAATAAATTCTCAAACCGATGATGGAATTAGATGAATAACTAAGAGTAAATGTGTTCCGCAAGAAATTTATACTATGTACTTATTCATGAATTTAATATTTATACCCCGTTATCTCAAAATCTGTTGAATGAACTCACGCCGGAATTTCCTCCGACTGATGGATAGAAAGAAAATCCTGCGCGATATCGATATTACTGAGGAACTGTTTAAAGATCGCATCATGCGATTGCACGGCACCGCATCCCTGTGATGGTGGTTGCCGTCAGCTTAGCGGTTCGGCAAAATCAGGGAAGCAGTATGATAAAAAGTGTGGAGGCGCTACGCAGAAATTACTTGATCCTACCCACGAATGGTGGACACGCTGTTAAGCGAGTAAAATCGTTAACAAGGTGAACCATGACGCAAGCAAAATCTGTGAAGAAGACATCCCGTAATCAATATACCCCGGAGTTTCGCCAGCAGGCGCTGGTGCTGGCTGATCGCATCGGCGTGGCCAAAGCCGCCCGGGAGCTCGGCCTGTACGACTCTCAACTCTACGCCTGGCGCAGTAAACAACGTCAGCACGGCTCCACCTCTGAGCGTGAGCAGCAACTGGCTACGGAAAATGCCCGCCTTAAACGTCAACTCGCCGAGCGGGATGAGGAGTTGGCTATCCTCCAAAAGGCGGCCACCTACTTCGCCAAACGCCTGAAGTGAAGTACGGTTTTATACAACAGCATCAGGCGGCGTTCTCAGTGAAAAGTTTGGCCAGGGTACTGCGTGTCTCTCGTAGCGGCTGGTATGCCTGGCTGAAGCGCCGGCAATCCCCCTCGCCGCGGCAGATGCGCCGCCAGCAGTGTGATGAGCGGGTGGCGCAAGCTTTTATACAGGCCAAACAGCGCTATGGCGCGCCCCGCCTGACGCAGGCGTTGCGTGAAGCCGGCCATGGCTGGAACCGTAAAACGGTGGCGGCCAGTCTGCGACGTCAGGGATTACGGGCCAGAGCGGCGCGCAAGTTCAAAGCCACGACAAACAGCCGGCATAACCTGCCGGTGGCGCCGAACCTGTTGCAACAGGACTTCAGTGCCACGGGACCGGACCAGAAGTACGTTGGGGATATCACCTACCTGTGGACAGAGGAAGGCTGGCTGTACCTGGCGGTGGTTATCGACCTGTATTCGCGTCGGGTGGTGGGTTGGTCGATGTCGGAACGAATGACGGCGGAGCTGGCGTGCAATACGCTGAAAATGGCGCTGTGGCGGCGAAAGATGCCGCGCGGCGTGATAGTTCACTCTGACAGAGGGAGCCAGTATTGTTCCCATGATTATCAGTGTGTTATCAAAGACAATGGACTGATATGCAGTATGAGCGCGAAGGGCTGTTGCTACGATAACGCTTGTGCGGAAAGCTTCTTCCACAGCCTGAAAGTGGAGCTAATCCACGGTGAGAGGTTCAACACACGGGAGGAAATGAAATCGGCGGTATTCGAGTATATCGAGATAGACTACAATCGGCACCGACGGCATAGTGCCAACGGCGGGCTAAGCCCGGTGCAATTTGAGGAAAGAAACCTCGCTTAAGGCAGTGTCCACCGTTGCTGGGCAAGATCATAATCTCATTCCTAATCGATACAACATTGGTCACAGGAGTCTGTTTGAGATCCTTGTCTATTACACTGGTCATCAGGTCAGTGACTATCACATACTGTTTTCCCTGTAGAATAATCACAGGATGTAATCCTCTGATTGGCGATATATTTTTAATATCTGTCATGGGGATGACCACACGACTGGTTAACGCATTGAAAAGACCGTTTTGAATGTCAATATAATAAGGGTAAAAGTCTTTCCCCTTGCCGTGATTACGGTAAACATCAAACTGTGCCATCAAAGCACTCCGTGACCGTCAGAAAATAATCCGGCAGCTGCTAAAAATGTATTATGAGACTCAAAAGCCTCTTTATTTTCAGCAATAAATTTTTGGCGACGATGCTGACGCAATCTTTCTTTAAGCGACTCCTCAAGCAGAGAGGAAAGGTTGATCCCACAGGCTTTAGCTTCAGACAGAAGCGCTGCATTCACGGTAACATTTGCTCTCTTTTTAGCCGTTGAACTATTGATACCACTCATACACACTCCCGATACGTATCATCAATGCGATCGTTTATGACACAGCAAATGTGTCTTTTCAAGGGATCAGATGAAAGCTCAGGCAAACAGACTAGTTCTGTTATGGTAATACCCAACACAACAGACGGATTTCGATTGCAAGGCACCGCGCTCCTGTGGGGATTGATTCCCCGCCAACTTACCAGTTCGGCAATCTTAGGGAAGCGGTACGATAAAAAGTGTGGAGGCGCTACGCAAAAAATTATTCGTCACCCGTTTACCCTTTGCCTCTCTTCAAACCCAATCATTTGTGTGAAAGCATGATTCATGATTTAAAAATGAAAACCACCCAAGTGGATTTACGTAGCGTATCGACCATCGGCATAGCGCGCATTATCAATGCCAGAAGCACTTGAGAAATTTGTCGAATAATTCTGATGAAAAAGCAATTACTATCAGACTAAAAAAGCCACCTAAGCGGCCTTTTCTCCTAGAAGCAATCAATTATGTCGCTTCGGACGGGGGAACGGAAACCTTTCGACCTGCGGCTTCTCCTTTAGGGGCTTTGGGAAAGCCGTCCAGCGCGGGGGCTGCTGCAACAAACACCTCAAGAAGTTCCTGGCTGGTCATCTTCACAGGCTTACTATTAGCTATATCGGAAGGCGACAGAACGCGACGGCGACCAGCGGAATGGGCGGAACTAACGCCTGCAGGAGTTACCGCTGCTGTTATTTTACGTTTGGTAGCCATGTTGTACGCACCTCCACATTGCTTCGTTGGCTTCATTGTCGCTCAAAATGTGTCCATTATCAAACATCACTCAGCCCCCGGTTGTAACTCTTGATACCCGTTGAGTATGTCCTCTACCGAACGATACAAAAGCGTTCCTTCATCGTTAGCGTAATCGTATCCGCAGACATCCACATAGTAATCGCGAACCTGATCGTTCACTGGATTCTCGATATAAACACCGGTTCCCTCCGCCTTGAGCATAAAGAAAAGTATTGCTATCTGACTTAACTCCATCATCCTGCCAGAAAGCGCTCCGTCATCCAGGTCAAAATTTTGTATCATTTCGACCGTCATTATTCCGTTGTGGATGCTAAAAGAGCAGACGCAACCACCTTCAGGTCGGTCAGGTACAACGCCATCCTGGAGTTTGAAACAGAAGCTATAACTGTCTTCTCGATGTAAACCATCTTTAATACTTAACCAAGCTAGATGGTTTTCAGACATCATTGACCTTGAATTACACCACCGCACATCACTCTCTGTCATACGATGTATTGATAATGGGCTATTGGTACGATGGAAAAACAGGTTAGTGCTTTCTATCGCTTGATTTCCAATATCTTCTAGTTCATCGATTCTTGGCACAACTTCCACCGTCCATAGTATGATGTCATCTATCCAGTCTTTATAGCGGTTGCGTACTCGTGTAACAGACAGATGACCCCGATACGAGTCGAGATCGGTACAGATTACCGGGAACAAATTGTATAGTCGTGTAGCGCAGCAGCCGAAACGCCATCAGCCTTTCCGGCGAACTCTGGTGCTCAATAACGCAATAAATATAACCTTTCCCCTGCGTGGTACAGCAGGAATAAAGCATATCCGACACCCGCGAGCGCAGCTCCTCGTCCACAAACGAAGCGGACTCTCGTTGCAGGGTAGTGAAATCACAGTGTTGCCGGATTTCCGACGGCAGATGGATAGAAAGGAAATCGCGCGCGATTTCGGTATCGCCGAAAAACTGCTTAAAGATCGCATCGTGCGATGGCATGGCGCAGCGTCCCTGTGATGGTGATTGCCCGTTACCATAACGGATCGGCAATATCAGGGAAGCGCAATGGTGAAAAGTGTGGAGAAGCTTCGCAGAAAATAAACCAATCACCGTTATGACAAAAGATGTTCTCCGCCAATAAGCGGGATAAGGCGCAATAACACCTCATCATAGAGACCATCCTCAGCCGTAGTGATTAATTTTGCTTTGCACTGACGCCAGTCAAGCGTCTGCACCAGGGTTGTCGCTACCACGCAAGGCTGTTCGAGATTTGTTACTGGAACCTCTGTGGGGGCACCACGTACGCTGGTGCTGACAGGGCAGCAAATTATCAGTCCTGTCAGCCGGTTATATGTTTCATGAGATAAAATCAGAGCCGGGCGATACTTACCGATTTCTTTCCCTTTTGTAGGCTCAAAATCGAGCCAACAAATATCACCTCGTTTAGGGATAAACATCAGTAGGTCACCTCCCCATCAGACGGGGCTGCCAATTCATCCGCATGAGCGCTATATGCCGACAGCCAGGCGAGTAAATCCGCCTCGCGGAGCTGACGTTTCATCGCCTTCTGAATAATGAGCCCTTTCTCGCTAATCTCGATGTCAACGGTGTCGCCGACCTCAAAATTGGGGATAGTTTTGAGATTACCGGACAAGCGCAAGGCAATGCTATTTCCCCATTTTTGTAATACGGCCTGAGTACGCATGCTTCCTCCTATTTCATAGAGTATCTACGATGAGTATACAGAAAGCAATATAAGTATCAACATTGTAGATACGCTCGGGGTAAATAAGGAAATATCAGGTGATATCGATACCACTGAGAAATTGTTTGAAGATCGCATCGTGAGGCCGTATGCCGCCGCATCCCTGTGGTGGTGGTCGCCCGTTACCATCGCGGATCGTGAAAGCCATCCAACCAGTTCAGGCTATTTCGTTAGAGTTACAGGATAACGGATAAAAATACGTATGGCCGGAGGGAAAATAAGAATCGGAAAGTCAGCCGAAAAAATATCACCGCATATGTACGTTACCTCACCAAGAAAGTGTCGGGTAAAGCACTCCTTCCCGCATTATTCTACACTTGGTAATATAACTCATCAGGCATGCTCATCCTTTCCCTTTTCTTTTATCTCAAGCGCAGCGTCTATCAATGAAATTGCATATTTTGCCACTCGAGCTCTGGCATTTAATATTAAATACATCATCATTATAGATGAGAAAATAAGATTGCATATAATAAAAAAGCAATCATCACTCCATAACTTACGAATATCAGAAAGAAAAAGCTTAATAGATAAAAAAAACGTCTGGAATAGAGGTAAAAAACAAACTTCTACATTCGAACCAGAGCAAAAATAGAGAAACAATTAATAACCCTATCATGATCATTACCACCAATAGGATTAATTTAAGAAAATACGAATCCCAATGATTGGTTACAAATGGTCGAGTGTATTTAAAACCTTCTTTCATCTCCCCATTCACAGCATCTCCTTTATGGAGAGAAACCCAGCATCGGTTTCCCCCATATTTACTCTATCAATCCGGTAGCCACGCCTTACGCCATAACGCCAGATTGTCGCCTGTCAGCATCCAGTCGCGTTTCACCGCGGTCTGCAACGCATCCCCCATTTGCGCGCTGGCATCCAGATCGGCCAGATGCATACGAATCGCGTCCATCCAGTCTTTATAACGGTTGCGTACCCGCGTAACCGGCAGATCGCCTTGATACGGGTCGAGGTCGGTACAGATGACCGGGAAACCGCAGGCGCCGTATTCCAGCAGGCGCAGATTACTTTTGCAGCGGTTAAACAGGTTATCTTCCAGCGGCGCCAGCGCCAGGTCGAGGTTCAGCGACGCCAGCCTGGCCGGATAGAGATCGATTTCTACGCCGCGATGGAATTCATGCACATAGGGGCGCAGTTTTTCCGGGCACATGCCGAAGAATACCCACTCTACTTCATCGGCCAGATCGCGCACGATATCGGTAATTAGTTCCAGATCACCAGTATGACTTAGCCCCCCACCCCAACCAACACGCGGCTTGTTACTCTGCCGTCGTAATCCCTGCTTATCGTTCCACCACAGAACAGGAAGCCTATTTTCCACCACTCGAATATCCGGGTGCAAACCAGAAAATGCTTCAGCCAGCGGCTGAGTTGATACTACAAAACGATCTACAAAACTCAAGCTCTTACGTAATCGTTTAATAATGTCTTTAGGCTGGTCATTTTGCTGGCGATGAATATTTTTTAAAGGCAGATTAGGTGAATAATCATCTAATTCAAAAATTTTAAAGCTATGATTCAATTGATTAGACCGCTCAGCCCATAAATGGAAACTAGGTTGTAACTGGCGCTGAAAAATCATCACATCTGGCGCATAGCGCGCCAGTTGCGGTATTGCCAGTAAATTGTCGGCTAGTGTACCGTCGATCAAATTAGCCTCTTTCAGCGCGACCAAGGGCTGCCGTACTCTATAATGACCACATCCCCAATAGTCAGCCGCATGAGCCATCACAACTGGCAGTGGCCGCCAGGAGAGTGGGCGCCAGCTTAAGGCTCCATGTGGATCCGGATAAAAACCTGGCTTACATAATGATAGATGAGGGCTATAGGCAGGATCATTGGCTATCTCAGGTAACCAGCGTTTGAACATGTGGTGCTGTTCATTCATAATGAGTGGTTGTTTCTTCTTATAAATTGTCTTATCAACGGTTTTTTGGCTGAGGCTCCCCTCATGAATTAATTGCGCAAAAGGAGTCCAGACAATCAGGTATCCTCGTCTTCGTACTTTAAGACACAGATCCACATCATTAAATAATACCTTAAGCACCAGCTCATCCAGCCCTTCCATCTCAAAATAGACCGACTTGCGGATCATTAAACAAGCCGCCGTGACCGCACTATAGTTTTGATCCACCATCAGGCGTTGCATATAGCCAGCACTGTTACCCGGCATACCAATAAACGAGGAGTCGGCCACGTCAGTCATCCCCAACACTACACCACCATGTTGAATACGCCCGTCAGGATAAAATAACTTGGCGCCAACAATGCCCACCTCCGGTCGCAAGGCATGGTTAAGCATATTATCCAACCAGTCAGCCTGAATCACCGCTGTGTCGTTATTCAGCAACAGTAGATATTCTCCCTGAGCTTCCTTAGCGGCCAGGTTATTCATGGCAGAATAGTTAAATGGGTGAGGATAACGCAGTACCCTGATACGTTTGGGATCAACCTGCGCCACACTGTTAAGCCAAGACTGCGCTTCAGGTGTTTCGCTATTGTTATCAACAAGCAGCAGCTCATAGTTTTTGTAGCTGGTCTTTTCCATCAGGCTGGCCACACAGGCCACCAACCTTGGCAATTGATCTTTGGTTGGGATAATAATGGAAACCAATGGCTGTTGCTGATGGCCATATTGCAGGCGATAATGCCCCGGCAAATGTGTCGTAACTTTTCCATTAGGATAACCACGGCGCTGTAGATGGCGTTCCAGCACCCGAACTTCATCCGGTTGAGTACTTACTTTCTGCGCTGGGGAGATAATTAAATACTCATCCAAGTGGCCGATCGCCCCCACTCCCAACTGTTCAATCAATCGAACGATCAATTCAAATTCCAGAGCACCAGCAAAGGTTTTATCAAATCCATTTAGCGCCAACAAAGCCTGACGGTTAAAAAACCAGTGTTTATCCATTACTGATGGCAAGCTAAGCAGATAATCCAGATTAAAATCGGGTCGGCAACAAAGCATTGGAGCACCATCATCACCGAGCATGATTTCATCGCTATAAACAGCATGACATTCCCCCGCAGCCAACAGTTCCTGGCTGGCCATCAGCAAGCCACTCACAGTAAACCGCTCTCCAGCAGTAACCAACATCAACCAGTCGAACGGCAATTCGCGTAGAACCTGATTCAACACATCAACAAAGTCATCATGGGTGATATGATAAAACTGAACATTATCCTCCACAACCTCTCTCATCTTCGCCACAGAAAAAACTATCGAGCGACAGAGAACCCGTTGATAATTCAGATCCGTATATAAACTGGCCAATGTTTGCTGGACGCTGACTTCATTACCTTGTAAATCCAGAATAAAAATAGCGATATCACGACCTATGCGATTCTGATTCAGATAATCCTGAATCAGCGACAATTCACTAGTACTGGGTACCCGCTCATCCAACAGTTGCGGAATGGATTTATTTTCTACCTGGATACTCCTGGACGATTTTTGTTCAATGGCGCGTTGCATAAATTTTTTCGATTCTGGAATATATAAAAACTTTCTGCTTTTATCCGGCAATTGTGTCAATAGTTGATGCAACTGGCGACTCAGACTCCAGCGTTGTTCAAAAATTAGTTGGTTCTCTCTGATATAACTGACAGCCGACGTATAGCCACCTATAATTTCATCTACAATATCTTCAGCGCTTAACTTGCGGTTATTGCTACGTCCGGAAAAATTATAGTGTGCCGCCTCGATAAGGTTTTCAGCATTAAGATAACCCTCACCACCAAAATGATCATAAAGGTAGGGCACTACTCCAGTCGAAAAGCAATACTGCACAGTTTTCCCTATAGTGATCACCACATCGTAGTCAGACAATAGCTCCGGTGTGATACGAACGGAGTTCCCACTTCGCAATCCAACCAGAGCGCAACCAATTCCTAACTGCATAAATTTTTCTCTGGCTACCAATAACTCTTCAGGGGGATGATTAGAAACAATCAGTATATTTTTTATATTACCAGAGATATCTTTGCCATTTTTTTCACGTTTAAATTTGTCAGGAGCTGGATTATCAAATAAAGTTATTTTTTCTGCCGCAATCCCCTGTTTACATAATACTGTTTTGCACTCCTGCGATACAGCAAGAACGATATCGGCAAGGCGATTCTCCGCTTCGCTGTCGACCGGCATCTCCAGAGCAACAAAGGACGACATATGGTTAAAGATCACTCTTGTCTTAAGAGCTGAGGTAGTTAACCTTCTCAGTAAAGGGGCATTAAACGTCGAATGTTGTATCCATAGAAGGTCATAGTCATGCTGAAATTCATCCTCCCAATCAGCAGAAATGAATAACCGGTCATTTTGCAATAATAGTGCGAATTCATTTTTAATATCACCTGCTAAATAGTGGGTATAAACATCCACTTGCCAACCATAGTCTAGAAATTGCTCTACAAGTTCCAGAGTAACGATCTCGCTTCCGCCGAAATAAACCAGATGATTGGTGCTGATTAATACCCTTGGCATTGCAGGTTCCTTACTCATTGTAATAATGTCTGATTATTCTGACGCACTAGATCAGCTGCTCTAATTTGGCATTTAACCCATAAAAGCGGTACTTTTTTACTGATAAATAAACCCTGCCGGAGCAGGGTTCTGATTTTCATAACGAGAAATACTGATTATTAACCTTGCAGCAGCGTCAGAGCGATCTGCGGTACGGCATTGGCCTGCGACAGCACGGAAGCACCGGCCTGCTGCAAAATCTGCGCCTTACTCATATTTGATACTTCAGTCGCATAGTCGGCATCCTGAATACGGGACTGTGCGTCACTCAAATTGGTCGTAGTTGAAGTCAGGTTGTTGATAGTGGATTCCAGACGATTCTGGATAGAACCTAAGCTGGAACGCTGGGAGTCAACTTCAGAAATTGCGGCATCAATCTCTGCCAAAGTAGTACCACTGGCGAAGTCAGCAGTAGTAACATCAAGAGTTGCGACGCCAGAACCCAGATTTGCAGAAGAAGCACTGTTCAGCGTGAAGCTGATGGTCTGACCATCTTCAGTACCAATTTGCAGGGAAATGGTCGTGTTATCGGTATTCAGAAGATCTTTGCCGTTATAAGAGGTCTGCTCAGCAATACGATCGATTTCAGCCAGACGAGCGGTGATTTCTTCCTGGATAGAAGCCAGATCGCTGGTAGAGTTGGTGCCGTTAGCCGCTTGAACGACCAAGGTACGGATAGACTGTAAGTTATCGTTGATTTCATCCAGTGCGCCTTCCGCAGTCTGCGCCAGGGAGATACCGTCGTTGGCATTGGTTGCGGCCTGATTCAAACCGTTGATGCTGGATTGCAGACGGTTGGCGATCGCTTGACCAGCAGCGTTATCTTTAGCGCTGTTGATTTGCAAACCGGAAGATAAGCGTTCGATAGCCTGACCCAGTTTGGACTGGGAAGAGTTCAGGTTGTTCTGCGCAGTCAGAGAAATACTATTAGTTAATACTGAAATTGCCATAAGTAGGTTCCTTTTATCCACCCAGCGAAAACCGGATGCTCAAAATTAAAGGTTCAGGCCGAATTGCCTACGGTGTCAACCACCGTCACTGACAGGTATCGGCTCCCCTTATCCAACCTTTAGCCATTCTTTTAAAAATTTTTCTGCTGCCACATCCCCACATTCTCTTTCTATTATTTATGAAACCATCTCCTTTATGTCAGTATGCTGTCAGATGACAAATTGAAACAGGTATAGGCAAAAAACCATAAACTTTTATCGCACCACGCCGATAACAGGAAAATGCACCACTTTAAGCTCGATTAATTAAAGGATATCGATTATGGCATCAGTTACCTCCTCGCTGGGAGTCGGCTCTGGATTGGATCTCACTTCTATCCTCGAAAAACTGCAGGCTGTTGAAGATCAGAAAGTAACCGTTATAGAAAATAAACAAACGGCTTATACCAACAAAACCACAGCCTATAATACGCTAAGCAGTGCGCTGGAAACGTTATCCTCTGCAGCAGACGCGCTGACAGACAGCTCGCTTTACAACAGTAAAGCCACCACGACCAACACAGCGTTTTCTACCTCTGCCACCTCAGATGCGGTAACCGGCAGTTACAGTATCAATGTCTCCCAACTGGCCACAGCCCAGTCGTTGGTCAGCGGTACACAAAGTGATAAAACCAGCGCACTCAGCAGTTCAGACAGCACGCTGACCATCAGCGTGGGCGGTACCACCACCGAAATCAGCCTGACAGCCGATCAAACCAGCCTTAATGGATTAGTCAGTGCCATCAACAGCGCCGGGGCAGGCGTTACCGCCAGCGTGATCCAATCCGGCGACAGCAGCTATCAGTTGGTGCTCACCTCTGACGATACTGGTGAAGCTTCCACCATGACCATCAGCAGCACTGACGATACGTTGAATAGCATTATCGGTTATGACAGCACTACTGCTTCCGGCGCCATGAGCGAAGCGGTGGCGGCACAAGATGCCGAGCTGACGGTAAACGGTATATCCGTTACCCGCAGCAGTAATACCATTACCGATGTGCCCTCCGAAGGAGTCACTCTGACGCTGACTGCAGTGTCCACCTCAACGGAAACACTTACCGTCAGCGCAAATACAGACGAACTCACCACGGCAATTCAAACCTGGGTGGATACCTATAACAGCCTGTTAAGCACCTTTACTACGTTGACGGCTTATAACGAAGAGTACGCCACTGACGACGATAGCAGCACCAATAATGGCGCCCTGATAGGCGATTCGCTTCTGCGTGGGGTGAAAAACAAGCTGAAATCTCTGCTCAGCGCGGGGCAGGATAACAATACCTATCAGGTTCTTAGCCAGTTGGGGATCTCCGTAAGCAACAGTGATGGTACGATATCTATCGATTCAAGCGCTTTAAGCTCAGCGCTGAGTGAAAATGCGGATGACGTTAAGGCGTTTTTTGTTGGCGATGGTTCTACCAGCGGACTGGCCACACTGATGGTATCCACTATCGAAACTTACACCGCGGATGATGGCCTTATCGATAATGCCCTTGACGGCATTACCGAGATCCAGCAGAAACTTACAGCCAAAAAAACAGCGACTGAAGCGCGCATTGAAGCCATAATGGCGCGTTATACCGCGCAGTTCACCGCTTTGGACGTGTTGATTTCCGAACTGGATTCCACCAGTACCTATCTGACCAATGTCTTTGAACAACTGAGCAGCAGTGACTGATTATGACAACGATGATTTATGGAACGCAGGCCTATGCGCAAGTGGGACTACAAAGCAGCGTAATGAGCGCCAGTCCCCACAAACTGATTACCATGCTTTTTGAGGGTGCGATCAGTTCCCTTGTTCGGGCGGGAATACATATACAGCAGAAAGAAACGTCCGCTAAAGGAAAAGCAATCACCAAAGCGGTTAATATTATCAGCAATGGACTATTGGCCAGCCTGGACCGCGAAAAAGGAGGTGAGATAAGTGATAATCTGGCCGCATTGTATGACTATATGATACGTAGATTGCTGCATGCGAATCGGTATAACGATGAACAAGCAATACAAGAAGTTCTTGGCTTATTGCGCGGTATTGCCGATTCATGGAAACAAATATCGCCAGATACTGCCAATACTGACCAGACTGTATAATGATTCAGGCCGTTTGTGACTATCTGACCATAATAACGCTGTTTCGTGTTAGTTTATGACTGTCTGAGTACAGTATCATTGGGATAATTGTTATTATTTGTCCTAAAATTTATTTTGAGATCACGTTGATGAATGCCAGCGAAGCGATACTATCACTGTACCAGCAGTTACTTACCTTAAGTAATGAGTGTTTGTTGCTTGCCAAAAAAGCCGAATGGGATAAATTGATCGATTTTTCGCACCGCTATATCATCACGGTAGAGAAACTTTCTCATTTGAATGACAATAGCGCTATCGAATTGTCAACAGATGAACAGCAAAAAATAAAAATCAGCCTGCAACGGATCCTGAATAATGAACAAGAGGTAAAAAAACTATTGCAAGCAAGGATGAGCGATCTAAAAGGTCTAATGAGTGTTTCAACTCAGCAGCATTCGGTTAATTCTGCTTATAACAAGTTCGCCGACAGGCAATCAATGTTGCCGGGAAAAATAAGCGAAGAATAAACATTCATGATCAATGGCCTGCGAACTATAGCCAAAATACGACGGATTTCTTATTCATTATCGCGCTTATAAAGCTTCCACTGATCGATAAGCTCGCCGCTGGGTAGCAGGCATTTGGTCGCGCGGCCCGTAGAAGTAGCTGACCTGGCGTTTGTCTTGATGGTTATCACTTTACCGCCTTTTTTCTCGCACCAAGCCGCCGCCACATTTTGTACGCCCGAAGTGGTTTTTGTGACCGACTGCTGGCTGTCCGCCGCCGCGCAGGCGACAGAAAACAACGCGGTCAACATGCAGGTCATGACTGTTCTTATCAGGGTATTCATTGTCAAGCTCTCAAAGATAGGGGTACCGTCATCAAACGTTCATACTCATAATTTCCTGATAAGCGGTAACCAGCTTATTACGCACCTGAATGCCCATTTGCATTGAAACCGAGGCCTTTTGCAGATCGACCATCACATCATTGAGCGCAACTCCCGGTTTACCCAGCTCAAAGTCCTGCGCCTGGGTGCGGGCAGCCTGCTGCTGTTCGCTAATCTTGCCCAACGCCGATTTCATTTCCGCCGCGAACCCGGCGCCCGCGGCAACCGGAACCTTGGCTTCGCTGCCCGTGGCCTGAAGCGCCGTGGCCTGTAATTGCGCCACCACTGAAGCAATGCCTTCCACCGCCATCTCTCACCTCCGCATAGGTAAATTACCAGTGGATAACATATCAGAATCAAAGAGGTTCTAAGCCGTTAAATAGCTATGAAAAACCCGGCTAATTCGGCAATCAAATTTTCCGGCCCGAGGAAATAATGTAAAGCCCACCATTTGGGTGACATCCATGTTAATGCGTATCGGGCATTGCTCATCTTGGAGTTTGTTTTGTTATCAACATTCATTATCAATTTGTCAATTTCTAGCAGGGAATACGAATGAGCACCGTGAAAAGCAGTTTGAACGCGGCTAACAAAAACGGATTTACTGCAATGCTTTCCTCTTTGCGTGCTAATCCCAAAATTCCATTGTTGGTTGCTGCAGCTGCAGCTCTTGCCGTTGTTTCCGCATTGATTTTATGGGCACAAACACCTGATTACCGGGTACTGTACAGCAACCTGAACGATCGTGACGGCGGAAGTATTGTTGCTCAACTTGGGCAAATGAATATTCCTTACCGCTTTGCAGATAACGGCGGCGCGTTGCTGATCCCCGTCGATAAGATACATGAAACCCGCCTGCGCCTGGCACAACAGGGGTTGCCTAAAGGCGGAGCAGTTGGTTTTGAGCTGCTCGACCAGGAAAAATTCGGTATTAGTCAATTCAGTGAGCAAGTCAACTACCAGCGAGCGCTGGAGGGCGAACTGTCACGTACTATAGAAACGCTGGGACCGGTGGTAAACGCGCGCGTTCATCTGGCTATTCCCAAGCCGTCATTGTTTGTTCGTGAACAGAAATCTCCGTCCGCGTCGGTGACGCTAAATTTGCAACCAGGCCGAGCGCTGGATGATGGGCAGATCAACGCCATTGTCTATATGGTTTCCAGCAGCGTATCAGGTTTACCCCCTGACAATGTCACCATCGTCGACCAAAACGGGCGTCTGCTGACCCAGTCTGACAGCAGCGGCCGCGATCTGAATACTGCGCAGCTGAAATTTACCGCAGAAGTTGAAAATCTTTATCAGCGCCGTATTGAAGCGATTCTGACTCCGGTGGTCGGCCTTGGCAATGTCCATGCGCAGGTAACGGCCCAGCTTGATTTTTCCAGCCGGGAACAGACCGACGAGCAATATCAGCCCAACCAAGCGCCGAATCAGGCAGCAGTGCGTTCACAACAGAGCAGCAACAGCGAGCAAAGAGGAAACGGCATGGTCGGCGGCGTGCCTGGCGCACTTTCAAACCAACCGGCTCCAGCCCCAACGGCGCCGATAACGACACCGGCCAATAACGCCAATGCCAATGCAAACAACGCCAATGCAGGCAATGCGCAAAATACCAACGCCACCAATACCAATACGGCCCCTACGCCTTCCAGCACGCGTAATGACTCCACAATCAACTATGAAGTCGACCGTACTATTCGTCATACCAAACAGAGTGCCGGTTCACTGCAACGACTTTCTGTCGCAGTGGTGGTCAACTACCGTCAGTCGGAAGATGGTAATCCCGTCGCATTGACTGACGAGCAAATCAAGCAAATTGAATCGCTGACTCGTGAAGCAATGGGTTATTCCAGCGAGCGTGGAGATACGCTGAATATCGCCAATACGCCATTCACGCAAACAGAAAATATCGCCGGCGAGCTTCCCTTCTGGCAGCAGCAAAGTTTCTTTGACAGCTTAATGAATGCGGGACGCTGGCTGCTTGTCGCCCTCGTCGCCTTTATCCTGTGGCGTAAACTGCTTAAACCACTGCTGAATAAAGACAAGGCAACCGTGGCGAATGCGCCGGTAGCGGCGGCGGGTCTAAACAACGATGCCGATGTCATCGTGAAATTGAGCAAAGATGAACAAGAACAGCAGAAACGTTCTCAACAGAGAGTTAGTGCCGAAATCCAGAGTCAGAGAATCCGTGACATGGCAGAAAATGACCCCCGTGTGGTTGCATTGGTAATCCGTCAGTGGATGGGAGGTGAAATATGAGTCTGACCGGAACTGAAAAGAGCGCTATTCTACTGATGACCATTGGTGAAGATCGTGCTGCCGATGTGTTTACCCATCTCTCAACCAGAGAAGTACAGCATTTAAGTGCGGCAATGGCCAGCATGAAGCAGATATCGCATCAGCAGCTAACGGAAGTATTAAAAGAGTTCGAGGTTGATTCCGAACAGTACGCCGCGCTAGGTATTAATGCCGGAGATTACCTGCGTTCCGTATTGGTCAAGGCGCTGGGCGAAGAGCGTGCCTCCAGCCTGCTGGAAGATATTCTGGAAAGCCGCGAAACCACCAGTGGAATGGAAACGCTCAACTTTATGGAACCGCAGAGCGCTGCTGATTTAATTCAGGAAGAACATCCACAAATTATCGCGACTATCCTGGTGCACCTGAAACGAGCGCAGGCGGCCGATATTCTGGCCTTATTCGACGAACGCCTGCGCAACGATGTCATGCTGCGTATCGCCACCTTCGGCGGGGTACAACCCGCCGCGCTGGCGGAGCTGACGGAAGTGTTGAATGGCTTGTTGGACGGCCAGAATCTCAAACGCAGCAAGATGGGCGGTATCCGAACTGCGGCCGAGATTATCAACCTGATGAAAACCCAGCAGGAAGAAGCCGTTATTGATGCCGTGCGTGAGTTCGATGGCGAACTGGCGCAGAAAATTATTGATGAAATGTTCCTGTTCGAGAATCTGGTGGATGTGGACGACCGCAGTATTCAGCGCCTGTTGCAGGAAGTGGAATCCGAATCGCTGCTTATTGCACTGAAAGGCGCCGAACAGCCGCTGCGCGAGAAATTCCTCAAGAATATGTCCCAGCGCGCAGCTGAAATTCTGCGCGATGATTTGACGACTCGCGGCCCGGTACGCATGTCTCAGGTGGAAAGCGAACAGAAGGCCATCCTGCTTATTGTTCGCCGATTGGCAGACAGCGGGGAAATCGTGATTGGCGGCGGAGAGGATGCCTATGTCTGATGCAATTAAAGGGATGAACTGGCAGCCTTGGTCGTTAGATGATCTTTCCTCGCACGAGGAGTTTCATCCGCATCCTGCATCAGCAAAAAAAGATGACGCCCCGCCATCCGCCGGCGTCACACCATCTTTCACTGAAGAAGATTTGGCCGAATTGCGTGAGCGGGTTGAAAAAAAAGCGCAACAAGCCGGGTTCAATCATGGCGAGCAGGAAGGTTATAACGCCGGCTATCAACGTGGATTGGAAGAAGGCAGAAAGCAAGGACTGGAAGAAATACAGCAACAACAATCCCCGATGGTGGCCCAATTGCAACAAATGGTGACTGAATTCCAGCAGACGCTGGATTCATTGGACTCGGTCGTCCCGGCCCGTCTGATGCAACTGGCGTTAACCGCCGCCAAGCAGGTTCTTGGCCAGGCGCCGGTTTGCGATGGCACCGCGCTGCTCAGCCAGATTCAACAATTTATTCAGCAAGAGCCTATGTTCAGCGGTAAACCGCAGCTACGGGTGCATTCTTCTGATCTGGCTCAAGTGGAAAAGCATCTTGGCGCTACGCTCAGCAAGCACGGGTGGAGTTTGCTGGCTGACAATCAGCTACATCCGGGCGGATGCAAAGTCAGCGCCGAAGAAGGCGATCTCGACGCCAGCCTGGCGACCCGATGGCGTGAATTGTGCCGTCTGGCGGCACCGGGAGAATTATGATGACATCCCGACTCTCCCGCTGGCTGTCTACGATCGATGCCTATGAAAAACGCATCGCCGCCACGCCCTCGGTCCGGCATTACGGCAAACTTGTGCGGGCGACCGGTCTGGTGCTGGAGGCCACGGGATTACATCTTCCGCTGGGCGCGACCTGCCTGATAGAGCGTCAGTACGGCAGTGATATTAAAGAACTGGAAAGCGAGGTTGTCGGCTTTAATGGGCAAAAGCTGTTCCTGATGCCGCTGGAAGAAATGGAAGGGATCACGCCGGGCGCCCGTGTGTATGCTCGTCAGTCTGCCGATGGCAGCACTCAGGGAAAACAACTGCCATTAGGGCCGGAACTGCTGGGCCGGGTGTTGGACGGTACAGCCAAACCGCTTGATGGATTGCCGGCCCCGGAGACCGGCTACCGAGCAACGCTGACCTCCGCGCCATATAATCCTTTGCAGCGAACCCCGATAAGCAGCGTGCTTGATGTCGGCGTCCGAGCCATCAATGCGTTACTGACCGTTGGCCGTGGACAGCGTATGGGCCTGTTCGCAGGCTCCGGGGTGGGGAAAAGCGTACTGCTCGGCATGATGGCGCGTTATACCAAAGCGGATGTTATCGTCGTCGGCCTCATTGGAGAACGCGGCCGGGAAGTTAAAGATTTTATTGAAAACATCCTCGGCGATGAAGGCCGCTCCCGCTCCGTGGTGATTGCCGCCCCGGCGGACGTATCGCCCTTATTGCGTATGCAAGGGGCGGCTTACGCAACGCGTATTGCCGAAGACTTTCGCGATCGCGGTCATCATGTATTGCTGATTATGGATTCACTCACGCGCTACGCAATGGCCCAGCGTGAAATCGCGCTGGCGATTGGCGAACCCCCGGCGACCAAGGGCTATCCGCCATCCGTTTTCGCCAAATTGCCTTCACTGGTGGAAAGGGCCGGTAACGGTATTAATGGCGGCGGTTCAATTACCGCTTTCTATACCGTGTTGACGGAAGGGGACGATCAACAAGATCCCATCGCCGATGCGGCTCGGGCTATCCTTGACGGCCATATTGTCCTATCGCGGCATCTGGCCGAATCGGGTCACTATCCCGCTATTGATATTGAAGCCTCAATTAGTCGGGCAATGACTTCACTGGTAGATGAAAAGCACTACACCACAGTGCAACAATTTAAACAGTTGCTTTCCAGCTATCAGCGCAACCACGACCTGATAAGCGTGGGCGCTTATGCCGCGGGAAGCGATCCGTTACTTGATCGTGCTATTAGTCTCTACCCCAATATGGAAAAGTTTTTAAAGCAGGGAATTTTTGAACGTTGCAACTACGAAGATGCGCAAAATCAGCTTTTTACTCTGTTTTCTTCCGGCAATATAAGCTGACGGTTTTTTTTGACGTTAATTAATTGGATTAGTTTGAATATTTCACTGTGGGGTCAGATGAAAACGCAATCACCTTTAGATACATTACGCGATTTAGCTAAACAAGAAGCTGATGATGCTGCTGTACTGCTGGGGAAAATTCGTCAGTCGCATCTGAATGTCCAAAAGCAGTTGGAGATGTTGCTCGACTACGAGACAGATTACCGTCAGCAATTACAATCCACCATGAGTAGCGGTATTAATTCCGCTAACTGGTATAATTATCAACAATTTATGCTAACGCTGGAAAAAGCGATAGAGCAGCATCGGAAACAGCTTGCGCACTGGAATCAGCAATTACAGCAGGCAACCCAGACCTGGCGGGCCAAGTACCAGAGGTTGAATGCTTTTATTACCTTGCAGGATCGCTCGGCACAAAAAGCCCTGATACACGCCAACCGTCAGGATCAGAAACTGATGGACGAATTTGCACAACGAGCCTCACTGAGGAAGCATCCATGAATCTTTCCAGCGTCAGTAATGTTGCTGCCAATAACAGCGCGTCAGCCGACCTATCGTCTACGCGCCAGTCTGAGTCCGGCAGCAGTTTCGAACAGATGTTATCAGCACATAGAGAAGCCAGCCCATCCACGGCGACAACGTCCGCTGACAATAGCACGACATCTAATGCTAATAAGCAACAAGCGACTGAATCCGTATCGGCGCAATCACGTTCCAAAGAGCCGCAGGCGGATAAAACAGCCTCTCGGCAGGATGATGTCAATAACGACGACAAACCCGGCATTGCCGAAACAGAAAACGCTTCTGCTGACGCCGATCTGATTCCCGTGCCCTCCGCATTAAAAAATGCATCTATGGCGATGTCGGATAAAGGAAAAAAAGTTAGCGGTGAAGATGATGTTCAGTTGGCGTTGAACGAACCAAGTGAATCCGTCGTTGATAGCGCCCTTCTACCAACTACCCAGGAAACAACCGGCCATCAGGATGAGAACGATCTCTCCAGCGATACGCCGGATGCCGCTACCCTGTCATTGCTGTCAATGTTGAACCAGGTTCAAACCACAAAAACCAATGCGCCATCTGTCGCATCAACAACAGTCGTCAATGATACGCTGACGCCGGCACAGTCCGCTGCCGTTTCCTTAACGCTGACGGGCGAAGTTGCAACAACGGATACGACTACGGAATCGGATAAGCCGTTAACGCCATTTATCACGGCCGGCGCTGACGCTGATAACAGTCAGCTCAATCGCGCCGATACGGCAATTAGCAAAAAAACCGGGTTCTCTACTGACGCTAACGACAACACTGCTGGTAATACCGCGCTTTCGGCGGCCACAGCCAGAAGCAGCGAGTCGATTTCTGCCAATACCGCCGGTAACACTTCGCCGCTGATTCCCCCCCCTTCCCAGATCTTGTCGGCAACAGCTCCGGCAGCCAGTACTGTTGCCACTTCAACCGCCATGCTGAACGCGCAAATGGGTAGTGAAGCCTGGCATCAGACGCTCGGCCAACAGATTATCCTGTTTGCCCGTGACGGCCAGCAGAACGCCAGGCTTCGGCTGCACCCGGAAGAACTGGGCTCTTTGCAGATTAGCCTGACGCTGAATAACGACAACGAAGCCCAGCTCCACTTCGTGTCCGCGCACAGCCAGGTTAGAGCGGCTTTAGAAGCCGCCCTGCCCCATCTGCGTACGTCATTGGCGGAGAGCGGCATTGATTTAGGGCAGGCCAGCGTGGGCAGCGAATCATCACAGAGCTGGGCGCAAGACCAGCAAACGTCTGATTCAGGTTTTGTGCAACAGTCTGACGGTACGTCATCGGAGGGATTAGCAACGCCGCTGAACGTACCGGCCTCCCTGCAACAAATGGCTTCTGGCGTTACCGGGGTTGATATCTTCGCTTAAGATGCCGATAAATACCCAAGGTAGCCTCATTTTCCTTGTCTATTCGTCCTATTGATGAAAAAAATAGACGGGATAATCGACCTTGGGCTAAATGAGGTCGGTGATGTCTTTTTCATGTCATCTTTCAAATACGTAACAGGAATTATCTTTACTTATGTCTGAACAAGCTCTCACCTCGGGACGAAAGCGTTCAATCTGGCCGGTCGTGCTTATCGTTATTACGTTGCTGACGGCCATTGCGGGAGGCGCTGCATGGTGGTTTTTGTATACACCTACTGACGCTACGCAAGCGCTGAAAGTTGTGCCGCCACCGGCGCCGGTTTTTATGCCGCTTGACACTTTTACCGTTAACTTACAGAACCCTGACAATGATTTGGATCGGGTTCTATACGTTGGCTTTACTCTGAGATTGCCGGACGAAGCTACACACCAACAGCTCAGTAATTATTTGCCGGAAGTGCGTAGTCGTTTGCTTTTGCTATTATCCCGCCAAAACTCAGCTTCCCTGAGTACAGAACAAGGGAAACAGCAACTGGTGGAAGAAATCAAACAAGTACTTGCTCCCCCTTTAGTCTCAGGACAGGCGGAACAAACAATCAATGATGTTCTGTTCACAGCGTTCATACTACGGTAATTATTTATGGGTGATAGTATTCTTTCTCAGGCTGAAATCGACGCCCTGCTTAATGGCAGCAGCGACGATGGGGATGACACCCCGGTAGCCACCGTAGCGGGCGACGTAAAACCTTATGATCCCAACACGCAGCGTCGTGTTGTTCGTGAACGTTTGCAAGCCCTGGAAATTATTAACGAGCGCTTTGCCCGTCAGTTCAGAATGGGGCTGTTTAATCTTCTGCGCCGTAGCCCTGATATTACGGTAGGCGCCATTAAAATTTTGCCTTATCACGAATTTGCACGAAATCTGCCGGTACCGACAAACATTAACCTGATCCACATGAAACCCTTGCGTGGAACCGCGCTGTTGGTCTTTTCACCCAGCCTGGTTTTTATTGCAGTCGATAACCTGTTTGGCGGCGATGGACGGTTTCCAACCAAAGTTGAAGGCCGGGAATTTACCCATACCGAACAAAGAATCGTTAAGCGCATGCTACGTCTTGCGCTGGAAGCCTATAGCGATGCCTGGCAGGCGATCTACAAGCTGGATATAGAATATGTCCGCTCGGAGATGCAGGTAAAATTTACCAACATCACCACTTCACCTAACGATATAGTGGTGACTACGCCTTTTCATGTGGAAATCGGTTCATTAACCGGGGAGTTCAGTATTTGTATTCCCTTCGCCATGATTGAGCCGCTGCGCGAACTCCTGGTTAATCCGCCGCTGGAAAACTCACGCCAGGAAGATCAAAACTGGCGAGAAGCATTAGCGAAACAGGTGCAACATTCAGAACTGGAGCTGGTGGCAAGCTTTGTGGATATTCCTTTACGCATCTCCAAGCTCCTCCAGTTACAACCTGGCGATATCCTGCCGATCGACAAGCCAGAGCGGTTGATCGCCCATGTTGACGGCGTACCGGTCCTGACCTGCCAGTATGGTACAACCGACGGGCAATATGCTTTAAAAGTTGAACATTTAATTAATCCTATTTTGAATTCTTTGAACGATGAGGGACAGCCCAATGAGTGACAGCAAGAAACCGTCCGAAGAAAAGGGATCCGTGGACGATTTGTGGGCTGATGCATTTAATGAGCAACAGACTGCGGAAAAAAGCACAGCCAGCACCGATAACGTATTTGATAATCTTTCTGCCCAGCAAGGAGCAAATGCTTTGCAGGATATTGATATGATCATGGATATCCCAGTAAAACTGACCGTTGAGTTGGGAAGGACAAAAATGACTATCAAGGAACTACTGCAACTTTCTCAAGGTTCGGTGGTTCCTCTGGAGGGATTGGCCGGCGAGCCGCTGGATATTCTGATCAACGGGTATCTGATCGCCCAGGGCGAAGTTGTCGTAGTCGCGGATAAATACGGTGTGCGGATCACCGATATCATAACCCCTTCCGAACGTATGCGCCGACTGAGCCGCTGATGAGTCAGACGACGATCCCCACGGCGACCGTTGAGAGCGTATCGACTATCGCCGCAACGCCGCCGATATCCAATACGATGCTGCTGTCTCAGGTCGGCAGCGTATTGGTTGGCATTCTGCTGCTTATTGCGTTGCTTGCCTGGATTATCCGAAAATTAGGTCTGACGACACATACGCACAACAATCGTTTATTGAAAGTGGTTTCTACCTGTCAGGTCGGTCAGCGGGAACGGGTCGTCATTGTTGAAGTCGACAATAACTGGCTGGTGCTGGGCGTCACGCCACAGAACATTTCACCATTGCTGACATTGCCCGCCCATCCCATAGATAAGTCAACCAATGCAAATAAAGATAAAGCGGCGGATTTTCGTCAGTTACTGTCAAAAGTATTAAAACGCCCGGAAACATCGGCATGAATGTTATTGTAAAACGATTATCCCCCAAGTTGTTCCTCCAGATTCTGATTGGTACGCTTTTCCTGACGACTCCAGCAGCATGGGCACTATTACCGGGTATTATCAGTCAACCATTACCCAACGGGGGACAAAGCTGGTCGCTGCCGGTACAAACGCTGGTCTTTATGACGTCGCTGACATTTCTACCGGCGGTGTTACTGATGATGACCAGCTTTACTCGCATTATTATCGTGTTAAGTCTGTTACGCAGCGCTATCGGAACCGCGACCGCGCCCCCCAACCAGATCATTCTGGGCATAAGTCTGTTTCTGACCTTTTTTGTTATGTCTCCAGTACTTAACAAAATCTATCAGGATGCTTATCTGCCTTTCAGTCAAAACGAGATCACCATGGAAGCCGCGATTGAAACCGGCGCTCAACCCCTGCGTGAATTTATGTTGCGGCAAACGCGTGAAGCCGATCTGGCGCTGTTTACCCGACTGGCGGAAATTCCGGCGTTGGAAGGACCAGAGTCCGTTCCGATGCGGATATTAATACCGGCTTTTGTTACCAGCGAACTGAAAACCGCCTTTCAAATTGGGTTCACCATCTTCATTCCTTTTTTGATTATTGACCTGGTGGTAGCCAGCGTTTTAATGGCCCTGGGTATGATGATGGTTCCGCCGGCTACCGTGTCGTTGCCTTTTAAGCTGATGCTGTTTGTGCTTGTCGACGGCTGGCAGTTATTAATAGGTTCTCTGGCGCAGAGTTTCTACAGCTAGAGTTTCTACAATCACCGTTTCTACAATCAGGAAACAGGAAACGCTGACCGGGATTATTATCATGACACCTGAATCGGTTATGGCGCTTGGTTATGAAGCGATGAAAGTCGCCCTTGCCCTTGCCGCCCCTTTGTTGCTGGCGGCGTTGCTGACCGGCCTGATCGTCAGCCTGTTGCAGGCCGCTACACAGGTCAATGAAATGACGCTATCGTTCATTCCCAAGATTCTGGCCGTATTTACCGCCATCATTATTGCCGGTCCCTGGATGCTTAATCTGTTATTGGACTATATGCGCACGCTTTTCAGTAACCTGCCGACAATTATTGGATAATAATGATAGACGTCACCAGCGCCGATTTAACCTATTGGTTAGGGCTATTTTTTTGGCCCTTCGTGCGGCTATTGGCGCTGATTGCCACGGCACCGCTATTTAGCGAAAAAGGCATCGACAGTAAGGTGAAAATCGGTCTCGCTTTCCTGTGTACCGTTCTGGTGGCGCCAAACCTGACGGTCGAAAGTACGCCCATTTTTTCCGTCCCCGGTGTTTGGCTGTTAATAAAGCAGGTACTGATTGGCATCTCACTAGGCTTCACCATGCAGTTGGCTTTTGCCGTATTTCGCCTGGCCGGTGAAATTATCGGCTTACAGATGGGATTATCCTTTGCAACTTTCTTCGACCCATCGAGTGGCGCCAATACCTCAGTATTATCCCGTTTTTTCAATGTGTTCGCTATGCTGCTATTCCTGGTGTTCGACGGACATCTGTGGCTTATTTCATTATTGGCCGACAGCTTTTATCTTATTCCCATCAATCAGGACTTAATCAATAGCAATATTTTTCTATCCATTGCTCAAACGGGCGGCTTGGTTTTTATTAACGGACTGATGTTTTCTCTTCCTTTAATCACGTTCCTGTTGATTATTAATATATCGTTGGGTGTTTTAAACCGAATTTCACCTCAGCTCTCCGTCTTTGTCGTCGGCTTCCCAATCACTCTCACCATCGGAATATTAACCATTGGATTGTTGATGCCGCTGTTTGCACCGTTTTCAGAGCACGTGTTCAGTGAGTTATTTGACGTGTTGGCGATGATTATCAGGGAATTTATTGTACGGTAACAATAAGTTGATAAATAAAACGGTGCTATCGAGAGGGATTGATTAAGCCATAAAAAATGGTGCATCAATGATTAAATTAATCAAATGATACACCTAAAAAACGTGCCCGGTTTAGCACGCTAAATTTTTTGCTATCGCATAAATTAGCTATTCATCTCAAACAACGACATTGACATCATGCTAGAGGTTACGTAAGCGGAAGCCTGTAGCGCCACCTGCAACATGCTGTAGGTAGCGGTCGCTTCAGCAAAATCGATCTCCACCAGATCGGTCATTCGGCCGGAATAGACGATATCCAGAGTCGAGTTAAGACTGTTCAGCGAATCAATGGCGGTCAGTTTGCCACCCAGGGCGGTCTGAGCGGTGAGCACGTCGTCCAGTTGCTCGCTCATCGTACCGATCGCCGCGTTGATTGACGCACTATATTCTTCCTGCGTCATGCCACTGTCCGCGTCTTCCAATGAAGTTCCCAGAGAAGTCAGCACGCTGTCGATGATATCGAAAATATTACTGCCGTTATCGCCAAAGATGCTGGTACCGGTATCGCCAATAGTGATATTCAGGCTGCCAGACACGCTCAGCGAAATAGCGCTGCTGCTGCCGTTGTAAGTTACCGTGCCATCGTCCGCCACGCTAAAAGGCTCGCTACCCGTCGCATAACCGCCAAAAATATAGTTGCCGCTGCCGTCTGTACTGTTTCCCAGCGCTACTAGTTGATCCTTGTAGGTTTGTAGTTCTGTGGCCATCGATTCCCGGTCTACATCGCTATAGGTGGTATTTCCGGCCTTTACAAGCAGCGTCTGGATGCTCTGGATAACATTGACAACCTCATCCAGCGTGGAATCTTCCACGGCAAGACTGTTTTCCGCGTTACTGCGCGCGGTAGAATACTGCTCGCTGCTAGCTTGCGTTTGCGACAGCAGGACGGCCTGAGCTGCGGCCACCGGATCGTCGGAAGGCTTGCTCACCCGAATGCCGGACGAAGTCTGTTCCGCGGCAGTCGCCAGATCGGAGCTAAGTTTCATCATCGAACTGAGCTGCTGCTGATATATCACACTGGTGCTAAGACGCATGACTACCATCCTTACTGTGTTTCATTAATTTGTGCCAATTATCTATTTATTTAGTTGATCGCCGACAACAGCGAGTCGAAGATATTGTTGGCGGTAGACAACACCTGCGCACAAGCGGAGTAATACTGCTGATAGGCAGTAAGGTTGACATACTCCTCGTCCAGGTTGACCCCGGACACCGACTGCTGCTGCTCCGTGAGCGTTGTCACGATTGTCGATTGGGAAGTAGAAAGACTGTCTGCCGAACTGGTTTTTACCCCGATATTGCCAATCAGGGCCGCATAACTCTCCGTCAACGTATAAGTGCCATTGATCAGGTCCGAGGTCTGCAATGCCTGCATCTTCGTCAGATTGCTGTTGTCGCTATCTCCGTCCGTGGTTCCGGCCGCTGCGATGAGCGAACCATCGCTTAGCGCCACGGACAGGCTGGAGATGACGCCGCTTACCGACTCAACGGTGAACGAATCGCCGGAATCAGCTGCGCCGGAAACAGTAACCGTCAAGCCATCGAAAGTCAGAGCGGTGTTGCCGTCACCATCGGTGCTGGTGGTGTAGTCGATCGTCGAACCATCGGAGACCTTGGTCACCGTCCAGTTACCATCCTTATAGGCCAGAGTATAGTCACTGGCTGCCACCGCACTGGTATCAGAATAAGCAGCAGTCAGCGAAGCGCTGCCGCTATTGGTGGTATAAGCGCTCACGGACGGATCGTCGTAAGTAAAGAAATCCGTGCCGGCATCCCCGCTCAAATCGTATCCTTCGCTCTGCAACTCGTTCAGGTTGCTGGCCAACGTCAGCGCAATCTGCCCCAGCGTATTGCGCGTACTATCAATATCGTCACGTACCGCAAACAGACCGGCAATGCTGCCGCCGCTAATCTCGCTCTCGTTGATGTTCGTCAGATTACCGGATCCATTGTCATAGGCGATAGTCAGGCGAGAAGTGTCGGTGCTGTCAGTTACCGTCGTCAGGCTATAGGCCGTACTTCCCTGCACCAATGTCATGCCGTTGGAGAGAGAGACGGTAACGACGGAATCGTCCTGAGTACTGACCGTGACGCCGATTATATCGTTCAGTTTGTTGATCAACTGGTCTCGTTGATCCAGCAAGGCATTGGCTGAACTGCTATCGCTACCCAGTTTGGCAATCTGCTCGTTCAATTCAGCGATTTGCTCGGCATAGCTGTTAACCTGATCGATGGAGGTAGTGATTTGCTGATTGATGGCCGAGTCCATCGACGTGAGGTAATCATCAATCGTTTGTAGCTGCGTCACCAGCGATTCCGCACTACTAAGCACCGCCTGACGAGCGGAAGAATCGCTGGCGTTGGCGCTAAGAGAGCTTAGGCTGGAAAAAAAGTTAGACAGCAGAGTATCAATGCTGGAGTCATCGCTCGACAACAGGCTGTCGATCTGGGAGATCTGATCATAATAGGAACTGGTTGCGGCATAACTGGCTGATGCGTTGCGCAACTGGGCCACCGTCAACTCTTCATATGCTCGATTGACGGAAGATATCGTTACCCCGGATGAAGTTGTCGTGGACGACAACGTCACAGTCTGCCTGCTGTAGCCATCGGTATAGACATTGGTGATGTTGTTAGAAGTGGTATTCAGCAACATCTGCGCAGCTTTGAGGCCGGAAGAGGCAATACTGGTCAACGAACTCGCCATGACATTTCCTTATTTCCTTTTTTCATACACCGACTAAGCAGCCAGAATAAATATTTCAGTTAACTTTCTTATCGTCTGTTGGCGGGAAAACTTGAGTAAACAAGATGAATAATTTTGCAAAACCGTCCACGGCAGGGGCACTATTGTTAAAATAATGAGTTCAGGTCGCTGGTATAGGCTTTAACCGCCTGTTGTGCAGACTGTTTTATCTGGCCGATGATCTGCACCAGCTTATCGCCATAGTTCGGATCGGTGGCATAGCCGGCACGTTGCAACGCATAGGCCGCGTCTTCCGCGCTCTTCGCCTCCAGCACCGGCTTATAGCGCGAGTTTTTGGTCAGCAACGAGATATAGTCGTTCAGCGCATCAAGATAAGAGTCGTAAACCCGGAACAGCTCTTTCGTCTTATATGCCCGGCCATTTTCGAATTCCGTCGTCATCACTTCCGTGACTTTACCTGTCCAGCTATCACTGGCTTTCACGCCAAAAATGTTATGGCTGGGCTTTCCATCGACGGTGGTAATTTCACGCCGTCCCCAGCCCGATTCCAGCGCCGCCTGCGCCATAATCAAATGATGGGGAATACCGCTCTGCAAACTGGCTATCATGGAAGGAATGGAAAGCCTGTCGGTGAATTGAGATGACGTTTGCCGCAGTGGTTGCGCCGCCTGCTGTGCGTCAGCATTATCTCGCTGCTGCTCGCGACGTAAAAACTCGCCAATCAACGCGGGAGGTAACTCACTGACCGCCAATCGTTCCTGATCGAGCGGCATCGCTACTTTACCCACGCTGTCAGCGGGTATATCGTTATGCTGCTGCCCCAATTGTTTGATGATCATCTCGGCCAGTCCCAGTCCTTTAGCCGATAAATCCTGGGCCATCTGCTGGTCGTACATGCTGGTAAAGAGCCGGGTTTGATCGTTATTCAACATGCCGTCCTGCGGCAACGCCGAACGCATGCTTTTCAGCATCATATTGACGAACAGTCCCTCAAACTGGCGGGCCACCTTTTCCAGCGCCGCCGGATCGTTCTGCTTCACCTGGCGGCGCAGACTGTTCACCGCGTTAACGTCATATACCGCAGAAGACTGCTCGGTCGCGTTAATCACGTTCTTCATCAGATTATCTCAACTTCAGCTTTAAGACAGCCGGCGCTGTGCATTGACTGAAGAATCGACATCAGATCCATCGGCGTCGCACCCAAGGCATTCATCGCCTGGACCACCGCGTTCAAATTGGCGCTGGAGTTAACGCGTTGCAATGCTCCGCCAGACTGACGAACGGAGATCTCGGTTTGCTGCGTGACAACAGTCTGCCCTCCGGCAAACGGCGTATCCGGCTGGTTGACCTGCTGCTGTTGATCGACCACTACCGACAGATTTCCCTGGGCCACCGCACAGGAGTCCAGCATCACATTGCGGTTCATTACCACCGAGCCTGTGCGGGAATTGATAATAACTTTGGCATCCAGCTCCCCTACATCCACGTTGATATCCTGAATCTGGGATAAAAAACGCACCTGTTGGTTATTATTCGCGGGGATAGAAACTTCAACCGTACGGGAATCCAGCGCGCGGGCGACACCGGCGATATTTTGTCGGTTAATGGCATCGCTGATACGCTGGGCGACGCTGAAATCTTCCTGTTTAAGATTCAGTACCAAACGATTATGTTCACCGAAAGTAGTAGGAAGTTCACGTTCGATTATCCCGCCGCCGTTAATCCTGCCGCCCGCCAGTTGGTTAATTTTAACCTGGCTGCCACCGGACGACGCGCCAGCGCCGCCAACCAACAGGTTACCCTGAGCTAAAGCATAGACCTGATTATCCACGCCTTTCAGCGGGGTCATTAACAATGTTCCGCCACGCAGACTTTTCGCCGATCCCAGTGAAGAAACCACAACATCAATCCTCTGTCCGGCACGGGCAAAAGGCGGATAATTGGCGGTGACCATTACCGCCGCCACATTTTTCAACTGCATGTTGGTGCCGCTGGGAATAGTAATCCCCAGTTGAGACAGCATGTTGTTCAAGCCCTGGGTGGTGAACGGGGTCTGGGTGGTCTGATCGCCAGTGCCGTCCAACCCGACGACTAATCCATAACCAATCAACGGATTGTCACGCACTCCCTGAATATCAACAAGATCACGCAGCCGCTCGGCGGATGCGGGGAATACTGCCAGTTGGAATACGGCACATAACATCACCATCAGGCTGACGATTCTCATGCTATTCTCCTTAAAATGGCGAAACATTGAGGAAGAAGCGTTGCAGCCACCCCATATTCTGGGCTTCATTGATATAACCATTACCAATATATTCAATTCTGGCATCCGCCACCTGTGTTGAAACCACGGAATTACTACCCGTAATCGTACGCGGGTTCACCACGCCGGAAAAACGAATGTATTCGGTGCCCTGATTAATGGCGATCTGTTTTTCCCCGACTACTTTCAGGTTACCGTTAGCCAGGACTTCTCTAACCGTTACGGTAATCGTGCCATCAAAGGTATTCTGGGCGCTGGCGCCGCCGGAACCATCGAAATCATTGCTGCCGGAAGCCTCCAAATCCACTTTGCCATTCCCCAGCAGCCCCATAAGCGCCGTAGGTAAAGCGGTGAGTCCCGACGAAGCCGAACTCGTTCTGCCGGCATTGGCAGACGAACTTTTGCTCGCGCTGACATCCTCTTGCAGGGTAATCGTCAGGATATCGCCAACATTACGCGGGCGGCTATCCTCAAACAGCGGCTGATAGCCATAATTCATCAGTTGAGCGGACTGGAACAATGAACCATTCGTCGCTACCAGCGATGCCGGAGCGGGATGTGCGCTGGTTTCTCCCTCAACTAATGGCGTGCGCGGCATATACGCACAGCCGCCGACCATAAACGCCATAACCGTTAACAGTAATGCTACCCACCCCTGCTGACGCAGAAAGCCGCAGTTATGACCGCGATAACACAACATGCCTCACCCTTTTATTTATTTATCAGGCTGAATTGCCTGATTGCCCTTTATAGCTGGGACAACCGTTCCAACATGGCGTCTGATGCCGATACCGCCTTGCTGTTAATTTCATAGGCACGCTGCACCTGAATCATATCAACCAGTTCTTCCGCCACATTTACGTTCGACGTTTCCACATAGCCCTGATAAAGCGTACCTGCGCCGTTCTGACCCGGCGTAGACTCCGTCGGTGCGCCGGAACTTTCTGTTTCCTGGTACAGGTTTTCGCCCATACTCTGTAATCCGGTGGGGTTAATGAAAGTCGCCAGCGTCAGTTGCCCGACCTGCGTCGTTGCCGTTTGTCCCTGGGTTGTGACGCTAACCACCCCGTCGCTGGATACCGTCATGGTCAGCGCGGTGTCTGGGATGGTGATGGCCGGCTGAACCGGATAACCGCTGGAGGTGACCAACTGTCCATTGGAATCGAGCTGGAATGAGCCGTCACGGGTATAGGCGGTGGTACCGTCGGTCATCTGGATTTGGAAAAACCCCTGGCCGTTGATCGCAATGTCTTTGCTGTTTTCAGTCTGCTCCAAACTGCCCTGGCTATGTAACCGTTCAGTAGCCACGGTGCGCACCCCGGTACCCAGCTGTAGCCCCGATGGTAACGTGGTCTGCTCCGTTGACTGCGCGCCCGGCTGACGTAAGGTTTGATACAACAGATCTTCAAATACGGCGCGCTGACGTTTAAAACCGTTGGTGCTGACGTTGGCCAGGTTGTTAGAAATAACATCCATGTTCGTTTGCTGGGCATCAAGCCCGGTTTTGGCAATCCAGAGAGAGCGGATCATGTTTTATTCCTCAAACCAATTAGCTAATGGATAACAGTTGATTAGCCCGTCCGGCATTGTCATCCGCATTCGAGATCACCTTCATTTGCATTTCGAAACGCCGGGAGTTGTTGATCATATCCACCAGCGTTTCCACCGTATTGACGTTACTTCCCTCCAGCACGCCGGACATCACTTTTACCGTATCGTCCTGCGGTAAGGCAGCGCCCGCCTGCTGCTCGGCGGTTGCCGCCGCATGGAATAATCCGTCTTCGCCGCGCACCAGTTGATCGTTGGTGGCGCTGATCAGTTTCAATCTTCCCACCGCGCCTATGGTGTTAGGGTCATCCCCGTTGCCCAGCGAGGAGACCGTGCCATCCGCCGCAATGCTGATACTGGCGTCGATCGGCACTTCCAGCGGGCCGCCATCCCCTATTACCGGATACCCTTGAATCTGCATCTGTCCGTCGGCATTCACCTGAATGGCGCCATTGCGGGTATACGCTTCTCCGCCGTCCGGCAATTGCACCGCCAGCCATCCCTGGTCCTGTACGGCAACGTCCAGTGAACGCGATGTATAGTTGAGCGGTCCCTGTGTGGTATCCGCTCCGGGGGTGGAAGCCACCACCAGGGTGCGGGTTGGCAGCGAGAGACCTTCAACGGGTACGGCTCTCATCGCGGCGATCTGAGCACGAAACCCCGGCGTGGATGAATTGGCCAGATTATTGGCGGTAATCGCCTGTAGCTCCAGCGTCTGGCTGGCGGCGCCCATTGCCGTATATATCGCGTGATCCATATGGCCTCTTTAGTTCAATTAACGCAGGTTAACCAACGTGTTCAGGATCGCATCCTGTGCCTTGATGGTTTGGGCGTTGGACTGGTAGTTGCGCTGCGCGACGATCAGGTTTACCAATTCCGCGCTGAGATCGACGTTAGAGCTTTCCAATGCGCCGCTGGTCAGAGCGCCGAAAGTTCCGCTGCCAGCGATACCCAGTATTTCCTGCCCGGCGGCGGCGGTTGCCGACCATAAGTTGGTTCCTTCCGACGACAGGCCGGAAGTATTGGCAAAACTGGCCAACACAATCTGCCCCAGGGTCTGGGTTTTACCGTTGGAATAGGTGCCGGTGATGGTGCCGTCATCGTTGATGGTATAAGAGTTCAATGTGCCTACGGAGTAACCATCCTGCGTCTTACTGCTCACCGTACTGTCACTGTTTTGCTGGGTGGTGCCGGTATAGGAAACGCTGAAACTCGTTGCTTCAGATCCGTTCAGAGACGTCAATGCCACAGAGCCTACGGTAGAGCTTTCCAGCGTACCGCTTGAGGTAAAGGTCAGCGTTCCCAGAGACTGGACATCGGCATTGTCCACGCTGGTGTCGACCGCATAGACATCCCAGGTATTACTATCACTCTTAACGTAATAGAAGGCGATATTGTGGGTATTCCCCAGGCTATCGTAGGTAGTCACGGTGTCGGTATAGCTATAAGTGCTGGAGTCGGAAGCATCGAAAGTCGCAGTGATGGCATCCGCACTGGAATTCAGGTTCGCCACGATGGTGGCGCTGGTGGTGGCCGTAGCCGCCATGCCGCTGGTATCGATACTCAGGTTGATGGGTTCCGCGCCGACGTTGACAGTGCCGTCTGTGGCGGAATAACCGGTCAGGTAGTAGCCGCTGGCGGTATGAATCAGATTGCCCGAAGAGTCCGTGGTAAACGCGCCGTCCCGGGTATAGTAGACGTTGCCGCTGCTATCCATCAGGCGGAAGAAACCATTGCCGGAGATGGCCACATCCGTGCCCACGTTGGTACTTGTTACCGTACCGTCGGAGAAATCCTGCGTCACAGCGGCAACCGTTACCCCGAGACCAACAGCGGAGGCGGCGTACACATCGGCAAACGTCACCGTCGCTGCTTTAAACCCCGTCGTTTCAGAGTTGGCGATATTGTTGCCGATAACGTCCAGATTGTTGGAAGCCGCGCTTAATCCACTGATTGCTTGTGAAAAACCCATTTGGTTCCCCTTGATTAAAATTTTTCTTCTATCGATATGTGCTGTTCTAACGAAAGGAGGTTAGATAATCAGCTTCACATCGTCCAGCGTGGCGGTTCCCGCCAGGCCAAGATTGAGAGTGGAATCATCCGTACTGACGCCATATACCTGCGCATAACTCAACTCCGTTGCCGTCACGCTGCTGCCCGCGGACGAGGTGGCCGAGACCGAGAAAGTGTAAGTTCCCGCATCCACGGTTTCTCCACTATCATTGGTGCCATCCCAGGTATAGGCCAGAACGCCGGCGCTTTGCGAACCTAATTCCACCGTACGAACTGTATTGCCGCTGGAATCAGAGATAGTCACCGTTACGTTACTGGCGTCATCTTCAAGTTCGATGCCGAAAGCCGTGCTGGAGCCATCTTCACCAACCACTATGCTGTCCCCGTCGATCAGCACCCCCCTGCCCACCAGCGAGGCGGCCTGCAACGCTGTGCTGGTATCCAACTGCGTGCTGATAGAGGCAAGGGTGGTATTCAGTTCTTCGATACCGGAAAGCGTACTGATTTGCGCCAACTGGCTGACCATTTCGGAGTTATCCATCGGATCCGTTGGATCCTGATTCTGCAACTGGGCCACCAATAGCGTCAGGAACTGATCGTACAACCCGCTACTGCTGTCCGATGAACTGGTGCTGCTTGTAGTGGCGGTACTGCTATTTGTCGATTCGGTAAGCGAAACGGAGATTGACATAAACGTGCTCCTGTTATTGTCCTAAGGTTAATGTCTTTTGCATCAGGGTCTTGGTGGTATTGAGCACTTCGACATTAGCCTGATAGCTGCGGGATGCAGCAATGGAATTCACCATCTCGGCCGTGACATCGACATTGGGCATACGAACGTAACCGCGCTCGTCCGCCAGCGGATTTCCCGGCTGGTAAACCAGCTTATCCGGGGAGGTATCTTCTATGACGCTGTCCACCTGTACCCCTCCGACTTCCTGACCTGACGGGGCGGCAACCTTGAAGACAACCTGTTTGGCGCGGTAAGGCTGGCCGTCCGGTCCGGTCACGCTGTCGGCATTCGCCAGGTTACTGGCGCTGACGTTCATCCGCTGAGATTGCGCGGTCAACGCCGAGCCCGAAATTTCAAAGATATTCAACAAAGACATAGCTATTTATCCTCTAGCACGGACATCATGCCTTTAATCTGACCGCTTAACACCGTGAGGTCGGTCTGATAACGCAGGCTGTTATCGGCGAAATTGGTTCTTTCCCGATCCATATCCACGGTATTGCCATCCAGAGCAGGCTGGTCTGGAATCCGGTACAGCAGATCCAGGGCGGTATTGGATGTGGTTTGATTTTGAATATGCCGCTCCGAAGTGGTCGCCATCGCCAGCGAACCACCGGCGGCCCTCCCTTTTTCTAAGGCTTTGGTCAATTCACTGGAAAAGTTGATATCGCGAGCCTGGTAGCCCGGCGTATCTGCATTGGCGATGTTTCCAGCCAGAATTTCCTGTCGCTGGGCTCTAAGATTTAACGCCTCCTGCTGGAAGCGAAAATTCTCTTCCAATTTATCAAGCATGCTACCCCCTTCCCCAAGAGCAGAATAAAGTCAGGCTAAAATTTCTGTTATGGGTAGCATAGAGGCAGCAGGGGAAACCCTATCGCCGGAATAAAGAAGAAATGATGAGCTATTTTTGCCATTGGCGGGACGCGCTGGCAGGTAAACTATCTTGAACAGGAAACCTGCGGAGAATGATTAATGCGTTGTGTTGCGCGATATTATACGGCGATATTGTGTCTTACCACACTTAATGCAACAGCCAGCGCAATTGATTTAAGCGAACAGGTTACAGCCTTCGTACGCCAACAGATCGATATTCCCTCGGCAACCGTAAATGTAAAATTAAAAAGCGCCAAAGATAATACCATCGATTGCTCCAATCCACAGTTCTCCCTACCCTTCCGCAAGAAACCGGGCGGCACCGTCAATATAAAAATGGTATGCGGCACGGCCAGATATTATCTGGCTACGGAAATCCAAATTAGCGGGCGCTATCTGGTCGCAGCCAGGAGTATTCCCATTAATCATAAAATTACCGATGTCGATATTAAATGGCGCAAAGGACGAATAGATAAGCTCACCATCGCGCCGATTATGCAAACAGATCAGGTTGTCGGCAGTATCAGCCAACGGGCGATTGGCGCCGGACAGACGATTAGCGATAGAATGCTGCGTCATCCCTGGGCTGTCAGCGCCGGGCAGACGGTGTCAGTGACCATTACCGGCGAAGGTTTTAGCATCACCAATCAAGGGAAAGTGATGAACAACGCCGCTATCAACGGTAAAACCCGCATCAGGATGGATTCAGGACAAATCATCGAAGGGGTGGTTAGCGGCGCGGGAACGGTAATAGTCGGGCAATGAATTATAATTAAAGACGCCGCCGACATGGCCGATACTAGTGCTAAGCAGAAAAATATTGCATGATGACGACAACAGAATAATAGAGAGGGCGTTATGAGCATCAGTGGTGCCAAACCTGTAGCTTCCCCCCAGGCGATTCAAAGCAAAGAAGCCGATACCTTTCAGGCGCAAAAAAGCAAGGCGGCTTCGGTAAGCAGTGGGACAGAAAAAGAAACGCAGGTTATCTTGAGCAATGCGCAGGCTCAACTCATGCAGCCTGGAACACAAGACATTGATTTGGGAAAGGTTGAAAACCTGAAGCAAGCCATTCAGGCGGGTGAGTTGCAGATCGATGTCGGCAAAATTGCCGATAAGTTAATCTCTTTATCTGATGATTTAACTCAAGACTGATACAGGATATGACTATAAATACGGTATTACAGAAAATGTTGACCTTGCTGCAACAGTTGCAGGAAACATTACAGCAGGAAGAACTCGAACTCAGTGCCGGAGTGGTAAATAGCGCGCTGTTGCATCGCGTCACCGAGAATAAAAGCGAACAATTGACCTCACTGCGTCATTTTGATGTTCAACGGCAAAAATTGGAGCAGCAGAGTAACTTGAGCGCCCCTTATTCTGAACAGAGCGAATTACATACGCTGTGGTCAGAGATTCAATTGCTGACGCAAGCGCTGAGTCAAAACAATCGCCGTAACGATCTGCTGCTGCGCCAACATATGAAGTACACAAATGAAGCTCTAGAGTTATTGAAAACCAAAAGTAATAATAACCTGTACGGCCCGGACGGGTATTCATCGCAATTTATTCCCTACCACCAAGGCAATAAGTTTGGTGGTTAATACTTATAATTAACAATCAATTGTGATTTGAGTATGCGTATCGGGGGTTTTATTGGTCCCTTGCCAGGCAGAGAGAACGAAAAGTAAAATTCATGTCCCGCCCAATCTCCGGTAAATGCAAGACTGGTCCCCTTTCCTCCACGTAGCTCCATACAACGAACCGACGTGCATAGCATTACTTTCAATCCTGAAGGTAATGCCTTTCGCGTAAGCTTGTATTGCCAATGCACCGATGTGACTCGCGCACTGCGTGGCAGTTTCTCTGATACGCTGAAAAGAGGAGAAACCGTCGGCCTCCCGCGCTGGCTTAATACCCATTGCTTCCCCTCATCGCTCCAACTGCCGCTTTTTCCCTCTGCCTGAACGGCATCAATCGTAAAAAGAAACGGTAACGCCAATATTCCACGTGTCAGGCGACGACAACGAGCTACATGCCCCAGACGCTTTCGCATAACGACGCACGAGACAGAAATACCTACGGCGCCCTCTGCTACCTGACTCATTTAGCGTTTGCTCCAATGATTGAGGTCATACGGATTTGACGGCTATCGCTGACTTCGTGGTTGGAAAGAACCACCAAATCAGAGAAATTGCGCCGCAAAAAACGAGACAATAGCGGCCGCAGAGCATGGTTAACCAACAGCACCGGCGGCGCATTCAGATCTTTTTGGTGCTGTACCGCTTCCTGAGCCTGCTGCAACAAGCGATCGGCCAGACCTGGCTCCAGACCGCCGCCATTTTGTAATGCCTGCATCAGCATTTTTTCTAACCCGGTACCCAGCCCTATAACATGGATTTCACCGCTGCCGGGGAACCACTGCTGCGTGATCGCTCTACCTAATGCCACCCTGACCGCAACCGTCAGGTCATTTGGATCTTTTTGCACCGCCGCATGCTCGGAAAGGGTTTCAATAATCGTACGCATATCACGAATAGAGACCCGCTCCGTCAATAAGTTCTGCAACACCTTATGGAAGGTGGTCAGCGTGACCACATCGGGAATAAAATCCTCAACCAATTTCGGCATATCTTTGGCTACGCGATCCAACAGTTGCTGAGCCTCTTGGCGGCCAAACAGGTCGCTGGCATAAAGCGTGATCAGATGGTTTAAATGCGTAGCGACTACCGTACTGGATTCAACAACCGTATAGCCTTGCGTTTGCGCTTGTTCTTTCAGCACGCTGTCGATCCAATAAGCCGGCAGTCCGAAAGCCGGATCTTTGGTCACGTCGCCGTCGAGTTTCCCCACCGCATTGCCTGGATTAATGGCCAGCCATTTTCCTGGAAATGCTTCACCATGACCGATTTCAACGCCTTTCATCAGAATCCGGTAACTGGCCGGCTGCAATTCCAGATTATCGCGAATGTGCACCACCGGGGGTAAATAGCCCATTTCCTGGGCAAACTTTTTACGGATGCTGCGAATACGGCCGATTAACTCACCGTTCTGCTGAGCATCTACCATAGGGATAAGCCGATATCCCACTTCCATGCCCAGCACATCCTCCAGTTGGACATCCGACCAGGTGGCTTCAACCAGGGGCTGGCTTTCTTTTTTAGCTTCCGGTGCAACAGCGGCTTTATTCGCATCAATATCTCGCCCCCTTAACAGCCAGACACCAGCTAATAATCCGCCGGCAAACAATAGGAAGACAAGATTCGGCATTCCGGGAACCATGCCGATTAACCCGATAACCGCGGCGCACAACAACATGACTCGGGGATTGTCGAAAAGCTGTGAAACCATTTGCTGCCCGACGTCCTGGTCGGAGCTTACCCTGGTCACAATAACACCAGCCGCGGTGGAAATGACCAGCGCCGGAATCTGAGCAACCAATCCATCGCCAATGGTCAACAGCGTATAGGTTTCCGCTGCGTGACTTAGCGTCATATCATGCTGCAGCATACCGACCAACAGTCCGCCGACGATATTGATCACCATAATCATCAGCCCGGCTATCGCATCACCGCGCACAAACTTACTGGCGCCGTCCATCGACCCGTAAAAATCAGCTTCCTGGGTAACTTCTGACCGGCGCTTTTTCGCTTCAGCTTCACCGATCAATCCGGCGTTAAGATCGGCGTCAATCGCCATCTGTTTACCAGGCATGCCGTCCAGCACAAAGCGCGCGCCTACTTCCGCAATACGCCCGGCTCCTTTGGTAATCACCATAAAGTTGATCAAAACCAGAATAATAAATACCACAATCCCGATAGCGAAGTTACCGCCCACCAAAAAGTGGCCGAAAGCTTCAATCACTTTCCCCGCAGCGGCGCCGCCGGTATGCCCTTCCAGCAACACCACGCGTGTTGACGCGATATTCAACGACAGTCGCAATAACGTAGAGAACAGTAGGATAGTAGGAAAGGCTGAAAAATCCAGCGTACGCTGAGTAAACATCGCGACCAGCAATACCATCACCGACAGCGCAATATTAAAGGTGAACAACAGATCCAGAACAAAAGGCGGCAATGGCAATACCATCATCGACAGAATCAACAGGATCAGTATCGGTCCCGCCAGGATCTGCCATTGGGTATCTTTAAAATTTGTGGGTAAACGAAGCAGTGCGGCCAGATTAGCCATCAGTTATATTCTCTCTAGCAATGTCCAGCTCAGCCGGTACCGGTAAATGTTTAGGTTTCCTCGGGATCAATCCGCCTTCCCGACGCCAGCGTTTAAGTTGATAAACCCATGCCAGCACTTCGGCAACCGCCGCATAAAGCTGTGCCGGTATATTCTGACCAATTTCTGTATGTCGATAAAGCGCCCTAGCCAAAGGCGGCGCTTCCAGAATAGGAATACGATGTTCTTTTGCCAATTCGCGGATACGCAGTGCGATCTCATCGGTGCCTTTGGCTAATAATTTGGGCGCGCTCATTTTTTTATCATCATATTGCAGCGCGACCGCATAGTGCGTCGGGTTGGTTACGATAACATTGGCTTTGGGAACATCCGCCATCATCCTCCGTCTTGCCATTTCCCGCTGTTGCCGACGAATTCGTCCTTTAACATGCGGATCCCCTTCATGCTCTTTATGTTCATCACGTATTTCCTGTTTAGTCATACGCAATTTTTTAGTATGACTCCAGATTTGCCAGAACACATCAAAGGCAACCATGGGAATTAGCCCTATCAGAACGAATAACCCACAAATGAAAACCATTCCCAGGGCATCACCCAGTGCAGCAATGGGAGGTTCGGAGATCAGGTGCAATATCTCTCGCCAATGGCTCCATAAAAACCACCCGGCAATCCCTCCTACCATCAATGATTTCAAGATGCCTTTAAATAACTCGGCCAGAGCCTGAGATGAAAACATACGTTTCAGGCCGCTAAGCGGATTCAGCTTGTTTAAATCAAACTTGAACGATTTTGTCGAAAAGAGCGCCCCTCCTAACAACATTGGCGCCGCTATCGCAACCAGAACAGCGCCGCCCATAAAGGGTAACAGCGCCGAAACCGCTTGCTTAAGCAAAATGTCTAACTGCATAAGCATTTGCTTATCATTGTTTATCAACTCATGTTCAAAACGTAATCCCTGAGCAATCATTGCGGACAGCTTGCGAGCCATTATTTCGCCGCCGAACCACATAATCGAAAGACCGGCAGCCAGTAGCAATACAGAAGTTAACTCTCGGGATCGGGGGATCTGACCTTCTTCGCGAGCCTTTTCTTCGCGATGAGCGGTGGGCGCTTCCGTTTTCTCAAGGTCACTCTCTTCGGCCACGACACTTTCCTGATTTTTAGGATTGAGATAGCAATTTTCTGCCTAGCATGACAAATCACGGCAATTCTGATGGGGAGAAAAAGAGGAGAAACCGACGACTGTTTCGCGGATAGTAATGAATACAACATAAGATGTGGCGGACAGAAGCTCTGACCACCACCCTAAGAAAAAATAACGTATAACTAAAATAGCCGCGGCTTAAAAACCGAGGCTATCCAACAAATCATCCACCTGATCCTGGTTAGACACCACTCCCGCCGCGGTTTTATCCACCTGAGGACCGTTTAACAGACCGTCGTTGGCGCGTTTGGGCGCGGCGGGTTTCTCCGGCATGTTTTCCAGCAGCACCATCAGTAATTGTTTTTCAATTTCCTGAATAACATCCATCATGCGCTTGATGACCTGACCGGTAAGATCCTGGAAGTCCTGGGCCATCATGATTTCCAGCAGTTGCGCGTTGGTAAACGAGGTATGCTGCGGCACGCCCTCGAGATAACTGCGCGTATCGGTGACCAGTTCGCGCGCGTCGGCCAGCTCAATCGGATTTTCAAACCATTGATCCCAGCGGGTCTTCAGCGATTTGGCGTCGGCTTCCAGCTGATTCTGGCGCGGCTGGGCCGCTTCAACGCAGTTTAATGCCCGCTCTGCGGCCTGGGCCGTCATTTGCACGACATAATCAAGGCGATCGCGGGCGTCGGGAATGGCTTCCGCCGCTTCGGCAATCGCGTTGTCCAGCCCCAACTCGCGCAGGCTGTCGCGCAGCATGCGGGTCAATTGACCGATGCGAGAAATAATCTCAGTGGCCGAAGCGCTGTCATTTACGGGCGGCATTGGATGTGACGTCATAAGATCCCCTTACATACCCAGTTTTTCGAAAATCTTACTCAGCTTCTCTTCCAGGGTCGCAGCAGTAAATGGTTTAACCACATAGCCGCTAGCGCCAGCCTGGGCTGCGGCGATAATATTTTCTTTCTTCGCTTCCGCGGTTACCATTAATACCGGCAGCTTGGAGAGCGAGGCGTCCGCGCGAATGGTTTGCAGCAGTTCCAGACCGTCCATATTAGGCATGTTCCAGTCGGAAATGACGAAATCGAAAGCGCCAGCGCGAAGCTTGTTCAGCGCGTCGGCGCCGTCTTCCGCTTCTTCTACGTTATTAAAGCCCAGTTCCTTCAGCAGGTTGCGAACAATGCGGCGCATTGTCGAAAAATCATCCACTACCAGAAACCTGAGTTCTTTGTCGGCCATACCTACTCCTAAAATATTTATTGCTCACCGCGAGCTGCTTATATACGTAATGCCTGTCCGGCAGAGATTTGTGCCAGCATCCGCTGACTGACCTGGTGCAGATCCACCACTTCGTCGACGCCGCCCATGGCGATAGCTTCGCGCGGCATACCGAATACCACGCAGCTGGCTTCATTTTGCGCCAGGGTATAGGAACCGGCCTGATGAAGTTCCAACAAACCGGCGGCTCCGTCGTTTCCCATTCCCGTAAGGATGACCCCTACGGCATTTCGCCCGGCATGCTGCGCAACCGAGCGAAACAATACATCAACCGATGGACGGTGGCGGTTAACCGGCGGGCCGTCATGCAACCGCACCTGATAATTCGCCCCGCTGCGCGCCAGTTCAAGATGCCGGGCGCCGGGAGCGATATAGGCGTGCCCGGGTAAAACACGTTCGCCGTCCTCGGCTTCTTTCACCGTAATCTGACAGAGTTTATTCAGACGTTCGGCAAATGACTTGGTAAATCCCGGCGGCATATGCTGCGTAATCAGCAAGGCGGGGCTGGTGGGCGGCAGCGGTTGCAATACGTGGCGTATCGCCTCCGTTCCCCCCGTCGATGCGCCGATGGCGATCAACTTCTCACTGCTGAGCAACGGCGTATGCTTAATAATCGCCATCGGCTCATGGCTATCGCTGCGCTGTGGCAGCCGCGCCTTGGCGGCCGTGCGGATTTTTTCGGCGATAAGCTCGCTGTAGGCCAGCATGCCTTCGCGGATCCCCAACTGCGGTTTGGTCACGAAATCGATGGCGCCCAGCTCCAGCGCGCGCAGGGTGATTTCAGAACCTTTCCCGGTCAGCGACGACACCATCACCACCGGCATCGGACGCAGGCGCATCAGTTTTTCCAGAAAATCCAGTCCGTCCATGCGCGGCATTTCGACATCCAGCGTTAATACCTGCGGATTGAATTTTTTGATCAAGTCGCGGGCGACTAACGGGTCGGGCGCCGTGGCGACCACTTCCATATCCGGGTGGCTGTTAATGATTTCCGTCATGATCTGGCGCATAAGGGCAGAATCATCGACACACAACACTCTAATTTTGCTCATTATCTTTCCTTAGCCAGTCCATAAACAGTCTGCCCTCGCAGATAGAATTCCCGACTGATCTGACTGAAATTCTCTGAATGACCGGCAAATAACAGCCCGCCCGGTTTAAGCAACGGAACAAATCGGCGCAAGATGCGCTCCTGCGTTTCTTTATCAAAATAAATCATTATGTTACGACAAAAAATGGCGTCGAACGGCGCAGGAACGGGCCACTCGGGCGCCAACAGATTCAACTGCTGGAAATGCACCATGGCGGCAAGCTCCGGGCGAACGCGCACCAGCCCGCTGTGCGGACCGGTGCCGCGCAGGAAGAATCGCTGCATCTGCTGGGGGGAAAGCGAGCGCAACTCCTCCTGCCGATAGACGCCGGCGGTGGCTTTTTCCAGTACCTGGGTATCGATATCGCTGGCCCATACCTGACAGCCGCTTACCCGGTTACCCAAAACCTCGGCCAGCGTCATCGCCAGAGAATAAGGCTCTTCTCCGGTGGATGCCGCGGTGCTCCAGACGGTATAGCCGTTAGGACGCTGGCGGGCGTGTTCGGCCAGTATCGGAAAGTGGTGGGCCTCGCGAAAAAAAGCCGTCAGATTGGTCGTCAGCGCATTAATAAACGCCTGCCACTCCGCGCTGTTGGGGTCGGATTCCAGCAGCGCCAGATACTGGCCGAAATCATTTATCCCCAGCAAACGCAAACGCCGCACCAGGCGGTTGTAAACCATTTCTCTTTTGTGATCGGCCAATACAATACCGGCACGCTGATAAATTAGCTGGCTGATGCGTCGGAAATGGACGTCCGACAGCGGCAACCGGTCTACCATCTGCGTCAGGATAGAGGCAGGTTCGGGGCGATTTGGCGATGGTGTGCTTTTCATATCAAACCGCTCGAATATTTATTTTTGCTAGGCTGTTTTCCAATCTGAACTGTCCCTTACGGCTATGGCAGATTTGTCGTTGTTATCATTTATCAGGTATTCATCCCTTGCTGACGCAAGATTAAACACCGATACGGTATTGGTCAGCATCCCGGCCTGTTCGGCAAGCGAACGCACCGCGGAAGAGGCCTGTTCGACCAACGCCGCATTTTGCTGGGTAACGCCGTCCATCTCCGTGACGGCTTGAGCGACCTGCTCGATGCCCCGGCTCTGCTCATCGGAAGCCGAAGCGATTTCACCCATAATATCGGTAACCTGCGCCACAGAGCGAACAATATCGCTCATGGTGCTTCCCGCGGACTCGACCAAATCGGAGCCCTGGCGGACACGGCTGACAGACTCATCAATCAGCCCTTTGATTTCTTTCGCCGCCTGCGCGCTGCGCTGCGCCAGACTGCGCACCTCGCCGGCGACCACGGCAAACCCCCTTCCCTGTTCGCCGGCTCTGGCGGCTTCCACCGCCGCGTTCAGCGCCAGAATATTGGTCTGGAAGGCAATCCCGTCAATCACGCTGGTGATATCGCTGATTTTTTGTGAACTTAACGCAATATGCTGCATGGTCGTCACCACATCGCCGGTTATTTCGCCGCCTTTCTGCGCGGTAACCGAGGTCTGCCGCGCCAGCTTCGCCGCCTGGTGCGCATTGTCGGCGTTCTGTTTCACTATCGACGTCAGCTGCTCCATACTGGCGGCGGTCTCTTCCAGGGCCGAGGCCTGCTCTTCCGTGCGCGACGACAAATCGTCATTGCCGGCGGCGATCTCCTGCACGCCGTGCAGCATGGCGTCCGTCCCCTGCCTGACGGAATGAACCATACCCGCCAGCGACGCCTGCATTTTTTGCAGGGCGCTAAACATCACGCCTATTTCGTTGCGTCCGAAGTCGGCGATCCTTTCCGCCAGATTACCGCTGGCGATGTGCTCAAAATGCTCACGCATCGTTTCCAATGGCTGCAACAAAGCCTTTTTCAGCCAAATCAACCCGAGCAGGGTGATAAGGAGCGACAGGGTAACCACAATGCCGAACGACCATTTGGAGTCGGAATAAGACTGTCGGCTACTGTCCGCGGCTACCTGCAAATGCCCGTTGATATACTCCACATAGGCTGAAAAATCAGCCTCGAAGTTATCCTGGAAAGACTGCGTCGGCTGATCGAGAAACGGCTGTAGCTGCCCGCTGTCCAAAAACACGATCAATTCAGCCAGGGCGGCCTGCAGCTTCTCATAGCTCGCCTGCACGTTACCCGTCAGCGCCACGCCCTTATCGGTGATTCTGGGCACCGCAAGATACTGTTTAAAATGGACATCGGCCTGGGCCAGATACGCTCTGGCGCTGGTCATCAGCACCGATACCTGCTCCTGCGCCACATTGCGGGCGGCGCGCGTCGCCGCCCGGTTCAAGGTATTGCGCGTCTGCAGCAAGGCGACCCAGCTCATGGTTAATTCATCCCGCTGCTGGCTTCCCACATTCACCTGAGTGAAATTCTGGTAGTCGGTACGGAACCCGTTAAACGAGAAGCTACTGGATACCAGTTGCATAACAAAAAACACCATCAACAACAAAAACACACAGGTAGAAATACGGATCCGTCGAAACATGGAATGTCCTTTAACGTTCTGATTAAGCCAGAAAACTTTTGCCAAACGGTGATGCTGATTTTTTTAAAATGTTTCCCAATTCTCCGTAGACTGGCTTTGTTGCGACTTTTTCTCCGTATTCGCGGATATCGCCGGCAGAGCCGGTTTTTGCCGGCTTGATGCCTGCGTTGCGCGCTGCGTGTCGGCGCCGGCATCCGCAAGGCGGAATACCGCCACCGCCTGGCTGAGAATGCGCACCTGTTCCTCCAACGCCACGGCGGCCGTAGCCGACTCCTCAACCAATGCGGCGTTTTGCTGGGTGACGCTGTCCATCTCGGTGATAGCCTGACCGACCTGGTCGATACCTTTGCTCTGCTCATCGGAGGCGGAAGCGATTTCGCCCATAATGTCCGTCACCCGCGTTACCGCGCTGACGATTTCCTCCATGGTTTCACCCGCGCTTTCGACCAGTACGGAACCTTCATCGACACGATTGACGGAATCTTCAATCAAACCTTTAATTTCTTTTGCCGCCTGGGCGCTGCGCTGCGCCAGACTGCGCACTTCTCCGGCCACAACGGCGAAACCGCGCCCTTGTTCTCCCGCTCTCGCCGCTTCCACCGCCGCATTCAGGGCCAGGATATTGGTCTGAAAAGCGATGCCGTCAATCACGCTGGTGATATCGGCGATTTTTTGCGAACTGCCGGCAATATTGTGCATCGTTTTCACCACGTTATCGACGACCTTGCCGCCTCTCTGCGCCGTCTCCGAGGCGCTCAACGCCAGTTGGCTGGCCTGCCGCGCATTCTCGGCGTTCTGTTTCACCGTCGAGGTCAACTGCTCCATACTGGCGGCCGTTTCTTCCAGCGCGGAAGCCTGCTGTTCGGTGCGCGAGGAGAGATCGCTGTTGCCGGCGCTGATCTCGGTCGCGCCGGTGTAAATGGCGTCGGCGCCTTGCCGCACCGCGCTTACCGTGGTAACCAATTCATGCTGCATTTCCCGGATACTGTCCGCCAGGATGCCCATCTCATTTTTACTGTGGTAATGGACCGTTTTGGTCAGATCGCCCTTGGCAATATGCCTAATATGTTCAACGATATACTGCAGCGGACGCGTGATTAGTTTTTGAATGCCCAGCCAGGCGATAAGCGTTAATGCCGCCACCAGAATAATAATGGTGCCTAATACCCACAGCGAGGAATCATAAGCCTTGTCGTTTTCCGCGATCCCCGTCCGATGTAAACTGTCGCTGTCGATTTGATAGGCGTTATAGGCCTTTTCAAAATTATCCTGGAATCCCTGCGTCGGTTGTTCGACAAATTTTTCAAACTCATTATTGGCAAGAAACTGAACCAGCTCGGAGAGCGCGCCGTGCAGCGCGTTATAATTCTCTTTTACCGCCTGGGCGACCTTGGGATCCTGCTGTGCGGCAAGCGCCGTTTTTTCATAATTGCCAAAGTGGGCGCCGGCGGAATCCAACTGGGTTTTGGCCAAATTGAGCAGTTCATCAAACGCCGCGCCGGCGCCCCGCCCTTCCGCATCCAGCGCCACGCGGATGCCCGCCCGGTTTAAGGTGTTGCGCGTCTGCAGCAAATATGACCATACCGCATCCAATTCCGCTTTCTTCTGGTTGATAACCTGAGTCGAGCTGAAAATGCCTTTATCATTTTTTAAAGAGCTAAAAAACAAGCCTGCCGAAATAAGCTGAAGTGTGCCGAATAATACCAATATCAGTATCAAACTTGTAACAACCTTCATACGACTGAACATATCATATCCTTTGAGTTGATCGACTACCGGTGACAGCGCTAGTATCGGCATTACTTCAAATATCTTTATGATTTCTCAAATTGAAGGGCAATATAAGAAAGAGAGGAGCGGACCATCCGGCTGGCCCGCCAATCAGCATAAATCAGACTTTCGCCACGCTGTCGACCAGCGCCATTTCTTCGCTGCTGAGCAGTTTTTCAATATCCACCAGAATCAGCATCCTTTCCCCCAGCGAACCCAGGCCGGTGAGATATTCGGTTGACAGCGTAACGGCGAATTCCGGCGCAGGGCGAATCTGGTCGGCGGTTAAAGACAGCACATCGGACACGCCGTCGACGACAATCCCGACCACCCGCTGCCCGAGATTCAGCACGATAACGACGGTATTATCGTCATAATCCACTTCCTGCTGCGCAAATTTGATGCGTAAATCCACGATCGGGACAATCACGCCGCGCAGGTTGGTTACGCCTTTAATAAATGCAGGCGTATTGGCAATGCGGGTTACCTGATCATAACCGCGAATTTCCTGCACCTTTAAAATATCGACACCGTACTCTTCATCACCCAGCGTAAAAATCAAGAACTCCTGTCCTACGGTTTCACCGGTCAATTTGGTGACGTTTGCAAGTCCAGTCATGTTTTCCACCCTTTAATCACCTATCTGTTTTATTATTAAGCAGCGGTTTCAACCACACGCTTTTCACGATTAAGCGCCTGCAACGCTGAAACATCCACAATCAGCGCAACGCTGCCGTCACCCAGGATAGTAGCGGCTGAAACGCCTGGCACCTTGCGATAATTACTTTCCAAATTCTTCACCACTACCTGGTGCTGCCCGATTAATTGATCCACCAGCAGCGCATAGCGGCGCCCGGCGCTTTGCAATATCACCACAATACCCTGGGTCGGATCGGTTTTCGCGCCATCCACATCAAAAATATGGAACAACTCAACCAACGGCAGATACTCGCCGCGTACTTGCAAAACCCGCTCTCCGCCGGCCAGCGGATACAAGTCTTCGGCCTGCGGCTGCAGTGATTCCATAACGGCGTTAAGCGGCAGGATAAAGACTTCGTTATTGACCTTGACGGACATGCCGTCAAGAATTGCCAGCGTCAACGGCAGCAGAATACGGATGGTCGTTCCCTTGCCGGCCTGGAAATGGATTTCGACGTGCCCGCCCATTTCCTGAATGTTACGTTTCACCACATCCATGCCGACGCCGCGGCCGGAAACATCGGTGACTTTCTCCGCGGTGGAAAAGCCGGGGGCGAAGATCAACATGCCGACTTCTTCATCAGAGATGTTGTCGCTTACCGCCAGCCCTTGCGCAAGAGCCTTCGCCAGAATCCTTTCGCGATTCAGGCCGGCGCCGTCATCTATCACTTCAATGCAGATATTTCCGCCCTGATGCTCGGCGGACAGCGTCAAATTGCCGACCTGCGGTTTACCCGCCGCAATGCGCTTCTCCGGGGATTCAATGCCGTGATCGAGGCTATTGCGCACCAGGTGGGTAAGCGGATCGATAATACGTTCTATCAGGCTCTTATCCAGCTCGGTGGAGCTGCCGCGCAGGGTCAGTTCTACCTGTTTATCCAACTTGGCGGCCAGGTCGCGGACCAGACGGGGGAAGCGGCTGAATACGTATTCCATCGGCATCATACGAATTGACATTACCGACTCTTGCAAATCGCGGGCATTACGCTCCAGTTGTCCCATGCTATTCAGCAAGTCGCCGTGGGCGACGGGATCAAGCTCGCTCGAACGCTGCGCCAGCATCGATTGGGTAATAACCAGTTCGCCGACCAGGTTGATAAGTTGGTCGACTTTCTCTACCGCCACGCGAATACTGGTATCGCCGGTTTTGTTGCGGTGCTTGGAGGCATCGGGAACAATATGCGGTTTGGCCGCGGCCGGTGCGGCGACAGCCTGAAGCGCCGGAGCGGCAGGCGCCGCCGGTTTTTCCGGCTCGGGCTGGCTTTCAGCGGCCGCGCTTTCCGGCTGGGCCGCTGCCGCTACCGGGTGAAAGTGGATTTGCTCCGGCTCCAGCACAAAACACAACACCGCGCTGATATCATCTTCGCTTTCGGCAGTCACCAAAGTCACTTCGACGCTGTTATCAGTCTGATAAGGGTCTTTCACCGTGCCCAGATTGCCGAGCTCCTCCAGCATTTGGGGAATTTCCTGCGGCTTAAGTCCGGTAAGCTCAATACGCAGTTCACCCTGACCGGCCGACGCCGGCGCTGCGGAGGCCGGGCCGTTATTATCCTGCTCCGGCGCGGTTGAAGACGGGGCGTCGGTCTGAGACTCCAAAGCCAGTTGGCGCAGAGCCTGACAGATATACTCAAAGCTCTCGGCATTGGGCTCCTGCGCGGTTTTATAAGCGTCCAACTGATCCTGCATAATGTCTTTTGTTTCCAAAAACAGGTTGATGATATCGGTGCTAAGACGCATTTCGCCGCGCCGGGCACCATCGAGTAAGTTTTCTAAAAGGTGAGTGGTTTCCTGCAACACGGTAAAACCAAAGGTTCCGGCCCCGCCTTTTATTGAGTGAGCGGCCCGGAAAATGGCATTCAATTGCTCAGTATCAGGTGCCAGGGGATCCAGCAACAGCAAGTGCTGTTCCATATCCGCCAATAATTCGTCTGCTTCATCAAAGAATGTTTGATAGAAAGCGCTCATGTCCATGCTCACGTGGTCACCTCTGCTGTGAATCGCGGCTTATTGAGAAAGGGGCGCCTGACTGTCCGGCGCAGCAGGCAACGACGTCGTCGGCTGCTGGCGCTCTGGAGCAGGAACTCCATTAACGGGTTGCGGCGGAGTTTCACCACTTCCATCCATATTATTATTACTATTGTCGGCAGGCGGAGTGGTAGGTTTAGGATTTTCCAACTCCATATTTTGTAAATTTTCAGCTTTGTCTACATTTAGCGCATCGCTTTCGGCGTTTTCATGTTCAATATCCCTCTGCGCCTGTCTATTCAACACCAGCAGGCTGATACGGCGATTTATCGCATCATTGGCGTCCACCGCCTGTTTCAGGCTCATGGTCGACGCCATACCGACCACGCGCAGCACCTTACCATCGGCCAGCCCGCCGATAAGCAGCTCGCGGCGGGAAGCATTGGCGCGATCGGCGGATAATTCCCAGTTGCTGTAACCCCTGTCGCCGCTGGCGTACGGCACGTCGTCGGTGTGGCCCGAGATACTCAGCTTATTGGGGATATCGTTCAAAATAGGCGCTATCGCCCGCAGGATGTCGCGCATATAGGGCTCTACCTGCGCGCTGCCGGTTTTAAACATCGGGCGATTCTGGCTGTCGATAATCTGTATCCGCAGCCCCTCATCCACCATCTCGATCAACAAATGCGGGCGCAGGGCGCGCAGCCGCGGATCGGACTCAATAAGCTGGTCCAATCTTTCCCGCAGCCTATTCAAACGGATTTCGTCTAATCGCCCCTCCAACGTATCCATTTTAATGGTCTTTTTAACCTCGCCGTCCTGCTGGGTGAAGTCATCCCCGCCGCCGGGGATCGGGCTCTCGCTTTCGCTGGATTTACTACCGCCGCTTAGGGCTATTTTTAACGGCATGCGGAAATACTCGGCAATCTGGGCCAGCTGCATCGGTGTGGAAATGGCAATCAGCCACATCACCAAAAACAGCGCCATCATCGCCGTCATAAAGTCGGCATAGGCAATTTTCCAGGAGCCGCCGTGGTGGCCGGCATGCCCGGATTTGCGCTTTTTACGAATAATGGGGTGCTGATGTTTCATGCGTCATTTTCCGCTGCCTGCTGAGCGGGAGCCTTCACCCGGCGGATATGCTCTTCCAGCTCAATAAAGGAAGGCCTTTCCGTTGAGTACAATGTCTTACGACCGAACTCTACGGCGATTTGCGGCGCATAACCGTTAAGGCTGGAAAGCAATGTAACCTTAACACATTGTAAAACCTTTATTTTTTCTGAATTTTTCTGACGAAGCAAGGTTGCCAACGGCGACACAAAACCATAAGCCAACAAAATCCCCAGGAAAGTCCCCACCATGGCGTGGGCAATCATCATTCCCAACTCCGCCGCGGGACGGTCGACATAAGCCAGAGAGTGAACCACTCCCATTACCGCCGCCACGATACCGAACGCCGGCAAGGCATCGCCGACCATGGCGAGGCTATTAGCCGGCACATCGCTTTCGTGTTCAACCGTCTCGATCTCTTCATCCATCAGCGTTTCAATTTCAAACGCATTCATATTGCCACTCACCATCAGCCGCAGATAATCGGTAATAAATTCAACGATATTGCTGTCGGCCAAAATACGCGGGTAGCTTGAAAAAATTTCACTTTCGCGGGGATTATCAATATCAAACTCAAGGGAGAGCATGCCCTGCTGACGGGACTTGGCCATCAGCCGGAAAAGCAGCGCCATAAGATCCATATACAATGCCTTATTGTATTTCGATCCTTTAATCAGCAGAGGCAACGCCCGCCCGGTGGCTTTTATCGCTTTACCATTGTTCCCTACGATAAAAGCTCCCAGGGCGGCCCCGGCGATAATCAATACCTCCGCGGGTTGATAAAGCGCGCCCAGGGCCCCACCGACCATGAGATAACCGCCAAGTATCGACCCCACAGTTACCAGATAACCCAATATAACCAGCACAAGAATTCCTTATATGAAAAGGTGGGCGGAAAGTGAGATAAAACGCAGGTATGAAGCCAGGAATTACTTGAGGAGAAATCTATCACTGTCCTCAATAACAAACAGTGATAGATTCACAAATCGCTACCAAGCTCAGACTGCGTGTTTTACCTGTTCATCCAGCAGTTGAGGTATAATATCGGCAAGATTTTGCGAAAGTTTACGTCTTTTTACCGCCCTGGATGGGGGCTGACACAAGCTGCAGACAAAACTGTTTTTTGGCTGATGAGCATGGGTGATAAACATACCGTTGCAGCAATGACACGCTGAAAGTTGCAGCATGCCGCTGTCGACAAATCGAACCAGCGTCCATGCGCGAGTCAGCGCCAGTAATGGCGTATCATTTTTCGGTGAACACTGTTCCAGATAAAGGCGATAGGCTTTGATTACCGCTTCAACGCCGCTGCATTGCCCGTGTTTCAGCAAGAAACTATAGGCGTTATAGAACATGGATGAATGAATATTCTGTTCCCAGGTCATAAACCAATCCGTTGAAAAAGGCAGCATTCCCTTTGGCGGCGGACTTCCTCTAAGTTCTTTATATAACTTAATTAAGCGTCCGCGGCTCAGTTGCGTTTCACTTTCCAGCATCTGCAAGCGGGCGCCCAGAGAAATAAGCTCCATTGCCAGTTGGATATCTTTCGCTTCCTTAACAATACTTTTCTCCGCCATTACTATGCCCTTTTCTTAGGCAGATTCTCTTCTTTCGAAGTTGACTGTTGTAATAGATGGCTCGACAACAAAATACCGGTATGGATTTGCTGTAAATCATCCACACGCGATTCTTGCGTCAAGAGTTTGATGGTATTGTGATCGTTAAAACGGAAATGACATATCAGTTGGTTGGTTTCAGCTAATTTAACCATCTGCGGCAAAGTCAGCTGCATCAGCATATCCGCCATTGTCTCATCAATACCCAGACGAAACATTGCAGAGGCTTTTTCGTCATTAATTAAACGTTGTGCCAGTAACAAATAAGACAGATTAATGTCATAAATGTGCTTGAGTAATTCAGAGGTACCCATATTTCCCATCCCGATAGGCTATGTTTAAAACATAAGTTAGGTGATAGACCATATCGCCCGGTTCAAAAATCACGATCCATTGATGGCATAAAAAACTATCAGTGCCAGATCCTAGCTGCTATTTTTTATCGCTTAATGCAGGACAGTGAGTACTTCCGCCAACTTCCATCATGATGCATCCATTGCGCATCGCATCCCTTCGTTCCCAGCGCTTTAGACCCCTTCAAGGTCCATCACAGCCAAATCATAGGATTATTCCTAAAACAGCGCAACTGTACCGCCTAATCCGTAGCACATACAACGCGAGCGAAGAATGATTTTAGTAATTATGTGACATAGATCACAAAATTGGAAGAGCTATGAGTGATTTTCGATCAGCAGGTGTTCTTAATTACTCATTTTTCGCACAAAAAACCGTATCAAACGTTACAAAATAACATTCCGTAGGCGCAGACAAAATAATTTCACTGCTATCTAAATGATAGATAAACGAAAACAAGGGTTATCTTGGCATAGCAAATTTACATTAAGATGTTTATTTATATTCTTTACCGAAAATTTGCATTCCTTTACGTACTGAAACGGTCTCCACCATTGCTTAGCGGTTCAGCACTTGTGAACCACCTTGATGCTTACCCCTGACGCCCTGTGTTTTGCCCTGTGCCCGATTAAGACGCGCGAAGAAAAAAACGGCAAAAAACTGTTGTAATACACCACGTCCGTCTGACAATTAGTCAACTGTGATAATAAAACGTCATTGGGCATGGCTATTAACAATCAGGAAACTTACTAATTAATGATGTTAAAAAAGCGACCTATTATATCCGTGATATATGGATGGCGCAGGGTAATCATTAATATCCCGGAGGGATTCAATTTACAGGACTGATTCAAGCAGCGCGCAACCAATAATAGATGGGCGCCAAAACGCCTGACATCAAGTCATTAATTTATTGATTCACGTTAAGCTTAATTCAGCCAGAGAAACCCGGCGCCGCTGGTATTTTCCCTATAGCAGGATGGCCGCCGGCGCCCAAAGCAAGTAAAAATAACCTGTGAGGGAATCGACTGTTTTTCCCGATTCCCATCAGACAGTTATCAATCTGTCTAATTTTACGGCAATCCGCTTTTATTTTCCGCGTATAAGTTCAAAACGTGATGGAGATCGCATTGAATCTTATTAAGGTTTCCCTACATGTGCCGATGGTATTTCAGATTGGTTGTTTAGGTTACCGCTTGTCGTCAAAGCAGACATTTACCCCCGAATGCCAACGCTGCCTGCCGACGGCACCAAAAATGATAATGACTTTTCCCGAAAATGAGCGGATGGATATGAAAATAACGTCAAGACCCGAGCAGCCGGGTAACGCCGGCTTGTTAAGCAATTTACGGTTAGTCCCTTTATTCGTCATTATTCTGGGCGGGATTATGCTGCTGTTCGCGCTATCAATAGGCACGTCCAGCCATTTTTTACAACGCGGCGGTCAATCACTGGCCGACGTCACCCAGGAAATTGATATCCGCATGGGGATATCCAACAGCGCTAACCACCTTGGCACCGCGCGCCTGTTACTGATTCAGGCCGCCGCTGCCGCACGTATCGGAGACTCAGAGGTCTTTAATGACAACCTGAAGCAGGCAACGCAGCGCATCGAACAGTCGCAACAGGCGTTTCTGGTTTATGAACAACGCCCGGTAAAAACGGCTCAGGACGCCGCATTGGACGCCAGCTTACGCAAAGCCTACGACGACTATATCAACCAGGGGGTGATGCCCATGCTCGCCTCGGCCAAGGAAGGACTGTTTGAAGAAGTGATCAGCCATGAGTCGGAGTTCACCCGGGTTTTGGATTTGGCGTATAACAAGCCCCTGCTGGAGGCCGTTGGCTACCGCAACCAGCGCGCCAACGAGCTGAATAGCACGGCGCAGGACAATGCCACGTTGGGCTATGCGCTGATGGGCGCCAGCTTTGGCGTCGCGATCATTTTAACCCTGCTGACATTCCTGCTCCTGCAACGCGCGCTAATTCAACCCATGAACCGGCTGGTGAGCCGTATCCAGCGTATAGCGCAAGGCGATCTCACCCAACACGTGGATAACTATGGCAACAATGAAATTGGCATATTGGGTCGAAACGTGCAGCAGATGCAGTTATCGCTGGTTACCACGGTAACCACCGTGCGCGAAAGCGCGGACGCCATCTATCAAGGCACGACAGAGATCTCCTCAGGCAATACCGACCTTTCCTCCCGCACGGAACAGCAGGCCTCCGCGCTGGAGCAAACCGCCGCCAGTATGGAGCAGCTGACCGCAACCGTAAAACAGAACGCCGAGAATGCGCATCACGCCAGCCAGCTTGCGGCGAATGCCTCGGGTAAAGCCCAAAAAGGCGGGGAGATTGTCGCCGACGTGGTCAACACCATGAATAACATTTCAGGCAGTTCCAGAAAAATCTCTGAAATCACCAGCGTAATCGACAGCATTGCCTTCCAGACCAATATTCTGGCACTGAATGCGGCGGTGGAAGCCGCCAGAGCCGGTGAACAAGGCAGAGGATTTGCGGTGGTGGCCAGCGAAGTGCGCAACCTGGCGCAGCGCAGCGCCCAGGCGGCAAAAGAGATAGCAGCCTTAATCTCCGAATCGGTGGATTTAGTTAACAACGGGTCAACGCTGGTTGATAATGCGGGCCAGACCATGAAAGAGATCGTTGCTGCGGTGACCAACGTCACCGACATTATGGGGGAGATTGCCTCCGCCTCCGACGAGCAGAGCCGCGGCATCACTCAGGTGGGCCAGGCTATTTCGGAAATGGACAGCGTAACGCAGCAAAATGCGGCGCTGGTTCAGGAAGCCACCGCGGCGGCGGCTTCTCTGGAAGAGCAGGCCGCGCTGCTGACCCGCGCGGTGGCGACATTTAACCTCTCCGACCGCCGGCCGCCGGCGACGGCCGCCACGCCCGCGCCCAAGATAGCGCCGACGCCCCAGCCAACGCCTTCTCTGGCGTTAGCCCGGCAAACGGCCAAAGCGGAGAATGGTAACTGGGAGACCTTTTAACGTAGTCCGAGGCGGGTATTGATCCGAACCCTGGTCAATACCCGCGATACATCACTGCGCTGAAGACGACTTAAGCTCCACGAATGTCCCGTCTTGGCTCTCAACTTCGTTAAAGAACCAAACGCCCGCGGGATAATCTTCCAGCGCGACCAAATACATCGTTCCTTCCTGAAACTCTTCAACGGCCAAAATAACGCCTTCCCTACGGGCCCTACCGTCTGTCTTGACCGTTACTACATCATTCACTTTCATAAATTACTCTCAAAAACCACTTTAACCCCAAAATACGGGATGATCGTTGCTGAATACTATAGGAATATCCGACATAGCCAGAACAATATTACCCTTTTCGACTCAAACTATTATTTATCCTGCTAATTATACCGTTAGTTTTTATTCTTTACCTCACGGCGGCATTATTTCCCGGCGGTTACAAAAATTAACATTAATCAGGTTAAATAATTTCAAACCGTCATGAAGCCCGCCATTTACACGCCGATAACAGAAACGCAAGAGACATACCGTCATGGATAATTGATCAGACTGTAAAAATTCACCAGCAGTCTGGCATCTGAAGGGAAACGCTAACGCGATCCTGTCTTTTTTAGGATTAACCGCCTTATCATTTTTTCACCGGGATTTACACCATGAGCTTTGTACGCAATATTAAAATCAGAACCATGATGATTCTGATTCTTATACTATTTTCTTTATTGTGGGGCGGAGTATCAGCCTTTGCGCTGTACTCGCTTAGCCAATTGACCTCCGAGCTGAAGTTGACCAACGTGCAGCAAAACAACGGCGACATTATTAATGGCGCCAATGGACAGTACTATCGCATTATCAGCGCCCTCGAACGCGCCACACGCGCAAAACAAAATGACAATGCTGCGGAAGTCGATCTGGAGCTTAAGCTGGTTGAGGGGGAATTGGCGAGGATCAAGACCGGCCTGGAGGAATTTAAAACCACCGATCATGCCAACATCACCCCGGCCACCATCGACAACATTTATAACAGTTCGTACCAGCTTTACACCAAGGGCGTGCTGCCGCTCTATGAGGCAGTCAAAGCCGACCGTATTGATGAGTTCGTTCAGTATGCGACCCAGACATATCGCCCTTTACGCCAAAACTTCACCGATGCCATCGATGAGTACAACGTGGTTATTGATAAGTTGAAAAGCGAGGCGCAAAGCAGAATCGACGCCTGGGTCCACTGGTGCCAGAACGCGCTGATTCTGGCGCTGATTACCGGCTTGATCATCGTCTTGCTGACCGATCGCTATCTGGCCATTTTCGTGGTCAAACCGCTAGAGTTGATTAAAAAGCATCTTCAGGTTCTGGCGGTCGGTCATTTACACACCCAAATGCTCAATATGGGTAAAAACTGCGTCGGACAATTGATTCCTTTCGTTCAGCAAATGCAAAACAACTGGATCACGACCGTATCCGAAATTCGCGGCAGCGCAGAAGAAATTTACCGCGGTTCCGGTGAAATATCTTCCGGCAATACCGATTTATCTTCACGCACCGAGGAGCAGGCATCAGCGCTGGAGCAAACCGCAGCCAGCATGGAACAGCTAAGCGCCGTGGTGAAACAGAACGCGGACAACGCCAACCAGGCCAGCGTATTGGCGCAGAATGCCTCTAAAACGGCAAACAATGGCGGCGAGATTGTCGGCGACGTCATCAAGACGATGGGTAAAATAACCAGCAGCTCGCAGAAAATCGCCGACATTATCAATGTCATCAACAGCATCGCTTTTCAAACCAATATTCTGGCGCTGAACGCGGCCGTAGAAGCGGCCCGGGCCGGAGAACAAGGACGCGGATTTGCCGTCGTCGCCAGCGAAGTACGGAGCCTGGCGCAACGCAGCGCCCAGGCGGCGAAAGAGATTGAAGGATTAATCGACGAGTCGGTGGAAAATGTAAAAACAGGCTCGAGCCAGGTAGCGCTTGCGGGCGACGCCATGGAGAACATCGTCAAGGCGGTGACCAACGTAACGGATATCATGGGCGAGATTGCTTCCGCTTCAAACGAGCAGAGTAAAGGGATCACCCAGGTTGGTCAGGCGATGGTGGAAATGGACAGCGTAACGCAGCAAAACGCCGCGCTGGTTGAACAGTCAACCGCGGCGTCGGCATCACTGGAAGAACAGGCGCGCCGTTTGACGGAAATTGTCTCTATCTTCAAACTTTCCGAGACAGCGGAAAAAACCAGAGAAAGAACGCCGGCCAAAGCGTCGCACACGCTGCCATCAGCCGCGACAAAGAAAATAAGCGCCAATACCAGCAATTGGGAAACGTTTTAAGCGGTATAAAAGCGGGCGGTAGCGCCCGCTTTTACTCAGCGACAACCGTTGGTTAAGCACCCCGCCAGATGAAACTCCGCTGTACATTCAACAGATAAGCATGATCATTAACAACACGACGGACCAAAAATCCTTTATAGTTCCATGCAAGGTTCCACACAAAGGAGGAGCAGTCATTGCAGCGGCAATTCGTTTCATCATCAAGGATTCGTTCGATTGGATACGACCCGGAAAAGCGCATCCTTGAAATAGAATTTCATAACAAAGATATCTATCAGTACATTAGCGTTCCTGAACGCATTTACGGGAAATTCATTTCTGAAGCCGTAGTTTCCAAAGGCCGCTTTTTTGATGGGGTAATAAAAAACAAGTACCTGTGCCGAAAAATCACGTAACGGTCAGAATAAAGCGGCTCCCCTCCAGTAGACCATTCAAAATCGGGATAGTCCTGAGCCGCGGCGTTCTCCACGGTATCAGAACCGCCCTCGCCAGGCACTTCAGGTGATGCACCTCAGGGTATGCCGTCAGCTTGCACAAAGGGGCTGGATGATGGGCGGCGCGGAAAAAATTAACGTCACGCCGCCGAAAACTCTTATTGACCGCATCGATCGTTGCGTGGCGAGTAACCCGGAATTCAAAAGCCGCTCAGGTTTTCTCGCACAGGCTGCGTTAGAGCGAATTTCGTCCATGCGATAAATGGTTTTCCCCTTCTTACCCCCCTCGGGGTAAGAAAGTTCTTTTCCTTTAGATAAACTTAATAAAAGCGACTAAATTTTCAGCCGCTTTTTATTGTCTGAAATCGGTGCTGCCATTTTGTCGCCACTTTCCATTTTCCAGGCACAAAAAAACCGCCTGCTTGGCGGTTAACGACATTGTTCTACATGCTTGGTTTAATTGGGTTTTTATCGATGGTGCCCGGGGTGGGACTTGAACCCACACAGCGCGTACGCCGAGGGATTTTAAATTCATAGTTTTTATCTTAAAAGTCAATTAGTTATAATTTAACTTCCTAACAAAAACAAAATTAAATATATTTAATATCAGAGTGTTACGATGGCGGTAAATCACATTTTAGGAAAAAACGCGGGTAATGGCGTGCAAAATCATTCATTCACTGCAGGCAGTGATGGCCGCCAGTAGTTGCCGTTCATATCCGATCCGCTGGTGCCGCTCAGCGCGCAGCGCTCGCATCTGCTTGTCAATCGTGGAGCCAATCGGTAATTGGTCAACAGCGAACGCTGGCCGCTCTACCGGGAAAACCTTACACGGAACGGCAATAGGAACCTTGACCTCGACATAAACCGGATCCGGCGCCGGAGTGTTGCGGCAGCCGGCCAGCGCCAGCGCTACCCATATCGGCCACCACTTCATTTCGCACGCTCCCGCCGCAGCTCATCGTCAAACGCCACTGACGCAACTGTACACGCATCGCCCTGCGTCTGTTCCGACAATATGATATTGGCGGCGGCATAGTCGCCCTGTGCTGCCTGCTGTGCGTCACTCCTGGTTTTCTCGGCGTCATTGGCCCGAAAATCGGCCAGTACCTGTAAAGCCGTCACCGCGTTGTTTTGTACCGATATAGTGGCATCCTGCTGACGCTTGGCGCCCTGGCATTGCGTCAGTTCCTTGTTCAGAGTGTCGATCATTGGCTGGTAATGCCGATCCGCCAGCCAAGCGCCAGCGCCGACGATAGCAGCCAGCGCCAGCAGGATGACGATAATCTGCGCGATTAATTGCCGAGACATAGCGCCCTCTCTTTCGCTCGGCGTTCGATAAGGCCCGGCAATTTTTTACCGCCGCCATATACCCAACGCGAAAGTTGATCGCACGCTGCCGTGTAGGCCATATCAAGAAGGTGGCGGTACAACGTTGACGTAAGGAACTTTGAGCACCCGGCATTAAAGATGAACGAACCAATGCCATCAAATACGCCCTGCGGCAGTTGAAACCCGAGTTTATTTTCAACGTTTCTTTCAATGCAATTCTGTGCGTCCATGGCGTCCATAGCGAACCATCTGGCTATCGTCTCATCATTGGCTGCCGGCGCCAGCCCAACCCCCTCTCCAGTGTGTCCTATGCCCTGGGTAGCGATTCGTGCGGGGCATAGATAGGGATCGCGGCGGCATCCCTCGGCGTTCGCCATGATTTCCAGCGCCTGCTTGCTGAACCGTAGTGGGTTTCCATTCACTGATCGCATATCGGGCGCCATGCTAAGCACCAGCGCAATTATTGCGCCAATGGCGCATACGATGGCTGACGATTTACGCTTGTTCATCGGGGCCGCCCTTTATGTTTTTTGTGGCCGTAATAAATTCTTTCGGGGTTATTGATTGGTCCTTTACACCAGCCAGGAGTATTTCGGTTTGCCGGCGTGCCTCCGCCGCAATGGCTTTATTTTTTCTGGAGTTAGAGAGGTAGGTTAGAACGGTGAATATTGCAGTAAACGCCGCCCCGATAGCAAAGATCACGTCTTGCGTTGATAGCGTGGTGAAAAAACCTGTCATCCATGACCAAAAGTAAGAATCTGAGCCGCCGTTGCTTGTTTTCATGATATGCATTGAGCTGGTTGGTTATGGCCCAATGCTATGTTTGTGAGGCGGTCGGTTTCCCGACCATTAAACCTAATCCGCTGAAAGTAACATTAACTTTTCAGATAGAAGAACTCTAACATCTGAGGGAACCATATTAAACACAGCATCCCCCAATTCATCCTCAATCTGTTCTTTCAATTCATCATAATTAACATCATGCATTACAAGCTCCCCCATTCTGATCGTTTTGTTTCAACAGTGTATGCATCATCAAAATCAGAAACAAAATTACCTGACGCATATGCCGAACCATCCCATTTAGTAATGGTTGTTGTGTTTTCTGATGTGGCATAAACCTGATACGTGTTGCCATTAATTGTTAGATATTCCCCTATATTACCGAAGTGACCATTTAAATCAGTATACCCATCAACCGTGTTGTTAAATCGAGCATATGCGGCCCACGATGTGTTTCTAACAATAACGGCAGTAGCCCTGGTAAAATTATTCTCTCCTGAGTTTGCAAGATATGAGAAGTTTGCTTCATCAAACTTAACCGAGCCGGCCAGGCGATTGGGATAATTGCTTGGGCAATTACGTGGTGAAAATAGCGTAGGAAATCCAGACGCTTGCGTTCCCAAAAAACTTTGCTCATAAATTCTGCTGCGAATAAGAGCGGACGCCTGGCGATCCAGTTCAAGCAGAAACTTCGTTATACCAGTGTGGGTATTTGCCCCAATAGTAAGGTTATTAATCACTGTACTGCATCTTATTGATGCATATAAATCCATGAATACATTATCACCAATGTGATACGCACCAACCTGATTTATTAGACGGATGCCCCGAGCAGACTCTGCATCGACACCTCTAATATAATTTGCGGTTATAGAAATGCGGCTAGCGTTTGAATTTATTCTATTCCCGATTATACCCACGCTGCGCGCCAAATCTATATTGTTTCCAGTTATCAGCGCATTACCACAGGATTCCATGAATATGCCATGTTTGTTATCTCGCAAATTGTTATTTGCAATTGTAAGCATGGCAGCTAGACCTATACCTGTAGTCGCCGAGTTATTACCCTCCACGTCTATGCCGTTGTCACCAGAATTAATGACGGTATTACCATGCACTAATGCGCCGTTAGGGCGCTCTAATTGAATGCCAATATAGTGCACATTGTCAACATAACAATTAATTACCCGCGCGTTAGAGCATCCATGATCGGATAAGCTACTCCCAGACCTACGGAGATATATTCCCCCGGCCGTGGAATTTTTAATGTTTACCCCATTTATAACCACATCGTCTGAATCAACAATATTGATTCCGTTAATGCCACTGCCGGGTGCTGCGCCATACCCGCCGTCTATTGTGATATCACGTACACTACAATTATCGGCAGCGCCCTGCCAGTTTGTAATCACCGCACCTGAAGATGTACCAGTGAACCCCTTGTCGAGAGTTATTCCCCCATGCCCGAAAAGGTGCACGCGGGGCTTAATACATAACGCCCCGCGACCTGCGGCCACCTCACCAGGGATAAGGGTGGATGCGGGATTTAATGACACAAGGTAATTTTGTGTTAAATATACACCCGCAACCGCGCCTGTTGCTGTATATGAATTGGCTGCAAAGTCAATCGCTGCTTGAATTGCCGCACGGTCATCTGTTACCCCATCACCGGCGGCCCCAAACATTTCCGGGGTGACATACCCAATGGATTTATCAAGATAATCACCAACCGTTCCACTATAAAACTGTTCTCTATCGTAACCGATGCGAAATGATCCGGTAGGTTTTGCCAACTCTATCAACACATCAGTCGCTGTCCCTGACTCGGGTATTACAGCAATGGGGTTACCTGAATCATCAAATGCGAGAACTTTGTTTTTTCGGTGCTCAATAGATGGAATGGCGGGAATAAACGATTCAGGAACCCGAAGCGTTTTATTTAGATTGGTGTTAACCCATAATTTAGTTGTCCCGTCCTGATTATTAATAGGATCTCCAAGATTCTCAATACGGAAACCATGAGCATTAAATGGACCTCCAGAAATAGGGCGTGTCAACACAAACCCGAAATTAACAAACGCCTGTTTAATAGCCATCCAAAGCCGGTCAAAATCCTTGTTTACCGTTCCAGCCAGCAGATCGCCATTGTTTTGGTATTCCGTGGTGCGCGTCGCTGGAATAACGCGTTCCAGCATAATGATCCCGCCAGCCGCCGGGGGAGTTAGAAACGTAACTTCCCCACCGTTAACAATGCCAACACCCGAAACGGTAAATCCTGTCGATATCTGTTCACCGTCGATATAAACGGCCAGATCATCAGACTGCAAAAGATAAAATTCATAGGGAAATACGGTAGTTACGCCGTTGGCCGTGTAGATGTTATAGGGGGTTTGTTCTGGAACAGCCATGTTGTCAGCCTCAGATTAATAGTCTGTAGCGACCTCGCAATCGCCATCGTATGGCTGCCAATTTTCCCGCGCCCCGCTGGTCGGTTTCCCGACCAACTTGCCGATGCGCACCGGCGTCTGGCTGATTGCGCCGGCGCCGGAGTCTATATAGTCGTCCGGCTGGTCGGTAACGGCTGGGTTAAAATCGCGCATCTGTTCGTACATGGGTCCGTCGAGAACGTCGCTGTGCGCCCATAAAAATTTTGACGATAGCGGCGCTTCGAACGCATCGAGAATGCGTTTTTGTTTGTTGGTGGTGGAAAATTCTTCCTGTACGCCGCAGCCGGTACCTTTAAGCGCCTGGCGCAGTAGTTTGCCGGCGAAGCTGCCTGGCCCGTTGACTTCGACGACAACGCGAGGGATCTGGTATTTGATGACCAGCTCGCGGATCTGCACTACCTGTCCGCCGGTGATTTTGTCGTTATCATCGAATTCCGCCAACTCCCCGGTGAGCTCCTGGCAGACATGCCAGTACAGATGCCCGCGCGCGTCGGTAAGCATGAGAGTAAAGGCGCTGGCGTCGGCTTTGACTTTACCCGTCGCAACATCCCACCACGCCACGGCGCCCACGATCTGCAGATTACCCAGCCACATCGAACAGCCGCCGTTGGCGTAGCGGATTTCTGGCTGTACGGCATACTCGCGGATGCGATCGGGATCCAAGCGGATATCCCCAACCGGCTTGCTATGCAACTGGTACTGGCTATCCCAGCCGTTTAATGTTCTGGTTTTCTTCCGCCGCCGGAGCATTTCGGCACGCGTAAACCGCTCTGGCCATTCGCATCCTGCGTAGCAGTCAATGGTCATGTCTGGCGCTTCGGCGAATTCAATGCCGGAATCAGTCAGCCGATAGTCGGTTCCCTCCGTCAGCAGCCGGGCGCCAATATGAATTCCGGTAAAAACATACTCGGGGCGGAATGGAAGTGTGTATCGCGTTTTTTTCGCGTCCCTGGCCTCTATGCGGTGCTCCTGATGAAACAACTTGATCGTTAGACAATCCGCCCCCATTTTTTCCACCTCATCGTACAGGCTGTCATGGGTGTGCGGTGTGCCGATATACAGCGTCCGCCCGCCCGGCACCAGAATGTGCGTCTGCTCATCCAGCCGGTAACGCAGCTTTTCCCGCGCCTCTGGCGTCTGAATGTTTTTCGGCACCTCCACATCATCGTTCTGGCATTCGTCGGCGCGGGCGGATGTGACGTTAGATAGAATGCCCTTTGCGTACATGCTGGCGTTGCGCTTATCGAGAGAGTTATTAACCCACCACTGTTCAACCGTTCCCTGCCCGTCCGGCAACATTCCACGCGTCAGTGGGTGATTGCGTAATACGTTTTGCGTGTCTCGGCTGGTTTTGTATGCCGTGCCGTCAGATTCTGACTGATGCAGGATCCGGTAGGTGTTATCCCGGTAATATCGCCAGGCGTTATAAACGGCGAGGATTGTTGATTTCCCGAAACCACGAAAGCAGCGAAGCACCGCCAGATCCCCGCGGTGCTCCAGCCAGTTTACGGCGCGCCAGTGGCAGTCCGGCACATCCCACCGCATACGCTCCGCCCACATAATGAAAAAGGCGACGAAAGAGATCATTTTTTCCCTTTCTGCATCCCCTGAATGCGTTCAATTACCGCCGCCGCCTCACGCTCTGCCGCTGCCACCTGCTGACCCAGCGAAAAGGCTTCATCGTCCGGGTTATTTTCTCCAGGCTTACCGCCGCGGGTGTGCATACCAATCAGGGAATGAACTTTCGTTAACAGCGTCAGCGTGGCCGCCGCGTTTTTTTTGAACCAGTACCGATCGCCGCGTTCCTGCTTGGTGTGTTTGTCGATGGTTTTACCAGCGCCAGGCCAGTTATCCGGATCGGCTTCCGTAAGAACGGTGTCGGTGAGTTTGTCACTCAGGATGGTAAGGCGTGATTTGTAGTCGTCGCTCATAAAAAAGCCCCATGATTAACATGAGGCTATGATGCTGCGGCCGGGTGGTCGGTTTCCTGACTATTAAGGCTTGCTAAGGCTATCAACGTCCCGGGCTACTTCCTCGGCAGCCACAACCATCTTTAGCGCATCGATTCTATTGATTTTCTTTTCCAAAGCATAATCAGCATCGCAGCGCTTCTGGTGTGCGGACCTTAATTTCATGCCGATTTTTTCAGCGGTGGGGCCATCAAGAGAATAATCTTCTGCCGCGTCCCCACTGCACAGGTACTCGCTTAGCCTTTTATGCTCACCGAAAGGAAGTCTGTTACCCGCTTTATCCCGGTCGGGGGCCTTATCAATAATGATACTTTTCACGGAATGAAACATAAAATAGTACGAACGGCTTATTGCGTTTCTAGTCCACTGTTCACCGCTGTTTTTTAAAGAGTCTTTGGCGATATCTAAAAAGCAATCCCGGCTTACAGGCATGGCTACTCTTCCTCGGCTATGGACTCGAAAAACGCAATGCAATTTTTTGATTTAATGCCTTGGGCGATCAATCTATCGAAGAGCATGTTATCCAGCTTAACCAGATAATGGGGATCTGTCGTATCCACCCCGTAGGCGAAGCCGTACTCACCAGAACCATCATGGGTTACTCGGGTGGAAACTAAAGGAAGGTGCTCTTCTTCAGCAATATGCATAACAACAGACGACATTTCCGATAACTCATCCGAGATCGTATTACCTGCATTTTTAAGTTGAGAGTAAACAGACATAGCTGCCTCAAACAAAGTCTTATGAACGCCGTGGAAGTTTCGCTGGATATCCATTTTTTCGATCACTGGATACGCGGAATCCATTATCTCCCTATCGGCCCAACTAGAACCCCACACGAATGCAAATTCCAGCATCACAGGGATACGATTACTTATACCGCGCCTAAATACTTCCCTTGCTTTACTGAACTGGCACCATGAATGAAGGGCTGAAACATAGTTTGACCAACTTACAGACTCACCAGGAGACGAGGAAATGGACATTTCAAACAACCTAATCCCTTCCTCAACATCCCCCTTCAGAAAGGAGATCATTCCTTCAACACACCATTTTTGGTTTAATTCCCTTATGCTGCCGGCCTCTTTAGCTGCCCTTCGCAGTTCCAGCTCGCTAAGAAGATTGCGACCTTCTGTAATAGAAGGTTTTAATTTCTCAATTAAACTATTGGTTTTAGGTTCGGGTACGTGCATGTATGAAAGCGCTGGCTGTTTTAGACTTTACTAACTATAACGCTATCCACCGCTCTACGCTACATGTCAAACGTGTTTACAGGATAATTGCAAAATTTCACACGTTCGGGGTTTGAGGTGAGTGTCAACGTATTTTTAACTTTTTCAGGGGTGCGCACTCCTTCAGTGCTCTTTCCCTGACGTCCGCCTGCTTTTGACCAACGCACATTTGAAACTCAGGGTAAGGGCATGGATATGCTTCGCTTAACGCAAAGTACACCACCCCCTGCGCAGGGCCTTTCATGTTAGGGGTTTTGTCTAAATATCTACCCACAGTTTTAACTATAACGTTTGGGGTGACCTCGTCCGGGATACATACAGGACCCTTGAAATTTTCAGAGTCCGCTACACCGAGAACATAACCAATAAATGCTGTTGTTTTAGTTAAACCAGTATGGCTCTTGTCGTTGAGCTTTACAGCGTTCCATTGGTCGCGGAGCGTTTCTTCAGAAATCTCCGCCAATGAATTACTTGCGCCACAAACGAACAAAAACACGAACAAAAATAACCTTCCCATTATTCCCCCCATGCCGTCCCAAAATCCGGCGCCCTGTCCAGCGTCGCGTCGCCAGGCCCCCACCAGAATCGTTGCCCCCATTCCTTGCGCGATTAGAAGCAGTAAAAAAGAAGTAAACTCATGAAAGCCCACCCTACGGTGGGCTTAATCGAGAAAATCAGAGAATTTGGCTTCCGCATAGCTTTTCCCAAGGTTAGACCAACAATATGAATTTAGGGAATCGGTGTATTTTATCCTTCTTTTCCTGCTGGATACCCACTTATAAACACAAAACACAAGCATTGTCGTAATTATATAAAAACCAATCAATTTATTTTCTTGCGGGAATATTGAGTAAACGAACAACCCAGCGCCAATAAGCACGCTCAGTACTCTACTTGTCTCTTCTGTGCTCTTAACTCGCAATAACTCGATGTGAAATAACTTAGCGTGTTCTAAATTCATAAAGTCGCCTATTTCATCTGTTCTTCGACCTGATTTAGCAGCGGGGCTATAACATGTAGATTTTGCAATGGCAGCATCTTCCTTACAGCATGCACCTGCTTATCATCAAACTCGCCGTTAAGCACACCATTTGCCACCGTTGCGGCATCACCACCGAGATCAAACGTTGGCCCCATTAATGCACCAATGGCGTTACGACTTTGAAAACGGGAAACGGGCGGCGCGCCAAACATGGCCCCCAAGCCAAAGCGCCCACCGCTGATATTCTCAACGGTATTAATCGGCTCCGATATCCAGCCCAACATCCCGGAGCGGTCGATTCCCTCTTTCACCAGGTTATTGGGGCTGTAGTCGATATCACGCCCAGACAGCTTTTGTTTCATCATGTAGACCATAGATCCAAGAGCTATAGACCCCAACGAACCAAGATAGAATGACGCGTCACCTTGCTGAATTCCAGACACAAGCATACGGTTGTGTGCGGCAAAAATAAACGTCTTAAACTGCAAGATGATTTTACCCGCCTCAGAACTCATCATTAACGGCGTATCGCCCACACCCGGCGTAATAATGGTTGAATCAACGTCTTTCAGGATAGCCGACTGGAACGCCTCACGCACCGCGCGATCATCCCAAAGATGGCTGTGTCCGGTCAGTAGCCCGTCCATATCCTCGCCGTGCTTCGCAAACTGTTCACCAATGCGGCGCAGCATGCTTTCATCGATCCCCATCTGCGCCAGCTTGCGTAAGTCTGCCTTTGGGATGCTCTTCCCGCCGGCAGTAAGACGGGCGTTATCCAATACACGCGACTGCGCAATAAGCCCAGACCATGATTTTAACGTGCTGTTCCATTGGTTCATTAGTGTCCAGTTGCCAAACTTCTGCGTACCCCAATTCAATCCACGTTCCAGACCTGATCGGCGACTATAGGGATCAGTTAGGTCAGCGATAGCCTTTGTTCTGGTGGAAAGCACGTAATCAAGGCCAACCGCCATTTCTCGCAAGTCTTTAGTGGCAATCTTTACCGCTTCCATATTGCGCAACATGGAAGCCATAGGACGCAACGATTTACTTAATCCGTGCTGCATAACCGGGCGCATTAAGTCGGGTAATGCTGATATCGTCATCCCCCCCAGCAGGCGCAAAAAATTAATGTTGCGAGCAACGCGCCCAGCGCGCACAAAAAAACTACGGGGATCACGCGGCGCGCCGTAGGTTCCCAATAAACGATCACGCATCGCGTTAATATCCCGTAAATCTGCCTCTCGTTGCTTTTCAAGGCGGGCGCGCTCTTTGGGGTTTTTAGCATCACGAATTAGTTGACTGTATTCCTCTGAAACCTGCCGGATTTGTTCGCCCATATCCTTACGGCCAAACTGTGCTGTAAGCTCAATCTCTGGCGCAATCTGACGCAGGTAACTCTCCATAACATAGTTGATATCAGATTCAAGAAAGTCCTCTATTCTCTCATCAGGGATTAACAGCGTGCGGCTTTTGGTGAAACCGGCTCGGCCAACCAATCTTTCAGGTAGCAATTCAGTAGGCACCATGCCAGACGGCGCACCAATGATTTTATTTACGATCTCGTCTGCGGCGTCTTCAGCTTCTTCACGGCTCAACGGTTCCATCGCCTTAAGGTTGCGTTCTCGACTGGCATTTAGCCTGGTAGTTGCGTTAGCCCTTCGCTCCAAACGGCGTAATTCATTACGGTGTTGGCGTGGGTTATCCAAAATTTCAAGGTGGCGCTGATACTTCGCCAGCGTGTTTTCTGCCTCAGAAATACGAGCGAGTTTAGATTCAAGTTCAACTTGTTTCTTTGTTGGCCTTTTTCTCCTTGAGAGCCGTGATATGTGGACCTCAAGTTCGGATCGCTGACTTACAAACTGCCTAAGTTTATGCATTTCATCGCCAAGCAATACTTTTTTTCCAGACCACGCTTCCGCTTCAGCTATCTCATCCGCCAGCGCTTTCGCCTGTGGTGTCGCTTCCTCTGCTGCCGTTAATCCAGCGTCGATTTTTTCAATACGCTGCGCCGCTTTCTCTGAACCTTTAGTGCTGATGCCTTGAATCCAATTAGCGATACGTCCGCGAAACTCAGTGCGATCGCTCAGTATTTTATCGAATTTATAGACTCGAGGCAGATAACTTTGCGCTGTTACCACATCCACATCTTCCGGAAGAATACCAAGCTCCTGCATGCGCTTTTTCGTGATTTCAAACGTCGGGCGGATCTGCGCTGCCGCCTGGGCGACTTCCGGAATATCGCTCTGGTCACCCCTGCGCATTGCCATGCCAATAGCTTCATTGAACTCAACAAAATTAACCCGCTGGCTGCGACCCAACCGCTTGCTATATTGCTGATAGGCGTCTTTCGTTGACTCCATCTGCTTATACAGCAATACGTCATACTGTTTAATTTTCGTCTCGGATGCGGTGAACGTTGCCAACCCTTCATCATTCTTGGCAAAAAAGTAATTATTCTCCGCCAACATCTGGTTTATCTGGCGAGAGGTTTTAGCGGGTGACTGCGCTAGGCGTCCAGATGGGTTAACGCTTAATGTTTTATTAATCAGCCCGACACCTGCCAATTGCTCCTGATCGAGTGTGGTATTAAATACCTGCGCGGCACCAATGCTTTGTGGTGAATCGGTGCCATTCAAATGACTCGAAACCGCTTGCGAGATCGCGGTTCGCTGTGCTGGCCCTGCCAGTAATTGCGCACCAGCACCAAGAACGCCGCCTACCATTGCATCAACAAGAATATTTGTTGCGCTTTCGCCAAACGTCCGGGTTTGCTGTGTGGATTGCAATACAGTTTCAGATGCGACGCTCCCCGCTGCTGTTGATGCTGCAAAGCGCCCAGCAGTCGCGGCAATTGCCCCACCTCGTGCCACCGCGCCAACCGGTAAAAAAACAGATGCGATATTAATCGGGTCTATAACCCCCATAGCCATGCTGGATATTAGTCCGGCGCCGCCCATTTCTGATAGGTATTGTCGATCCTGTATCTGTCGGTCAATTCGATATTTAATGGCCGCGCTCTCCTGCGGGGACTGTGAGTTGATAAACGAGTCGGCATAATCTTCATACCCTTTGATGCCAGCGGCATCATTATCGAATGGGTTATACCCGTCTACTGGTTCGAACTGGCTAAATGGTGCGGTAGCAATAAAGCTCCCCAAAGAGTTATCGATTCTAAAGGCGGCATCCCTTGCTCGATTAACCCTTTGATCGTTGGTAAAGGGGTTAATTGCCGATAATAAAGACGGCGTTTCCATATAAAACGCGCTATCCTCTTGTTGAGGAAGCGCTTCTATATCAGCCGAAAGAATGCTGCTGGGGTCAAATTCGTATGTTGGCATGGCTATTCACCCTGTTCTCTGCGCTGTTTAGCCTTTTCAATCCTATCCAGCTTAATTCCTTGCATGGCTTTATAGAGCGGTGATGTTTGTTGATCGAATTTGAACCTAATAGGAAGCCCGTTATCACCGTAATACGGACGAACATCATAACCATCGGCGTTTTTCTGATGAACCATAACGGCGTAATCTTGATTTCTTGCGGTGAACATATCGGAAACCAGTAATAACTCGGTGTCATCACTCTTTCCACCGAACGATTTTGATTTTAATTCCTGCTTTTCTTTTTCCCATTGGCTATCCATCCAATTCACCGCCCCAGAAACACCAAACACAGCCTCGGGTGCATACTTCATTACCTCCGGGGAACCGTTTATTGAGGTAACGGCCCAAACGTTTTTCACCTGAGCGTTTGTTATAGACTCCGCCCTTTTCGCATCCCCTCCTGTGAGCGAAAAATTAGCATCATAAATAGCTCGGTAGTCACGCAGGTATTGCTGATTTGACACACCAGGATCTGTTATTGCCGGCGCGCCAAATGAGGTCAACGATGGTGATATTTCGTTGATATTTTTTTGTGCCGCCCCATCCCTTTCTTTGATGTAGTCCTTATCCCTCAACTTCTGACTGATTATTTCTTTCATTCCAGCGCTTTGTTGATAAGTCTGTGTGTATGCCGTATCAACGGCTTTATCGGCGGGTATTCCAGCGTTAGTGTAATCATAAACCGACTTGAAGAACGCGGATGTGTCGGCGGGCATAGACGCGACAGCGGCGGGATTATTGTCGAAAAGACCACCGAACATTTTCGCCATAGGAACGGCAATCGACGGATCTTTTGTTGCGGCCCCCGCATTAAACATTGACTGGACCTGGCTGGGAATGATACCAGTGCGTCTCACTACGCCAGACAGGTTATTAATGCTATTGGTATCGTTGTAATCAAACCCTTGCATGTTTTTTTGAAACCAGATATCTACGGCGGCCTGGTTATTTTTATCAGTAGGATCGAGCGGTACACCATCCTTTATTGATGACTCCACGCGTTGCATAACAGCAATCTGATTTTGCTCTTCCTGATAACGCTGAAATGCAGCGCTTCTTCTTTGTAGGGATTGCCACTGATCAGCGGTGCCGCCGTTTTTCTCCAGTTCGGTTTTTTGGTTGAGAATGAGGCTCTCAAATGCCTGTGTACCTTCAAGCTTGGCCTGTTTGATCGCCAACTCATCACTAAGAACTGATTGCGCATAGCTTTGGCTTGTAGTGCCTCTTGTGGTCTGCGATAACGCTGCCCGCATTTCGTCTGTCGGCTCCATACCGTTATCAACAAGCGACGCATATTCGCTTACTTGCCGAGACGCTAAAGCCTCTCTCCTTGCGGATTCAATCCTCGCCTGGTTTTGTAATTGTAATTGTTGGTTTTGTACCCTATTCCATAACTCTATACGTGTATTTGGATCTAACTTATCCAAATACAATCCATCTTCTGAGGTTAAATCATTGTTCAATTGAGATAGCGCGGCTCCGCTGCTGCTTGCTTTTAAAAAACGCTGCTGCGCCTGATTATACCAATTCTGATCTACCCAGTTTTGGCGAACCTTTGGCCATTGCGCCCCGTAGGCGATCCGGCCCTGTTCTTCCAGACTGGCGGACATGCCGTTAATCTTCTCAATATCCGCATCGGGGTAGTTGGTCAGTTTTCCAAGCTGGTCGAGCTGGGTGTCAACCTGATCCCTGGCCTCTATTTTTAATGCGGTGCGGGCGTAGCCGCGCGCCGTCGATAGCCCGTCCGACTCATAGCGTTTTAACCCACCCTCCACGGTCTGCATTTCCGCAATTCCCAGCCCGGAGAATTGCGGTTTATCCAGTTTACCGACCGCGTCCTGGTAAACCTTTTCCACCTGATCGGCGCGCAATGATCCGTCTTCAACGCCCTGGCGGATTGACTCATTAACGTCTTTTATTTTTATCTGGTAATCGAGAAGCGACTCGCTGGCCCGCGCCCGAACAACAGCATTAACCTCCTGCTGTATTTCCTTTCCCAACCCCTGCACAGCCTGACCAACCGCGCCGGCGTTACTGACATTAACACGCGTGGGTTGCGGGTTTGGTGTGAGGTTTCCAAAGTTACCGGTTGGGATTCGCATTACTTAACCCCCATGTTGGTAAACATGTTATTGGATGAGGTTCCGCTGGTTGTGGTTGAAGTTGTGTTTGTAGTTGGTCTTTTCCATCCTGAATAAGCGGTACCGCCAGCCTGCAAAAGAGAGCTGCCGGCGCTGATATAACCAGAGGTGGCCGCATTTTTACCACTGATGCGATCCGCCTGCGCCTGGGCGTTATACCGGGCGGCGGAATCCTGCCCCCCAAGGATAGTGGTTACCGCGTCCTCTTCCGCGTCCCCCACAATATCCGATGTGATGCGCAGCGCGGTCCCCTCACCAGTCTCTACGCCTGACGCAGCATAAGAAGCGTTGGCCTGCGCCGCCTGCGCCGCGCCTGCCTTACGTATTTTCTCCGCCTGTACTCGCGCCGCAGCCGCCGCCGCGTCCGCATCGGCTTGCGCCTGGTCCGCCTGGTAGTCGGCCATCTTCTTTTGTTGTGCGCCGCTATATGCCGCGCCGCCAGCTGCCAGAACAGACGCACCGATTACCGCAATTTCTACGCCTGTGCACATAATTAAACCTCCATCGAATACAGCAGGCCGGTGCGCTGCAGGCCCAGCCTATGATATAAATCACCAGTGCGTTCGGCATTAATACCAGTGGTGATCCCCATATTGATAATCGAAATATCATGCTGTTTCGCCCAGCCGATAAATTCTTTCACCAGCCGATATCCAGTGCTGCCGCCGCGGTGCTCGGCATCGATAAAAACGCCGTACTCAAACGCCATGCGGTCATGAGAAAACCATTGTTCCGCTATGCCGCCGGCCATCCATCCGGTTATCTGACCATCTTTTTCAGCAACCAGCACAATGCCGAAATCCGTAGCTATCAACTGCTGCGCCAGCGCCTGGCATTTCTCAGAGCTAAACAAGAAATTCCGGTACCGCGATTCCTGGTGCATACGCATGCCAAGCAGAACTAGCGCCGGAATGTCGTCGCCGGTTGCATGTCGAATCATGGTTAACCCCCGTTACTCGTAAAGGTTGTGATAATGGCCAGCAGGTGAAACGGCAGTGGCTGCCGCTGCTGGATAAGTAATGAGTCCTCGCCTTTTTCCCAGCCGAGCTTTCCCCAAAAGTGATCGCCGGTAAAAAGCGGTGCTGGCTGATCGAGGATTTTTGGCCCGAACTGGCGAAAGGGGATTACTTGCCCGTTACACTCCGCGCCAGTGGTTTCAAGGAATCGCATAACAACTTCACTTGTCCGCTTCTTGGCGTTCTGCGTAGTGCCCTCCGTTGTGGCAACCTCGGGCGTGAGGGTTTCGATAGATGTGTCATAATGCAATCCGATCTCGACAGATTTAGCTTGGCGCGACAGCGTCACTTCTCCGCCGGAAACAACCTGCTGGGGCATAACGCTACCGTCTGCCACTATATCAACTGTTTCCCCCTCGATGTGCCCGAGACCGGCCCATACGGTCGCCCCGTCCAGGCTGGTGCCGGTAACGGATGAATCCGTGTTCAGGTTGATATCGAGCAATTCAACATATCGCACCGTTTCACCGCCGATTTCGCGGCGAACAATCACATATACCGCATCGTCTGTATCTGATGGGATTGAAGCCACCGATTCGAAATAACCGTCCGTTACCTGGCGCGACCATGCGATCACGTCCTGCCCGCGGTCAACGGACATTGTTACCAGCGTGCCATCATTACGAACCATCCAGATAAAAGAATCTGGCTGCTGTTGATAGGCCATTTCTATAATCCCGCTTTCAGTGATGTGCTCAGATAAAATCGACATATCATTGGCCGAATAAGCGACATAACTATCGGGGTCGTATGCCACGGCAAACAGTTTTCTGCTGGCTCGCTGCACGAACATGATTTCGGTACCGACTCGCACCGGGCGAATGTTATTGCAGCCGTAGGGGCTGGGGTTTTTTACCGATATATTGGTCGGTGTAATGGCCGCATCACTGCCGGCGGTAAGGGTGAATTCCCCGCCGTATGTCAGCGCGATGAGAGTATTCATTTGCGCCAGGTGCACGATTGGGTTTATCTGGTCTGACGAAACCGTAAACGACATGGCGTCGTCGTCTTCGCTGCCGATTTCAAAGCTGAGATAAGAACCGGTTTCGCTAAACCATACCGTTTGCGGATAGCTCGGAGAGCCGGCAAAAACCAGCCGCTGCTGGTAGAACGTCACCGCCCCCGGATAACCAAGCCCCTCCGACCAAACGCTATCTTCGCGCGTCCATGCCCCAGGCGATGCCGATTGCGTAGCGCTGAGATCTGAACGAATTACGCCGGCGGCAATCTGCGAGTTCATCACGCTTTCTATCAGGACCAGACCGCTATTGATACGAACGTAGGATCCAACATCTTCCGCAACCCATCCATCACCAGTAAATGCCGTGCTGGCCTCATCGTCATACAGCGTCAGCGTGATTGATGATCCAACAAACTCTTTTACTGACGGTGCGCACCATTTTTCTGGCGTATCTCGGATTTCATCGAATGGCCGGACGATAAACGGCGCAGCGTCCAGGATCCAATTTGTTTGGCCCAGCCGTTGCAGTCGGAACGGGGCAACCTCCTGGTGGACAAGAAACATCGTATCGGCGCTTTGAACGAATCGCACTTCTTCCAGATCTTCTGACAGATAGGGGCTCTCGATTTCATACGGCGTATTGTCGTCGTTAACGATCTGCGCGCCGTTTTGATAAAAGCGCACATAGCCGTCGCCGAATTCCAGCATATAGGCCTGAGAGCGGTTGAACACAAACGGGATTAGACGGGATTTTTTATCAGCGAATTTTGTTGCGGCACAAAACCGGGTGCCCGGCCGGCGCATCACTCCGCCATGAATAACGCACACGGCGTTTTCTATGCGCTTTGCGCCGTTGGCGTAGCGAGCAATATCAACGCGCCCCATCAGTCGCGGGGATATTTCCCCGGCGGTGAAGTTGGTTTTTATCAGATTGGCGCGCATTAGAATCTCGCCTCATACGTGGGATATCCGCCCAACTCTTCCGGCGGATCTTCCTGGCCGTCAATGGCTTTGGCCTGCCGCAGCAAATAAGCAGCTTCCTGCGTCAGCGTGTCGCGCAAGCTGGCCGATGCGGTGACCGCGTATGCCAATTTTGCCGCCATGGTGGCTTCCGCCAGCCCTACCAGCGCCGCATCCCATGTAGACTCGTCATCATTGCGGTAGATGTATCGCAGTTCGATAACGTCGATATTCGCAAGGAGTTTCCGACCCTCTATGCGGTAACGGATATCGTCGCACTCGCCGCCTACTGACAAGATCCGCAACAGGTTGCCCGGCAGCGGGAACTGATACGCAAAACCAAACGCCGGCGGCGTGCTGGATGGGGAAAGAATGGTGCGCCTTATAGCGCAGTTCCAGGGGTGTTTGCGCAGCAAATCGTCGCGAACTGTTGGGTAAATATTCGAACACAGCCGGGCATGGTCGGTGGCTTCATCAAAGCTATTGATGGGGTGCGCGCCGAGCGCCAGGAGTGCGTTTGAACAGATAGAAATGCTGGAAGCCATGACGGTACCTTTAGACAAAAATGCCGGGTGTTACCCCGGCAAAGGCGCTGGCATTAAGCGACGAAATCGATAGCAACAACTTTGCTTTCATTGGCACGGCCTGCACCGTAGGAAGCATCAACCGAAATCTGGATGGTGTTGTTCTTGTCGCGGCGCGGGCCGATATCCGTGTTGTACTCTGCACCGGTACCGAAATGGACGGCAGACTTCGCCCAGGCCGCAGCTGTCTTCGTTGTGACGCCCTCGGCGGTAACAGAATCCAGCGCCTCATAGGCCAACCACTTGAAGCCCAGCCAGTTGCCGGCTAGCGCACCCTCCTGCAGCATTTTGACAGCCATGAAATCCGCACTGGTCAGCGTGGTGTCGCTCAGGATCTGCGTCAGCATGTCGGCGTTGTACGTGATGTACAAATCCTCGCCGTTCTGCTCGTCACACTCGTTGCGCCGGAACATTGCCTTAGCCGCGATCAGCTTGGCCTTGGTCAATCCGGTGCCGCCGGCAACAATTTTTTGCGATGCGGGCAGGACTACGTTGGTGTACGCGCCGTTGTTTTCCGTCTTACGCGGTACCGCATCAAGCAGAGCGCGATAAATAACGGAATCTTTGCGGCGGTTTGCGGCCGCAAGCGTCAATTGCAAATACGGCCCTTGCGGGTCGGCAATCAGCTTGCGCAGATCGCGCTTTTCAACCGGGACGAACACGCCGTAATCAGCCATCAGGGCGTTACGGGTACCTGCTTCCGGTACATCCCAAACGGTGTCACCGAAACGCGTGGTGATAGCGTTCATCTCGATGGTGCCCATATCGTTGATCGTGAACGATGCACCGGTGATTTTCCCGCGGTCATGTACGGCACCCTGCAGGCGAGAATCTTTTTGACCCGCAGAAATTTCAAAGGAATCATGAAACTGCTGCACAAACGCCGCGGTGATCATGTTTTTATTGGCATCAAACGCCATGATATACACTCCACTAAATCTGATTCGCCTGCGGGGTATCGGTTTCCCGGCCCTCTTACGCTGTCCGCCTGGCGCTTACGGCAGCGTGGATTCAGGTATCCGGCTACCACGCCGGGCTGGTGGAGTGATTTTGATTGAGGTGCGCGGTCGGTTTCCCGACCAAATAAAAAAAAGCCAGCGGTTAGGCTGGCTCTGGTGTGACATGTCACGCTATTACGCAACAGGAGAATCGCCGTAGGTTTTCGCGTAGTAATTCCGGACGCGCGCAGATACTTTTTCGTGATCGGCGTGTTTCGGGTCCGTGTAGGCTTCCGTCTTCATCAGATCGCGGATGCTCTGCTGTTCTTCCAGATTGACTTCTCCGCCGGCCGGGGAGTCCTCCTGCATTTCCTTGCCGACTTTCGCCAGCATGCGGATAACCAGCGGGTTATTGCCGATTTCGTTTATTTTTCCCTGGTCGGCGGGATCTGCCAGAGATTGAAAAGCCCGGTAAGCCAGCCCAAGATTTTGCTTAAATTCCGCGTCAGTCTTCCAGACTTCCTTAAGTGCGGTTGTGGCCGCTTCCTGATCCAGTGCCGCGGCACCGTTAACCAGGTCGGGCGCCCGCTGCGCATACTCACCCAGGATAAAGCCCAGTTGGTCGTTGGTGATCCCCTTGGCGTGGGCGGATTTAAGAAAACCCTGCATTTCAGGATCGGCCTTAAATTCGTCCCAATTGAAGCCCTCGGCTTCTACCTTTGGAGCATACTCATCAGCCGATTTCGGCGGCGCGTCGCCGCTACCCAGCCGTTTTTCCAGGTGCGTGTAAGACTCCGCCAGTTTGCGGGCTGAGCCCTCAACGTTGAGTTTCCCGTCTTCGCCCACAACCCGGAATTTTTCTGGTACCCAATCACTCTCGCCCGGCTGCCCTGCGGCGCCGGCACCCAGCAAAGAATCGTCGTTACCAGCAGAATTACCACCATCACCATTACCCCCTGCATCAGCGCCTGCGTCGGCATTCATGAACGGATAGTTAATTTTCCACATCGTCGTTTACTCCATCAGCCTGATTTAATCGGCGTAAAATAAAATCGAGCACGTCGCGCTGCCCGGCGTTAAAACACGTCTGTCGATCGCCCTCCGTCCCGCCTTTCACAAAAACAGAGCCGCCGAAACGGCGGGTTAATTCATCAAGAACTTCCGGGCCGCCGGGCGTCTCTTCGAAAAGCCGCTTATAGTCCTCTGGCCGTACCGGTTTAATCATTGCGCGCCACCCACCATTTGCTGAACGATTGCCGTTCCCGCCTCTTTACCTGCTACGTTAGCGGCTTCCTCCCCCGCTTGTGCCATCAGCTGCTGCTGCGCTGCCTGCTGCTGCGCCTGCGCTCTCTGGTCCCGTAGCGCTGCCACATCATCGGCGCTGCGCATAACCTTTGCCGGCACGCCGAGCGCATCAGAAATAACACGGGTTGCCTGGTCCGTGTCCACCAGGTCGGTTACCTGCGGGTTAATTTGTGCGAGCTGGGCAATATTGACGGCCATGCGTTCAATGGCGGTAACGTCCTCCAGCTTTTGAGCGCGCGCCAGCGGTGAGATATAGCGAACGTTGAAATTTGCCTGCTGCATGCTTTCGGGCATTGGCGGGAACGCGCCGGCGCGGAATGCGATACCAAAACAGCGTTCAACCAGCGGTTGTAGATATTCAGCCTGGAATCGGCCATATACCGGGCCCAGCAGCTGGCGAATGAGTGCGACGCGTACATGAACCTCCGTAGCCGTCATTGCCGGCCCGTTCTGCGGCTGTAGCTGGTCAGCCATCAGGATTTTGCGTATCTGCGCCTGCAGGCGTTCTTCTGCCGTAAACGCGACGTTGAAGTCGGCGCCAGTAAGCAACGGTTTCATGCTATCCGTGCTGTTCGCTACGATGATCCGCCTCGGGCCAACCTTGACGGTCCTGGGATTCAGCACGCCATCGTCCTCCGCTATCCACATGCCGGAGATAGCCAAATCCTGCGCGGCCTTTTCCATGCGCTTAATTTCGTTCAGCTCTTTGCAATCCGGCAACGCGTCATAAACGGGGCCGACGCCGTAGGGATTGCCTGGGATTTTCATCCAGCGCGGAACGGCAACGGGGAATTCATGATAGCCAGACTCGCGGGCTATCTGTTTCTCTGCGACGTCTACGTGATACGACGCAAAGCGCATATTCCGCGCCAGACGCGCATCAACAACGTAGCTTTCGCGTGGAAAGATGGCGTGAATAAAATCAAATTTGGTGTCTGGCTTTTTCTGGGCGGCATCTTTGATTTTATCGCTGACCTTGTCCTCGCCGAATTCCTTTACGGCCTGCTCTGCTGATAGCTGATAGCAGCGATAAACCGTGTCAACGATCCCGTCACGCCGGCTGGATGTTGCATAAACTTGCGGTAGCGGCCATTGCTGGAATGTATAGCCTCCATCCTCGCGATCCTCATCGATATACAGCGCAAACCAGCCCGCGCACACAACGTCGAGGCAGGACTCGTATGCCTCCGCGTCAAAGTTTGCCGCGTGAATATTTTCCCACACCAGCGTTGCGCAGATAGACAGCCAGGCCTTTTGGTCGTCGGTTAATCCCTCACTACCTAAATCCAACCACTGAGCGTTAGCGGGCGTCATGCCGGACATGAGAGAGGACGCCAGAATACGCGTGCTGTCGGTTGCCGTACCGTCCAGTAATTTCGCTATCTTCGAGCGTCCGCTTTGTGCGTCCAGTACATCAGACGAGAAACCAGCGCCGCGCAGCGGATAGGTGTAGTCATAGCATTCACGCCACACCGATTCATTTGGTGAGCGTATCGCTTTTAACGAGTCCACGCGCTTGATCAGCTTTGCGGCTGTCTCATCCATTGTTATGCCCCTAAATTGGTTTTACCGCTGGCGCCGCTTGCCAACAAAGAAGTATTGCTGTCTGCCGTACCTTCCGCGCCGCTTGCTAGCAGGGATGATCCCTTTTTGCGTTTCTTCCGGGCTGCTGCATCTGCGTTTGCTGCTTTTGCCGCTGCATCTGCCGCTGCCGCTGCATCTGCTTCCGGATCGCTTTGCACTACGGCTGGCGTTCCTCCACCACACATGATCATTCCCCCTTATTTGACGTGCCAGCCGTGCTCAGTCAGAACGGGCGCTGAAAATGATTTTCGCTGCCCCTCCTCTGTCACGATTGCAGTGGTAGTTGATTGGGTGGTTGCACGTTTAACCAGTTCAATAAAGTCCAGCAGGTTGGTTAGCGGGTGACCGTGCTCATCAACAAAGCCGTATGACTCGAATTTAGTAACGATGCCAAACGCCTCCGCATTCAGGCTGGATAGCGCTTCATTGCGAGTGGTGAAATCCGTGGTTTCGGTTGATGTGGTATCCAACACCGTGGCGCCAGCGGTCGCTGCGTTTAGCTGTTCTGGTGTATTGGCCAGCACTTGTTCCGTGCTGCCGGGTAAAGAATTCAGCAACTGAACATCACTGGTGATATCTTCGGCGCTGGTTCCCCCTGGGGTTTCTATTTTCTTGCGTGGTCGGGCCATGTTCATGCCTCCGTTACTATGGAGTTGTCATTCTTGGCCGGTTTAGTGGTCGGATTCCCGACCAATTAGCGCGGGTTAAAAACCCAATACTGCCGGTAAATTACGGTTGGCAACTTCCCCCGGTCAAAACCCGTTGTTCTGCACCAAAGGGCGATAAGCGCCTCGCCGTCACCGTGCTTTGGCTCTGCGCCAGACTTCCACCCCAGCACCGCAGATTTTGATACGCCCAATTCCCGGGCTATTTGATGCGTTGCCATTCGTGTTCTGGTGATATCCGTTATGACGCGGAACCAGTCTGTTCGGAATGTTGCGACGAGAGGCATTCTTACCCCCTGTAAACGCGCGTGCGCGCGAGATGATGAGAAAATTCACGCGCCCGCCTGATTTTCGAAAAGAGAGATAAACAGGATTTTATGCTTTCCCGCCGCCGGAGATATCCACACTTTTCAGCACAATATTCTTTCTTTAAGGGCAGCATTAAATTCTGAATCATTTAATTTTCTCCTCATCGATTAGTATCGCCTGAGTACGCATTACTCCCTCTGCGTGGAAAAGACGTGCTGTTTCTGCGTCTGTGTAGCGCGTTCTGCGGTCTATTTCGTCATGGCATGCACTACACGCCCAGGCGCCTTGTATGTCGGCTGGCTTGATTCCTGTCCCACAGGTGCCGGAAAGACGGTAGTGCGCCAGCACGGTTGTTTCAGGGTTGTGGTTGCAGATACCAGGTATGCGCACCTGGCATTCTCTGTTGCGGGCTTCTTTGCGTAGGTTTTTCATGCTGCGTACTCCAGCAGCTGCGCAGCTGCGTTTTCTGCGGCTTGCTGCGTGGGGAATGTTTTTGACAGGATGAATGACCAGAGAACATCGAGCGTGGCCTTGTACAGGTCGTAGAACTCGATTTCGTCCATCTTTGCGAACGATATTGAACGGGGCTCTTTGTGTAAGCTGCCGTCCGGCATTTCGAAAACGGCATAGTGACCGGATTCGATTGTTGTCCAGCGCCGGAATGCCTCGAATGATTTTGTAGCGGAGATATTTGCGGCGCGGTTTTTTGCTACGCCCTCCAGATATTCATCAGCGGCGTTCTGTAATGCGTCTTCGCTGCCGGCAAAGTGGGCCAGAAATTTAACGTAGCCACGCACCAGTTTTTTTTCTGCCGGCGATATGGCGCCGCCGGTTGGCTGCCAATATTCGAATCCCAGATTTAACAGGGAGAAGTATTTGCGATGGAATGCAGGGTTTCTTGCCTGTTTAAAATCGGCGTAAATCACAGCGCCCAATTTTAATTTCTGGACGTATTCTTTCGAGTCTGGCGTCGCGGGTATCAGTACCCCGCCGGTGGATTTTAAAAAAGAAAACTGTGCCATCGGTTACCCCTTTGACACAGCAGTTAATCAGGCGTTGGGTGTTCAATCCAACATGTTAATTATAGCGCGTTTCCGTCCGGTTTTACAATCCGATATCCAGCTATTTTAGCTAAATCAATCAACGCGTTAAGCGCTGCTACGTGCTCGTCATCACCCAATTGCCGTATGTTGACAATGCTTCCGTTTTTGCAGGTTACAACCACGCATCCATTCGTTGGGAGAATCTCAGTAATTTTCTCTGCATCAATCACTCATTCCCCCCTGGATTTTGTTTTGGTTCCTCCTAATTATTACATCAAAACACTGTACATATAAACAGTGAATTTAAGATTAATCTTAACGGTTGGTGGTCAATTTCAATTCATGCCATCCGTTAGTATTCCAGCATTCAGAGTCACCACGCATACAGCATTCCGCTACCGGTAGACAATCCCCACACTTTCCGCACCGCCGCCGGCTTATCGACTTAATACGCTGACGCATCCGTGCATCGTCTTGCCTTATCAGCAACTGCACATACTCATCCATGCTATACGGATCTTTGCCTGGGCGGCGCAACTTGCAATTGCGTCCCAGCATTTCCAACTCCTGCGCATCCAGATTCAGCTCAAACTTAGCTACTCCAGATTCACGCTGGCGCTTCCGCTGCGCCGCTTTACGTTCTGCTGCTGACTTAGCCACTTTATTCGCACACCCCCGCATAGACGCTGTTGCAGACGGTGAGGTCCTCGGTCTCGCCCAGCAGATTAAATTGCCGGCCGCCGCGTTCGGTCATAGCCCATTCGCGGTATGTCTCGATTCCGTGCGTTTCTACGGATATGAAATCGATGCGGCGTTCAGATTTCACCGGATCATTTGTCGAGGGGAAGAACGTGCTGTTCTGCCTGCGAGAGCACGCCGCGACGAGGTGCTCCCATTCGGCCACGCGAGCAATTTCTTCCGGCCAACGCTTGAATATCTCCGCCAGCTCGGACTTGCTGACGTTGATACACGGCATGCAACCTACCCGCTTGCAACCTTGCTGATAGAGAGGGTTGGGCTTGATGCCATGCCGACGAGCCAAAGCAAAAACATCATCGTGCGTCCACGTCAGGATCGGTCGATAGATGGCCAGACGCGGCCCGATGTCGAAACCCTCTTCCCATTCGGCAAGGCCGGCGCGCGCGCGGGATTCCTGGGCACGGACACCTTGCCAACTGATGACATTCAAGCCGTTGTTGATGAGCGGATCGACGACTTGAACCCGAATGGGTTCATGCTTCAGTTCCGTGGTGCAAAAACGCCGGCGCGTAGATGGAAAACGCCCTTTCCACATGCATAGGTCGAGGAACGGATTGCCGGTGGGGTGCAGCAGCGATAGTGCCCGCTTGATGATTTCGGCCGCCCGTTCGGGAGTGAAGCCGCATTCCGCAACCAGCGAAACAGGCCATTTTTCGGCAATAAACCGCCGCTTACCTTCAATTTGCCTTGTGAAGTCAGCCTTAACTCTCCTTATCTTACCGAGGCGGTTTTCAAGGTAATCTATATATTCCATTGTCTGCGGGTGTTCGTGACCGGTGTCAGCAAATGCGGGAATATGCTCAACATCGGATTCTATGGCTAACAACCATTGCGCCAACGAATCTTTCCCGCCAGACACGCTAATTGTGTTGATTGCGTTGGGCGCCAGACACAGAGAATTGACAATAAATTGCATCATTCCCCCTCCACGCCAGAAACACGGAGCGGAACAACGGAATATTTAGGCGCTTCGTCCGCTATATCTTCGTTCAGATAATAAATTTCATCTTCCAGCAGGCCCTTGTCTTCACTCACGCAAAACTCATCAAAGTATGCCCTGCCGTCTGGTGTCGCGATGCCGTACATAAACGGTTCCGCGTGTTCCGTCCGTAACTGCTGGTTTTCCTCCTGCAGCTCTTTTGAGGTCCGGCGCAGGCGGTTGACGCGCGTCTCGGATTCCCCCAGCTCGCGCAGCAGGCGCAGATTATCGGCGTTCAGTATTTCGAATTGCCCGGCAGCGAAATTAAGCACGCGCTGTTCTTCCGTTGTTGCCGCTTTTATCGCCGCGGCGCGGATGGCTCCGGCGAGCACATCTGTTGTGATTGTGGTCATTTGGTCTTGCCTCGTTTTTGGTTGTGATACTCGCGCCAGTGGTTCAAGCGCGCCTTGAAATGTTCCCGGTATTTTTCATCAATCGTTTCCAGTTCACGCTCAACGTTGCGCCGCGATATTTTCCCGGCTATCAGCTGATTGATTAACTGGTTGGCGCGCAGATCCCACCATTCCATTTCCCTGTATTCCTGCGGCCATTCCCCGCGATTGTGGGGTAGTCCGGGCGGTAGATAATCCCTGGACATGGTTACTTCCCTATCTGCTGGATGCTGTCGAGCAATAACCGAGATCGCCCCGGGGAGCCTATACGGGCGCCGGTGTTTTTGTAATAAACCTCATTTGGTCCCGCTATCCAGCCCGTCGCGGTTTCGCTCAGCCTTACCTGGCGCCGACCGGCATTTCTGATAACCGTGCCAGTGTGCGTTTTGCGAGCTTTCATCTTGGGAGTGCGGGTTTTCGGTTCCGGTCCCAGCCTGGGCTTAACTACCTGAACCGGGACCGGCGCCGGCACGTAGGGTGAACGGGTACGGGCGCGAGCGTTGGCGTTCATGCGCCACAGGATCAGCGCGGTATAATCGCATCCATCGTCAATAACGGTGCGTTTCGGAAAAATTACGTCTGTCGTTGTCATGGTCTTGCCTCGGTTGGTTAAGCGCTGGTCAGGCGCGGTTAAAATTCTTCAATCGGTTTTTTCTTGCCGTAGCGCCGGCTTTTTTCTTGCCCGACCGACGCCAGGCGCTGGGCTTCATCGGGCGGAATATCTCTGATGTAGCCGTCAATCATCTGAGCGTATGCGGTGCCGCTGGGCCCCTCGCGATTCAGGCGCAAAATCAGTTCCATCAGCGTTTTATCGGCCTGTTCGTTGTAAACCGCGTCGCGGTACAGCCCTATCCACACGTCGCAATCCTGCTCGATTTGTCCAGTGTCTTTGCTGTCTGCCGGCCACGGCCGTTTGTCGGCCCGCTCTTCCAGTTTCCGGTTTAGCTGGGTCAGCAGCAGAACAACGCAATCCAGCTCTTTCGCCAAATTCTTTAGCCCGGTAGTTATTGCCCCGTAGCTGATATCGCGGCGCTCGGCCTCCTCGCCTTTCATCAGCGTCAGATAATCGACGGCCACCAGCCCGATATTTCCGCGCTGCCGCTTCACTTTCCTGCACTCGGCAACGATATGCGCCAGCGATACACCCGGCGTGCTGTCTATCATCAGATTTGATTCGGCCAGTTCTGTGGCTTTTGCCATCGCCCGCGCCATTTCCACATCATCGTAGGCGCCGTTGTAAAACAGGTTTGAGCTGATAGCGGCCTCCTGGGCTATCATGCGTTCGATGATCCCCCGGTCTGTCATTTCCAGGCTAAAAACCAGCGTCGGCAGCCGGTGATTCAGCGCGAAATGTGTGGCGATTTTGTTGTACGTGGCTGTTTTACCCATTTTCGGCCGGGCGCCGATGACAACCAGGGCGCCGCGCAAAACCTGTTTCGGCGCCATCAGCGTATCCAGCCCCTCGATACCCAGCGTGAACCCCGCGGCGCCGGCGGGATCGCTAAACCGGCGATCCAGCTCATCAACCCATTCGCCAACCACATCGGCCGCCGCTTTTAGCCCGCCGCGCTTTCCGGTGGTAGCGTGATCAACAACCGCGGTGATCATCTGCTGAACGCTGCTTAACCGGCTTTCCACGCTGGCGCTGTTGCTCGCACCCACGATCTCGATGCAGGCGTACAGTTTTTCCAGCGTGTAACGCAATACCGCTTTCTCGCGAACGATGCGGGCATAGGCCAGCGTGTTGGCCGCCATCGGCACGCGGGCCATTTCCGCCAGGTAGGCAAATCCCCCGACCATCTCCAGTTCGCCGTTTGATTCGAGCAGTTCACCCAGCGTGATTAAATCGGTTGGCTTGTCAGAGCGCGCCAAATCAACCAGGCGGCGATAAATCATCTGATGGGTACGCAGGTAAAACGATTCTGGTTTTAACAGCGCCATGACGCCGTGACGGCGCTCCTCGTCGGTATTCAGCATCATTCCGCCGATAACGGCCTGCTCTGCGGCGGAGTTGTGCGGCACAACCGGATCATTGGTCATTCGCGCGTTCCTCCTTGACGGCCACGTAGCAGCGTTCGGTCACCAGATAATCCAGGTTCTTGCGTTTCCAGAATCCGCCGCGGCCGTTCGGCCGGTCTTCCAGCATCCAGCGGCAGTTGCTGGCGATATAGCGCAGATAGGCTTCCCAGCGGTCAGAGTTGAATTTAAATTTCTTCCAGAAGTTGCGGATTGTTTTCTTCCTGGCGTCCGTGAGGATTTTCACCTGGGCCATTTCCGGTAGCGTGTCGTGATACACGTCCAGAATTTTTTGATAATCGATTTTTTCCGCTGGCTGTGACGGTGAATCAGCTTTTGCTGGTTCACCAATAACAGGTTCATTGACTGGTTCAGAAGAGTGACTGGTTCTGGGGTTTTCTGACGCCCCAGGGGGTGGGTTTTCTGACGCCCCAGGGGGGTTTTCTGGTGACCCACCTATGCTTTCTGACGCCCCAGGGTTATCGAGCTTCAGATAATAAACATTTGACGTATTACCCTTGCCGTTATTTTCCCCCAATCGGTTCTCTTTGGTTAAAAACCCCATTTTTATCAGCGTCGTGATATGGGACTTAACCGCGCTCCTACTGCACTCGCACTGATCTGCAATGTGTTGGTATGACGGCCAGCACTCGCCCTTGTCATTCGCATTATCAGCCAGCTTTAACAGCACCAGTTTTCTTAGCGGGTTACCAACTTTTTGGTTCATGGCTTTAGCCATTAAATTCATGCTCATAATCAGATCCCCAGCGCGTCGGCAATCTGGCGGCATGCCCGCTGATACTCTGCCTGAGAAAGTCCGCGGCTATACAGTTCGGCTTTACGCTGCTCGTACTGCTCCCACAAAGACAACGCGGCGGCGCGGCGAAGCGCAAAAACGAGTTCGATATCAGCGGCGGCAACTAGCTCGCCATTAATCCGGAAACCATTCCGGTATGTGATTCGGTCTATTCGGTTTAGCATTGGTCTTGCCTCGATAATGCGGTGGTCAGCCGCCGTTGATGTAATGCGGGTTCCATCGCCGCCAGCGCCGTATTTGCCGCCGTAAGTTGCCGTGATATGTCACGGTCATTCAGCAGCACGGAAATGATCGCCGTGGAAAACTCACGAATAGCAACGCAAACCAGGTGCTGCACGGAACCGCCGCCGAGGCGCGCCCGCCGCTCCGCCGGCAGAGCTTCACGTATGGCCGGCGCCAGCGCCTTAACCTTTCGGCTTGATGCCTTTGAATCGCTACGCAGCCAGCGGAAAATCTGTTGCCTGTTGTTGTAGATGGCTTTCCAGTCAGCCACGCCGCCCTGCGCCGTCTCTCGCAATCGAATATTCGGATCGCCGCCGACAATAAAAAACTGTCGGGTTATCTCGATCGCCACCGTGTCCTGTCCCACCTCAACGGCCCATGCCTCGACCTCGGCTTTCAATTCTTCGATGTTTTCCACGCGCGTCTCCTGTCGCTAAACTGATTAATCACAATCAGATTTGTGTGGTGGTAATGGTTATGCTGCACCCTTATTCAAACCGTCACGGTTTTGATAAAGGGCCGGATCATATTTAAGGGCGCCGTTAGTTAGGCGCTCTAGGCGAGCGGCGCGACGCTCGGGAATGATCTCCCCCCACGCGCTTGCTGACGGCAATTTAACGCCGGCGGCATCCGCCAATTTTGTCAGGTTGCCAAAATATTTAATGGCATCGGATTTGTACATGTGAACACACCCCCTTGTTAGATTTAACTGACAAGCTAGGTGTTCAGGATATCTAAGTCAAGAAAATTTAGAATTAACTAATTATGAATACACCTGGTGAGCGCATCAGAGCGCGCAGAAAAGAACTCAAGTTAACGCAACGTGCACTCGCAAAACTGATCAAGGTTTCTCATGTGACAGTCTCACAATGGGAGACTAACGATAGCGAGCCGGGGGGTAAAAACCTTTTCGCACTGAGCAGTTCCTTGCAATGTTCTCCCACATGGATACTGTATGGCGACAGCGATCAGCAGCCAGGTGAAGCCGCGCCCACACCTAAAGAGCTTGATGAGAGAGAGTTGGAGTTATTAACTCTTTTTTCATCCCTTCCTGAATCAGAAAAAGAACGCCACTTAAAAGACCTTCGAGAAAAAGTGGATGGGTTCAATCGCCTATTTGAAGAACTTCTCCAGGCAAGAAAAACAAAATAACTTCTAAATAAAAATCAGCTACATGAGAATTTTCACGCCCCAACTGTTCGTTATTTCTAAATTTTGGATTGACTAACAATTCAGTTTTGTCTAAATTCATTCCCATCAACGCAGCACAAACCATGCAGCAGTTGATCGGGTAAACGTTCTGGCAGCCGGGAAATAGCGGCAGGGGGAAAACGCATGAGCAACGTAATTTTTGCATTGAAAGTGCTGGGTTTATGGATTGCGGCGGCGTCAGTGGCATCGATAGCGGTTGGCGGCGTAGTGGCGGTAATAGTCATCCCATTTTTATAAGAATTCACGTGGCCACGGCGGGAAAGCGTGGCAGGCAAGACCTCAATGATCGACCCGCTGGCCCGGCGTTATGGGTAGCACCAGAGACGGTCGTAAGTTCTGACTTGTTGAGTCGGTAAAGCGACGCCGGAAAGCGTAACCGGCACATACATCGGAGGTGCGCGCCCGAATAATACGCTGACTTGCGGGAAAGACCACAACTGAATTCGATTTGGAACGCTCTCCACCGTTCGCGGTGTGTTCTCCTGACGCATAGAGAGTCAATGCTAAGGCCGTCCGATGGCGCGTAAACGGGGTCAGCCTGCGTCCTCGATAAACCACGGATAAAACAGTGCCGTCAGCTCCTCGTTACGGAGCACCCAACTGTAAGGGTATTGGCGTATGACAGGCTCATAACCTAACCCATACGTGCCGCAGTGCCAAACGTGGCAAGTGCCCTTTCAGTTGTGGTGAATGCGCAGGCTGATGCGCCATTTTTTTTCACCAGCATACGGACGTAAAAAAGCCTGCCGTTAGGCAGGCTCCTTTACCCCGGTTCACCGACCAAAGTTTACCGGGAAGCTGCGGCAACCGACCAAAGTCGCCGCGAGGCAAGACCAATACCAACCAACGGCCGATACCGATCGGCATCAGTATACGAGGATCGCTATGAAAGCGCCAGATATCACCGAAATCGAAGTTACTCTCTATTTCCACCAATGCCCGCATTCAAAAAATATCGTAGTAACTACGTGTGACATGTCACAGCAAGGTTACACATTGTTTGGCACCTGCGCGGTTACCGCCCCGGTTCCCCAAGTTTCCCCCGCCGATCTGGTTAACCTCCAGGTCGAAAATCTCAAAAACCAGCAGCAAAAAATTCTGGCTGACGCGCAAGTTAAAGCCGGTGAACTGGAAGACAAAATCCAGCGCCTGCTTTGCATTGAGCATCATCCGCATGTCAGCGCTGACGCTGACGAAATCCCGCAATAACCAACAGAGGCAAGACCAATGAAAACCGAAAAAAATGAAGCTATCGATAGCGATAGTATTTTGAAGATCACAAAAGGCCAGGTGAAGTCCTGGGAGGCATGCAGGGGTGGTTACGCCTGGTTCGTCGAAAAATTCCCACAGGGTGGCGAATACGCTGACGTGCATCAGGCGTTACTTGATGATAACCGAATCGATGATGCCTCATGGCTGGTCGGAAAGGTATATGAAACGTTTTGGGGAACACCAGAACTTCCTCGTGCCGAAGCTGCCGCCGGCGACCGTATGATTCAATCACTTAATAGTATGGAAATGCCAACGGCCGAATCGATTATATCAGAAACCGATAGCGACTCAGAAAGCAGCGGCGACTGGACCCAGCAGGCCAGCAGCGGCGACGGGACCAAGCAGGCCAGCAGCGGCGACGGGACCAAGCAGGCCAGCAGCGGCGACGGGACCCAGCAGGCCAGCAGCGGCGACGGGACCCAGCAGGCCAGCAGCGGCGACTGGACCAAGCAGGCCAGCAGCGGCGACTGGACCCAGCAGGCCAGCAGCGGCGACGGGACCAAGCAGGCCAGCAGCGGCGACGGGACCAAGCAGGCCAGCAGCGGCGACGGGACCCAGCAGGCCAGCAGCGGCGACGGGACCCAGCAGGCCAGCAGCGGCGACTGGACCAAGCAGGCCAGCAGCGGCGACGGGACCCAGCAGGCCAGCAGCGGCGACGGGACCAAGCAGGCCAGCAGCGGCGACGGGACCAAGCAGGCCAGCAGCGGCGACGGGACCAAGCAGGCCAGCAGCGGCGACGGGACCC